>JAJYJK010000036.1 GCA_021789555.1 Nitrospirota bacterium
TCGTCCCTATGTTCGCATGGGGCTTTACCCTCTCAAATTTAGCCTTCGCCATGTTTGAAATGCCCTCCTATTTGCCTTTCACCTTTTCGATTATTGCTTCCGCGATGCCCTTGGGGACTTCCTCGTAGTGCGAAAACTGCATCGTGTATGTGGCCCTTCCCTGGGTCATGGACCTCAAATCAGTGGCATATCCGAACATTTCGCTTAAGGGCACTAGCGCCTTTATGACCTGGGCGTTTCCTCTTTTTTCCATCATCTGCACCTTGCCGCGCCTGGAGTTCAGGTTGCCGATGACATCCCCCATGTAAGACTCCGGGGTCACGACCTCGACGTTCATGACGGGCTCCAGCAGCACGGTGTTGGCCCTGCGGGCCGCCTCCTTGAAGGCCATCGACGCGGCTATCTTGAAGGCCATCTCGGAGGAGTCTACCTCGTGAAAGGAGCCGTCGTAGACTATCGCCTTGACGTTCATGAGCGGATAGCCCGCCAGCACGCCGGCGTCCATCGCCTCCCGCACGCCCTTTTCCACCGCCGGTATGTATTCCCTGGGGATGGAGCCGCCCACGGTCTTGTTTTCGAACTCAAAACCCTTGCCGTCCTTGAGCGGCTCAAGCTGGAGATAAACATGCCCGTACTGGCCGCGGCCGCCCGTCTGGCGGATGAACTTGCCCTCCGCCTTTGCGGGCTGCTTTATCGTCTCCTTGTAGGCGACCTGAGGTTTGCCCACGTTCGCGCCCACCTTGAACTCGCGGATGAGCCTGTCGACTATTATCTCCAGGTGCAGCTCCCCCATCCCGCCTATAAGCGTCTGGTTCGTCTCCTCGTTCGTGGAGACCCTGAACGAGGGGTCTTCCTGGGAGAGTTTCATCAGGGAGGAGGAGAGCTTGTCCTGATCGACCTTGCTCTTTGGCTCTATGGCCACGTGGATGACGGGTTCGGGGAATTCCATGCTCTCAAGTATGATCGGGTTTTTCTCGTCGCACAGGGTGTCGCCTGTAAGGGTGTCTTTGAGACCCACTGCCGCAACTATATCGCCGGCCGTGGTCTCTTTCACGTCTTCGCGCTTGTTGGCGTGCATCCGCAGGAGCCGCCCGATCCGCTCCCGCCTGTCCTTGACGGAGTTATAGACATAGGAACCGGAGCTAAGCACCCCGGAGTATATCCTCAGGTAAGTGAGCTGGCCCACAAACGGGTCCGTCATCACCTTGAAGGCGAGGGCGGAGAAGGGCTCATCCGGGCTTGCCTTCCTGGTGATCACATTGCCGTCCATGTCCTTGCCGGTCATGGGGGGCACATCGAGCGGGGAGGGCAGGTAGTCCACGATCGCGTCCAGCAGCTGCTGGACGCCCTTGTTCTTGAAGGCCGTCCCGCAGAGCACCGGGGTGATCTTCATCTCGATCGTCCCGCGCCGGATCGCCGCCTTTATCTCTTCCCCGGTAATCGCGTCCATATGGCCGGAGAGGTATTTTTCCATTATATTTTCGTCGAAGTCGGCCAGGGCCTCTATCATCTTTTCCCTGTAGGAGACAGCCTCGGCCCTCACATCCTCGGGCACATCGACCGTGCTGAAATTAACGCCCATCGCATCCGCGTCGAAACGGAAGGCCTTCATGCCCACCAGGTCGACGGGGCCCACGAAATTCTCCTCCCTGCCGACGGGGACCTGGACGCAAACGGGCCTTGCCCCCAGCCTCTCCACCATGCTGCCGACACTCATATAAAAATCGGCGCCTACCCGGTCCATCTTGTTCATGAAGGCAATCCTCGGCACACCGTACTTGTCCGCCTGCCTCCAGACGGTCTCGGACTGGGGTTCGACCCCGGAGACCGCGTCAAACAATGCCACCGCCCCGTCAAGCACCCTTAAAGCCCTTTCCACTTCCACGGTGAAGTCCACATGCCCCGGCGTATCTATGATGTTGACCTTGTAATCCTTCCAATGGCAGGTGGTTGCGGCCGAGGTTATTGTGATGCCCCTTTCCTGTTCCTGGACCATCCAGTCCATGACGGCCGTGCCTTCATGAACTTCCCCTATCTTGTATGTGACGCCCGTATAGTACAGTATCCGCTCGGTAGTCGTCGTCTTGCCGGCGTCTATATGGGCCATTATCCCGATATTGCGCGTTTTTTCCAGTGGATTCATTGAGTATGGCTGATTCATCGAATATTATGATTCCTTCGGGCCCGCTTACCATCTATAATGTGCGAAGGCCCTGTTGGCCTCAGCCATCTTGTGAGTGTCTTCTTTTTTCTTGAAGGAACTGCCCGCGTTGTTGAAGGCGTCAAGGAGCTCCCCGGCCAGCTTCTCCCTCATCGTCCGCTCGCTGCGTTTGCGGGAGTAGCCGATGAGCCAGCGGAACGCCAGGGCAGTGCGCCTCTGCGGCCTTATCTCGACGGGCACCTGGTAGGTGGCGCCCCCGACCCTCCTGGGCCTCACCTCAAGCACGGGTTTCACGTTCTCCAGCGCCTGCTTGAATACCTTCAGGGGGTCCTGCCCGGTCTTCTGCTTCATTATATCGAAGGCGCCGTAGCACGCCCGCTCGGCCGTCGCCTTCTTGCCGTCTTCCATGAGCGCGCTGACAAACTTGCTCACTATCTTGCTGCCGTACTTGGGGTCCGGCAGTATCTCTCTTTTTTCCGCTACTCTTCTTCTAGGCATTTTCCTTCAATTTTCCCTTCGGTCCCGATGAAAAACCCTATTTGGGTCTCTTGGCCCCGTACTTCGAGCGGCCCCGGCGCCTGTCGCCCACTCCGGCCGTGTCCAGAGCGCCCCTGATTATGTGATACCTCACGCCGGGGAGGTCCTTCACCCTACCGCCCCTTATGAGGACTATGGAATGTTCCTGCAGATTGTGCCCCACGCCCGGTATGTAGGCCGTCACCTCCATCCCGTTTGTGAGCCTCACCCTGGCCACCTTCCTCAATGCGGAGTTCGGCTTCTTCGGGGTCATGGTCGACACCCTCAGACAGACACCCCTCTTCTGGGGACAGGCCTTCAGGGCCGGACTCTTCGTCTTCCTTCCAAGCTGCTGCCTGCCCTTCCTTACAAGCTGCGAAATAGTCGGCACTTTTCCTCCAAATTACTTCCTGCTTCGGAAATCCCTTCAAAACGCTGAAAAGAAAGATTAACAGACCTGCAGCTTTTTGTCAACCTTCAGCGGAGTCAACTGACTGATTCAAATATTTTAGAGGAAATTTAACGGAAAGTAAATGGGGCCGGCAGCCGCACTGCCGCCCGCCGCCTGCAACCGCCCTGGCAATCTGTCTTAAAAAAACGCGGGGAAAGGCCGAGGCGCACACGAACTCAGGAAAAGGCCGGCCTTACGATGTGGTCGTTTGTTTACGTTCTTTTCTGACCTGCCTGAACGAATAGACAAAGACAGGGATGGCCACCAGGGCTATGAAGAGCGCGATAAGGGCATAGTCCTGTTTGATTGGCAGGTGGAGGTCCAGACCCGCGAGCGAGACGATGCCTGCCACCCCGAACAGGATACCGCCAAAAAAGAGCGTCCTTCCCCCGGTCTGAGCGCCTATCAGGCTGATCTCGTTTTCGGAAAGGGAGCGCACCCATCTAAGGGAAAAACCAAACACCCCGCCGATGATAACCAGCATGGTCATGGTGCCCAGCCCGAAGACCATTCCCGGCAGAAATCCCGTCCATGGGCTCTTCATTGCGGGGGCGGCAACCGTATTTACAAAAACAGCGAACCCCCCGAAACCAAACCCCGCGATAAACCCGTGCACCAGGGTCCACCGCGCCGGGGGAGCGAATGCCTCATGGGCCTGGTGCCGCCTCGTGAACAACCGGCTGTTTTGTTCCATGTCGCAGACGTCCTCGTGGCAATGGCCAAGGACGTGGATATGCACATAGCGGTTTTTTCTAAGCACCATCGCCCCGGCCGCGGACATCGCTACGCCCACAAGGATGTAGACGATGCCGCTCATGCCGGGCTTGAAAAGAAACCGGGCCAGGGCCAGATAGGCAAGCTCGGAGACAAGCGCCCTCTGGAGCGTGAAGGCGGCCGAGAAAGACAGCGCCGCCTTCATCCCGCCCCTGCCGCTTGCGCTGCCTATGGCGTAACTGAAAGTGATAGGCCATGTATGCTCGTCGGGCAGAATACCGTGCAGCAGGCCAAAGAGAAACGAGTATGTAAGCGCTATCAACGGCGACGTCTCAATATCCCCCTTCCGGTTTCCTTCATCTTCTGCAGTCGGGGCAAAGCCCCTCAATGAGCACCTTCTGTCTCTCCGCGACAAACCCCTTTGCAAGGGCGCCCTTGAAGTAGACCCTGAAATCCTCCAGACAGGTCGTCTTCCCGCAGCCGCGGCATGAAAAATGGGGATGGCATTTTTGCCCGCCGCACTTGTCGGGAAGCTCGTAGACCCGGTGTCTTACGTCCACGTAGGCCATGTGTATGATGCCGGCCTCCACAAACGCGTTTAGTATGCGGTAGACGCTCGCCCTGTCCAGCTTCAGCCGCAGCATCTCCATAATCTGCCTTTGGGCAAGGGGCCTGCCGGCATCGAGGAAGAGGTTTAGCACCTCTGCCCTGCCCCTCGTCACCTTGAGCCCGTTCCCCCGCAGGAGGCCCGAAACACGCCTTTGCGCCGTCGTCATCATGCCGAAATCCTATCATAGATGCGACATTGTTGCAATTTTGGATTAAAAACGCACTACTTGGCAATGACCGCCGGGCAAAAGCGGCTTTTATTCAGAGAGAAAGACCTTCAAGGAGCCTCAATATAACGCTGTTTAGAATTTGAAATCCCCGGCGGGTCGCGCGCAGGCGGTCCGCCCGTATTTCCAGCAGCCCCTCGCCGATCAATTCCCTTGCGGCGCGCTCAAGGCCAATGCCCGTCTCATCGGCCCCCGTATCGCCGGCCAGAGAAAGCGGCACCCCCTCGCGGGTCCGAAGCCCCAGAAGGACAATCTCCCGTTTCTCCTCGCCCTTCGTAAGCGTTTCGGTCTCGGCGACGGGAAGCCCGTTTGCCTCAAGGATATCGATGTACTCGGCGACGCCCCCGGTATTTCTCCACCTTCGCCCGCCCGAAAACGAGTGGGCCGCGGCCCCCATTCCCAGGTATTCCCCCCGCCTCCAGTAATTCAGATTATGGCGGCACTCAAATCCGGGCAGCGCGTAGTTGGAGACCTCGTAACGGATAAACCCCGCCCCCCCCAGGACCTCCTCCGCGTCCTCGAACATGGCCAGGACTTTATCTTCCGGCGGCATATTTATAGCGCCGCTTTTCACGAGATTCCAAAGCCCGGTGCCCTCCTCCACCGTAAGCTCATAGGCCGAGATGTGGGTCGGGCCGAGCCGGAGGGCCGATTTCAAACTCTCCCGCCAGCCTTCCCGTTTCTGTCCCGGCAGGCCGTAGATAAGGTCCAGGTTTAAATTTTCAAAACCGGCAGCCCGGCAGAGTTTTACGGCGTCGGATATGTCCCCGGGGCGGTGCGCCCTGCCCAGGAGTTTCAGCTCATCCGCGTCGAAGGACTGCGCCCCGATGCTTATCCTGTTTATCCCGCCCTGAAAAAGCAGGCCGGCTTTCCCCTCATCCAGCGTGGCAGGATTGGCCTCCACCGTGACCTCGGCGCCCGGATGAAAATCGAGTGCCTGCCCGAGCGCGGCCAATAGCCCTCCCAGCTGCCCGGCGGAGAGCGCCGTCGGCGTGCCGCCCCCGACAAAGAGGGTCTTCACGCCGGCCTGTTTCGCCCCCGTCGAAAGTGAAAGCTCCCTGGCGAGGGCATCCATGTACCTGTTTGAAAGCGCGTCGTCAAACGGCACGGAGACGAAATCGCAGTAGATGCATTTTCTGAGGCAGAAAGGTATATGCACGTAAACGGACCCGACCATTTTTTTACCTTTTATATTATGGAAGATTTGAAATAGAATATCCCAATGACGGAAGACACCCCTAAAAAAGCCGGACAGGAGTTCGAAGGACTTTTGGAGATAACGAAGGCGCTCAGGGAGCGCTGTCCATGGGACAGGGAGCAGTCGATGAAATCCCTGAAACCCTACATAATCGAGGAGGCGTACGAGGCGCTGGAGGCGATAGACGAGGAAGACCCCGGAAAGATAAAGGAGGAACTGGGGGACCTCCTCTTCCAGATCGTCTTTCAGGCGCATATAGCCGCCGAGAAAGGCCTCTTCGACATCGCGGATGTGGTCCGCTCGATCTCCGAAAAGATGGTGGGCAGACACCCGCACGTCTTTGGCGAAGAGCCCGGTGTAAAGACCGCAGGCGACGTGCTCAGGAAATGGCAGGAGCACAAGAGGCGCGAGGGCAAGCTCAAAGGCAGCCTGCTTGAAGGCATCCCCATCAGTCTTCCGGCGCTCCTGAGGGCGCAGAAGGTGCAAAAAAGGGCCAGCCGCGCGGGCTTCGACTGGGAGCGGACCGAAAAGGTGTTTTTGAAACTGGCCGAGGAGATAGATGAACTTAAAAAGGCCTTAGAGGCGGGCGAGCTTAAAGAGGCCGTGGAAACGGGTGAAAAGGACCGCATTGAAGATGAACTGGGGGACATCCTTTTTTCCATGGTGAACCTCGCCCGGTTTCTGGGCGTCCAGGCCGAAGAGGCGCTCGGAAAGACGACAGCCAGGTTCATCCGCCGTTTCGGCTATATCGAGAAAAAGGCGGCGGAGCAAGGTGCCGCACTTTCAAAAATGGGTCTGGAACGGATGAACGCGCTCTGGGAAGAGGCAAAGGAGCTGGAGTCCATGGAGTCAGACTGAATTGAAATTGAAGGGCCTCATTTTTTCCCCAGCACCTCTTTTTCAAGCCAGGTCTTCACCCCGAGGCCGGCCAGGAGCATGCCGTATGGATCGATATCGCGGATATTTTCGACTATCCGCAGTTCCCCTTTTTCGGCCTGGGCTAAAAACTCGGCCTCAAAATCGATGTTCTGCCGGACAACCACCCTTTGGGCCATGCGTTCCCCCCTTTGCGAACAGTCTTTTTATTACCCATTCTATCAAAGGATTTTGGATTTCACTATGACATGTGGCCGCCGGGCAATGACGGTTTCAGCTTTCTGCTATTTTCGGGGCGCTCTTTGAAATCAACGAGGCCGGCTCGTGTCTCAAGCCGGATTACCTGCCCAGGGCGATTACGAGCACGGCGAATACGAGCACCTTTGCCGTCGATATGAGGCCTATCTGCCTGAATTTAAGTTTTCCCCTTCCCGTCTTCAGGGAAGAATAGAAATCCTCCGCAAGCGGGGCAAAGGCAAGGAAGACCGGATGGCCGAGCGCGGCGGCGGCAATGCCGCCAAAGATGAGCAGGCCGGAATAGACCGCCCCCGCCCGCCTGTATCCGGGGGAATTTGCATATCTCACCCTGAAGGAGCTTGCGAAATAGAAGAGGGAAAAGACCGCCCAGAGGTAAAGGTGGCGGGGAATCCCGCCGGCCACCGAGGAGGCGATTGCCGCGATGAGTCCCATGATGGCCATCCCGCAGGCCTCGGCGTAGACACGCGGGAATCTGCTCCTTCTCCCCTCGAAATAATAATTGAGCGCGAAGAGCGCCGCGCCCGCCCCATAGAGAAGGCCAAGCGGCGGATAAAGCCAGGCCGAATAAAAAATCCCCGCAAAGGCGGGCAGGACGAGCACGAATACATCGGGCAAGAATTCCCACTTGCGGCCCCTTACCATGGAAACGGCGGGGGACTTGGCCAGGAGCATCAGCGCAAGCGACACAAAGACTATGACCGACATCGTCACAAATCTGCCGGAGACGGCGGACCCCACGCTGAAAGCCGCCAGGAACATCACCCACGAACCGGGCTCCTTCGTATAGGGGATGGCCCTTTTGCCCGACGCGCGTTCATCCGCCGCCATGGTGATCTTCTTTATCCCGGCGATCTTCTTCATCTCATCCAGGGCCGCCAAAAATTTCGCCATGATGGCCTTCTTTATTTCACCGCATCGGCTGAGGGGCGGGCGGGAATCTGTCTTTTGCCCAGGACATTCCCCTTGACCCCGATTATGATCTCCTCGAAGGGCAATTGCTTCCCGGCCGCCTTCAGGGCCTCCGTGAGAATGGCCGTCATCCCGCCGCAGCAGGGCACCTCCATCCTGAGGCAGGTCAGGCTTTTCACCGGGATATTTTTGAATATCCCGGTGAACTTCTCCACATAATACATGGCGTTGTCCAGCTTCGGGCAGCCGATGACGAGTTTCTTGTCCCCCAGGAATTCGTCATGGAAGCCGCGAGTGGCAAACGCGGTGCAGTCGGCCGCCACCAGCAGGTCCGCGTCATTGAGGAATGGGGCCACAGAGCCCACGAGCTTTATCTGTATCGGCCATTGCGAAAGGACATGTCCCCCGTCCCGTTTCCCCTCATCGGCATCCACATCCACTTTTATCGTCCGGCAGGACGGGCAGTCTTCATCCTGGTGTTTCACGTTTTTTTCCTCCTGTGATTCAAAATTGCGCTCCCTGCTCTAATATAGCCGCTTGGGGCAAGGCCCATCTATGACGGAAATCATACGGCATTGTACCTTATTCCCACCCTCCCGCCCTTTTAGGTGTGGGGGCTCCGCCCCCACGTCCCCTAAACGGCAAACGGCCCACGTAAAAATCCAATCTCTCAAATAATTCAGCAATGTGATGCTCCAATAAATATCTGCCTGACCCCTGAAGAGAGGAAGCAAAGCGGACGGATATGAAACGCCGCATCCTGATAATCGTTTCCATTCGCCCTGGAGATGGATTCAATGAAGCCGTTCGGTTACGCCCGGAACCGCGCGACCGAACGAAAGGGCAGGCAGATATCTTCGGGCATAAATACTAAAACAAACAATACCGCTTCCTGATTTTTTGCTCTAAAATGAAATTGGGGAAAGGAATATTTCATGCCCCATTTCGGCCTGATAGACGAAGACGCCCTGGGACCGGTCGAGGGCCCGCTGATGCGGGCGAAACTCCACATAAGGGGCGGAAGGCGCCGGTTTGAACGGGGCATGTTCACAGACGGGATACTGGCCGTCTACGACGCCCTCTGCTCGGCAATGCAGTGGTATATCGCGGTGCCCGCAAGGCTTGGAAAGCTCAGGATAGAAAAGGGCGACGACCTGCTCAACGACCGCAGTTTCTACGCCATCCTCGTCCGCTCCGGCGTGCTGGACGGCGGGTTCGATTTCGGGGAGCTAAATGCCCTTGTCGCAAGGGCGCTCGATGAGGAGATAAAGGACTTCGACTGGCGGAGTTTCATGGGCAGGCTTGCGCCTGTCTTTACGCAGCTTGGCGTCATGCCTTTTGACGAAAAGATACTCCCCGAGGAAAAACCCGAACCCTTCCTGAAAAAACCCGGCCAATAGTTTCTGGCGGAAAAACACGGGGAAGCGTGCCGGGTATGCAACGGACTGGGGCACGGCTTTTCCAAGGTTAAAAATGAATTGACCTGTAGCAGGTTGAAAAATCTAGACCGGAAGGAGCCTGAGCAAAAGGGGGTAAAGCTCCCCGTATTCATAAAAAGAGGCCTCCGCGCTCAAACCCGCGCCCAGCCCGTCATATGGCCCCGCCGCCCTGCGGAAAAGCACGCACCTGATGCCCGCATTCGTTGCCCCCAGCAGGTCTCTCTCCGGACTGTCCCCTATGTAAACGCAGTCTCCGGCAGAGACGCCGACCCGCTTCATCGCTATCTCGAAGGGCCTCGGGTCCGGCTTCTTAAAACCCAGGCGGCTTGACAGGACGCGGGTCAGAAAAAATTTTTCCAGCCCCAGCAGCTCCATCTCCGGTTCCGCAAAGGCCCACTGCGCGTCGGAGACCAGGGCCGTCCTCCATGTTTTGGCGATCTCCTCAAGCGCACCCCGCACACCAGGGAAAAGCCCGAACCTCCTCATCGTAAGAGACCTGAAAAGCGCCGTTGCGGAAAGCACGACCAGCTTGTGATGCTTCTTCCCGCTGTGTCTTCGCATTATGTCCCGGAAGACCTCAAAAACATTCACCTCCGGGTTTCGCTCTTCGCGTGAACTCAGGCGAAGGCCGACCTCCCCGAAAAACGCCGCCTTGAGGTCCTCCGGCCCTATCTTTACCTGGTGGTACAGAAGATACCGGGATAACGCGGCAAATACCGCGGGGTCCCCCTCATCGGTCTCTATGTCTATGAGGGTGCCGTAGAGGTCAAAGAGCACGACGCCCCGCTTTTTCATCTTCCAGCCGCCATCATTTCGCCCTTTCTTCAAGAATTCTACCACCAGAGTCTTATTTTCTCCGGGGTTTCGTTGTACAATCTGTTTTAAGCCGAGATGTTGCGCATAAAGATCGAAAAAAAAGAAGGTTTAGGGTCCCGGGTAAAATGGCTCAAATTCCCGTTTGCGGCGCTGCCCGCCCGGATGGAGGCCCGGGGGATAAGGCTCCGTGCCGCGTGGATGTGGGGGAAAAACTGCCCCATCCGCTACAAGATAGAAGAAAAAGACGGCGGAAAATTCCGTTCCGCGGGGTCCATAGGCCTCTATAACATCGATTTCCGCAAGTCCGCCGAGCTTGCCCTGGAAATCCTTGAAGGCAAAAGAGGTAAAGGGATCGGGAAGACCTCACTTGGCCTATTTTTAAACGGCATCATGAAATACTCGTTTGTGGAGGAATTAGTTGCCCGCGTCCGGCCCGGCAACGTGCCCGCGCGGCGTCTGCTTAAGGGTTTGGGCTTCAATGAGGAGCCTTTGTCCGCGGGACCGGAGGCGCTGAAATTTCGCCTGGTAATTTCGTCTGATGCCGGCCCCCGCGCCTCTCAAGGGCGCTGAAAAACCTGAACGAGATTGGAGGTGTGAAATCCAGTGGACGGACTAAGGAAACTGCCGCTTGAGGCGCCTGAGAGGATTTCGGGCATCACGGAGCTGGCCTTTAACATGTGGTGGAGCTGGCACCCCGAGGCGAGGGCGCTTTTCAAGCGGCTCTCCCGCCCGGCCTGGAAGTTATCGGGGCACAACCCGGTCAAGATGCTGGGCGAGATCGACAAAGGCGTCCTCGAGGAGGCCGCCGGGGACGCGGAGTTCCTCGCGCATTACGACCAGGTGATGGAAAAATTCCAGAAGGAGATGAAAGACGCCGGCAGGGGCTGGTTCGCCGATAACGTCTGCGACCCCAATGCCCTGCCCGTGGTCTTTTTCAGCGCGGAATACGGCCTCCACCACTCATTGCCCTTTTACGCCGGCGGCCTGGGCTTCCTCGCGGGAGATTTCCTGAAGGAAAGCAGCGACCTGGGGATGCCGGTGACAGCCATAGGCTTCATGTACCCGGAAGGCTACCTGCGCCAGAAGATACCGGTGAACGGGTGGCAGGAAAGCCTGGACGAGCCCCTGGACAGGGCAAGCGCCGCCATCTCCAGGGTGCTCGACTCCAGTGGCAAGCCCCTCCTTGTGAAAGTGCCCTTCATCGAGCCCCCGATCCACGTGGAAGTCTGGAAGATAGAGGTGGGGAGGATATCGCTTTACCTCATAGACACCGACATAGAGGCAAACGACCCCTGGAACAGAAGCATATCGGCCCACCTCTACATAGGCAACCTGGAGCAGCGCCTGAGACAGGAGATCGTCCTCGGCATCGGCGGACGCGAGGTGCTGGACACCATGGGCATGAAACATTCCGTGCTGCATCTTAACGAGGGCCATCCCGCCTTCGCCATAACCGAGAGGATAAGAGAGAGGGTGGCCGAAGGCATGAGCTTCGAGAATGCCTTGCGCCAGGTGAAAGAAACAACCATCTTCACCACCCATACCCCGGTGCCGGCCGGCACGGACGTCTTCCCCTTTGCGCTCATGGAAAAATATTTCAGCTCCTACTGGCCCGCCCTCGGGCTGGACCGCGAAGGCTTTTTCAAGCTGGGCATGAACCCGGAGGACCCAGGGGCGGGTTTCAACATGACTGTCTTTGCGCTAAAATGCTCCTCGCATAGAAACGGGGTGAGCAAGCGCCACGGCCAGGTGGCAAGAAGGATCTGGCATTCCCTCTGGCCGGACAGGCCGGAAGACAAAGTCCCCATCGGCCACGTCACAAACGGCATCCATGTGCCCACCTGGATAGAACCCAAGATGGACCTGCTCTTCAACCGTTACCTGGGGGAAAACTGGAAGGCCGCTCACGACCGGCCGGAGACGTGGGAGGCCGTGCGGGACATCCCGGACAAGGAACTGTGGAACACCCATTACTGGCTCAAGATGAAGCTCATAATGAGGATCATGGAGAGGGCGAGGCAGAGGTGGATAGAGGACCGGCCCGAGGCGCAGATTATCCTCGGCGAGGGCGTCATGCTCGACCCTAACGCCCTAACTATCGGGTTTGCACGCAGGTTCGCCTCTTACAAAAGGGCCTCGCTCATCCTGCGCGACGCCGAGAGGCTCAAACGGATACTGAACGACAAGTGGAGGCCCGTCCAGATAATATTCGCCGGCAAGGCGCACCCCGCCGACGACCCCGCAAAACATATCCTCCAGCAGGTCTTTAACTCGGGCAAAGACCCGGCATTCGGCGGGCGTATCGCCTTCGTCGAGGAATACGACGAACAGCTTGCCCAATACCTCGTCCACGGCGTCGACCTCTGGCTCAATAACCCCCTGCCCCCCCTCGAGGCAAGCGGCACAAGCGGCATGAAGGCCGCCCTGAACGGAGTGCCCAGCCTCAGCATCCTCGACGGCTGGTGGATAGAGGGTTTTAACGGCAAAAACGGATGGGCCTTCGGTGAAGAGCCAGGCAGGCAAGACACCACCACCCGGCCCGACAGGGACGCCGACGACGCGGAGGCCATCTACCGGCTCCTGGAACAGCAGATCGTTCCGCTCTACTACCACATAAACGGCGAGGGCATATCCACCGGATGGGTGCGCGTCATGAAAGAGGCCATCATCAGCGCCGCCGCCCAATTCTCGGCAAGAAGAATGGTCAAGGAATACGCTTCCAACTACTACGCCAAGTGCCTCCTGGCCGTGAAAGGATAGGATAAAAAGATAAAAAACACACCCTCCCCCAACCCCCTCCCTTCGAAGGGAGGGGGTTTCGCACAAAACAAGTGAAACCCTCCCCTGGGGGAGGGTTGGGAGGGGGTGTATCTTGGAGTTATTTTTCTACTGTTATCTCAGGTTTGCCCGGCTCTGCGCTGAAAATCTCCCCGATGCGGGCGGCGAGGATTCCCTCGCCCAGGAGGGCCTTCCGGAGTCTCTCCGCGTTTTCCGGCTGGATGAATATCAAGAGTCCGCCCGAGGTCTGTGTATCGTTTAAAAGCAGTTTCCGGACATCCGGGACCCCGTCGCCCCACCGGGTGTAAGGCCCGTAGGTTTTGATATTGGCCCTCGTTCCCCCCGGCGCGATGTTTTGCCCCCCAAGGCGCACGGCCTCGCTGAAAAAGGGCACGCTGCCGGCGCTGATGACCGCCCTGCGCCGGCTTGCCGCAAGCACCTCATGCATATGCCCGAGCAGGCCGAACCCCGTTATATCGGTCGCCGTGCTCGCCCCCGTCTCCACCATCAGCTCCGAGGCCCTCCGGTTGAGCGCCGCCATTGACCGCGTAATCTCCGCCTCGGCCTCTGCGGATGAGAGGCCCGATTTTATCCCGGTCGAGACGATACCCGTGCCGATGGGTTTTGTCAGTATCAGCACATCGCCGGGCATTGATTTGGAGTTGTCGAAGACCTTATCCGGGTGGATTGTGCCCATTACGGCATAGCCGAACTTGGGTTCCGTGTCCTTGACCGTATGGCCCCCTATGATGTAAACGCCGGCCTCGGACATCTTGTCTATGCCGCCCTGCATTACCTGTTTCCAAAAGGGGAAGAGTTTGGGGTCCGTGGGAAACATGGCCAGGTTGAGGGCCACGACCGGCTTGGCCCCCATCGCATAGACGTCCGACAGGGAGTTTGCCGCCGCAATGGCCCCGAACATATAAGGGTCGTCCACTACGGGAGTGAAAAAATCCGCGGTGAGGACGGCGGCCAGCTCCTCCGAAATGCGATATACCCCCGCGTCGTCGGCATTGGTGTAGTCCACGAGTACGTTTTTATCCAGGATTGGTGGCAGCTGCCCCAGAACCTGGGACAGGTCCGAAGGACTGAATTTTGACGCTCAGCCGGCGCAACCGGACATGCTCGTAAGCTTTATGTCCATCTGAAACCACCTCCTTTACCCCTGCAATTTCGTAAATTCCCTCACCCTCCGCTTCGCTGCTCCCTCTCCCAATGGGAGAGGGCTGGGGTGAGGGGACTTCAATGCCCTAGCGCTTCCGGTCCCCGGGGTACTTGCCTTTTTTTGTTATCGGGCAGCAGGCAGGCGGAGGGATGGGTCCGTCGTACTCTTTTTTGAGGACATTCAGCAGGTCCGGGATTATGGGGTCCACGAGGAAATAGCACCTGAGCCTGCCGTCCATGTAAAAGTCTATGAGCCCCCTGTTCCTGAGGGCGGCCAGGTGCTGTGAAACGTTTGGTTGCCTCATTCCGAGAAAATCCTCAAAATCGCTCACACATTTTACTCCCTTGAGCAGCTCGTCCAGTATCCTGAGCCTTACCGGATGGGCGACCACCTTCAAAATATCCAGTCTTTCAGACGAGGAAGAACCCATACTCACCTTTCCCGTTTAAAATCCACACGCCGATTTTGCCCTTCCCCGCGCAATGAAAATCCAATGCGGGAGACTTTTTGCATTATATCCGCTCGCCGGGCCCGTGGCAAGTTTTCATCCCCGGGGATGCGCCGCTGTCCATCCGGCGCTGGCGCCCGCAAGCTCAATCGCCTATTTGCCCCGGACCCACCAGTCGCCCTTGTCGGAAAACCACCAGAGCGAGGAGTCCGTCTCCAGTATCACGGAAGCCAGTTTTTTTGCCGTCCCGGTCGAGAGCCTTTTGATCGCGAAGCCGAGCCATTCGTCCGCGTATCTGGAGCCGGTGTCCTTGCATTCCTTGAGGGCCAGGATGAACTCCAGTTGGTCGGCGTCATGGGCAAGGAGCGCCTCGGGCGTCTCGTTTTCGGAGAATTCCTTCAAAAGGGCGTCCAGTTCCGGGCCGAAGGGGATTTTTTCGGTAAGCTCCCGGCGCGTCTTTCGCTCATCGACCTTGACGTATTTCTTATTGACGTAGTTTAAGTCGCCGGTCCTTGCCTCAAGGAGGTCATGGAAAAGCCCCATCTTCAAGAGGCGGTCCTTGTCTATCCTGCGCCCGGCCTCTTCCTCCAGGTTGCCAAGGACATAGGCAATGCAGGCGGTTCGGAAGCTATGCTCCGCAACGGATTCGCCCCCTGAGCCCAGGAACTGAAAGCCGCTCCTCGGCGTCCTCTTGAGCATACCCGCCTCAAAAAGGAAATTCGCTATCTCTTTCATTCAACTGACAGGCAAAGGCGTGCCTTGTCCCCTACCCCTTGCGCCTTGTATCAACCCTTCTTCTTTCCGCCTCCGGGGGATTTTTCGGAGGGCACAATCCTCTTCTGCCCTTTTCTGAGTATGCTCTCTATCAGTTCGGCCCTGTTTTTCACAACCGGAAGCTCAAGTTCGAGCGCCAGTTTTTTGAGTTCGAGCTCTTCCAGCTTCTCAAGCTCTTTTCTCTCATTTTTCGTCATGGCTTACCTCATGCTGCGGATTTTTCAGACATTAGAAACCGTCTCCAACCGAAAATCCAAAAATAAAAAACCCCGAGCCGCAATTCAAGGAACATAATAACACAAAAATCCGGCGGCGCTAATGGGCCTCGGCCCAGTTCCGGCCGGCCCCCGCCTCGACGACAACGGGCACGCTCAGGCCGGCCGCCTCGCGCATGCCTGATTCAATTATATCAATCATCCCTCCGGCCTCCTCCAGCGGGGACTCGAAGACGAGCTCGTCATGCACCTGCAGTATCAGCCTCGTACGCGTCGATTTAAGCCGGCCGTGCAGATTTATCATCGCCTTTTTTATTATGTCCGCGGCCGTGCCCTGGATCGGGGTGTTCATGGCAAAGCGTTCGCCGAGGGCGCGCACCCTCCTGTCGCGGCTCGCCAGCTCGGGTATGGGCCTTTTCCTGCCCGAAAGGGTCTTTACGTATCCCAGTCTGTATGCCTCCTCGATGGCGGCCTTCATGTAGGCGGCAACCCCCGGGTGGCGCTCGAAATACCGGTTTATGTACCGGGCCGCCTCCTCGGCGCTCTTCCCCGTGGCCTGGCTGAGACCGTAGGGCGTTATCCCGTAGACGATCCCGAAGTTCACCACCTTGGCCACCCTCCGGTGCTCGCGTCCCACCTCTGCCGGACCGATCCCGAATATCTCGGCCGCCGTCATCGTGTGCACGTCCATGCCCTCCATGAACTGACGCCTGAGCGTCTCGTCCCCGCTGACGTGGGCCAGCACCCGGAGCTCTATCTGCGAATAGTCGGCCGATATGATGCAAAAACCCTCCTCCGGGATGAATGCCTCCCGCATCTTCCGGCCCCAGTCCCCCCTTACCGGTATGTTCTGCAGGTTGGGGTCGCTGCTGGAGAGCCTTCCCGTCGAGGTGGCGGCCTGGTGGAAAGTGGCGTGGATCCTGCCGGTGCGCGGGTCCGCCAGCGCCGGAAGGACATCCACATAGGTGGTCTTCAATTTAAACAGGCCGCGCCAGTCAAGCACTTCACGGGGCAATTCGTGTTCGAGGGCAAGCTCCTCGAGGACCCCGACCTCTGTCGAATAGCCCGTCTTTTTCCTCTTGCCGGGTTTCAGCTTCAGCACATCGAAGAGCACATGCCCGAGTTGCCTCGGGGAGTTTATATTGAATTCCCCCCCCGCCAGGAAATATATCCTCTTCCTGATGCCCTCGAGTTGCGCGTCGAGTTCCAGGGAGAATTCCCTCAGTTTAGGCGCGTTCACCTTGACGCCAACCTCTTCCATTGCGGCCAGCACGCCTATAAGCGGCATCTCGTAGCCGAAGTAGCAGCCGTCAAGCCCTTCCTCCCGCAGCCGTTCAAAGAGAATCTCCTTCAGCGTCAGGGCCAGTTCGGCCTCCTGGCAGGCAAAGCCGGCGGCCTCATTCACGGGGACCGCGGAAAATTTGCCGCCCTTTCCCCTGACCTCCTCAACCGTCTTTTTCTTCACGTTGAGCTGCTCCAGGGCGATGGTCTCAAGACTGTGCTCCTCCCGGAGCGGGTTTAGAAGATGCGCGGCTATCATGACGTCATAGAGCGCGCCCTTCAACTCCGCGCCCCGGCGTCTCAGATGTAAAAACTCGCGCTTGAGATTGTGCCCGGTCTTGGCAACGCCCTCGTCCTCCAAAACAGGTTTTAACATCTCGATCGCCTGCCCTGCCGGCATCTGCACCGGGGCGTCCGGATAGGCGTGCGCGAGCGGCAGATAAAAGCCCTCGCCCCCGCTGCGGCAGAAACCCGCGCCTACCATCGCGCCGTCCCCGGCCTCTATCCTTATGGAAAAGGCGGGCCTTATGGAAAGAGGGCCTTCCCCCATTATGAGGGCCTTCAACCTGTCCGCGGACAGGACTATCTCATGCCGCCTTTCAGGCAGCGACTCTCCCGGCACGTATTTCATCAAGGATGTGAACTCGAACGTCCTGAAGATATTTATGAGGGCATGCCAGTCCGGCGCCCCGAGCCGGAAATCCTCCATGTCCGTCCGGAGCGGGACTTCCCTGTCAACGAGGGCCAGACGCCGGGAAAGCTTTATATCTTCGATGCCCTCCTCTATCAGTTTCCTTACCCTCGGCTTTTTGATCCGCTCCGGATGGGCGATGATCTCATCCAGGTCGGCGAATTCCCGGAAGAGCTCCTTTGCAGTCTTCTCCCCGATCCCCTTCACCCCCTGTATGTTGTCCACGGGGTCGCCGACAAGGGCCATGAACTCCGGCACCCTCTCTGGCGGCACCCCGAAGCGCTCCATCACGTATTCCGGGCCGAGCACAAGGTTTTTTATGGGGTCGTAGACGCGGACCCCGTCCCCTATCAGCTGGAGCATGTCCTTGTCGGCCGTCACGATAAAGACGTTGTGGCCCGCCTTCGAGGCCCTTGCAGCAATCGTGGCTATAATATCGTCGGCCTCGTAGCCCGGCATCTCGAAGAGTTTTATCCGAAAGGCCTCTATCACCTTTCTTATGTGAGGGAGCTGCTCTATCATCTCATCCGGGGCGCCCGGCCTGTTGGCCTTGTATTCCAGGTAAAGCCTGTGCCTCTCGGTCTTGTGCGGGGTGTCGAAGGAGATCGCGAGGCCGTCGGGGCGCAGGTCCCGTATGATTTTCAGGAGCATGTTGGTAAAGCCGAAGATCGCGTTTGTGGGGCGGCCAGTAGAGTCCCGGAGGCCCTTTATGGCGAAATACGCCCTGTAAACATATGAGTTTCCGTCTATGAGATAGATGTCCATCTTGCAGGTTTCATTTTAGCACGGCAGGCAGAAACGGGGCGCAGCATATGGACCTGAAAAACCCGGCCCTCCAGGGACACGACTTCCGGGCGAGCTTCCGTCCGGAAGTCGAAACTAGGCCGCCGATAAGATTTGATGCGTGTTTCGGCCACGAGTCCTGCCGGCAGGGAAACTGGAACTGTGAGGATTGCCGGAAGAAATATGGTAAGTGCTCTATCTCATTCCCGGCTCAACGCGAAGCCTCAGGCGATTTTTACTTGGAGGCGCTTGCCGAGAGCATGTGCCACCCTCTCCAAAGTCGATAGTTTGATATCCTCTGCGTGGTTCTCGATCCGCGATATGGCGGTCTTCTTCGTCCTCAACTTTTGGGCAAGAGCTTCCTGGGTAAGTCCTGCTGACTCACGGGCTTGTTTTAACACTGCGCCTATTTTGAACTGCTCGTATCCCTCGTCATATCCCTCGGCGAAGCTCTTGTCCCTTTTCTTCCTGTCGTGGACATATTTTTTCAGGTCGCTCATTTCTTAAACCTCCTCTGCAAATAATCTCTTCTGTAAGCCTCAGCTTTCTCGATCTCCCGCTGGGGCGTTTTCTGTGTTTTTTTAATCAGCCCATGTGTCAGGACAATAACGGAATCACCGCTTGGAAAGCAGAATATCCGGTATGCATTCGAACCAAACTGAATCCGGCACTCCCAAATATCATCCGCGCCCGCCATTTTTTTGAAATATGAAGACGGTATGACCTCCAAATCTTCCAGAAGGTTCAAAACCCATGTTACTTTCTGTGCTACTTTTCCAGGAAGCGAATCTAAGAACTCCTGTACCGGACATTTTCCATCATTCGTTCTGTAGAAAACTACCGTCCTGCTCATTAATTATGTTAACCTGCATGTTAACTAAAGTCAACTAGCATTGGAGCGGACCGAATGGCAAAATTCTTAAGAAGATGTTCGCCCACCACATTTATACAGTTCGAGCTACTTTGTTTAATTCGCGTCCCCATCACGACCAAGAATTGAAAACGTGGATTTGCTTGAAAATACCTGTCTGTCCGAGAAGCCAACGCAGGTCGGATTAGCGTGCGTAACCCGACATTTCCTCAGATTTTTTCCTTTCCGCCGTTCATTCGTTGTCTAAACACAAATTCAATCTTTTGCTCGGCACTCCAATCCGTCCTAAGCTTCTAATGCATTAACCGGGGCCTGTCATCTGACAGCGTTGATTGTTACCGCTTCAGCGGCTGTCTTATTATTGTTTTCCATTTTTCCGGGGCGGCTTTTCTTATATCGCCCAGATATATCTCATGATGCTTGCCGGAAAGGCCGCAGCCCCTTCCCTTGATGAACTCATGGACCCTGCGGACCGCAGGCCCTTCCTCTGAAAACGGGCCGATGTGCATTATCTGAGCTTTTTCATATCTCTCCCCTTAAGGGACGTCCCCCGTCAGCGCTTGTAATATGAGATAACCGAGGCCTTCGCGATGGCGTCCTGGTGCAGGAAAAAACCGACCATCGCCGGCGGGGTCTTTGCATCGAGACCGAGTTCGGCCACATTAAGGGCATATACTGTGAATATATATCTGTGCGCTTTGTCCCCGGCAGGCGGACAGGCCCCGCCGAATCCCGGCCTGCCGAAATCGGTCATGCCCTGGACACTGCCCCTGGGGGCCAGATTCTTCCCGATGTTTCCGGCGTCCTCCTTCAGTTCATTTACATTGGCGGGGATATTGAAGATGACCCAGTGCCACCATCCGCTGCCCGTAGGGGCATCCATATCATATACCGTAACGGCAAAACTCTTTGCGCCCTTTGGCGCGTTGGACCATTTCAGCAAAGGCGAAATATTTTCCCCTGCGCATCCAAAACCGTTAAACACCTGCGCAATCGTCAACTGGCCCTGCAAGCCCGGGGCCCTCAGGGTGAATTCCCCGGCGTCCACGACACCGGCGCAAAAAAATACCATGATGGCGGCGAACAATAAAATCCTCCTCATTTACCGTCCCCCTTTCATAAATCTCAGTAAATGCTGCTTATACTATGCACATTTTTCCAGGCGTTTTCAAGGCAAGACTCCCAGGGAAAATCTGAGCCGCGAAAGGAGACTATGTGCCCTTAGGTGTAGACATAATGTAATAAACCTGTCCAACCTTAAACGCGTGGGTTAAGCTTTAAGGTCGGGAAAACCAAAGGCTCAGAGCCACAATTAAGGAGGACAGGTTATGT
>JAJYJK010000037.1 GCA_021789555.1 Nitrospirota bacterium
ATGCTTACGCTCACGATGAGCGCCAATTCGGCTGTCAAAAAAGGGATCTTGCATTATATTGAACGCCTCAAACAGGCTGCCTGACCTCTATTTTTATGCAACGATAGGGTAAATTCAATCCTTTTCCCGGCACCCAATCCGGCCAAAGCTTCTAATTCATTAATCGGAATCTGTCGGATTACGCTTCGCTAATCCGACTTACTACTACATGAATAAAACAATTTCTGGTCGGAATCTGCATAATTTTAACAAAATCCGAATGCGCGCGTTTCAGGAAGCATTGTTGCATCCGCTGCGCTCATCCCAAAATATTTGTTTGAACGGCTAATCGCAACCGGCCCTCAGTTGGGGTGCGCGTATATTTTCAGAAAAAACGCTTATGATTTTGGCGAAAACGCAATACTGCGGTGTTCAACCCCCTTCCTTCCTGCTAAAATCAAATCGTGTCCATGACGCAATTCGGCAAAGGCATAACATGAGCACGCCCATATTCACCCTTCTTATCTGGCTGGGATCGGTGGCGGCGGGGTTCATCGGGGCCCTGACGGGCCTGGGCGGGGGCGTTGTGATTGTGCCGCTGCTGGCCCTCGGCTTCGGCGTGGACATCCGCTATGCAATCGGCGCGTCTCTCATTTCGGTGATCGCCACATCTTCCGGAGCGGCCTCCGCCTATGTGAAAGAGGGGTTCAGCAATATCCGAATCGGGATGTTCCTTGAGATAGCGACCACCCTTGGCGCCCTTGCCGGGGCCTTTCTGGCCCAGAGAATCCCCACTTCGACAATCGCCATAGTATTCGGCGGCATCCTTATCTACTCCGCTATCGTATCAATACGCCCTCCGCGTCCGAGCGCTTCCGTCACTCACCCGGACAAAATAGCCACATACCTGCGGATGAACTCAAGCTATCCGGGGCCGGAAGGCCGCAAGCAGTACTATGTGCATTCCGTACCCGGCGGCTTCGCCATGATGTTCGGGGCCGGCGCCGTCTCGGGCCTCCTGGGCATCGGGGCGGGGGTGGTGAAGGTGATAGCGATGGACAAGCTGATGCGCGTCCCGTTCAAGGTCTCCACCACCACGAGCAATTTCATGATAGGGGTCACGGCCGCGGCAAGCGCCGGGGTCTATCTGAACCGCGGTTATATAGACCCGGGGCTTGCCATGCCGGTAATGCTCGGCGTTCTCGTTGGAGCGTTTCTGGGCTCCATTGAGCTGATGAAGGCGCGCACGCCCGTTTTACGCAAGATATTCGGCCTCATCATTCTCATCCTGGCGTTTGAAATGATTTACAACGGGATAACAGGGAGGCTCTGATGGCCGGGCGGGAGGGTAAAAATGCATGGACCGACAAGAAGATGGGGATTGTGATCGGCAATCTCCTTCGAACAGGGGTATTGATAGCGGCTATTACGGTTGCCGCGGGCGGGATATTCTATCTGGCGCGCCAGGGCGCTGCCGCCCCCCATTACAGGGTCTTCCTCGGGGAGCCTGCGGACCTGCGAAGCGTGTACGGGATTGCGCGTGATGCCTCGAGTCTGCACAGCCGGGGGATCATGGGGCTTGGCCTTCTGCTTCTGATCGCCACCCCGGTTGCGCGGGTGGCCTTCAGCGTATTGGTCTTCGCCCTCCAGCGCGACCGCCTGTATGTAATGGTGACAATCATCGTCCTGGCGGTGCTCATCTTCAGCCTTGCAGGCGGGCATGTTTGATATAATATGCGTACGCCATGTCCCCAAGAACCGGCAGAGAGTTTTTGTCACTGGGCTATTCTCCATGCCCCAACGATACCTTCATCTTCTATGCCCTGGTGCACGGCAGGATAGAGACCGACGGCCTGTCTTTCAAAGAGCAGCTTGCGGACGTGGAGGCCCTGAACCAAAAGGCCCTGGGGGGGCAGCTGGATGTCACGAAGATATCCTTTCACGCCTACTGCCGCCTGAGGGACGAATACGTGCTGCTGCGCTCCGGCGCGGCCCTCGGGAAGGGCTGCGGGCCCCTGCTGGTCGGCAGGGAGCCGATGGACCCCTCGGACCTGCCCGACAGACTCAAGAAGATGAAGATCGCCATCCCCGGGGGGCTTACCACCGCGAGCCTGCTTTTGCTGCTTTACGGGCCGGGTCAAAGGGGAAACACCATTCCCATGATCTTCTCCGATATCATGCCGGCAGTAAAAGAGGGCAGGGCGGATGCCGGGCTCGTCATCCATGAGGGGCGTTTTACATTTGAAAACTACGGCCTGCATTGCCTCCTGGACCTGGGGCAGTGGTGGGAGCGCGAGACCGGGCGGCCGATCCCGCTTGGGGGCATCATTGCAAAGCGCGCCCTCGGGGAAAAGACGATAAAATCCGTCCAGGCCGCCATCCGGGAGAGCATCCTTTATTCGATTGAAAACCCGGATGAGGCGCGGGCATACATAAGAGGGCACGCGCAGGAACTGGAAGACAAGGTCATACAGAGCCACATAGGCCTCTATGTAAACGACCATACCCTGTGGCTGGGCGACGACGGCGAACGGGCCATAGAGGAGCTTTTCAGGCGGGCCGCCGAGGCGGGTCTGTCGAAGACTTCCTCGAAACCCATTTTCATCTAGTCGAAAAACCTTCCGAACGGGAAAATCTTTACAATCAATGTCTGTTATCTGTCGCTCTCAATCCGCCTTCTGACCGGACAAGCGAGAATTCGTGCCGAAATCTTTATTTAATCCGGGGGATGAACCGGGGCACTTTTTTCATGTAGTCCCTGTAGTCCTGCCCGAAGCGTTTCAAGAGCCTTCTTTCCTCGATGAGCGCGCCGTAAATGAAATAGAGGTCCGCCAGGGCCGAGACCGTGAGCCAGTTCCTTGTTACGATCGGCACGAAGGTGAATATCAGGATGCCCGCCGTGTAGAGGGGATGCCGGATGACCCCGTAAAGGCCCCGGATAACGAGCCGCTGACTTATCCCTTCGGCGTCGCCCGGCAACTCCCTGACGCCTTTGAAATGCTTGATGGCCTGCCTTATCCCCACGAACTCGGGGAAATCCATGCCGGAAAAGGTAGTCATGCCGAGGACCACCCCGGCAAGCTGGATGAGGGACATGACTGCCTGCGCCGCGGCCGGCGGCTTCCAGATGACCACATCGGGCAGACTTGCCACAAGGTAGAAAGCGGCCAGCGTGGCGACAAAAGAGAGCCCCACGTATAAAAGCCGGTAAAAGGCCCTCACGGGGCCGGCCCCGGCAACTCTTATCGCCAGGGCCTTGGTCCGGTCGGCCGCAAGCGCGCTGTGTAGAAGGGCAAACGACGCGAATATCAGGGCGATGATGAAGGGTTTTGGCATATGGCTTTTTATTATACTTTAACTATGGGCGGGCAGGACGGAAACAAACGCATATTGCACGTCGATATGGACGCCTTTTTTGCCGCGGTGGAGCTTCTGAGACGCCCGGAGCTTAAAGGCAGGCCGGTCGTGGTGGGCGGCTCCGGAGACCCCACCAAAAGGGGCGTGGTCTCCACGGCCTCCTACGAGGCGCGGCGCTTCGGGGTCCATTCCGCCATGCCGCTTAAAACCGCCCTGAAACTCTGCCCCCAATGCGTATTCCTGCCCGTGGACTATAACGAGTATGCAAGGTTTTCGGCGAGGATAAAGAAGATACTCCTTGAGATAAGCCCGCTCATGGAGGACGTGGGGATAGACGAGGCATATCTGGATATCACGGCAACCCCCGGGCCTTCAGAGGAGATAGGCAGGGCAATAAAAGCGCGCGTCTTCAGGGAGACGGGGCTCACCTGTTCGGTCGGCATCGCCCCGAACAAGCTTCTGGCGAAGATAGCCTCCGATCTGAGGAAACCCGACGGACTGACTCTCGTTGGCCCCGGCGACGTGCCGGAGCTGATCTGGCCGCTGAGCGCCAGAAAGCTCCCCGGCGTCGGGCCCAAGACCGAGGAGTTGCTGAAGGGCCTTGGCATTAACACAATAGGGGACATTGCCGCCAGGGGACCAGAGTGGCTGCGGGAGAGGTTCGGGGAATCCTTCGGCCAATACCTCTACGAGGCTTCGATGGGCATACATGAGAGCCCGATAATCACCGAGTGGAAGCCGAAATCGATAAGCAGGGAGGAGACGTTCGAGCAGGACGCCGCCAACTGGCAGACCGTGGCCAGGGCGCTGGCCTCCCTGACACGGGATGTGGTCTCCTCGATGAGGCAGGAAGGTTACGCGGCAAGGACTGTTACGGTGAAGATAAGGTTCGAGGATTTCGAGACCCTGTCGAGGGCAAGGACGCTGAAGCAGGAGACGGATGACCTGGAGGTATTCAGGAGGACCGCGTTTGAGTGCCTCGGGCGCATAGAGCTTGCGAAGCGAGTGAGGCTCGTGGGCGTGAGGGCAAGCGGCCTTAAGGCCCGTGGGGAAAGTGAAATTTCTTGACGAAAAATTACACGTGTTGGATACTAGAGTGAATGGAAGGGGCCGACAAGAATGTTCGCTCCCGGTTGATGCGTCTGCCGGCGGTGGACGAGATACTTAAAAGCGGGGAGGGCCGGGGCTGGCTTTCCCTTTATCCGCGCCGATACGTCCTTAAGGCCGTAAGGGACGGCCTGGAGGCCCTCAGGCGGCAGATAATAAAGGGCGGGGAGCCGCCCTGCGACCCCGCCTCCGTCTCGGCCGGCATCGAGTCCCTCATAAAAGAATATGTGGCCCCGAGTCTCAGGGGCGCCATAAATGCAACGGGCGTCGTCCTCCACACCAACCTGGGAAGGGCGCCTCTTCCCGGGGCGGCCCTGGAAAACGTAATCCGCATAGCCAAGGGCTATTCAAACCTGGAATACGACATTGCAAAGGGCCAACGGGGCAAGAGGCACGCCCATCTAAGGCGGCTCATAACCGACATCACCGGGGCCGGGGACGCCACCGTGGTTAACAACAATGCCGCGGCAGTCATGCTCGCCCTCTCCACGCTTGCAAGGGGCCGGCAGGTGATTGTCTCCCGGGGCGAGCTGGTGGAGATAGGCGGCTCTTTCCGCATCCCCGATGTGATGGCGCAAAGCGGGGCGGTCCTGATGGAGGTGGGCACGACGAACAAGACCCATCTGAGGGACTACGAGCGGGCCATCGGCCCGGACACCGCGCTCATACTTAAGGTCCACCAGTCGAATTACAGGATAACCGGTTTCACCTCGGAGGTCTCCGTGGAGGAGCTTGTGGCGCTTGGAGCGAGATACCGGCTGCCGGTGATGTATGACCTGGGCAGCGGCTGCCTTTTTGACCTCAGGGCGCGCGGCATCGGCGCCGAGCCCGTGGTAAGCGAGGTCGTCCAAACCGGGGTTGACCTCGTTACTTTCAGCGGCGACAAACTCCTTGGCGGCCCCCAGGCCGGGATTGCCGCGGGCAAGACGGAGGTCATCGGGAAGATGAATGAAAACCCGCTGGCGCGGGCATTGAGGATAGACAAGATGACGCTTGCCGCCCTGGAGGCGGTCTTCTTCGCTTACGCGGACCCGGAGAAGGCCGCCGGCGAAATCCCCGTCCTGCGTATGCTCCTCGAAAAGCCCGAGACCATATGCGAGAGGGCCGGGAGGCTCGCCTCCGCGACAAGGACAGGCGCGGATGTCTCGGTCGAGGTGGTTGCGGACTCCTCGGAAGCGGGAGGAGGCTCGTTGCCAGGCGTAAAATTGGCTACCTTTGCGGTTTCAATCCGGTCGGGAAGACTCACGCCAAACAGGATAGAAGAGGGGCTCCGGCTGGGGAGCCCCCCGATCATAGCGAGGATAAAGGAAGATATGCTGCTGCTGGACGCAAGGACCATCGCGGACGAGGAAGTCCCGGCGGTTGCGGCCCGCCTTAGCGAACTGCTGGCCTGAGGCCCGTTATCATTCCTCCGTATTCAGCACGTAGTCGACGCTTACTTCCATGTCTTTTCTCAGGCTGTGATAAACGGAGCAGTATTTTTCGTGCGAGAGGGCGACCGCCTTTTTCACCTGCTTTTCGCTTATGTTTTTGCCCGTTATATTGAGGACCATCCCGATTCGCGTGTAGTACTGGGGAGGCAGGGGGTTTCGCTCGCCGGTTATGTCTATCCTGAAATCGGAGATTTCCCCCCTCATCTTCTTTATGAATGACACCGTGTCTATCGCCATGCAGCCCGCAAGCGACAGAAGCAGGCTCTCCGTAGGCGCGCAGCCCCACTCTATCTTGGCGTCGAAATCTATCTCGTAGCCCCGCTGCGTGTGGCCGTGGAATATGAGGTCCTTCTCCCAGTCTAGCCTCGCCTTCATCAGGGGCGCGGCCTGCTGCTTGTATCCCGCCAGTGAAGCGCTGTCCAGTTCGGCTTCCTTCTTTTTCCCTTCAGACATTTTTAAAGTGCCTCCTGATCAATAGTTTCGTAAATTCTATATTAAATCATCCAGGGGCAAAATTTCGAGATTTGCGGCGAAAAAATGGCGGATCGGTTTGGTAGCGCGGTTTATCTTAAAGCAGTAATGATGCGAGCCATGTCCCAGTCCGCCTTCTGTGGAATTGCAGGCAATTCGGGAGGGCCTTTTTATTTGAGGAGGTCTTTGAGGGGTTTCAATATCTCGTTTACGGCGTCCGCGCGGTTCAGGGTATAGAAGTGCAGGTATTTGACCCCGTTTCGGAGCAGGTCTTCGCACTGCCCGCCCACGTGCTCTATCCCGGTTTTCTTTATGCCATCCGGAGAGTCGAGGACCGGCAGCATCTTCTTCTCCAGGCTCTCCGGGATGCTCGCGTTGCAGAAGGAGCAGAACTCCTTTATCCTGTTGAAATCCGTAATCGGCATGATGCCCGGCAGGATGGGGATGTCGATTGCGTGTTTGAGCGCCCTGTCCATGAAATCGTAATAATAGGCGTTGTCGAAGAACATCTGGGTGATGGCGAAATCGGCCCCGGCGTCGACTTTCATCTTCAGGTGCTCTATGTCTTTTTCGAGAGAGGGCGCCTCGGGGTGTTTTTCCGGGTAGGCCGCAACCCCTATGGAGAAATAGCCGTCATCGTGCTTCCGTATGAACTCCACCAGGTCCCGGGCGTATCTGAACTCGCCCCTGGAGATGTCGAAATCCCTCATGTCCCTGGGCGCATCCCCCCTTAAGGCGAGGATATTGTCTATGCCGTTTGCCCTGTAGTCGTCGAGGATGGAGGTTATGGATTCGGCCGTCGCCCCTATGCAGGTCAGATGGGACATGACGTTTAAGTCCGCCGCCTTTTTTATCGACAGCAGGGCCTTTCTTGTGCGGTCCCGGGTGCTGCCGCCCGCCCCGTAAGTCACCGATACGTAGAGCGGGTCGTACCTGGCAAGCTCCTTGACGACGTTTATGAAAAAGACCTCGGAGCCCGGCTGTTTCGGGGGGAAGAATTCAAACGAGACGCCGCGCCCCCTGCTCCTCAAAACCTCTTTTATTTTCATCCGGCGGGCCTCCAAAGGATATTGTCTTTTGTGAAACCCTCTGCCTTGGGGAGAGGAGGCATATTCATCCTCCCCTAATCCCCTCCCTTCTGGGAGGGGATTTCATTCAGGACCTCTACCCCGTATTTCTTAAGTTTAAGGTATAGGGTCTTTCTGTCAATGCCCAGTATCTGGCTTGTCTTGGACTGGTTGCCGTTTGCCGCCTGGAGCACCCGCAGGATATAGTTTTTCTCCATCTCCTCCAGGGAGGGCTGAGGGGAGGGATTTAGGAAAAGAGAGGGGTCAGGGGAGGGGTTATGTCCGCCCCCGGCCTCTGGCGCCTCCGGGATGAGCAGGTTTTGAGCCCCTATGGACGCGGAGTCGCAGAGGATGACCGCCCGCTCCATTATGTTTTCAAGCTCCCTTACGTTTCCTGGCCACTGGTAGTCCATGAGCGCCTGGAGCGCCTGGCCGTCGATGCCCGTCACGGATTTCGAGAACTGGCGGCTGAATTTCTCAAGGAAATACCCGGCCAGCTCCCTGATGTCCTCCGGTCTCTGCCTGAGGGGCGGGATTGTGATTGAAAAGACGTTCAGCCTGTAGTAGAGGTCTTCCCTGAAGAGGCCGTCCTTTATGAGCGTGCTGAAATCCCGGTTCGTGGCGGCCACGACGCGCACGTCCACGTGGAGGTTCTTGTCGCCCCCGACGCGCCTGAATTCCCCGGAGTCCAGGAACCGGAGGAGTTTCGCCTGGAGCTTCAGCGACATCTCGCCTATCTCATCGAGAAAGAGGGTCCCTTTGTCCGCGACCTCCACAATTCCGTGCTTCATCTTGTAGGCATTCGTGAAGGCGCCTTTTTCATGGCCGAAGAGCTCCGATTCCATCAGGCCTTCGGAGAGCGAGGCGCAGTTCAGGGCGATAAAAGGCGCCTCGCTCCTCCGGCTGAAGCGCCAGATCAGGTTTGCCGCAAGCTCCTTGCCCGTGCCGCTTTCCCCCTGGATGAAGACCGGGGAATCCGTCGGCGCTATCTTTTTTATGAAAGAGACGACCTCCTCCAGTTGCCTGCTTTTGTAAACGAACCGGCCCGAGGACTCCTTCCTCACAAGCTCCTGCTCCAGCAGCCTGTTTTTTATCGAGAGCTTCCCGTAATCGTAGGCCCTGTTGATGATTATCACAAGCTCGTCGAGCTTGCAGGGTTTTGTCAGGTAATCGTAGGCGCCCTCTTTCATGGCGGCCACGGCGGTCTGCACGGTGGCCCTGCCCGTAAGGACGATTATGACCGGCGCGGAGGGGTCCCCCTTCATCTTCTTCATCAGCGAGATGCCGTCCTCGCCGGGCATCACGATGTCCAGCAGGATGATGTCGTAGGCGTTTTCCTTCAGAAGCGAAAGGGCCTCATTGCCGTCCGAGGCGACCTCCACGTAAAAACCCTTCCTGGCGAGCTCCCGTTTCAGGAGCCTCCGGAAAGGCTCTTCGTCATCTACCGCAAGTATCCTTATCATATGGGGTCCAGACCCTGTCCCTTTATGGTATATCTTTTACGGGCCTGTTTGCCTTGCGGCCCGTCTGTCTTTACCGGCGGCCCGCCGAGGGCCCCCGCGGGGATTTTTATGATGAACATAGCCCCCTTGCCAGGCTCGCTCTGGGCGTCGATGCTCCCCCCGTGCTCCTCGACTATCCTATGGCAGATTGAAAGGCCGAGCCCCGTGCCCTCGCCCGCCGACTTGGTGGTGAAAAACGGGTCGAATATCCTTTCCATCATCTCCCTGGGGATGCCCGCGCCCGTGTCCTGGATGACGACCTCTATCATCGGCGGCTCCTGGACCATGATGGCCTCCGGGACCATGATGGTTTTTGGCCGCTCTGGTTTGTCCGCGCGGCCGGCAGCCGTTATCGGCCGGCCCGCCGAGGGCCCCTGCGGGCCGGCCTGGTCCTTATCGGGGCCGGCTTGCCCCTCGAGATCTTCATCAAGGCCGGGCTGCGGCCCGTCCTGGCCGGGGGCGTTTAGCCGGGTCGTGATGACGATGCTGCCCCTCTCGGGCGTGAAGTAGAGGGAGTTTATTATGATGTTCATGAAGACCTGCCTCAGGGCGCCGGGCTCCCCGTATATCTTGGGCAGGTCCCTCCGCAGGTTGAACTCCATCCTGTGGTGGAGCCTCTTGGCCCTGTGGTTCACGAGGAGGATGACCTCCTTGATGATCTCGTTTATGTCCAGCAGGCGGAAAGAGCCCGATGAGGGGCTGGCGAAATCAAGCAGGCTCCTCAGTATCCCCTTGCACCTGAATATCTCCTTGTTTATCGTCTCCAGGTATTCCGGGAAATCCTCGAACTGGGGCTGACTCAGGAGGGCCTCGTCCCTGGCCCTGTCCATGAGCGCGTCCGAGTATCCGGCTATTATGCCAAGCGGGTTGTTTATCTCGTGGGCGATGCCCGCGACCATGGTGCCCAGACTGGCCAGCCTGTTGGCCCTGATCAGGTGTTGTTCAAGCCGTATCCGTTCGGTCACGTCCTTCAGGTAGTGGACCATCGCGTACATGCGCCCCTCCTCATCGACCAGGGGATATGCCCAGAAGTGGAAGATGCCGCCGCCCCTGCCCGCAAGCTCCCGGAAGGAGGGCCTGCCGCTTGCCGCCGTCTCCCCGCAGAGCCGGGTCTCGGCGCGGATGCCGATCTTCTCCATCACCTCCTTGCAGGGCTTCCCCATCACCTGGCCCCGGGAAAAGCCGCTTTTCCTGAGGAGCGCCTGGTTTGCCCGGATGATCCGCTGGCCGGTGTCCTCTATCCATACCATGTCGGTAATGGCGTCGAAAGTCTTTCTCCACTCCCGCTTTTCCTTCGATATCTCTTCGAAGAGCAGGGCGTTTTCGAGCGCGACGGATATGTGCTTCGAGACGGAAAGCAGTATCTGGAGGTCTTTCTCGGAGTATTTCAGGGGTCCGGTGCTGTCCAGGTTGAAGACGCCGAGCATCCGGTCCTTGTAAAGGGGGATGCTTATGGTCGAGCGGATGCCCTCTTGCAGCAATTTCCCGTCATCCGGGAAGCGCAGTTCCCGGCGGAGGTCGTAATTTATCCAGGGCTTGTTGTTTTTTATGACCCAGCCCGCGCTGGTAGTGTCTATCGGGGCCTTCACGCCCTTTGTCATGACGGTTTTCATCCCGGTGTCCAGGGCGAAGATCAGGAGGTTTTGCCTCTCCTCGTTAAACAGAAGGAGGCTCGACCTGTCATAGTCTATTATCTTTTTTATCTCGGAGACCATCATCCGGAATATCGTGCCGATGCTCAGGCTGGAGTTCACGATGCCGCTTAGCTCGTTGATGAGCTCGATGTGCTCCATCTTGTCCCGGAGCTGTCCGATGAGTTTCGTGTTTTCTATGGCGACGCCAAGCTGGCCGCCGATGGCCGCCAGCGGCTGCATGTCCATGGAGGTAAAGCGCGCCGGCTTCCTGGCCGCGACGGCCAGGACCCCCCATACCACCCTGTTTGATGTTATCGGCACGGCGGCGATGCTCTCGACGCCGCAGGCAAGCGGGTCGATGTTTTGTATCCTGGGGTCCTCCGAGACCTTCTTGACCAGCAGCGGCCTGCCCGAGACGAAGACCTTCCCGCAGAGGCACTGGCCGGGTTTCAGACTTTCCTGGCCCGCCAGCAGCTCCGGACAGCCGCCCTTATGGGCTTTTAGCAGCAGCATGCCTGTTTTTTCATCGAAGAGGTGTATCCAGGCGGCCTCCACGCCCATGATGCGGGCCAGCATGTCCAGTAATTCCTGCATTATCTTTTCCGACTCCGCGTGCCTGGCCAGGATGGAGGCGAACGCGTTCCAGATGGCGATCTCCTTGGTCCGCTGGGAGGCCTTTTGCTGGAGTCTGCGATGGCCGGAGACGTCCTGCACCGTGACCACGAAGCGCGCCGCCTTTTCACTTTCGGGGGATTTCATTTCATTGGATGCGGCCGCCTGCGGCAGGACCGTCACCCTGGCCGCGAAGCACTCGCCGTTTCTCATGGCGCAGAAGGACTCGAAGCAGACCCCCGCGCCCGATGCCTTTGGTCCCAGGTGCGCGTCCGAAACGGCGACATAGCGGGCGATGTCCTGCCCCTGGATGTCCCGCAGGCTGCAGCCCAACGCGCCGCCTGCGGCGGTGTTTGCGGAGAGGACGCGGCGGTTTTCATCGACGATGAAGGCCGGGATGTAAAGGGAATCAAGAGTGTTCAGGAGGAGGTCGAATTCAGTGGAAACAAGCGCGCCCACAAATTCATTATATCAAATCGGGCCGCCTTTTTCCCTTCGCTTTCGGCCATTTGCAGGCCCCCGGCGTCCTTGCCCCGTTTGACAACCCGATATGTATTTGATAATTAAAAATTAGAACGTGAAAGTAAAACCCCGTGTTTTTATCTGAAATTTCTGGCCTGAAACGCAGGATTTTTCGTTTCGGGCCCGGTAGGAGGTTTTTTTCACATGCCGTTGAGAATTGCAGTCATCTCCCCGTTATATGAAAGTGTGCCTCCCAGGTTGTACGGGGGCACCGAAAGGGTAGTCTCCTATCTTACCGAGGGACTGATCAAGGCGGGGCAGGAGGTGACGCTCTTTGCCTCCGGCGATTCCGTCACCAGCGCCAGGTTTGTCCCCGCAGGCGCTAAATCCCTGCGCCTTGACCCCGAATGCAAGGACCCTCTCGCCTGCCATTTCATGCTGATGGAGGAGGTCTTGAAGCACGATAAGGAGTTTGACATAATACACTCAAACGTGGACTACCTGAGCCTCGCCTTTGCGCGGAGGTCAAAGACCCCTTTCATCACCACGCTCCACGGGAGGCTCGATATGCCGGAGATAGCAGCCATATTCATGGAATACAGGGAGTTCCCGCTCATATCCATCTCGAATTCCCAGAGGGGCCCCATACCGTGGGCCAACTGGCTGCAAACGATTTACCATGGACTGCCCGCTCACCTTTACGACTATAACGGCGGGCCGGAGGAATATCTTGTATTTATTGGCAGGATGTCACCGGAGAAAAAGATAGACTCCCTCATACATATAGCCATGAAGGCCGAAATCCCGTTAAAGATAGCGGCGAAGGTGGACAGGGTGGACGTGGAATATTTTAAGGCGATCGTGAGGCCTCTGCTGGAAAATACCTCGCTTGTCGAATTCCTGGGGGAGGTTTCCGACGAGGAGAAAAACATGCTTCTCGGGCGGGCGATGGCATGCCTGCATCCGGTTGACTGGCCGGAGCCTTTCGGCCTTACGCTGATAGAGGCCATGGCCTGCGGCACTCCCGTCGTGGCGAGGAGGAGGGGAGCAATACCAGAAGTCGTGGACCAGGGCGTAACGGGTTTCATTTTCGAAAAGGACGAGGAGGCGGTCTTCCAAATCAAGAACCACCTGTCTTCGTTTGCGAGACAGGCTTGCAGGAGGCAGTTCGAGAAGCGCTTCAGCTCGGACCGGATGGCTGCCGATTACCTCGCCGCCTACAAGGCGGCGCTGTCCGGCGCATTTATGAAGGGGGGGCGCAATAAATAAGTGCATGAGGTCAGCAGGTTTAAGGATAAATTCTACATTGTAGCCACATCTTCCATTCTCGACCCTCACAGACTTATAATCAAGCATGACGAGACATTCGGCGTCTTCAGCCGTTTTGGCGACATCCTGCCCTTCGGCAAGGGGGAACAGGGACTATATCACGAGGGCACGAGGTTTCTCTCCAGGTACCTGCTTGAGGTAAACGGCACGAGGCCGCTTTTTCTCAGCTCGAATGTGGACGAGGACGACATCCTTCTTACCGTTGACCTCTCCAACCCTGACCTCTGCGAGCGGGGCAGATGCCTGCTTAAGCGCGGCACGGTGCACATCATGCGCTCCAGGCTTGTCTTTGAGGGCCACCTCCTCGAATACATCAGGCTCAGGAATTTCGGCAGTGACACGGCCGGATTGAGGATCGAGCTTGAGTTCGATGCCGATTTCGCCGACATCTTCGAGGTGCGCGGCCTTAAGCGAAGGCGCAGGGGGCGGCTCCTGCCGCCCGAGGGGGAAAAGGAGGAAATCCGGCTGGGCTACGAGGGGATTGACGGGGTGGTCCGTTCCATGTCTGTAAAGTTTTCAGACGCCCCGGATGAAGTAAAAAGCGGCCGGCGGGCCGTATTCACAAAAAACCTGAAAGCCGGCCAGACCGATGTCCTGTTTTTGACAGTCACCTGTTCCGCGGGGAGGCTGAGGCGGCCCATGGCCTTTAAGCAGGCCGAGAGCAAGGCCAGAAAACGGGCGCTGGATTTCATGGAGGACGTCTGCGAAATCCATACCTCAAACGAGCTCTTTAACGGGTCCATAAAAAAAGCCGTATCGGACATCATGATGATGCTCACCCGCACGCCGCACGGCGAATATCCATACGGAGGCATCCCCTGGTACGCCGCCCCCTTCGGCAGGGACGGCATCATAACGGCCCTCCAGTGCCTCTGGATAAAACCGGGGATTGCCAGGGGCGTGCTGAAATTTCTGGCGGAGACCCAGTCGCGCGGTTTTGACGGGCGGCGGGCCGCGGAGCCGGGAAAGATTGTCCATGAATCGAGGAAGGGAGAGATGGCCGCCCTGGGCGAGATACCCTTCGGGCTTTATTACGGGAGCGTGGATTCCACGCCCCTTTTCTTGATGCTTTCCGGGGCGTACCTCAAAAGGACCGGGGACCTGGAATTCATCAAGGAAATATGGGACAGCATCGAGCTTGCGGTCCTCTGGATGGAAAACTACGGCGATATCGACGGCGACGGTTTCCTGGAGTACGTCCCGCACAAGGCGGGCCTCAGAAACCAGGGCTGGAAGGACTCCGGCGATTCCGTGTTCCACAAGGACGGCTCGTTCCCGGAGGGCCCGATAGCGCTTTGCGAGGTGCAGGGCTATGCGTATGCCGCAAAAAGGGAGGCCGCGGACATCGCGGAGGCCCTCGGGGAAAAGGGCCTTGCCAAAAGGCTCCAGGCGGAGGCGGACAGGCTAAGGGAAGAATTCGACCGCTTCTTCTGGGACGCTGCGCTTGGCACCTATGTGCTGGCCCTGGACGGAGACAAGAGACCCTGCCGGGTGAGGGCCTCCAATGCGGGCCATGCGCTCTATACGTCCATCGCGCGCCCGGAGAAGGCCAGGATGGTGGCCGACATATTGACCTCCGACCCCATGTTCTCGGGTTGGGGAATCCGGACCCTCTGCGACAAGGAGCTGCCCTATAACCCGATATCCTACCATAACGGCTCGGTATGGCCCCACGACAACGCGATTGCAGCCGCGGGTTTTTCCCGCTACCTGCTGAAGGAGCATTTCAAAAAAGTCTTCACCGGGATATTCGAGGCCTCGCTCTTCATGGAATTTCAGCGCCTGCCGGAGCTCTTCTGCGGTTTCCACAGACGCAGGGGCCAGCCGCCGACCCTTTATCCCGTTGCCTGCGTACCGCAGATATGGGCCTCCGGCTCGCTGCTTCTGATGCTGCGGGCGTCGCTCGGGATGGAGTTCGACCCCGCCGCCCTGAAGCTTACCCTGAAGAAGCCCGTTTTGCCTGAATTCCTGGACTGGGTGCAGCTTAGGGGCTTGTTGGTGGCCCCCGGCAAGCCGGTGGACCTGAACATACGCCGCCACAAGGAGAGCGTTTCGGTAGAGGTGGAAAAAAGACCCCCGGACGTAAGCATCATGGTCTACAAATAGGCCCTGAATGATGAGAAACCTCCTGTTTGCGCGCGCCCTGATGGGCATCAGTCTCGGGTTCCACATCGTCTATGTCGCCTTCGGCATCGGGTTTCCTTTGTTGCTGATGATATCGGAGCTGCTGGCCCTGAAGACGGCAGACGGGCTCTATCACCGGCTGGCCCGGAGCTGGACCCGCCCGATGACCGTGCTCTTCGCTATCGGCGCGGTCTCCGGGACCATCATTTCCTTCGAGCTTGGAGTGCTGTGGCCGAGGTTCATGGGTTTCAGCGGCCCGATGATAGGGCTGCCCTTCTGGCTGGAAGGTTTCGCCTTCTTCATCGAGGCGATTTTTATCGGCCTTTACATCTACGGCGGCGACCGGCTGTCCGGGCGCGCGCTGCTTTTGTGCACCGTGCCCGTGGTTATCGCGTCGGCTGCCTCCGCGGTCTTTGTCATAAGCGCAAACGGATGGATGAATTCACCGGCGGGTTTCACGCTGGCAAACGGGAGCGCCGTGGATGTCGGACCCTGGCGGGCATTGGCCAATAAGGCGTGGGCGCATGAGGCGCTCCACGGCACGCTGGCGACCTATGCGGCTTCCAGCTTCGCGATTGCAGGCGTTTACGCCTTCCGGCTCCTGAAAAGAGGCGACGGCGAAAAACCTCTTTACAGGCTCGGCCTGTCGCTGTCGCTGGCCGTCGGCGCGATATTCGTGCCGCTGATGTTCGTGACGGGGGATTACGCCGCGACATGGGTGGCCCGCGAGCAGCCCGCGAAGCTCGCGGCCATGGAGACCCTGCCGGAGACAACACGGGGGGCGCCGATGGTAATCGGCGGGGGGCTTGACAGGACAACAAATCGAGTCCGGTACGGCCTGCCGGTGCCCGGGATGCTTAGCCTTCTGGCCTTCCACGATCCGGATGCCCGGGTATTGGGGCTCGATGCCTTTCCGCCCGCGCTCCGGCCCGATGCCAATAAGGTCCATCCCCTTTTCGACCTGATGGTCTTCTCGTTTTTCGTGATGCTCGTCCCCTCGCTGTGGTTCTGGACGGCGCGCTGGAGGAAAAAAGACGTCTTCTCGATGCGCCCGCTTCTGGCCCTCATCGTGATCGCCTCTCCCTTCGGGCTCCTGGCCCAGGAGGCGGGCTGGATGGTCACCGAGTTCGGGCGTCAGCCATGGATCGCCTATGGGGTAATGAATGTCTCAAACGGGGTCACCCCGAGGCAGGTCGAATGGGTGCTCGTCTTGTTTGTGCTTGTCTATGCCGCGCTCACGGCGGGGCTCCTGAGACTGCTGCTGGCGCGGACGAAAAACCCGCCGCCGGGGTCTTCAGCGAAAGGCGCGCCGCGGGAAGAGGACATGCGCTGATGGGTCTTCTGGATAAGATGGGCGTCCTGCTGATCGGGCTCGGGCTTGTCATGTATGCGGTTTCCGCGGGAGCGGATTTCGGGGGCGGTCTGTGGACGGCGGCAGCTTCCGGGCCGCGCGCAGGGCGGCAGAGGGAGGCCCTCTTTCAGGCGATCGGCCACGTCTGGGAGACAAACCACGTCTGGCTCGTCTATATAATAGTCGTGCTCTTCACCTGTTTCCCCAGGGGATTTGAGGCCCTGTCCATCTCGCTGCTTTACCCCCTGGTTTTTTCCCTGGTGGGAATAAATTTCAGGGGGGCGGCCTTTGTGTTCAGGCATTTCGGACGGCATAAAGACGCACGGCTTCCCGGCGTGGAGGCCGTTTTTTCGATTGCCAGCGTCCTGACGCCTTTTTTTATGGGGATGGCCGTCTCCTCGATCGCCGGCGGCCGGATCCGCGTTGCAAACGCCCTGATCGCCGGCGGGGGGCCTTCCAATTTGATATTGTCCGGCCCGATAGCGCCGCAATGGGCGGCATCCGACTGGATAACGCCGTTTACTTTAACGGGCGGCCTTATAGGGCTGTCCATCTGCGCCTATATAACCCCCATATACATGACGGCGCGCACCGAGGGCGGGCTGCAGGAGGATTTCAGGAGGCGCGCGATTGCCGGGGCCCTGGCCCTGGGCTTCCTGACCTCAATCGAAGTGGTCGTCTCCCGGTTCGATGCCCGCCTTTTTTTCGAGGGTTTTGTCCGTCCGCTGCCGATCTTGTTTGCGGGGCTCGCGGTATCCTGCGGATGTTTTACGCTGGCGCTGCTTCTGAGGAGGATTTACAGCGCCGCCAGGTGGCTTGCCGATTTCACGGTCGCCTTCACCATTGCCGGGTTTGCCGCGGCCCTCTATCCGTATATGCTCATCGGGCAGTTGAGCTTCGCGCAGGCCGCAGCCGGCAGGGCGACCCTTCTTGCGGTCATGATCACGCTGCCGGTCGGGGCGGCCCTGCTCGTGCCCTCGCTCTTTCTTTTATACCGGACCTTTGCCTTAAATCCCTTTTCCGGCCGGCCGGAAAAGGAAATCTTTCCATCATAAAAGAGAAACCGGGCAAAGTGAGCAGGGGGCTGTGGGACACAAAAAGGTGAAGACAGATGCCTGTTTTTTGTTATACTTAAATTATTGCTTTTTCCTATGCGTAGCCGCAAAGGGCAGGCAATGAAGATATAAAGGTCTGCGATGTCGCGATAAGCCGTGAGATTGGGGAAGAAGATACTTATAGTGGAGGACGAGGCCATTGCCGCCCTGTCCCTGAAGGAGCTGCTCGAGCACTGGGAATATGAAACGTGCGAACCGGCGGCGTCGGGGCAGGAGGCAATCGGCATGGCAGAAAGCGAACGGCCTGATATCATATTGATGGACATAAAGCTCAGGGGGGAAATGGACGGCATCGGGGCGGCAAGGGAGATAACCAGCCGGCGCATGGTGCCGATTATATTCATGTCGGGCTATTCGGAGGACGAGATGCACAGAAAGGCCGAGCTGGAGTATACGGCGTTTCTGCGCAAACCCATCGATCTGGATGATCTGAAAAAAGCGCTTGAATCGGCGGCCGGCAACGCAACGGTTGTCCGCCCGGACTGGCCTGGACAGATAATCGGATAATTCCCCCGGGTATTTTTATTTTCTCCCAGTACCTGCGGTAAATCTTTTGGGCTCTTCTGAAATTCATGCGGGCGCTTTTTTATAGGTTGGATTGTGCCCATTCAAATTTCAAAAGAGGCATCTTTTTAATACTGGGGGTCCAAGACATTTAGCCGGGTTATGGGCATTTAAAGCCGGGTTATGGATGCGCTCCCCACAGACCCGGCTTATTATCAGTCGCCCTTCGGCTGGGTTTCGGGGGCTTGTTCGGCGGTTTTCTCGCCGGCAGCCTCTTTCTCCTCTTCTTGCGGAGAAACTTCTCCTTTACTACCCAGACGCTTTTGCCTTTTCTTCTCCTGTTTCTGCTGCCTCAGGACTTCTTTTTTTCTCTTTTCGCTTTTGTAAGAACCGCTTCGTCTTGCCAAATCGGCCTTTCCGCGTTGAGCCGCTTTTTGTTGTTGGTGTTTTTATCTGTCCGGATTTTCCGTTTGCAGCGCCTTTGTTATCTCCACCTGTCGGGGCCTTTCCCCCTGCCCCCGCCGAATCTGCCGCCGGGGCCGCCGGGTCTTCCGCCGCCTGTCCTGCCTCTTTCGGCCTGCGGACGCGCCTCGCTTACCTTGATGGGCCTGTCCTGCAGAGTGGCGCCATCGAGGCCGGTTATGGCCTTTTGGGCCTCCTCATCGGAAGCTATCTCGACAAACCCGAAACCCCTCGGGCGCCCCGTCGCCTCGTCCCTGATTATCCTTACCGACTGAACCTCTCCGAACTTGGCGAATGCCTCGCGCAATTCATCCTCGGTGACGCCGTAGGAAAGGTTTCCTACATAGAGCTTCTTGGCCATTTCTTCTCCTTTTTGCGGGCTTTTTCATTTTTTGCGCATTTCAAGATGCGCCCCGCGCGGCGCTTTCCGCCCGGCCTGCATTTAGCCCGGATACTGCCCGCCTGAAAGTCCTCCGGATACAGCCCGCTTAAGTCTTCCAGCTACAGAAAGTATAGCGTTTTTTGCCCGGTATTCAAGCCGGACAGGGAAAAGCACCCATAACTTTTATCAAATGCCGGTGGGGGGAATCGAACCCCCACGAGGTTGCCCTCACCGGATTTTGAGTCCGGCGCGTCTGCCAGTTCCACCACACCGGCTGCTTGATTTTAAAGGATTTTTTGCCCTAGGTCAAATCCCGTTAACCCTTAGTGTAGCAGAATTGTAGCACGAATCCAAAATCTCGATGCTCGATCTCAGGCTGTCCGGGCAATGATGGGAGTACCTCATGGTCATGCTTATCGACTTGTGACCAAGGAGCTCCTTCACCTTGTACAGCTCAGCCCCGTTTTGCACTAGCCTGGTGGCAAAGGTATGCCTCAGGTCATGAAAAGTGAAATCCTGAAGCCCCGCCCGGTCCACTGCCTTCTCAAAACCCTGCCTGAGACATCTTGCGGAAACAGGAAACACCCTGCCAGAAATATCCCTGATGTTCTGGCTCCTGAGAAGCTCATAAACCGTCTTTGACATGGGGACCGACCTCTTCTCCCCATTCTTGGACTTAAGCACCCTTACAAGCCTTCTGGGGAAGTCCACGTCAGTCCATTTCAGGCTTATGATCTCTCCCCTTCTCATTCCGGTGTGCAAGGCGAAGACAAGCACAGGCCGAAGCCAAACGGGGTTCCCGGCGCAATCAAGCAGCCTCTTTTCCTCTTCATAGTTAAGCCAACGCTCTCTGGCGTTTTTATTGCCCACTGAAAAGGACAAATCGGCCACAGGATTGTTCCTGACCCATTTCCATTCCCTGCGGGCCACGTTGAACATGCGGCGCATCAGGGAAAGCTCCTGATATACCGTGGCAGGCTTGACCACCTTCAGGCGGTCCCTGTGGTAGTCGGAGATGCGCTCTGTAGTGATCTCGGCAAGCGTCAATTGCCCGAAGACCGGCATAAGCCTGGTAAGGCTTGTCCTGTCCCTGAGTTTCTCGTACTTGCTTAGATACTTTTCAACCATCTCCGAAAACAGAATCCTTTTTGCCTTGACCTGATCGAAATACCTGCCTTCCACGGCTTCCGTATAGACCTTCGCATAGAGCTTTTCCGCCAGCTTCCGGTTGTCGGTCTTCAGGGATTCCTGAATCCTGGTACCCTGCATCTTTATGCTGCACCAGTAGATTTTACCTCTTCGGTAAAGCCCCATGGTTTATATCACGCTCCCTTCCTGGGGCCTCTGGTCTGGAT
>JAJYJK010000038.1 GCA_021789555.1 Nitrospirota bacterium
CACTTTCAGTGGCCTCCTGCATTGGTTGATTTTGCGACTGGCATCGTCAATTTTAACCAATCAGGAGGCCGTTTTTGTAGTGTTTCGGGATGAATTTTTCCTGGAATTTATGCAACTACAGAGATAATAAAAGACGATGGGCCCCTTAATAAAAATCCTTCTTACGGCCAATGACCTCATCCACGATCTTTCCGTCCTTATTTACTCGGGGACGGGCCTGATGGCGTGGGCCGGGGGGGCCGGGGCAAAACGGACGGACGGCCAGGCGGACGACTCCCCGGCAGGCGGCCCCCCCAGTTCGAAAAAAAGTCCGAAAAAAAGAATGCTTTCCGTACTGGCCAGGTTTTCGCTTGTCCTTTTCGTCCTGGCCGGAATGCCCAGGATGCTCACCTATCACAGCTTTGAGTGGCGAAGCGCGGTCAACTCGGGGCAGGCCGGGACGCTACTGCTAAAGCTCGTCATCCTCAGTTTCATTGCCGGGATCGGCACGTATGCCTGGCTGAGGGCAGGCAGGAAAAATTAGCAGACTTTGTATCTCCCCCTGGCCAGCCGTCCGACAAAGGAGAGCATGTTTTTCTCCGCCAGCTCCTCCTCAATTACCCCGTTTATCCGGTCCGAGACATCCCGGATGCCAACCCCTTTTTGCAGCCTCAGTTTTACCGATACGGCTGAGGGCCTGTTGATCTGCACCCCTATGCGGCTTACGAGAAGCACGTAGGCCTCGCGCACGCCCTCGGCCGCCTGGACGACCTTTCTGGCGAGCAAATGCGAAAGGACGCCGTATATCTTTCCCGTATGGCTCAGGGGGTTTTTCCCCGCGGCGGCCTCCGTGGTGAGGGGGCGGCCGAAGCTGATCAGTCCGTTTGCGCGGTTCCCCCTGCCCACCTGCCCGCTGTCTGCGTCCTCGGCGCTGGTGCCGAGCACGCTCAGATAGATGCCGGCGACGCCGCTGCCTCGCGTATCGAGACTGTTGAAATGAACGAGGAAATCCTCGGAATGGGCGTCTGTGTTTGCCTTACGCAAAAACCCGTCTATTGCGGCAAGTATCATCTCTTTTCTTACAAAATACTCGGCTTCGGCCCTCAGAAACCTGTCTATGATCGGCATCGCGACCGTGACTGTCACGGTCCCGTTCTCCCTCACCGCCATCACCTTGACGTCCTCTCCGGTCTCGGGGTAGCGCCGCTTAAAGGCCTTCGAGTTCAAAAACCCTTCGAGGGCGAGCACCAGTTGCTCGGTCGGCGACAGCGGCCAGTAGCCGATGGCGGCCGAGGTGTCGTTTGCTCCCAGGAGCCTTCGCGCGCCTCCGTCGGCATAGATTTGCGCCAACTGGGCGGAGCCGGGGGCAAGCTCCGGATGGAAGGTGATGTGTCTTTCGGGCTCCACAAACCGCAGATTCTCCGTGAGCCATTTCCTTGCGGCCTCGACCGCGATGTCCGCCACGGGGATTTCCATACGGCCGGCCCGGAAGGTGGCCCTGTCTCCCATGAAAAAGCGCATGGGCCTTATGATCCGGCCGCCCTGGAAGGCCTTTTGAGCCCGGCCCGCGGCCAAAAAACCCTTGTCGGTGTTATGGTGCAGGACCGTGCCCGCAATACGCATATACTCTGCCGACAGGGCCACCGAAACGGCTTCCGAGATGAGGTCCGCCATGGTGTCCGGATGCCCGAGCCCCTTTCTTTCGACGCATTCCACGGCCTCTTCGGATATGGCGTGGCCGCCCAGGGATTCGATTTTTATCATGGATAAATCATAGCACCACATATCCTGGTTGGATAATGGGCTTATTTTTTTCTTATCCCGCCCGAAAAATGCCGTTTGTTTGACACCCTTTTTGTTTTTAGGTTAATTTCAAGTATGGACATCACAACCAAACTCGCCCTGGTCCTCGGGCTTTTCTTCTTCACCTTCCTCCTCAATCTGCCTTTCGGCTATCTGCGGGCGAAGGTGAGAAAATTCTCGTTCCGGTGGTTTCTCTATATTCACCTGCCCATTCCGCTTATCTTCCTGGGCAGGAGGATGTCGCACCTGGACTGGCGTTACATACCCCTGTTTGTGGCCGCGGCCCTCATAGGCCAGCTTTCAGGCGGCAACCTCGTCTTCTGAGCAAGCTACCCGTGCCCCCGACACCGATGAAGAAGCGGTCGATGAAACAGCTCTGGCTTGCGGCCCCCGGAAAGACCGAATTAAGGACGGCGCCCGTCCCGCAGCCAAACCGCGGTGAGCTCCTCATAAAAGTGGAGGCGGCCCTCACCTGCGGCACGGACCTTAAGGCCTGGCAGCGCGGGCATAAGCTCATCCCGATGCCCGGCCCCTTCGGGCACGAGTTCTCGGGGACCGTCGCCGCCGCCGGAGGCGGCGTGAAAAAATTCAGGCCGGGCGACGCCGTCATGGCCGTCCACACCGCGCCCTGTCTCGAGTGTTACTACTGCAAAAGGGGGTTTTACAACCTCTGCAGCAAGATAATGGACACGAAGGTCTTAGGCGCCTTCGGCCAGTATGTGCTCCTGCCCCGCCGCATAGTGCAGATAAACACCTATCCGAAACCGGAAAACCTCTCATTTGAAGAGGCCGCCTTTCTTGAGCCGTTAAGCTGCGTGGTCCACGGGGTGGAGAAGCTGGGGGCCGGGGAGAAAGGTGAAAATGCGCTCATTTTCGGGGCCGGGCCGATAGGGCTTTTGCACCTTCTTTTACTAAAGTTAAAGGGGGTTAGGGTGGCCGTCTGCGCCCTTGAGCCCGCGAGGCTGAAACTTGCAAAAAAGCTGGGGGCCGATGCCGCCTTCCGGCCCGAAGTCTTAAAAAACGTGAAAAAGACGGCGATGGAAAGGTTCGCACCCCAGGGCGCGGATTACGTCATAGAGTGCACCGGGCGCAAAGAAGTCTGGCAGTCCGCCCCCGGCTACGCAAGACGGGGCGGCAGGATTATGCTCTTCGGCGGCCTCAAAAAAGGCACGCCGGTCACCTGGCCTTCACACAGGATACATTACGATGAGCTTACGCTGATGGCGTCATTTCATTTTTGTCCCCGGGACGTCCGGCAGGCCCATAAACTGCTTGCGCGCAAGGAAATCGATGTGAAACCTCTCATATCGGGCAGGTATACGCTGGCCGGGGCCCAAAAGGCATTCGAGCGGCTGGCGATGGGCAAGGGGATAAAATACGTGATAATAGCAAATCATTAAAGAACAAAATTATATCTAAATGAGAATAGCGAAACTTTACAGTTATAACGATATCAGGATAGAGGAGATGCCCGCCCCCCGGCCCGGCCCCGGAGAGGCGCTCTTAAAGACGATGGCCTCCGGCATCTGCTCGGGCGACCTGATGCCCTGGTACATAGAGAAAAAGGCCCCGCTGGTGCTGGGCCATGAGCCCTCCGGCGTTATCGTGGAGACGGGCGAGGGTGTTGCCGGCTTCAAGGCGGGTGACAGGGTGGCGGTCCATCACCATGCCCCGTGCATGGACACCGTAAATTGCCCGTTTTGCAGGAGGGGCGATTTCGTCCACTGCCCGACATGGAAAAGCTCTTCCATCTATCCGGGCGGCATCTCGGAATATATACTGATACGGCGGGTGAACCTTGAAAACGACACGCTAAAACTGCCGCCGGAGATTTCCTTCGAAGACGGCATGCTGGTGGAGCCCCTGGGGTGCGTGCTGAAGGGCCTCCGGCGGGCCGGGCCCTTCGGCGAGGGCTTCCAGTTTCAGGCGGAGTCGGCCCTTGTCATAGGGCTTGGCGTGATGGGCGTCCTCCATGTGCTTGCCTTGAAGGCGCTCGGGGTGAAAAAGGTAATCGGGGCCGACCGGGTCCCTTACCGGCTTGAAAAGGCCCTTGAGCTTGGGGCCGATCACGCAATCGACACCGGGCGCGAGGACCTGGAGCGGGCGGTCGGCGGCATCACCGGCGGGCGGATGGCGGAGCTGGTCGTGGCGGGGCCAAACAGCGCCGAGGCGATGGCTGCGGCCGTGAAGACGGCCGGCGAGGGGGCAAAGGTCGTCCTTTTCACCCCGGCGAAACCCGGTGAGACGCTCGCCATCGACCCCAACGAGATTTACTTCAGGGAGATCAGCCTGATACCGAGCTACTCGACAGGCCCCGATGATACGAGGGCGGCGCTGAAAATGATAGAAGCTGGAGACGTGAGGGCGCGGATGGTCGTGACCCATCGCTTCCCCATTGAGGAGACCCCCAGGGCATACAGGCTCGCCGCAGAGGCCGGGGAGTCCCTGAAGATAGCTATTACATTTCCCCTCACCCCGGCCCTCTCCCATTGGGAGAGGGAAGAGTCCCGATAAAGGCGGGACGTAGGGTGAGGGAATTTTGGACATTAGACTATGCGGGAATCAAAACCGGGGAGGCGAAATGCGCGCTGAGGGCTCAAAGGGCAGCAATAAAAGCAGGGTCTTAAAACACAGGGGCGGCTGTTCATGGAAGGGCGTAAGGCCGGAAATCTATAAAAAAGGCGGCCCGGAGAACTGGACCAGGGTGGCGAGGCATCTCCTGGTCGCGGGGCAGAAGGGAGAGAATACGAAATTCCACCTGAGATATTTCGAGGTCTCCCCCGGCGGATACACGAGCCTTGAGACACACAGGCATGAGCACGTCGTGGTGGTCATAAAAGGACGGGGCCAGGTGAGGCTGGGCCGCAGGCTGCACGAGCTGGATTACCTGGACACGATTTACATCGGCCCCGATGAGCCGCATCGCCTGCTAAACCCCTATGGGGAACCCTTCGGGTTTTTCTGCATCGTCGACGCCCGGCGGGACAAGCCCGTGCCGCTCGAGGCGCCGCTTGATCAAACCGCATTGGCCGGAAGGAGGCGGGGATAAATAAACAGGCTTGATTGATATTTGACGGCGAAAAATATTATCATAAACCTTGGGTTTTGGGGGGAGTTCATGAAAGGAGTATTTCGTATTGGCTTCAAAGTCAAATAGCATTTCCGATAAGGTCTGGTCTTTTTTTTCCTCAATCAAACTCGCAATCGCAATCTTCGCCCTGATCGGTCTTACCTCTATCGTAGGCACCGTAATAGAGCAACAGGCCTCTTATGAAACGAACATCAGGGTGCTTTACCATCTGGTAGGGCGGGGGCTTGCGCCCTCGGCCTACAGGGTATTGGACGCGCTCGGGTTCATGAACATGTACCGGTCGTGGTGGTTTTTGTCGCTGCTGGTGCTCTTCGCGGTAAACCTGCTTGTCTGCTCGATTGACAGGTTCCCGGCCATCTGGCGCATCATGCACGCCCCGATAAAGCCGCTGGGGGCGGAGAAGATGATGAAGATGCCCATAAAGGCGGAATTCAGGCTTCATGTCGCCCCCGCTGCGGTCGAGTCCACGGCCCTCGCCGGGATGAAATCCGCAGGGTTCAAGGCGGCCAGGCATGAAGAGGGCGACGGCGCGGTCGAGCTCTATGCGCAGAAACACGCCTGGAGCCGTGCGGGCGTCTATCTGACGCACCTGAGCATCCTTATCATACTGGCCGGGGCCGTGGCGGGCATTCTCTTTGGTTTCAAGGCGATGCTGAACCTGCCCGAGGGCTATTCCACAAACGTCGTCTTCTCCCGTTCGGCCGATCTCTCCGATCAGGAGGAAAACTCCATAAGGGCGAGCCTCATGGGCGCGCTCGACTCCGCGGGGGGCGACATCGCCCGGGCCGCCCAGGCCGCAAATGAGGACCCCGCCGCCTTTAAAAAGAGCATGGAGCAGGCGGGGCTTATCCCGCTGGATTTCCAGGTGTCCTGCCAGCAATTCCAGGTGCAATATTACGGGCAGACCGATATGCCGAAGGCATACAGGAGCCTGCTTACGGTGATAGACCACGGCAAGCCCGTCGTCTCCAAGTGGGTTGAAGTGAACCATCCGCTAAAATACAAGGGGGTCATGTTCTACCAGTCAAGTTACGGCCTCGTGGACGACCTGTCAAACGGCATAGCCGTGCTCTCCGTGAAACCCCCGGACGGGCAGCAGGCCGAGACCGAGCGGCTGAAGATCGGCCAGAGCTTCCAGATACCCGGCACCCAGGAGACGGTGAGGCTGGCGGAATTCAATCCGGCCCTGGCCTTCGATGATTCGGGAAAACCCATAACATACTCCCAGATGATGACGAACCCCGCCGTCAGGGTCGAGATAACGGACGGCAAGGGGCCCGGGGTCTCCAAATGGATCGCCCAGAGATATCCGGAGACCTGGAGGCTGCCCGACGGCAGCACCGTTGGCCTCCAGGATTTCTGGGGCGTGCAATATACAGGACTGCAGGTCAGAAAAGACCCCGGCGTCTGGATCGTCTATCTGGGTTGCATCACCCTGGCGCTCGGTCTTGTAGTGGCCTTCTTCATGAGCCACAAGAAAATATGGATCCGCATCGAGCCTGAGCAAAAAAGGAAGGGCACGCGCCTCATGATCGCCGCCACTTCCAACAAAAACAGGCCGGCATTTGAAAGGGCCGTCGAAAAACTCGCCCTCGAACTCGAAAAAGGAGGTAAATAGAATTGGAAAGCTCGTTATTTTTCGGCCTTTCCACTATGGCATATATCCTGGCGATGGTGGTCTATATCACCTATATCGGCTTCAGGAAAAAGGCAATCGGGGTCTCGGCGACCGGTCTGACCGTATTCGGCTTCGCCGCCCAGACCCTGGCGATACTGCTTAGGTGGAAAGAATTCTACCAGATGTCCGGCCTGGGGCTTTTACGCTCCATACCGCTTACAAACCTCTATGAGTCGCTGGTCTTTTTCGTCTGGTGCCTCATCCTGGGCTACCTGATAGTGGAGTTCCGTTATAAAAACCGTTCCTTCGGGGCCTTTGTGACCCCCGTGGCGGCCCTTGCCCTGCTGTTTATCAGCCTCTCGGGGATGTCCACGCAGATAGAACCCCTGGTGCCGGCCCTCCAGAGCAACTGGCTGCTGGCCCACGTGACGCTCTCCTTCATCTCCTATTCGGCCTTTGCCCTGTCCTTCAGCACCGGGCTTATGTACCTTGTAGTCACCACGAAACGCGGGGAGGGCGCCTATATGTTCTGGACGGTGACGCTGGGCGTGTTCGGCGCGGTGTTGCTGGCCATGGTGATTGACTTCATAAGGTTCAAGGGGGCGGGCCTGGCGCCGGGCTCGGAGGCCTTCATAAAAAACTTCCTCTTCAAAAGCACCTACAAAAACGGCGAGACTTCCGTGCGGCTCCTGAGCTACCTTGCCACGATCCTTATCGTATTCGTGACATGGAGGTACGGGGGGGCCCTGAAAAAGATAATCGAGGGTTTTAAACTCCAGCCCGCCACCCTGGATGAGATAACTTATAAGAGCGTGGCAATAGGTTTTCCGATATTCACCCTGGGGAGCCTTATATTCGGGGCCATCTGGGCCAACCAGGCGTGGGGCGTGTACTGGAGCTGGGACCCCAAGGAGACCTGGTCCCTCATCACGTGGTTCATCTATGCCTTCTACCTGCACGCGCGGTTCCTGAGGGGATGGCGGGGTCACAAGATCTCGATGGTCGCCGTAATGGGGTTCGTGGCAGTCATATTCACGTACCTCGGGGTCAATCTGCTTTTAAGCGGGCTGCACTCCTATGGGAGCCAGTAGAGAAAAAAAGACTCTCTCTCTCAGCCTGAAGGGCAGGTTCCTGCTGGCCACGGGCGGCCTGCTGCTTGCCGTCCTGGGCTTCTTCAATTACCAAAACTACGTCTTCGACCGCAACTGCATAACTGAGGGCTGCACCCGCAAACTCTCGGCCATGACGGAGCTGGTCAAGAGCGGACTGACGACCCTTATGGCGAGCGGAAAGAACGACCAGTTCAAGGACTTCATAACGGCCGGCATGACCGAAAACCTCAAGGCGATGCGCCTTATAAACCCCGACAGCGGCAAGATCATCTCCTCCACAATGGCCTCGGAAGACAATTACGTCATGAAAAACCTGCCCATCGACAGGGAAATCCTCAGGGACGGCCAGGGCCTGCCGCGTTCGATGTTCGTCCCCGTATACAACAACAAGCCCTGCCAGGGCTGCCACGGGACCCAAAAAGAGATACTCGCGGTCCTGAACGTGGAGATGGTGAACCAGGAGGCGGCAGAGAGGCTCCATGCGCTCAAAAGCAAGGCCCTGATCTCCTTCGGGGCGGGTTTCCTCCTCATCTTTGCGCCTTTTTCGCTTCTTTACATGCGCTTCATAGACAGGCCCCTGAAGTTGATTCAAAAGAGCGCGAAGGCGGCCGCCGGGGGGGATTTCGGTGTGATATTTTGCGAAGGGCAACGCGAAAGGGCGCCCGGGACCGATTACCGTGGGCCGGACGAGCTTGGCAGGCTCTGCGCCGACTTAAACCGCGTCTTCCGGAATTTCGGGCGGATCAAGGAGGATTTTGAACGCCGCTCCGCCGAAACGGTGGCGAAGATGGAGAAGATGGCCACCCTGGGGGAACTCGCGGCGGCAGTGGCGCATGAAATCAAAAACCCGCTTGCGGGCATCAGCGGGGCCATACAGGTCTTCGCCGAGGACATCCCCGACAGCGACCCCAGAAAAGAAATAGTAAATGACGTCCTGGGCGAGATAGACCGCCTCGACCAATCGGTAAGAAACCTGCTTGCCTACGCGAGACCCCCGATACTGCGCCCGGTAAATATGGACATCCTCTCCGTCGTCGAGCGCGCCAGAAGGCTCCTGGAAAAACAGGCCGACTCCCAGGGCGTGCAATTCCTTATGCCCTCCACGGCCGCCCCCCTCGCCGTCATCGAGGCGGACCCTGAGCAGATGCAGCAGGTCTTTTTCAACATCTTCCAGAACTGCCTGCACTCCATGCCAAGCGGCGGCGTGCTCTCCATAGACATCCTGCCCGACGCCGGCACCGAGGTGGAGGTCCGGATTTCCGACACCGGCATGGGCATCCCGGCCGATTCCCTCGAACATATCTTCAAACCCTTTTTCACGACAAAACACTCCGGGTCCGGCCTGGGGCTCGCCATCGGCAAAAGTATCGTTGAGGCGCATGGCGGCCGGATTTCGGTCGACAGCAGGCCGGGCCTCGGAAGCACTTTTCATGTTATAATGCAGGGCCGCGCATCGAAAGATGGCTAAAACAAAAATTCTGGTTATTGACGACGAAAAGCTCCTCAGGTGGTCCCTGGAACAGAACCTCTCCAGGGACGGCTATCAGGTTATTACCGTGGAAAAAGGACTCGACGGCCTTACCATATTCAGGGAGGAATCCCCCGATATTACGCTCCTGGACATCCACCTGCCGGACATCTCCGGCATAACCGTCCTCGAGGGGCTCAAGGAGATAAACAAGGACGCCGTAGTGATAATGATAACGGCCTTCGGAGACGTCCAGACGGCAGTCAAGACCATAAAGCTGGGGGCCCATGATTTCGTCGAAAAACCCTTCAACATGGACAAGCTCAAGATCATCATACAAAAGGCGCTCGAGACCTGCTCCCTGAGGAAGGAGGTCTCCCAGTTCCGCTCCCAGCTCAGTTCCCGCTACGGCTTCGACAGCATCATCGGCCAATCGGCCCCGATAAAGAGGATCCTCGGGCTGATAGAAAAGGTCTCCAGGAGCGACGCCACCACGGTCCTCATGCAGGGGGAGAGCGGCACGGGCAAGGATTTAGTCGCGAAGGTCATCCATTACCAGAGCGCACGCATGGAAAAGCCCTTCATAGAGATAAACTGCACGGCCCTGCCTGAAAACCTTATCGAAAGCGAGCTCTTCGGTTATGAAAAAGGGGCCTTCACGGACGCCAGGGCGATGAAAAAGGGGCTCTTCGAGCTTGCCGACAGGGGCACTATATACCTCGACGAAATCGCGGACATGAAACTGAGCACCCAGGCCAAGCTCCTGAAGGTCATCGAGAACAAGTCCTTCAAGCGCGTGGGGGGGATAAAAGACATAGAAGTCGACCTCCGGATAATCGCCGCCACCAACAAGGGGCTGGATGAGGAAGTGAAGAGGGGCAATTTCCGGGAAGACCTCTACTACAGGCTCAAGGTGGTCCCGATATGGCTGCCGCCGCTCAGGGAGCGCACGGAAGACATCCTGCTGCTGGCCCGTTATTTCATAGACGCATTCAATCGCGAGTTCAGGAAAAACGTGAAGGGCCTGTCAAAAGACACGGAAAAACTTTTCCTCGAATACCACTGGCCCGGCAACGTGCGGGAGCTTAAAAACGTGATAGAAAGGGCCATGATACTCGAAAACGAGGAGCTGATCCTGCCGGAGCACCTGCCGCTGGAGCTCTGCACCGACAACTGCGACGGCTCGGAGAAAACCGACGTGGACGTAAAACTGCCCTCCGGCGGGCTGGACATCGAAAAGGTCGAGAAAGAACTCATAAGACAGGCCCTGGATACGACCAGGGGCAATCAGACGAAGGCCGCCAAACTCCTGAACCTCTCCAGAGACACCCTGCGTTACCGGATGCAAAAATTCGGTTTTCTTCCTGAAAAGGAATGAAAACTGTATAATAAAAAGAATTTCAAAATATAGCATATTTTTTGCTATAACCACTCTGATATACAGCAATGAATATCCTGATTGTAGATGACGAACAGCTTGTCAGATGGTTTCTTGAGAGGGCGCTATCGCGCCTCGGGCATAAGATTATATCGGTTTCCAGCAGCGCCGAGGCCGTCCAGGCGCTCTCCAGGGAGAGGTTCGACATGATGTTCACGGACCTCAGGATGCCTGAGGAAAATGGCACAGTTTTGATAGAAAAGGTGAGTGAAATCACCAATGGCAACCCGCCGAAGATTGTGGTCTGCTCCGCCTATCTGACCTCCGAGATGATCGAGGGCTATAAAAACGAGGGCATAAAGGTCCTCAGAAAGCCCTTCAAGCTCGAGGAGCTGGAGGGCGTGCTGGCCGATCTGGCCTGAGAGACGCCTCCAGCCCTCTAGTGTAACGTCTCACAAGCAACTGTGTTATTGCACTCACAGGCAATCTTTCATGACGGTCATTCTTACGTGTAGGGACGAGGTCTCCTCGCCCATGTTGGTATTTCCCTAAAACCCAGACAAGCCGGAACGACAGGACAGCCGCTTTTTCGCCATTCTATGTTAATCTATGAGAAGAAGGCGGAAAAAGGGGGGGGGATGCCCTTGAAATGGGCATTTGCCGGGGGGCTGGACCCCCTTTGATTTGCCTTTCCAAGGAGGATTTTCTTCGAAATGAACGGACTAAAGACCACGGTTTTGCTGGTTGCGCTCGCCGTGTTTTTCGTTTGGGCGGGGCGCCTGATAGGGGGCCGGCAGGGGATGACCATCGCCCTGGTGTTCGCCCTTGCCATGAACGCATTCGCCTATTGGTTTTCAGATAAGATGGTGCTAAGGATGTACAGGGCGCAGGAGGTGGACGAGGCCACCGCGCCGGAGCTCTACGGCATTGTCCGCAGGCTTTCCAGCAAGGCGGGGCTGCCGATGCCGAGGGTTTACATCATCCCCCAGGACCAGCCAAACGCCTTCGCCACGGGCAGAAACCCCAAGCACGCGGCGGTCGCGGCCACGGAGGGCATACTGAGGCTGCTTACGCCGGAGGAACTCGCGGGGGTCATAGGCCACGAGCTGTCGCACGTGAAACACAGGGACATCCTCATAAGCTCGGTTGCCGCGACGGTTGCCGCGGCCATAAGCTATCTTGCCCAGATGGGGCAGTGGGCGCTCATCTTCGGCGGCGGCGGGCGGGGCCGCGACAGGGACGAAAACCCCCTGGCCGCGATCCTGATGATGTTCATCGCGCCCATAATCGCCATAATCATCCAGATGGCCATATCGAGATCAAGGGAGTATTCCGCGGACGAAAGCGGGGCCGAACTGGCCGGAAACCCCCGCTTCCTTTCGAATGCCCTGAGGAAACTGGATTTCGCCTCCAAGCGAGTCCCGATGAGGGCAACCCCGGCGACCGCCCACATGTTCATAGTCAACCCGCTCAGTGGCAAATTCCTCCTGAAACTCTTCAGCACGCATCCGCCCATTGAAGAGCGGATCAGGCGGCTGGAAGGCGGCCAGTAAAAAGTTGACTCTTTTGTAGGAATTCATCAAAATATCTACCTATGAGCGCCCTGGTTACAGGAGCTACCGGTTTCATCGGGAGCCATCTGGTGCCAAACCTCCTCGAAAAAGGGTACAAGGTGCGTTGTCTTGTAAGGGGGACGTCCGCGCTCGCAAAACTGGACGGCCTGGACGTGGAGCTGTTTCCGGGGGACCTCTCCGATTGCCGGTCACTGGGCAGGGCCGTCCGCGGCGTAGACTATGTCTTCCACCTGGCCGGGCTTACAAAGACCGCCAAGAGCCACGAGTTTTATGACGTAAACGCCCGAGGGACGGAAAACCTGGTCGAGGCGGCGGCAAGAGAAAACCCCGGCATCAGGAAATTCGTCTATCTAAGCTCCCATGCCGCGGCTGGCCCCTCGTTAAACGGCCTGGCCCTCACCGAGGAAAAAGAGCCCCATCCCGTCTCGCACTACGGAAAAAGCAAGCTCATGGGGGAGAGGGCCGTCCTCGAACGCTCCGGCCCGATACCCGCGGTGGTGTTGCGCCCGACTGCGGTCTACGGGCCCGGAGACAGGGATTTGTACCTGTTTTTCAAGGCCATCAAGAAGGGCGTCTTCCCCTATTGGGGGGCGTGCCGCTATTCTCTTTTATACGTGGAGGACCTGGTGCAGGGGATAATCGCGGCGGCCGAGGCCCCCGAGGACGCCGGAAAGGTCTTTTTCCTCTCCGATGGAAACATCTACACCAACGAAGAGATAGCCGAGGCCATCGCCGGCGCATTCAGCGATAACAGGGCCGAAAAAAAAGAAAAACTGAAAATCCTGAAACTCCCCATGCCCAGATTGTTTCTTCTCATTGCGGCCACTTTTTCGGCCCTAGCCGGAAAGGATTCAGGTATAATAAACAAAGACAAGCTCAGAGAGATGGGCTTTCCGAACTGGTGTTGTGACCCGGGCAGGGCCATAAGGGAAATCGGCTTTGTGCCCAAAATCACCTTAAAGGAAGGGGCAAAGTGGACGGCAGACTGGTACAGGATTCATCAATGGTTATAAGACATCAGGACTTGTTCGACAAGTGCAGGAAATTCACCAAGGCCAAAGAGCTGATGCAGGTGGGCCTTTATCCATATTTCAGGACTATTGAGAGCGCCCAGGACCCGGTTGTCTATTTAAACGGCAGGAAGATGATCATGGTGGGCTCCAATAACTACCTGGGACTCACAAACCACCCCAAGGTCAAGGAGGCCGCCATAGAGGCCGTAAAGAAATACGGGACCGGGTGCGCGGGCTCGCGGTTCCTCAACGGCACGCTCGACATCCACGTGGCGCTCGAGGAAAAACTCGCCCGCTTCATGCGCAAGGAGGCCGCGCTGGTCTTTTCCACCGGGTTCCAGGTGAACCTGGGAGTGATCTCGGCCCTCTGCGCCAAGGACGACATCGTCGTCATAGACAAGATGGACCACGCAAGCATCATAGACGGCTGCCGGCTCTCCTACGCGGAGGTGAAGAAATTCCGCCATAACGACATGGACGACCTGGAGCGCGTGCTCTGCGCCTCCGGAGAGGCCGCGGCCCTGGTCGTGGTCGACGGCGTATTCAGCATGGAAGGCGACATCGCAAGGCTGCCCCAGGTGGCGGAGGTCGCCCATAAAAGCGGCGCGCGCGTGATGGTGGACGACGCGCACGGCATAGGGGTGCTGGGCAAGACGGGCCGGGGCACCTGCGAGCACTTCGGGCTGGAAGATAAAGTCGACCTCATAATGGGCACCTATTCAAAATCACTCGCCTCGATAGGCGGCTTCGTCTCGGGCGACGCGGACGTAATCCATTACATAAAACACTCCGCCCGCTCCCTGATATTCAGCGCAAGTCCCCCGCCGGCGTCGGTTGCCGCCGTGAGCGCCGCGCTGGACATCATCGAAAACGAGCCCGAGAGGATCGAGCAGCTCTGGAGAAATACGCACAAGATGATGGACGGGCTGAGGGGCATGGGATACGAGACCGGCCCGACCGAGACACCCATAATCCCGGTCCTCGTCGGCGACAGCGAGACGGCCTTCAGGATGGTGCTCATGCTACAGGACGAGGGGGTCTTCGCCAACGTCGCCGTGAGCCCGGCCGTGCCCAACGGCAAGGCGCTCATAAGGACAAGCTACATGGCCACGCATACCGACGAGCACATGGATATAGTGCTTGCGGCATTTGAGAAAGTCGGAAAGGCAATCGGCCTCATCTCATAAGAAACGGAGTTGCCGTCCCGGATGCCCCAAAGGCCGGCCTAAACGGCGCTCCGGGGCAAAGCGCGTTTCTTACTAAACCCGCCCGCCAACCTGTCCGCCCTTTTGCGTCCTAGGGGCTTCGCCAACCCGCCTTTTATGGCCGCATTCCCGGAACGAGGATGTAACGGCCAGGACTTGAAACCCGGCGGGCGCTGGGAGCCCGCGCGTGCCTCGGCCATTAATTGACGGGTATCGGCAACTGAAACCATTCTGAGATTTGCGGTGGAAACACGTTTGGCGCCAAACATTTGCCGTCCCATAAAAAGCTGCACTTAGAGCGCAATTATTTTATGGCAAGGAACTCCTCAGGGGTCAAAACAGGTATCCTTTCGTCAGTAAAGTCATTCCTGTTGCGCGATATCAGACATGATGCGCCTGCCCGCATGGCGGCATAGTATTGAACGGCATCTTCAAAGTCTTTAAAATTGGAGGTGAGGGACAGGTCTATCACCTTTTTATCGACAGCGGCTGCTTCAAAGACAATCCTGATCTTCTCAAGGGTTTTTGCAGCTTGCACCCGGCCAACTTCTTTCGAAAGCAGGTAAAACAGGATTGGGAAGGTCAGTGCGCAAATGTTGCCTTTTACCTGCTTTCTTTCGATATTGGCAAAGAGCTTGGCGGCAGGGAGGTAAAAGGGTTCGCGTTTAAGGAAGATATCAAGGAAAAAGTTAACATCGCACAAGACGGATTTCAACTATATTTCTCCGCAATGTGCCGCTTGTAAGAGCCGATCAACGCCTTCCGGTCCTTGCCGGCCAAAATCCCCGATATCTCATCCAAAACGGGGGATGAAACCTCCTCGCCATTGCCGCTCGTCATTGATTTGAAAAATTCAGTAACCATTTCCGACAGGCTCACATTTCGGGCTTTGGCAATTTTCTTGGTTTTTTTAATCAATCCGTCATCCATCCGAAGGGTAAGTTTCGTGAACATTGGCGCCTCCTTAATACGTGTTTAAATATAATATTTCATACGTCTGCTGTCAAGGGAGGGCCGAATTGATTTTCCTAGGCGCCCCTGTTTTATGCGTTTCCGGCACGGTTTCTGTTTTATCAGATAACGCCTCTTTGTCCATATATGGGCTCAAGCTCCTCTTTTAAAGAGGGGAGCCTGCTTGAAAATGCCAGCGAGCCCAGGACACAGCATAATCCGCAAACAAACAAAGTGGCCGGCGCGCCTATCCTGCCAGCCAATCCGCCCGCAAGCAGGCTCCCAAAAGGAGCGGTCCCCATAAAAGCCATTGCAAAAAAACTCATCACTCTGCCCCTTTTGCCGTCCTCCACTATATTCTGAAGGACCATATTGCTGGATGCCATCTGGACCATGATCCCGAACCCGGTAATGGCCATGAGCAGCATCGAAAGCCACAGCAAATGAGAGCGGGAGAAGGCCATGAGCCCCAGCCCGAAGACGGTGCCGGCAACCGGCGTAGTCATTCCAAGCCGCAGGGCGTTCTTCCTTGAGGCCAGGAAGATGGTGCCGCCCAGCGCCCCCAGCCCCGAAGCAGCCATCAGAAAACCAAGCGTATGCGCGCCTCCATGAAGGACATTGCCCGCGAACATGGGCATGAGCACCTGGTACGGCACGCCCGTGAAACTTATCAGCGCAAGCAGAAGAAGAATGGATTTGATCGGCGTAAAGCTGAACACATATGAAAACCCCTGGGCTATCTCGCTCATGAAACCCTCCTTTTGCGCCCGCTCCGGGGCCTTTTCGATCTTCATCATAAGAAGGGCCGCGATCACCGCAAGATAACTCACCCCGTTTAAAAGAAAGCACATACCCTCTCCGACCAGCGCTATCAGGATCCCCGCGAAAGCGGGCCCGATGAGCCTTGCGCCGTTAAACAGGGAAGAGTTCAGGGCTATGGCGTTGCCGAGGTCTTCTCTTTTTTCGAGCATGTCCGGGACAAAGGCCTGCCTGGTTGTGATATCGAAGGCGTTTACGCACCCAAGCAGGATGCTAAGCGGAATGATATGCCAGACGGAGACTGTTTTCGTAAGGACCAGGGCCGCAAGCGCAAAGGCCTGGAGCATGGAAAGCGTCTGCGTGATCACAAGCACGCGGCGCCTGTTCCACCTGTCCGCCAGCACGCCCGCAAACGGAGCAAGCAGAAAAGAGGGGATTTGCCCGGAAAAACCAACAACCCCCAAAAGCAGGGCGGAATGCGTCATCTGGTAAACAAGCCAGCTCATGGCTATCTGCTGCATCCATGTGCCTATCAGTGAGATGCCCTGGCCCGCAAAAAAAAGCCGGTAATTGCGGTGTTTAAGGGAGCGGAACGCGACAAGACTCATTTTATAAAATTATCCACCCTCTTCGAGACTTTTGTTCTGTGCGCGGCAATAGCGGACTGATGCCTTCTTCTTTTTATCTTCAAAGCGCCGGTTACGCAGCTTTGTGACTAACGCAGGCCCGGCTTTTATGCGATAAATGCCACATGGTTTTGCAGCTTTGGTCAACGCTACTTTATTCATGTTGTACTCTTTTTGCAATTATCACGCCTGAGCACGTTTTTTCGGCACGAATTTGACCTGCACTTCATATCCCAGGGCATGAGCGACTTTCTTGAGAGTCGTTAACGAAGCCTTTCCACGTCATCCTTTAGCCATTCGGATTTTATTTTTTTGAAATCTTTTAATTTCGCCATTGTATTTTTATCCTTTCCTCTGGAAAGGCTGGCGCTCAATCAGCGGGCTGATTATTGGGGGGGCCGGCCGGCAGATAAAGGCCGATGACGGTCCCTTTGCCTTTTTCGCTTCTGATTTCAATGCTGCCTTTCATCTTGGACATCATCTTTTTCACGATCACAAGCCCGAGCCCCGTGCCCTTCGGCTTTGTGGTATGAAACGGCTTAAAGAGGTCCCGCATCTGCTCCCCTGTCATGCCCGGGCCGTTGTCCTCCACCGTTACCGACACCATGTCCCCGCGTCTGGAGGCCCTCACCGTGATCACCGGCTCCGGAGCGCCCGCCAGTGCGTCGGCGGCATTCGACAATACGTTTAAGAGCGCATGGCTGAAGGCCCTTTCATCCATATACGCAGACTCGACGCCGGGGCCCAGGCATGACTTTATCTTTATCCCCTTCACCAGGAAGTCGGCTTCGGCCATGGCCAGAAAATTGCCAAGAAACGCCTGGAGGCCCACGCAGTGCGGTTTTACCTCCTCGAAGAGGTTGAAGCTCTTCAGCGATTTAAGGAGAAACTCTATCCTCGCAACCCCATCCTGGGCCCTGTCTATGTACTCGCCGATTTTCTCGGCAGGCACCGTCTTATACTGTCTTTTCAGGATTTCCAGGTTGAACTTGGTCGTATTCAGGGGGTTTCCAAGCTCATGCCTGATGCCGCTGAAGACGTAGCCGATGTTGTCCATCATGTTGAGGGCCTCGGCAATCGATTCCAGCCGCCTTTTTTCCGTGATGTCCCGGAATATCGTACTGGCCCTGATGTTGTCGTTTTTGTCCCTGAACAGGGCCGAGGACAGCTCGCAGGGGAACCTCTCGCCGTCCTTGCGTATGCACTTTATCTCTCCGCTGGCCTTGCCCAGGCGCGCACGATCTTCGAGAAAGCGCTTTATCTCCGGGTCCGACATATCCAGGAAGCCGCTCCTGCCGGCCTTGAGGATTTCCTCTTCGGTCCGTCCAAGGATGCGGCAGGCCTCCGGATTGGCCGCGAGGATTTTGCCATTGGGGGAGCTTAGAAGGATCCCGTCCAGGCTGTGATTGAAAAGCGACCTGTAGCGCTCCTCGCTCTCCTTCAGGGCATCTTCCGCTTCCTGCCGCCTTTTCTCACGCGCCATGGAGCTTATCGCGAAAGAGATGTCTTCCGCCAGGGAAAAAAGGAGGTCCGTTTCTTCGTCGGAAAAAAACTCGGGCGACTCCGAATAAATGGTGAAGGCCCCGATAACGGCCTCTCCGTTGCAGAAGGGAAAGGCGGCCAAGGAACGCAGACCGTTGGCCATGGCCTTGTCGCGCCAGAGGAGCATGCAGGGGTCGTGTTCTATGTCGCCGCAGATGAAGTGACTCCCCTCGAAGACGGCCCTGCCGGTAGGCCCCTGCCCCTCCGGGACATCCGCAGCCACGATCCTGATTGCGCCAAGGTAGCCGGTGTCCCCCCACTGGGCAACCGGCTGGACAACACGCGTTGCCTTGTCTAAAAGTCCTATCCAGGCCATCTTGAATCCGCCGTCTTCAACCACGATGCGGCAGACCTTACGGTAAAGTTCCTCCGGCGTCTTGATGCGGATGATGGCCTCGTTGACCTTGCTTAAGAGCGAATACAGCCGGTTCAGCCTGGCAAGCGAGCCTTCCGCCTTTTGGCGTTCCGCTACCTCGGCCTCCAGCTCCTCGTTGGCGTCGGCAAGCTCGGCCGTCCGCTCGGCAACGCGCCTCTCAAGCGCTTCCTCCAATTCCTTCTCTTTGGTGACGTCCTCCAGGACGAGCAGGGCGAAAAGCTCTCCCAGGTAATGAAAGGGGGCCGCCGTCACCGAAAAATATTTTTCATCGCTCCGGCCGCCCGTAACCAGCAGCATCTTTGTCGTCTCGCGGTGGACAATCCCTCCTCTAAAAACCCTGGTTACCGAATTTCTGATGACGCAATCCCTGCACGCCGGGGCATGGCCGCACCCCCCGGGCGCCTCGGAGGCATGAATACAGTGGAGGACTTCGCCGCACCTTTTGAATAAAATACGCCCCTTCTCCGTCTCCAGGAGCGACAGCGATGCGGCATTCAAATGGTGGATCCGGACGTCGGAGTCGACGATCAGCAGAAAAGAGGGGACGGCGTCGAAAACACTCTGCAGGAATTCAGAATTATCAAATAAATGCTGTATCATAGGTGGCCCTTTGCGCCTTCGGTTTCAGGAACAGGGAATCTCCCCCCTTTAGCAATTTTAAAAAAAGTTGACATAACAAATCAACAAAGAAACCCCAAAAGAGTCCCCTTTCCCAACCCTCTCCCCTTGGGGGAGAGGGTTTCACTAAAGACTTCTTATGAAATCCCCTCCCGGAAGGGAGGGGATTAGGGGAGGATGACATCCTCGAATGAATCATCCTCATGTGGCGAGGTGGGTGGGACTGGAAAAAATAAGTTATAATCTCCGATGGAAAGAATTGCCGAGGTAAAAACAAAAAAAGACCTCCTTCGCTTCATCAAACTTCCGCTTTCGCTCTACAGGGACGACCCGATGTACTCCCCCCTGCCCGTCTCCGAGCAGAAAAAGCTCTTCGACCCGGCCAAAAACCCTTTTTACAAGGACGCCCGGGTGAAACTCTTCCTCCTCGAAAGGGACGGAAAAGCGGTGGGCCGCATCGCAAGCGTGATAGACGGAAGGCACCTGGAATACCACAAGGACGGGGCCGGGTTTTTCGGCTTCTACGAATCCGTAAACGACCCCGTCGCGGCGGGGGCGCTCCTGGACCGGGTGGAGGCGGAGCTTAAAGCGGCGGGGCTCAAGAAAATACGCGGCCCCATGAGCTTTTCCACCAACGAGGAGTGCGCCTTCCAGGTCGAAGGGTTTAACTATCCACCCATGATAATGACCCCGTACAATCCGCCCTGGTACAACGACCTCATGGAGGTCTCAGGGATGAAAAAGGCAAAAGATTTAATCGCGTATATCCGCGATATGGCGCTGCCGCTGCCGGAAAAAGTCCGGCGTGTCGCCGCCATGGCTGAGAAAAAGGGCGTGACGGTCCGCCTCGCGGACATGAAAA
>JAJYJK010000102.1 GCA_021789555.1 Nitrospirota bacterium
CTGCTATTTTATGGGTTTGCCAGCCATTTGCTTTATGATTACAACTGGCTTATTCTGTTTGCCCTGTGCGACGCACTGAGCGTGGCGGCGTGGCGGGAAGAGGGCATGGAAAGGCTGCCTGCGTGAGAAAATTTCTGAAAAGGGCCCTGTTGTTTTTTTGTGTGATTATCGTAAGCCCTCTTATTTTTATAGCCTGGGGCGGCTTTCTTTTAAAGCTGGAGGAGCCCTATAGGTTTTTTGGGACTTTTCTGAGCCTGCTTCCGGGGTTGCCCGGAAGCTATCTGAGGCTGGCGTTTTACAAGGGGACACTTGCACGGATATCATCCGACGTGACCATAGGATTTGGAAGTTATTTTTCGAGGCCGTCCGCCCGCGTGGGCAAAAATGTAAGCATCGGGGCGTATTGCATAATAGGCAACGCCGTTATAGGAGATGACGTCCTCATAGCAAGCCGTGTGAGCATACCGAGCGGACTGTATCAACATTCGGATCCATGGGTCCCGCATGAATTCAGAGGTGCCCCGAGATTCGATAAAGTCGTAGTAGGCAGCAGGTCATGGATAGGCGAGGGCGCAATAGTCTTGGCCGATGTGGGCGAAGACTCCATTGTGGCGGCCGGTTGCGTGCTGTTCCGTCCCATGCCGTCAGGTTACGTCATCGCCGGCAATCCCGGTAAACCGGCCAAGAAAAGGGATTTAAACGCTTGAATCCCAATCTGAAAAAATTTTTCCGTCATTCGCTCGTATACGGGCTTGGAAGCGCTATCGGCGCGGTCGGGGGCTTCATCCTGATTCCCGTATACACGAAGGTCCTTTCGCCTTCGGAATATGGGAGTCTGGACTTGCTGAACCGCATAGCTGATTTATTGGTGCTCGTGAAGCTTATGGGCATGAGGCAGGCATATATACGGTTTTTTTTCGACCGCGAGGACGAAGGCTGGAGGCGCAGGGTGACGGGCAACGTTGTGCTCTTTGCGCTTGCAAGCAGCATCTTCTTTTCCTTGTGCGCTTACTTCCTGAGGCATTTCATTACCGCAACGGTTTTTTCAAAAGGGGGCGTGGGCGATATCGTGTATGTCTTTACGTTGATGCTCATCTGGATCCCCGTTGATTTGCAGGTCAATCTGGGGCTTACATATCTGCAGATCAGGATGAAATCGACAGCCTACGTGAGCGTGAATTTTATCAGGTTCCTGCTGTTCATCTCTTCGAACATCGTATTGGTCTATTATATGCGGAAGGGGATTGCCGGCATCTTCTGGACCCAAATCTGGACGACCGTCTTCATTTCGGCCGGGCTGCTTTTCTACGTGTGGCGCAAGGCCACTTTCGTGCTCGATTTCGGGCTGATCAAGCAATTACTGAAGTTCGGCCTGCCCTACCTGCCGGCAGCCTTTTTCATGTATCTGATAAACAACGGGGACCGTTACATACTTGGAATGAGCAGTACGTTTTCCGCGCTTGGTATTTATGCGCTTGCATTCAAGATCGGCATGATGGGAACGGTGCTCCTGATGGACCCTCTTCAGAAGGTGTGGGGGCCTTTTCTCTTTGAAAACTACAGCAAGCCCGGCAGCGCCTACTTGTTCGGAAGGATCTTTACTCTTTTCGTTCTTGCCAATGCAACGGTGGCGCTTGCGATATCGTCGCTCGCGCCCGTAATCATCCCTCTAATCAGCGGGAAGGACTTCCATTCGGCCTACAAGGTGGTGCCACTTATCGCGCTTGCCTCCGTTTTTATGGGCTTGTCTGATATTTCAGACGCGGGAATATTGATAGCCAAACGCACGGACCTCAAGCCGATGATATTTGGAATAACGGCCGCAATCAGCATCCTTTTGAACCTTGTCCTTGTGCCAAGATACGCGGAATTTGGGGCCGCCTCCGCCCTGGTGTGCTCGTCTTTGGCTATTTGCCTTTTAAATTATAACTTTTCAAGCAGGTATTTCCGGTTTCAGCTTGAACACAGAAAGATATTCCTGATATTCGCCAGCTGCGCCATTACGTATTTCGCATCAAGATACGGCTCTTCCGTTGGGACGGGCCTGCTTTGGCGGGAGGTCTTCTCCATATCCGCCCTCTTAATATTCCCGTTAATGCTCTGGACGATGGGATTTTTCAGCAGGGACGAAAAGCTGATGATAAAAGGTTTTTTGTCGGGGAACCCATGGAGCGCGCAGGCGGAAAAGTAATAGGGATTATCGGAGGCGTAGGCCCATATGCCGGACTGGACATTACGCGTAAAATATTCGACCAGACGATCGCAAAGACCGATCAGGCCCACCTGAATGTCGTGCTTTGTTCCTTTCCCTCAAGCATACCGGACAGGACAGGGTATCTGCTCGGCGGAAAAGGCATCGAAAATCCCGCCCGAGGACTTTTTAACGTCGCGCGGGCGCTGGAGCGCGCCGGGGCGGAGGTCCTGGGCATCCCCTGCAACACTTCTCATTCCCCGGAGATTTTCGGCCGGTTTCGAAGAATGCTTTCGCGCGCGGGCTCCGGGCTCGATGTCCTTAACATGATCGAGGAGACCGCGCTTTTTGTCAGCCGGCATTATCCGCACATAAGGGAAGTGGGTGTGCTTTGCACCACTGGGACGGCGCAAAGCGACATATACGGCAGGGCGCTCGCGGTGTTCGGCATAAAAGTCTTGTATCCCGATGCGAAGGCGCAACGGGAAAACGTGCACAAGGCCATCTACGATTTGCAGTTCGGAATAAAGGCGTTTTGGTCCCCGGTCACGGAGACGGCGGTCAAGAAGATGAGGGAGGCGGCCCTGCACCTCAAACGCAAGGGCGTCCAGGGCATCGTGCTCGGGTGCACGGAAATACCGCTGGCGCTGGCCGATACTTCATTTTTGGGCCTGCCCTCGATTGACCCCACGCTTATTTTGGCGAGGGCGCTGATCAGGAGTACGGCCCCCCGCAGGCTCAAGAAATTCAACCTTTAGGAGGATGCCGATTTTGCATAAGGCAGTTCTTTTTAAATCAGACAGACGCTTCGATTCCTTCCGCGGGAAACTTGAAGGATACGGGGTCCAATGTGACGTCCTGGATTTTTCATCCCAGGAATGGCTTGAATATGACTATTCGAAGACTGACATCCTTATATATTTCCCTTCCTTCAAATATACATCCAACCATCCGCTTGCCCTTTACGACGTGCAGGACAACCTGGCGCATATCCATTCGATGTACCCGCATTTGAAGATGTTTCCGGATGCCGGGATAATCCGTTTTTACAACGACAAGTACCGGCAGCACCTTTTCCTTAAAGCGCGCGGGTACCCCATCCCCGAGAGCTATCCGCTTTTCTCCCGTTCCTCCGTGGGGCTTGCGGCCCGTAAGCTGGGCTTTCCGATGGTAATAAAAAACCGCTACGGCGCGGGAGGGGACTTTGTCAAAAAGGCCAATTCGGAAAAAGAACTGATCGAGTTTTACAGGATTTCCACGCTGGATTTTTTTAACCCCCGCGGTTTGCGGCATTTCGTAAAAATGCTTTCAAGGAGAGAATTCTATTATTACCTGATAAAAGCCAGAAGAATAGCCTATCCTTTTTTTTCCCCGCCATTGCTGGCGCAGAAATACGTGAGCCATGAGTGCGACTTGAAGACGGTGGTGGGTAAATTCAAGGTCGTCGAGGCCCACTGGAGGCGGAAGGCGGGCGGAGACATGTGGAAGGTGAATATAGACGGCGGCGGCATAGGCGAGTGGAGTTACGTGCCGGAAGAGGCGATTGCCCTTTCTGAACGCCTCGCCCGCGACCTTGACACGCTCTGGCTGAATATCGACCTGCTTTTTACGGGGAAAGATTTTCTGATAACCGAATTCTCCCCGGTCTGGCACCACTACGCGTTCAGGGAAAAGCCCTCTTTCGTTTACAAGGAGGACTATAACATACCGGTCCCCCTGGAGATATCCCTGGACCTTGAAAAGATCATAGTGGAATCCCT
>JAJYJK010000039.1 GCA_021789555.1 Nitrospirota bacterium
TTTCTCCGCCGGATCGGCATCATCCCCGCAGCCATCACCGGCAAAGGGGAGTGTTGTTCCGTCTCGCACATAAAAAAACTTAACCGCAGGGTTGAAATCAAGGAGATGAAATGAGGAAATTTTCTGTTTTTACGTGTTTTCTTCTGTTTTTTGCCTTTATGTCCGCGGCCTACGGAGCTACTGTTCCGGCCGCGCCAACGACAGACGTCAAGGCCGTTGAGAAGGACCTCAAGCAGACTTTCCCGCAGTTCAGGTTCGATGGTTTCCGTAAGACGCCGATAACCGGCATCTACGAGATCGACGCGGGAAGCCAGATATTCTACTTCTCCCCGCAGGGCTATCTCTTTTTTGGCGAGCTTTACTCCAAGGACGGCGTCAACATCACCGCCCAAAGGAGATCGGAGTTGATGGCTGCCAAAGTGAAGGACCTGCCGCTTGGCGACGCGATCAAGATTGGCTCCGGCAGGAAGACGGTCATCGAGTTTGCGGACCCTGTATGCCCTTTCTGCCGCAGGGCCTACGAGCACCTGGCCAAGAGGAAGGACATAACGCTGTACGTCTTTTTATTCCCGCTTGCCCAAATCCACCCGCAGGCCATGGCGATGTCCAGGTACATCCTCTGTTCGCCCGATCCAGGGAAGGCCCTCGGTATGGCTATGACAGGAGAGCTTGACGGCAAAAACCTCGGTGTCCCCGTCGGCTGCGGCAAGACAAACGTCCTTACAGAGGACATAGCGGCGGGCAAGAAGGCGGGAGTCATGGGGACCCCGGCCTTTTTCATAAATGGAAGGTTCGTAAACGGGGCGAATCTGCCCTTAATAGACAAACTTCTCGCTACGAAATAGCGAGGCAAAAGGAGGAACAAGATGGAAAAGGAAGCAAAGGACAAACAGGCAAGGAACAAGGTGCTGGGGGTCGCGATTGGGATCGCATTGATGGTTTCGGGCATTCCGATGCTTTTTCACGGGACGACGTCCGGCCTCATGTTTGTCGTGGCGGGCGTGTTTGTCCTGGCCTGGTCTCTTAAAAACCGGGACAAACGGAATGCCGGAAAGGAAGGCGGGCAGGGACAGGCGCTCATGCTTTTTTTCCTGGCGGCCTCCGCTGTTATCCTGGCCCCTCATTCCGCGTTTGCCTTCGTCACGCCGTCAACGGGCTCTTTTGGGTATAGCTTCTACGACCTCATCTCTAACAAGATCGTGTCTGGCGCCGTAGGCTGGACGGCCGCGGCCTGCGCACTTGGCTTTGGCATCCACGAGCTTATCCATGGGAAGTTATGGGGGACCATAGCGGCATTCCTCGCCGCAGGCGGGCTGGCCAACCTGAACTCCATCGTCACGACCCTGGGAGTGATCCGGTAAGCAATGGGCAAAAAGATTCCCTGCTATCTGTCAGCGCCCTTTCAGATCCTCTGGTGGGACGTGGATGTATGGGGCATCCTGGGTGTGTTTGTCTTCCTGGCGTTCACGATGGGCCACGTCTTCTGGGCGCTTGCTGTCATCGCCCCTTACGGATACTCGAAGGCGAAAAGGAAATATCCGCGGGGGTTTTTAAAGCACGTCTTTTATTTTGCCGGGTTTTCGGACATCAAGGGGTATCCATCTTTTTTCGAAGACAGGTTTATGGAATAGGAGCGGGATAAAAAATGGAACTCAAAATCTACATGCAGAGATTGTCCAACGCCATGGCTGAAAACCGGCTCCTGAAGTTCGTCGTGGCCGTAATCGGTCTGGCCGTGATTGCCAACTGTTTTTTTACCTTCACCATGGCGAGGCATGAGAGGACCATTTTGGTGCCGGCTGGCCTCAACAGCCGGGTGGAGGTCGCTGACAGCCAGGCCTCCGATGGCTACCTGGACCTCATGACGAGGTATGCGCTGGACCTCGCGCTCGACTACACGCCGGCCACGGCCAGGCAGCAGTTCGGCGAACTCCTTGCCCTTTACGCTCCGGGGGCCTTTCCCGAAGCCAGGAAGACTTTTTACAGCCTCGCGGACACTGTGGAGACCGCGGGCGTATCGAGCGCCTTTTTCATAGGGAGCATCAAAGTGGACAGGGCCAGGAGCGTAATAGAGGCCACCGGGGTTTCTAGGCAGTTTGCCCAGGACGGAAGCCCCCTGGGCCCGGACAGGCAGACCTCATACGAAATGACCTACAGGATTTCTGACGGCAGGTTCCAGCTCACCGGTTTTGGCGAGAAAGGGGGAAGTAAATAAGTGCGTAGGGTTTTGACGTTTTCGTTTTCGCTTTTACTGATTCTTCAATCTGTGTCGGCTTTTGCCGCGGACAAGACCTCAGGGCAGGTTCCGGCATGGGAGACTTTCATGCGGCGCAAGGTCGCATCCGCGGTAAACGTCGACGGGCCTAAGGGCCAGCCCTCAATACAGATCCAACCGTCGGTACCTGCCGCCAATACGGTCACTTCCGGAATGAAAAAACCGGAGGGGCCTCCTGTGGCGAACACGCCGTCCGCTGCAGGGCAACTGGCTACGCCTGGGGAGTACAGCTCCATTCCGGAGGACTCCCTGGCCGTTGTCCCTCCGGAGGTCGCAACACCGGTGTATCTTTCAAGCTCCGATATAAACCGGATCGTCTGCCCGGGGTACATAAAGGACGTCATCTACTCGAAGGAGAAAGGGCTAACCGTGAAGATCGAGGGCCAAAACGCTTTCGTGAAATTCCTCGTGACGAAAGAAGGGGACAAGGACGAATACTCCACGACCCCCACGGAGCTATACGTCCTTTGCGGCAAGGAGACCTATAACCTTATCGCGCTTCCAAAGAGAATTCCATCAAGAACCATAACCCTTTCCGGGGGCGACAGGAAGGCCGACAAGAACGCATCGCTTTTTGACGGCATACCATTTGAGAAAAAGATCCTCTCCATCATCAAGGACGTGTACACGGAGAACATTCCCGATTCCTTCACCGTAAAGAATGAGGACAGGCTGTTCGCTCTCTACAAAGGGCTCAATCTCACCCTGATAAGGACGGTCAGGGTCGAGGGTGAGGGGCTACGGGTGAAAGAGTTCACCGCCCAGGCGACAGAAAGCGTGGAGCTTTCCGAGAAGGATTTTTTGAAGACGGAGATAACGACCGATCCGGTGGCCATAGCGATCGACAAGCTCAGGCTCTCGCCGGGCGATACAGCGAGGATTTTGATAGTCGAGCGCGTGACGGCTGAGGGAGGCAATTGAAGTGGAGGCGCTAAAGAAAAAATGGGCGGAGCTCACCCCCAAAAAGAAAAAGAAGGCAGTACTGCTTGCAATCGTCATCATGGTGCTGTTTCTAGCCATGGTTACCTATAGGCCCAAAAAAGGGGCAAAGACCGCGGCGCAAAGCGCATCGGCCGACAAGACAATCAGCCTCGACAGCGGGATGCTCAAAAAGAGCGAGTACATGGACGTCCAGAAACAGCTTTCGGATTTTAAAAACCAGATAGTTAAACTCAAGGCCCAGAAAGCCGCGGTGGCAAACAGCGCAGCGGCTTCGGATGTCAAAAGCGAAAAGCCCGCGCGGGTGCAGCCTCCAATACCAAAATATTTCCCGCCTCCGCCCCTCTCTCAGACCGGTTCTTATCCGCCGGGCTTTCCGCCCTCGCCGGAGGAAGAGGTCAAAAAACCCACTTTGCCTCCAACGCCGCAGGTCATAGGAGGCATAGAGGTGGTCTCCAGTCCCCAGGAAGCGCCTCAGGCAACCAGCGGCGCTAAAAAAAAACAAAGCGAAACTGTCTATCTGCCCCCTTCTTTTATGGAGGCGACCTTGCTTACGGGCCTCGATGCTCCAACCGCTGAAGGGGCCAAAGGCGAGCCTGTGCCGGTGCTTCTACGCATAAAGGCCCCGGCCGTGCTTCCAAACAGGATAAAGGCCAATCTCAAGGGATGTTTCGTGATCGCCGAGGGATACGGGAGCCTGGCCGACGAAAGGGCGCACTTGAGGCTTGTGACCCTTTCCTGCATAGCCAGAGACGGCGGTGCGGTGATCGACCAGCCGGTGAAAGGCTTCGTGGTGGACGACGACGGGAAGATAGGGCTTCGCGGCAGGGTGGTCTCCAAGATGGGCTCCGCCCTGGCCAGGAGTTTTATCGCGGGATTTTTCGGGGGCATAGGGTCCGCCACACAGGTGGCCGCGCAGACCACAAGCATAAGCGCGCTTGGCTACACCCAGACCGTTCAGCCTTCGAAGATACTTGAGGCTGGAGTGGGCGGAGGCATCGCACAGGGCGCAAATCATCTCGAACAGTTCTACCTGTCGCTGGCCAAGCAGTCCATGCCCGTCGTGGAGGTCGGCGCGACAAGGGACGTCACCCTCGTCATAAGCGAAGGGGTCAGCCTTCAGATAAAGAATTTCTGTAACCAGATGGGAGACAACAAATGCGGAAATTGATTTTTTACCTTTTTTTGTCCCTGGTTTTTGCCCTTACCGGATGCGCGGGGGCCATGAACCCTTACAGTTCTTCGTTTTCCTGCCCGCATTTCAAAAACGGAAGATGCGTATCCGTGGAGGACGCGTATAAGGACAGCACGGATGGAAGGTACCAGGACCTCTGGAAGGAAAGCGGGGCCGGCAAAAACAAAAAAGAAAAACCCGCGGCAACGCAAGCGGACCTCTACCAGAGCGCCCTTTACGGCAGACTTAACGGGCTTTTAAAAAGCCCCCTATCTCCCATGGTAGTGCCGCCCCAGGTGATTAGAGTGCTCATCCTGCCCTACACGGGAAGGGACAACGAGCTTTACATGGAGCGCTACGTATACCTGTTTCTCTCCGGGCCCAAGTGGCTTCTTAATGACGCAGTGTCGTCTTCGAGGGCTGCAAGATGAGTTTCCTATTTGACCTTCTTTTTGGGAAAAACGGCGGCCTCACGCGCAAGGAGCTTGAGGCGATGACCGAGAGGAGCAGGTTTTCCGATTATCTGCCCTGGATGGCTTACGACAGGGAGAACAAAACGTACTGGAACATGGACGGCACGGCAGGCTTTCTATGGGAGTGTGGCCCCATGGCCTTCGCGGGCGAAAAGACGGCCGCTACACTTGAGGGCCTTATGAGGATCGGTTTCCCGGAAAACTCCGTTCTCCAGTTCATCATGTATGCGGACCCATACATTGATCCGATATTGTCCAATTACGCCTCCCTTAAAACGAGGGACAACCCGGTGGTGAAAAAAGCGGTTAAAAGCTTTTCATCGTTTCTGGCCCGGAAGGCCAAGACCAACGGCGGGATACCGCTCAGAAACTTCAGGCTCTTTGTGGCGGTAAAGATCCCGCAGGACTCGGGTCTTAATCTGGGTGACGCGCGGGGGGCAGTCGAAGAGATTCTCAAAGGCGCCGGGCTCGGGCCGGTCCCCACGGAGCCCGAGGGGTTTGTCGATCTCATGCGGAGGTTTTTCAATGAACACGCCGGGCCGGCAAACAATCATTACGACCCTGGCATCCCGATAGGTAAGCAGATAATCTTCTCCGAAACGGACATCGAAAAACATTTTTCGTTTCTCCGGGTCGGTGGAAAATACTTCAAGTGCGTAACGCCAAAGACGTTTCCGGCCGAAGCGGACATGCTTCTAAGTAACGCGATCATCGGCGGCTGGGAAGGGATCGTTTCGGACATGGACCAGTTCCAGACTCCGTTTCTTTATTCCTTGAGCGTCGTCTTTCAGGACATGAAGGCGGGCATCCGCGCGAAGTGCAGCCTGGTGCTGCAGCAGCAGGTGGCAGGCAGCATCGCGCCCTCGCTCATGAGGAAGCAGAAGGAATATCTCTGGGCCGTGGACGAACTGGACAAGGGAACGAAGTTCGTGAGGATCATCCCTCAAATATGGGTTTGGGGGAAAAGCGAGAAGGAGGCCGCGGACTCGGCCGTCAAGGCAAAGAGGATATGGGAGTCGCAGGGGTTTACCATGCAGGAGGACAAGGGCATACTGCCCATACTATTTCTGTCCGCCCTGCCTTTCGGTCTTTACGCGTCTGGCAGAAACGTAGACAACCTGGAAAGAGACTTTATTGTGCCCGCGGACACCGCATCTGTCCTTCTTCCTGTTCAGGCGGATTTCGCCGGGGCGGGCCGGCCTGCGCTTCTTTTTACGGGCAGGAAGGGCCAGGTACAGGGCCTTGATGTCTTTGGCAGTTGGTCCAACGGCCACAACATCTACATAGCGGCCATGACCAGAAGCGGTAAGTCCTTCATGGTCAACTACCTTGCCTTCAATTACTTCGCGATGGGCCATAAGGTGCGGATCATTGATATCGGCGGCAGCTACAAGAAGATGGCCAGGATGTTTGGTGGCAGGTTCCTGGAATTCTCCGGTGAGTCGGACATCTGCCTGAACCCCTTTACGAACGTCGCGGACATCAAGAAGGAATCCTCGGTCGTGGCCTCCATAATCGTCCAGATGGTCTACTCGGCCACGGACAAGGTGCCCCATGATTCCGCGGAGACGATAATGACCCTCATAAAAGCTGCGGTGGAGTGGGCGTACAAAGCCGAGGGAGCAAACGCCTGCGTGGACACAGTCCACAGTTGGCTAAACGAATTTCCAAAGCACGCCGTCGAGTACGATTTCGGCTGTGAAGGCGAAAAATGCGCGGAAGACCTCATGGCCCTGGCCCATACCCTGGCCTTTAACCTGACGAAGTTCACCTCGAAGCACGCATACGGCAAGTGGTTCAACGGCAAGGCCACCTTCGACATATCGAGAGACGAGTTTGTCGTGCTGGAGCTTGAGCACCTGAAGCCGATGAAGGACCTCTTCCGGGTCGTGACCCTCCAGGTCGTAAACGCGGTCACCCAGGACCTTTATCTGGGCGACCGCTCTCGCCCGACCTTCATCATTTTCGACGAGGCCTGGCAGTTCCTGACGGCCGAGGGGATGATGAACGAAGTGATCGAGGAGGGCTACAGGAGGGCGGCCAAATATAACGGGAGCTTTTCCGTCATCACCCAGTCCATTCTGGATCTGAAGCGCTTCGGCAAGGTGGGCGAGGTCATAAACGCTAACTCCGCCTTCAAGTTTTTCTTAGAGTCCGCGGATTTCGAGAAAGCCCTAGATGAAAAGCTCATAGACTACGACCCCTTCATCATGAGGATACTGAAGACCCTCAAAAGCAACAGGCCCAAATACTCAGAGATATTCATGGACACGGGGGGAGGCGTGGGGGTGGCCAGACTCATGGTGGACCCGTGGTCCTATTACGTCTACACCTCGGATCCGGACGAGATCGTGGAGATAGAAAGGCTGGTTGAGGGCGGCATGTCTTACGAGGACGCCATTTCGGAGATGGCAAAAAGAAGGGACAACGATTGAAAACACTTGCGGTGAGCAGGCAATTCGAATACATGCTTGAAAAATGCCGGGCAGTTGAAGGTCCAGATGGCGATGGCAGTTACCATGTGGACCGCGTGGGCGAACTTGCCTACCATATAGCCCTGGCTTTAGGCATAGCCCCCGGCCCGGCGCTGGAACTCGGCCTGGCCTCAAAGATACATGACATCGGCAAGACCGCTGTCGACCCGCATATCCTGGGCAAATCAGGACGCCTCACGCAGGAAGAGTGCGAGGCGGTAAGGAAGCATACGGTCCTGGGCGCGGAGATCATATCCGCCCATAAAGACCCCATTTTTGACCAGGCATGGAAAATAGCCCTGTTTCATCACGAACGGTGGGACGGCGCGGGCTACCCTCATGGGCTTAAGGAAAAAAATATCCCTCTTTCCGCGAGGATTGTTGCGGTGGCTGACAGCCTGGACGTTATGACGCACAGGCGGCCATACAAGGTCTCATGGCCGGCCGAAGTGGCCATAGAAAATCTTGTAGCAGACAGCGGCAAACAGTTCGACCCGGAAATTATCTGGGTCGTTGCCGTCAGACCATATAAATTCCTGCAGCGCATATGCAAGGTTGGCCGGAGAGGCTTTTAAAGGTGAGAATTGTCAGACCTGTGATTTTCCTCCTCGTCTTTATGTGTATTGCTGCCGTTTCCTCTGCCAATCCCCTGGCCGACGCCAAAAACGCGGCTGCGGGGCTCGAAAACACGGTGTCGGCGAGCTATGGATCACAGGCTGGCGTGCAGCAAAACATCAGTAACCCCCTTACAAGCGGCAATACCCTCATGACCACGCTCGACAAATCGAAATCCTTTAACGCTCAGCTTTCCTGCCCATCTTCAAGCGCGTTTCTCTCTGTCCTCGTGCAGCCTGCTTCAACCGGCGACCTGCAGACCGTTATAGCGAGCGAGGACCTGGACATGGACGGAAAACCCGATTACAGCTACCAAATCCCAGTGCCGGTCTCCGGGGTATGCGCAAACGGGTTTATTTCATGCGACCCCGGGACCTGGAACAACTGCCAGGCTTACAAGTGGGCCGTGGACGGAAGCCTTCATGTCTCGGCCGCCGCGGCAAATCTCACGGACTTGGGCGGATGCTACTGCATCAACACTTCCTGCGGCAGCAGCCTTGTCTGGAACAATATGTCCATCATCCTTAAGGACTTGGGAGCCGGTATCGCCGGCGCTCTTCAAAAAGCGGACCCGCAGCTTTCAGTCTCAAACGTGAGCACCAGCGACACCGTCATAAGCTATTACGGGCAGAAGACCGGAAGTTGCACAAGCCCAGGCGGCGGGACAGGCCCCTCATCTCCTCAGCAGTATTATTCCAATCCGTATGCAATGAAGGGCGACGCCCAGAACCTGGCGCAAGCGGAGTCCTCCGACCCCAATAGCTATTACAGCGAGCTTGAAGACGCACAGAACATGTCTACCGGAAACTCGCAGTTGCAGCAGTGTTCGATATCCCGGGTCCTCCAGTGTTTGGGCAGTAATCCAGGGTATGCCGACAACGTGGACGATGGCTGCCGGGGCCTGGAGACGAACTCCAACTGCCAACTCAGGGACGAGACCGTGGACGGCGTTCAGACTTGGCTCAACTTCGCCTCAACGGGGCTTACGCCCCTTCCCCCGGCTTGCGATTCGTTCACGGTGCAGAACATTGCGGCATGCCCCGGCTTTACGGGTGCCGTGAGTTTTTCGGGCGCCCACTATCTTATCTTTGTGGGTAACGGCAATCAAATTAACGTGGAGTTCCTCTGGGACACGTGCTGGTGCGTGCGGGGGATACAGACCATCTATCTGCCCGCAGGGATAACGGCTAGCGGCAGCGCCGAGGTCAGTTTTTACCAGGACGGAAGGTCTCAGACAGTAAAGATCGTTGGCATAGGAAGCAGCCTTTATTTTTATGACGGGGGGGGAAATTTTAACGGCCAGATCAATCTCACCGGCGCGAGCATCTCAGGGACCGCCTATTTCAACAGCTCAGGGTCCTGCGCGCCTTTTACCATTACCGGCCAGGGGGACAAGATATTTTTTACAAGCTGTGGTAAGTACTCGCTCAGTATCCCGTCCACATGCCCCCTTGGAAGCCAGTACGCCTGCGTATCGCGGGCATCAAGCGGCGTTTTAAGCGGATCGTCCGTAAGCGGGACAAGCTACACCTGCCCCATCGATACCAGCAACGGCGGCGACCCAATCTGTTTTACTCCTCCGGCCACTTACACCTTATGTCCGGATTTTCTGGAGAAAGACCGGACCTATTATTGCACGGGCAACGCCCCCTTTGATTTCAGCGCCGTCCAGAAAAGGGCGGGCAACGTCCTTTCAACCGAAGCGGACAACGGAGGGAGCTTTTACTACCAGGACTTAAGGCAAAACTCTTCCGGAGGCTGGGTGTATAACGGCGTTACCTCGGGCCTGCCACCGAGGGACACGACGTCGGACTGCGAGCAGGCATGCAAGACCGAAAAGACCGTCACGGACACACAGGCGGGATTGCTGGGATCCAACTTGCCCTCGAACGCCTCGGAATATCAGGCAAACAATACACAAAGCATTCAGTATTTCTACAAGACCTGCACAAACGGCAAATGCCCCGTGGGGCCCGGTGAAACGATCGTCGAGGACTGCCAGTGCATCGACGATTTCGGGGAGGCTGCAGGGATAATGCAGAGCCTAAGAATGGCGGGAAGTGACCTTATTTGTTCAGATGGCACGGCGGAGCCGCTTCAATGAGATATCTCAGGAATACGGCCAAACTGCTCATCATCGTTCTCGCGCTGGAGATGCTTTCTCCGATCATTCCGGCTCTACCGGGTATTGGCGTGGCGCAAGCCTTTGCAGACCAATGGGTTTGCGGACAAGATTTGAACAATGATGGGAACGTCTCCGATCCCGGGGAGACGGCTAACTGCGTTTCAACACAGCAGGGGCAGTTGTGCCCTATAAGCGCAACTGATTGTACTCAAACTCCAGTGCCTGTTACCTTGACGGGGAGTGTAACCATACCTGCCGACAATACCTTCACTATATCGGGTTCCGGGAACCAGCTGATTTTTTCATGGCAAGGCGGCAGTGGGACAATAACGGCGAATGGCGGCATAACCTTTTCAGGGACAACGGGTCCCATTTACCTGGGATACTCGTTTTATGATTACCGCGATTATAACTTTTCAGGCAGTGGGAACCTCTTAAATTTTAGCGATACCTATTTCGATTGGTGGACATGGTATGAGGGGGGGACGATAACTGTAAATGGTGGGGTCACTCTTTCAGGAGGAGCCCCCTCCTGGTACATCGGGAGAAACACGACACACGTGACCTTTTCTGGTTCCGGGGACCAGTTGGTCATGACTGAAGGATTTTTTAATTGCTACTGGGGCTATGGCTGTTTCAGTTCGTCGACACAACTGGGCGCTATAACATTTAGCGGCGGTAATGAAATGGCCTATTCCTGTCCCCTCGGAAGCCAATATGCCTGCATGGACAATGGCGGGACCATGCAGTGCTCTCCCAACCAGTGCGTGGACCTGACCACAAACCCGGCCACGATTACGCAGACCAACAGCAACATGCTCCAGAACAACGGACAGACTGACTCCTCCGGCAACTGCCTGGGGCAGATATACATATTTTCGGGCAGGTGCGAGCGGTGCGAGCAGGCAGGAGTCAAGGACGGATTCCACGACTGCTGCGCCAATAAAGGAAGCATGGTGCTTTCCGATTCCGTTGGCGGGGTCTCCGCGCTGGGAACTGCTGCATCGGCCGTAACGGACATATATCACCTGGCGCAGGTGGCCTATTACACAAACGCGATACTCACGACCGGGGGCGCAGCAGTTACCAGCAGTCTGTCAAGCGCGAGCCTCGCCGTGCAGCAGGCGGTCACGGATGGCGTGGCCGCAGGCTCGGTCGACGCCGGCATGGAAGCATACGCGGCCGCGCTCTTAAACCCCACGACCATAGCCCTGGCCGCAGCCATGTACCTCGTTAATTACTTCCTTCTTCAGTCCTGCGACCAGCAGGACATGGAGGTCTCGATGCTTAACGCCTCCGGGTACTGCCATTACGTGGGGGAGTATTGCGAGGAGTCCTGGCCCTTAATTGGCTGTGTCCAGGAGGCAAAAGGTTACTGCTGCTTTAACAGCAAGCTGGCCAGGATCATCCAGGAGCAGGGCCGCCCTCAACTCAAGGATTTCCAGCCGGACGGGGCCTGGGGGACCGGACAGAGTCCAAACTGCCGCGGGTTTACGCCACAGGAATTCCAGATGATAGATTTCTCGAAGATCGATCTCTCCAGCTATTACGGAGACATCGAGAAGAACCTGAGCACGACCCTCCAGAACGCGAATGCGAACATGCAGCAGAAGATTAACGGCTTTTACCAAAACACGCAGAAATAGATGATGCCAAAACCGCTTATGACCATCATGATTTTAATTTGCCTGGCGACCGGTTGCTTCGCGGTTGGCTGCCTTGTGCCGGCTTCGGTAGAGGCTTCAGTTACGGTAGTGGGCCGGGCCGGGGCCATCTATCCGATAGCCGAGCAGGATGCGCTAAGCAAGCTTATGCAGAAAGTGAGGCAGGTGGACTGGAAGAGGCAGTTCTCCGGGATTAGGCAATCCGTCCGGGCTTTCAAGCCAGCGGATCTGGCGCGCCTGCCCATGGCGAAGCATGACAGGACGTTTATGGTTGACCCTACGTACACCCTTCCATTCGACATCCCGGACGGCAAGGGCGGCATCCTCTATCCAAAAGGCTATACCTTCAATCCGCTCGATTACGTGAGCCTTCCGGACATTCTCGTTTTCATCGACGGGGCTGACAGGAGGCAGTTGGAGTGGTTTCAGAAATCCCCTTACGCGAAGACTCTGAATGTGATGCTCCTTCTTACCGGAGGCAGTTATCCGGAGGTCGAACAAAAGCTTCAAAGGCCGGTCTTTTACGCTCCCGAAAAGATAATAAAGAGGTTCAGGATCGAGGTCGTCCCCTCGGTCCTTTATCAAAAGGGCAAGTTTTTGGAGGTGAAGGAATTTGAGATCAAAAACTCGAAATAGTTTTTGCGTATTGTTTGTGATTTTCCTTTTGATGTTGCCGGGCAGGTCCGCACGCGCGGTCTGCAGGGAGTCTTTTTTCAATCCCATAACAGACATCGACTGGAACGGGATATTCCCGGTGAAGATAGGCGGGGTTGAGCTCATGGGCTCAGACATAGACACCCCTCCGGACAACATAAGCTCTCCCATCTGTGTTTGCGGCTCTCCTATTGCCAAGATCGGCATCACGGCCTCTTTCTGGGAGCCTGCGCGGATGGTAGAGACGGTTAAGGACCCTTACTGTTTTCCGCTCATAGGCGCGCAGCTTTCAAACCCCAAGCCCGGTTTTATGGGTGGGACAAGCGAGGAAAGCGGGGAAGACCTGCCACCTGAGACATTTCAGCAGGCCCACTGGTACATCTTCCCCGTGTGGGGCATCCTTAACCTGTTTCTCGATGTGCCCTGCCTGGAGAAGGGCGGTTTCGATATCGCGTACATGACCGAGATAGATCCGCTGTGGAACAGCGATATATCGAGCTTTCTGCTTAACCCTGAGGCGCTGCTTTTTGGCAACCCCGCAGCGCAGCTTGCCTGCGGGGCGGACAGCGTCGCCTCGAACGCTGGCTATCCCCTTGACCCGCTTTTTTGGTGCATGGGTAGCTGGGGAAGCGCCTATCCAATGACCGGCCATATCGTGACGGCTGATTCCGTCCAGGCCAACGCGGGCTTGGCCGCAAGGATGATATACAAGCTCTCCCGCGAGGCGCTTACCTGGGACCCGGGCGTAAATGTGTGCGGCCCCGTCGTTACTCCCATCTGGATCAAAAGCCATTACAGGTTCCAGATCGTAAAGCCCGTCAGGGGTTCGATCGTCACCCCCATGGGGCGAAGCGACCTTTTATGGGGAGCGGACAAAAACCCGGCTTGGGGGACAGTGAGCAACGCCCCGGACAATTTCCTGTGGATGATCTTCAGAAAGGTGTCATGTTGCGTTTATCTATACGGCGGCTGATCTTGCTGACGGTATTGGGACTGGCCTGCGCCGGTGTCGCTCAGGGGGCCTCTGCTGCCCCTGGCTTTGACCTGAACGTCGTCTCCGGTGTTATCACCCGGGCGAACAGGCTTGAGGAAAGGATGAAGAATACTCTGCCGGAAAACGCCTATAAGCGTGAAGGGGAGATCGAGGCCAGAAAGACGTTCGAATCCTACGAGTCGCCGGCCTTTCAGAGAAAGGTAATGCTGGAAAACGAGAGACTGAAAAAAGAAGTTTTTGGAGGATTAAAGGCTTACTACAAGGATATGGGACCGCGCACAGGCAAAAAGACCCTGGGCAAAAAACGGGAAAGGCTTTCTCCCAATGAAAGGATATACCTCTTCATTTCATCCTCCGTGCCGGAGGCCACACTTCGGACCTACATAGAGCAGATCGCGGGGCTTAGTGATCCAAATATTGAGGTTGTTATGCGCGGGTTCATAGGCGGAATGAAATACATGGGCCCTACACTTAACTTCATAGGAAAGCTGCTTGAAAAAGACCCTTCATGCGGACTTTCATGCGGGCTCTACGGAGCAGACATGGAGGTGGACCCCTTACTTTTCAGGCGCTACGGGATTTTGCAGGTCCCGGCGGTAGTTTACGTGCCGGACATCGAGGTCCTTGGCCCAGGATCTGAGGGTCTGGGACGAAACGCGAGGGTGGGCGGGTCTTACGCCTTTTACGGAGACGCGGCCCTTTCCTACTCGCTCAAAAGGATAAACGAAGAGGCGAATTCTGCCTCGCTTGCGGCTGTAATCAAGGAGTTCAAACATGGCTTTTACAGGTAAAGAGTTGCTCCCTTGTCTATATCACTTGAAAGGGGAAAGTTTACAAAAAAACGGCCAGTCGCAGTCAAAAAAGGAGGAAAAACATTGCCAGAGGAAACTGCCTCATCTTTGGAAGATCAGGAAAGAAAAACTGGCGGGGCGCAGTCCGCAGAGGCTGTAGCTGCCGCCCCGGAAGGAATAACTGGAGCGATACCGGCCAAGCAGGGGAAATCCCCCGTGTGGCTGGCTATGACCGCCATCAGCCTGCTTGTCTCTATGCTCGTGTCGGCCAGTTCCGTTTACGTATACGACCGCTTCTATGCGCAAAAGATAGTCGCCGTGGACATTAAGGGCTATATAGCGACACAACGGGACCTCTACTTAAGCGGCAAGGAAACGAATAAAGAGTTCCGGGCGAACATCGACAAGCTGGCCACGGTCGTGAAAAGCATTCCTAAAAACCGTGTGGCGATCATGGAGGACGCAGTAATCAAAAATGCGGAAATTGAAAAACTTCCTTAAGGCGCTTTCCCTCATTTTTTTGGTCTTACTTGTGGGGGCTGAGGCCTCTGGCAGGTTCGCCGTGAACCTTTCCCCCTCGGTGAGACCCAGGCTCTTTTTCCTGGTAAGGCATCCGGCGGCTATCAAAAAGGACGATTACGTGATATTCAAACCCAAGAATATCGACCCGTACATAAACGGAAAGACGCTCGTGAAGAAGGTTACCTGCGACGAGGGCAATACCTTGACCGAAAAAGGAAAGGAGTTCTTCTGTAACGGAACCATATATCTAGGCAAGGCGAAGGATTTTAGCCTGAAAGGGGAGAAGCTTCAAAATTTCGTCTATAACGGGGTCATCCCGAAGGGTTTCTGTTTCGTCGAGGGCAGCAACATAAACAGCTATGACAGCCGGTACTGGGGGTTTCTGAGAAAAAGTGATATCGAAGCGCGCGCTTATCCTATTTTTTAGTCTTTTGATACTGCTTACGGTCGTCAGTGGCATTGCCGCCGCGGATGCCGACGTCCAGGGTCCAGTCGCCAAGCGCGGCTGGTGGTGGTATCAAAAAGAGCCGGTGAAGCAAAAGGAAAAGAAGAAAGAGGAGGAAAAGGCGCCCACTGCGGCGCCTGTCCCCGATTTGAAAAACTATACGATGAAGGATCTCTGGGAAATGCCACCGTCAAAGTTCAGGCCGCTTATGAAGGCACTTTTGGATAAGGCCATTCAGGACCCGACTGCCTCCAACGTGCGCGACTATTACGTGGTCCTCGATATCGCAAGGAGGAAGTCCCTGGCCTTCACGAACGTGGCTGCCTACGTCTGGCAGAAATACCCCCGTCTTTCCACGGGCAAGGACTATCCGGTGGCCGCACCCGGGCGAAACGCGATGTTCTCCGAACAGTATTCAGACGTGGAGCGCACGATAGAGGCCGCGAGGGACGATTTCGCGCTCCTTTATTTCTACTCCCCGACCTGACCCTACTGCAGGGCGCAGGACGGGATCCTGCGGTATTTCGAAGCGACATACGGCTGGAAGATAAAGGGCATCGTCCTTGCCGACAATTCTGGGCTTGCCGCAAGGCTCGGGGTGGACACTACCCCGTCGCTCATCCTTATCAAAAAGGGAAGTAAAGGGTTCATTCCCATCTCGACCGGGGTAACGACGCTTGAGGAAATAGAGGTGAGGCTCTACAGGGGGATAAAGTTTCTGGACGGCGAGACCACGCCCCAGAACTGGAGCCTCTACGATTTTCAAAAAGGACAGGGATACGATACAAAAATCCCTCTGGAAGGGAGGTAAAAGGTGAAGAGGATTATAGCGATAGTTTTGCTCGCAACGATAACCATGATATTCGCGGGGCAAAATAGTGCCCGCGCGGGCTGGGTGGACGACTGGCTCCAGGAGAAGACGGTTTCCTCACCGGATTACCTGGCGGGCCAGAAGAGAGGATATTTTACCGGCGGCAGCTTCGACGCCAGGTGGTACCAGGGGCAAAACGACTATCTCTTTTCCGTGGAGCCGCCAAAGTTCAAGGCCGGCTGCGGCGGGATAGACGCTTTCATGGGCGGCTTTTCGTTCATGAATTTCAATTACCTGGTAAAAAAGCTCCAGAGCATACTTACGGCCGCGCCGGCGATGGCCTTCGACCTGGCGCTCAGCACTTACTGCCCGCAGTGTTCGACCATCCTTGGCAAGTTCGAAAACATCTCGGACAAGCTAAACAGCCTGCAGTTTAATGACTGCACGGCCTCGAAGGCCGTGGTTGCGCAGCTCATGGGCCCTTACACCAGGAACCCCGGACAGTACGAACATGCGCTGTCCGATTACGCGGCCAGCCAGGGCTGGACGAGCCTTTGGCAGGACATAAAGCAGGCCACGAACTCGGCAAACGACACCGCCGCCGCCCCAAACACAAGCGGAACCCCGAACTTAAGCGGGATGTACTCCGGCTGCCCCCAGGACGTGAAAAACCTGTTCCTCACACCCGGATCCCTCCTGGACCACCTACAGGCGCAGTTCGGGGGCGGCTCCACGGACTATATAGCCCTTCTTCGCGGTTTCATAGGCGACGTCAATTTCTCCGCGGATAAAACCGGAATGATTTACCCTTCTCCGGTTGGGCCCTGCGACACGAACCTTAAAAAAAGCGTGGACAACTTCATCGCCGGAAACACGGAGGCGAAATCCGACAACGGGACGTGCGCCCCCCTGCCGGACGTCAACGCCAACCTGGAAACCTGGGCAGCAAACACGATGACCGGCATCATCGGCCAGATGGAGGCCCAGGGCCGCTTAACCTCCGACCAGGTGGACTTCCTACAGCAGATCCCGCTTCCGATGGAGCTGATCCTAAAATACGCCGTCAGTACCGGCCAGGAGGCTGCTATGGCCTCGGAGTTTTCCACCATCGCAGCCAAGGCATATGCGTATGCCATGATGGCCGACCTGGACCATAACGCGCAGGTCCTGATAGACAAGGGGCTGATAGTCGCCAGGGACGAGCCAAGCTCGGTAGCAAACACCTCCGCCAACAAGTGCGACGTCCATCTTCTGGCTGCAAGTCCGGTGCTTCTGGATTACAAAAAAAGGCTGGACGTGATGCAGACCGCTCTCGCCCAGGACTATACGAAATGGGCGGGGAGCCTTTACGCCTTGCAGTCTCTTGGGCGCAGGCTTGAGGAATTCAACGCTCAGGCGTACAGGAATCTTAGCGAGAAGTTCAACCCCTCGCTTGCCGAAAGGGCGGTCGGGGAATAGGAGAAAAAGATTTGAAAAGATTTCTCGGCATAGGGCTTGCCTTGGCGTCCGCATTGTTGCTCCTTCCCACGCCCGCGCACGCGGCATGGGAGTACTACACCTACGGAGGATTTGATTCCGTGCTGCCAGCCTGGCAGCGCGTGGCGCTTATCTTCAGCGACAGCAACTATAATTCCCTGTTCTTTCCGATCGTCGTTCTGGGAATATTTTGCGCGATCGTGGTCCTCTATCTGAAACTGCTTGGCGGCGCCAACGTAGGCGGCCCAATGTCCTGGGCGGTGCCCGTGGGCATTGGGATAATCCTCTACCTGGGGCTCGTGGTGCCCAAGGACAGCCTCATGATATACGACCCGGTAATGAACGAGGGCCCGGTCGAGGTAAGCGGCATCCCGCTGGGGATCGCAGCCATGGCGGGGTCCTTGAACGAGATACAAAACGGCCTTATAGACATCATAGACACCTCCTCGGACCCCGTGGAGCTTTACCAGCAAAACGCCGGTGGCGAGGGGTTTAACATACTGCTTCAGACCGGGCAGGAGTCATTGCAGATCCCTCCGGAGCTTGAGGGCTCGATCCAGCAATATACGAAGGACTGCCTCCTTTTTGAGCTTACGCGCCCGGGCACAACTCTTACGCCCTCGGAGCTTGCAAGCAGCACCGATTTCAGGACGGACTACGCCAAGGCGGCAAGCCCTGCCATTTACACGGTCTCCTATATCTCAAACTCCGTGGGGGACACGATGACCTGCCAGGACGCCTGGACCGCGATAAACGGCGCGGTCAGCTCCCCTTCGACGTGGACGAACGACATAAACAACATCTGCGCCCAGTCCGGATATGACCCTACGATCCCGGACGAGCTTCAAAAATGCAGGGACCTGGCCGCAGACACAAGCGAGTGGATTTGGGGTGCCAACTATCCCCTCCAGAACCTGGCGATGCAGAGCGCCTTTACGCAGGCGATAGAGGAGACATTCAACAACGCCTCTCCGGACCAGGCCATCCAGACCCTGGCCGCGAGGCAGACCGGCAGCGACTGGCTCTCCGCGGGCCTCGCGGGCAACACCTGGATACCGGTCATCATGGCCGCGATGACCACCCTGGCCATAGCTATACTGCCTTTTCTCATAATGTTTTTGCCTACCCCGCTCTTTGGCAAGGTGATCTCCCTTATCGCGGGGATTTTCATCTGGCTTACCGCATGGGGGGTGATAGACGCCATAATACACAGCTTCGGCGTGGACTACGCCCGGCACGCCGCCCAGCAGCTCCAGCAGTTTGGCCTGGGCGTAAAGTCCATCAGTTATTTCCCCACCTTCGGCATGAAGACCCTTGCGGCCTTCGGCAACATGAGGTGGTTTGGCCTCATGCTGGCCACGGTCATCACGGGCATGCTGGTCAGGTTCGGGGGCTCCGCCCTTGCCCATCTGGCCGGTGGTCTTACGGCAGGAGCCGCAGCCGGGGGCTCCGCTGCCGGGAGGATGGAGATGGACCCGCAGGCAAAAGGCGGCAAGGTAGAAGGCGAAGCCAGGGGCTTTGGCCTCCAGGAGTCCATCGGCGGGTCCAATATGGAGATGAGGCAAATATTCGATTCCTACAGGAACAGGAGCCTTAAAGGCCTGTCTGAGGGCGCGGCGATGGGAGGGCCCGGGGATTCCATGTTGTCTGGGGAATCCCAAGGCGCTGCGGAGAGAGGCACAGGAGAGCTTTACGGCCGGTTTGAAGACGAGTTCGGCGGGGAATACGCCGGCGCGCCAGAGCTCCTCCAAGACGCGCGGGCGGAGAACTGGGCCGCCGGGCGGCCCGGGGCGTTAAAGCCGCTTCAGAACCTGGACGCCCTCGGCGCAGATGCGGTCCCCACGCTGATTTCCGCCGGAGCAGTCGGAGTGGGTAAACAGGTGGCCGATGAGCAGGCGCTGGCGCAGGTGGCCAA
>JAJYJK010000103.1 GCA_021789555.1 Nitrospirota bacterium
CTTCACCTTTGGTGGCCTCCTGTACTGGATATTTTGGGTGTGAGCAACTCTATTTTATCCAGTACAGAGGCCATTCTACAATGCTGTCATCCCTCTTTTTTCAATTATTTTTTGCAACTGGTGGGTAAACCACCAAGAGCACGCCCTTATCTGCTGGAAGAAGGTCTGTTGATTTCTCGTGTTTTTGTAAGGGCTGGCCAAATCTGTCTGAAACCGTTGACAGGAAGCCGCACAACGCAAAACCAGTCCATCGATGCGGACTTCGGCCAATACTCCTGGCCGGCGGAGAGGTCGGAATTGTTCTCATTTCCGGAAGAAATCATGCGGCGAGGGGCTTTATGTTGTTCAATCTTTTGCCGATTTTCTCTTGCGCAATTTGCACATCAAAATTCGACTGCAAATTCATCCAAAACTGAGGCGTCTGCCGCAAATATTTTCCAAGTCTGAGGGCGATGTCTCCGGTCATGGGCCTGGAGGCGTTAATAATATGACTGACTCGCATAGGCGATACGCCAATATCACGCGCAAGACGGGCTTGGGATATGCCAAGTTCCTCTATGATCTCCTTGAGTATCACGCCGGGATGCACCGGCTTAAACTCTCTTTTCATCATACACCTCCATTTTAATGATAGTCGCCGATCTCAACATCATGCGCTCCGTCCGCTTCAAACCTAAAGCAGATACGCCACTGGTCATTGACGCGGATGCTCCATTGTCCGGCCCGCTTGCCCGAAAGCGCCTCAAGGCGGTTGGATGGCGGAAGTCTGAGGTCCTCAACTATTACGGCGGCGTCAATCTGCGCAAGTCTTATGACGGCCCGTTCTTGAATGTCCCGCGGCAGTTTTCGGGACCTCATGCCCCGAAACAGTCTCTCGGTTTCCTTGCAAGCGAAAGACCTCATCACAAAAACATAATAAACAAAATGTTTACGGAAGTCAAGGCGCAAATGACAACAGGGCTTTCATACCGCCCATCGCGTAATCGAAAAAACCTTGCCATGGACACGCTCTGCTATTCGGCCCATCTATGCCAAGGAAAATAGACCAGTCCCCTTTTGCTTTCTGCTTGCCCATTTATATTACCCACTTAAATTTGACTTAAGAATATTAATTGCCGACTCAATCGCAACCGGCCCTCGGTTCAGATACGCGTTTATTTCCAAATGGAGTCTTACCGCTGGGGCAAAAACGCGGGCACTGCGGATTCCAGGAAGAGGCTTCAGAAGGGACATAGAGTCCGGCTGAAGGCGGTGTCTCTTGCGGATGATATTGCCCGGCGGGAAAGTTTAAAATAGAGGGATGGAAAACCAAAAGCCTGTCAGGCAAAAGATAATAGAGCGGATTCTAAGCGAAGGCCCGATCACCTTCAAGGAGTTCATGGAGATGGTGCTCTATGAGCCCGGGCTCGGCTATTACACGAGGCCGCAGACGGAGATAGGAAAGGCGGGGGATTTCTACACGGGCCCGCACCTGCACCCCGCCTTCGGCTGGATGCTGGCGAAACAACTCGAAGAGATGTGGCTTCTGCTTGGCGAGGGGCCGCTTTCGGTCACGGAGCAGGGGCCGGGCAAGGGCTACCTTGCCAAGGACATCCTGGACGGACTCAAGAAGCGAAACGCGGAGCTTTATGACACAATCGCCTATCGCCTGATTGAGCTCAATCCGGGGCTGAAAAAATTCCAGGAGGGGCTTCTCGATGAGCATGTGGCGAAAATCTCCTGGGCGGATTCGGTAAAGGCGGCTGCCGGGGCTGGCGACGGGGGGGCCGGCGACGGGGTTTTGCTTGCAAACGAACTCCTGGACGCCTTCCCCGTGCATCTGGTCCAAATGAATAAAGGGGCCATCGGGGAAATAAGAGTGGGGTTTGAAGACGGGGCATTCACCGAGGTGCTCGCCCCCCCGTCCACTCCGGAGATAGAAGAGCACCTGAAGAGGTTTTTGCCGGAGGAATTTAATGGGCAAATCTCCCTGCTGCCCGATGGCTACCGGACGGAGGTAAACCTGGCCCTGCGGGGCTGGCTCCGGGAGGTCTCGGGCGCGCTTGGCCGGGGTTTCGTGCTCGTGGTGGATTACGGCTGGCCCGCCTGGGACTATTACAGCCCGGAGCGGGACCGCGGCACACTGCTTTGCTATTACAGGCACAGGGTGGTCGAGGACCCCTATGTGAACGTAGGCGAGATGGACATGACGGCGCACGTGAATTTTTCCGCCCTGAAAGTGTTCGGCGAGGAGGCGGGGTTTAGGTGCGCGGGGTTTTGCCCGCAAGGCACGTATCTTGTGTCGCTGGGCATCGAGGAAATACTATCGGAGCTTAAGCGGGACGATATCCTGAAGTTGAAAGGCCTGCTGCTGCCCGGCACGATGGGCGAGACGCACAAGGTGATGGCGCTCCATAAGGGGCCGGGTGAGACTCCGAAACTGAAAGGTTTCGAGATGCGAAACCAGTGCAGGGTCTTATGAGGGATTAGGGGAGGATGTCGCGCAGGCGGTTTAGGCTCTCAAGCGCGTCGCCGGGGCTGTGGGCCTCAATCGTATGGACAAGCCCGTCTTCAAAACCTTTCAATTCGTCAAAGAGCTTTTTGAAGGGGAACTTGCCGTCGCCGATGGGGCGGTGGGCGTCATGGGAGCCGTCGTTGTCGTGCAGATGCAGCTCGATGATATATTTTTTGAGCGGCCCGAGCCAGCTTTCAAGCGGAGATTTTGAGAAGAGGTTAAAGTGCCCGGTATCGAAGCAGAGGCCGAAGCGCCCGGAGCCCAGTCTTTCAAAGAGCGCGATCAGGTTGCCGGGGCTGTCCTCGAAGATGTTCTCGACGGCGATTCTCATGTCGTATCTGCCGGCCGTTTCGATGAGCGGCATCCAGGTGAGGACGGATTTTTCGAGCCATATATCGACCCGCATCGCGTATTTCCATTTCTCGTAGCCCGAGTGGAAGACGACTGTTTTTGCAGCAAATCTCCGCGCCATTTCGAGCGTCTTTTCAAACCGCAAAACGGTCACGACCCGTATCTTTTCATCGACCGCGCCCGGGCAGAGGTCCATGAACGGGGCGTGGATGGAGAGCTCCGGCCCGTAGTCGAGGAGTCTCATCGCCCGCCGCAGCCAGTCCGGCCGGAGGTCGTCCATATCGCCCGCCTGGATATAAAGCTCCAGGTCCAGGCCGTGCTGCCGCAGCAGGGGGGCAAACTCCTCCAGTCTTCCGAAAGGGACGTGTATGTGCGGGCGCATCGGTTTCTTTCTTTGAAGGTTTTTAGCTCAGGTTTTTGGGGCCGGGGTTGTTGAAGCCGGGGTCTCGGTCTTCTTTTCGGGCGTGTCGGCCTTCTTTTTGCCGTTTTTGGAGTTTTTCCCGGCTTCCGGCTGAGAGCCGGGCCCCTTGCGGGCGTAGTCCGTAAGGTACCAGCCCGAGCCTTTAAGGACAAAGGAGGTATTTGATATGAGTTTTTTCAGTCTCCCGTTGCACTTCGGGCATTTCGTAAGCAGCGGGTCGCTGAATTTCTGGAGCGTCTCGTGCCGCGCCCCGCAACTCTGGCAGATGTACTCGTAAATAGGCATGCTCGTTTGTTCCTCCGCGTAAGACCTCTAAAATATATAACCAATACATAATATATAAGGAATCCGGCGGTTGCGTCAAATATTAACACCCCCTTAAATAACACCCTCTCCCAGCCTCACTAAAAGTTTTTTATGAAATCCCCTCCCTGAAGGGAGGGGATTAGGGGAGGATGACGCTCCTTCCTCCTCTTAAAAGGGTGGGATTAATTAATATAATTAAGCTGGAAATGGCACGGGGGAATCTGGAATTTCAGCATCGCGGTGCAAAGCAGAATCGCCAGTACGATAAGGGCCTGGAATCCGATAAGCCGCTTGAACCG
>JAJYJK010000007.1 GCA_021789555.1 Nitrospirota bacterium
AAAAAGGCAACCGCAACCTCTTTAGGAAGATGCGCTTCCAGGCCCAAAAACCACTGGCGGCCACAACACCATGACCGGACATTTCTACTTTGCCGAAAACCGGACATTTCTACTTTGCCTTGACAGCCGGTGCGGCCGCCCCTTGACTGAAAGCCCATTAACTGATAAATAGTTAAAAGAGACGCGGGCCCAATCTGCGGTAAAACCGATAAACAACCTGGAGGTCAATTATGGCTTTGAAATCGAAGGAAGAATCGCGGGAGCTGGCCAGGAAGGAACAGGCGCGGGCCATATCGCCGTTTGAGCACCTGGAGCGGCAGTTCGAGGAATTCTTCAGGAGGCCGTTTTCCATGCTCAGGCAGCCATGGTGGCCGGCGAGAAGGGTATTCGAGGCCGAAGAGCTTTCCCCATCGGTGGACATCTTCGAAGACGCCGGGGACATCGTGCTCAAGGCGGAGCTTCCCGGCATGAGCAAACAGGACATCACTGTCGATCTTACCGACCACATAATCACCATCTCCGGTGAAAAGAAGAAGGAAGAAAAGATCGAGGACAAGAATTTCTATCGCGTGGAGCGCTCCTATGGGGCCTTCACCCGGTCTTTCGAGTTGCCCTCCGACGTGAAGGCCGATCAGGTAAAGGCCAAATTCCACGACGGCGTACTGGAAGTCCGGCTGCCCAAGACGGAGGAGGCCAAGCGGAAGGCCAAGAGCGTCCCCATAGAATAAAGTCCCCGCTGCCCTGAAGGGATGGGGGAGGATGTCCTCCCCCCCCATCCCTCCGACCTGGAACCGGAAGGCCCCTTCAAGGGGCCGTTTTAATTGATCTTCCCTGCGGCTTGCCGCAGGGAAGCTAATGTAAGGAAATTTTCCTATTATATTCGCTCGCTTGACCCCGTGGCAATTTTTTGCCCACGGGGAATACGCTCGCTGCCCATCTCAAACCGCATGATTGGGTTATGCCTCTTGAATTAATGATATCTCTACGCCTTCGGGTTTACTTTTCCCCGGATTTTTCAGTATCATCGAAGGTGATAATGCTCATGCAATAGTAAGACTAGGCCGCCTGAGGGATGATCCCATTTGATTGATAATACCGGATGCGGGCCGCGGGCCATGCAATGCAAAAACCGCACGTTGAATCCCCGGCTGTTACTGCGTCTGCTGGCAATCGGCATTGTCCTTTGCTCCGGCAGCGCCTACGGGAAGCCCCTGCTGCTGAACACCTTTAATACCTATCCCCTTTCCTCTCCGCAGGGGACCGGGTATCTGGACCTTGTCATCAAGGAGGCGTTCCGCCGGATAGGGGCCGATGTGAAGATCGTCCGGCTGTCCTCCGAGCGGGGGCTCGTCAATGCCGACAGGGGTATCGATGACGGCGACTTCGTCCGTATCGCGGGGCTCGACAAGACATATCCCAACCTGGTCAGGGTGCCTGCGGCGCTCTGCGATTTCGAGTTTACCGTCTTTACGAAAGACCCCTCCATCAGGATTGAGGGGTGGCAGGGCCTGAAACCTTATAACGTCGGCATCATCACCGGCTGGAAGATACTCGAACGGAAGATCGTGGGGACCCGTTCGTTGACAAAGGTGGGAAACGCCACCGCCCTCTTTGAACTCCTCGCGCACGGCCGGGCGGACCTGGTGGTATTCGACAAGGTGGAGGGCGACGCCATCATAAAAAAGCTGGGGCTCTCCGGGATAATAGCGCTCAGGCCGTATCTTGCCAGGCAGGACATGTACCTGTATCTGAACCGCCGCCATGCCGGCCTGGCGCGGAGGCTTGCGGAGGCGCTGCTGGAGATGAAGACGGACGGCTCCATGCGGCGCATAGCGAGGTCAGTCGCCGGCCTGAAGGAATAATCCTGAAGGAATAATAATGGCCGACGAGCAGAGACAGATCCAAAACCGTATCGGGCGGCGCCTCCTGAAAAAGGTCCTCCTCTTCAGCTTCGTGGTGACGATTATTTTCACGGTCATCCAGGCATGGATGGACTACAGCATCCGGATGTCGGGCATCAACGAAACGATCGGGCAGGTCAAAAAAGTCCAGGTCAGAGGGCTTATCACCGCTCTCTGGAACTACGACATGCAGGAGCTCGCCGCCGAAGTCGAGGGGATACACCATTTCAATTATCTGAATTACGCGGCGGTCATCGACCGCGGCAAGTTGATCGCCCAGGCGGGGCAAAAGAAGCGGAAAAATGTCATCACGCGGGAAATAGCGCTCACGCGGGACTATAACGGCAGGCAAGTCATGCTCGGCACCCTCTACCTGCAGGCCGACACCGCCCTGGTGGTCCGTGACGTCCTTGCCAGGATTGCGCTTATCTTCCTGTTCCAGGCGGCGACGGTCGCCATTGTGGCGTTTTTTCTCCTGTGGCTGTTCGGGCGAATGGTCACACGGCATCTCTCCATAGCCGCAAGCTATTTCCGCTCCTTCAACGTCGCCGGCATGAATGCCCCGCTCGTGCTCGACAAGCCGGCGAAAGACGATGAACTGGACACCCTGGCCGGCGCTTTCAACATGATGCGCGAGCACCTTGCCGCCTCCTACCTGCAGCAGCTCTGCGCGCAGCAGGAAATCGAGGAGAGCGAGAGGCGGTTCCGCGTGCTGTTTGAGCAGGCGCCTGACGCCATCACCGTTTACGACCAGGACGAAAACCGGTTCGTTGACGCAAATGAAAACGCGGAGCGCCTCTTCGCGCTCAGCCGCGAGGAACTCTTGAAGACCGGTCCGCGGCAGATCTATCCCGACGCCCAGCCGGACGGCCGTTTAATCTCCGAGAGCATATCGGAGAATATCAAGCTCACCCTTGCCGGGGAGTCGGTGGCCCTCGACAGGCTGATCCGGTGCGCCGACGGCAAAGAGCGCCTCTGCGAGGTGCGCCTTGTAAGGCTGCCCTCCGGGGAGCGAAGGCTGATCAGGGCCAGCTATATCGACGTGACCGAGCGCAGGCAGGCGGAAAAAGCCCTCTTCTACGCGGAGAAAAAATTCAGGGACCTCCTCGAGACCATCCAGCTCATAGCCGTCATGCTGGACTGCGACGGCAACGTCGTCTTCTGCAACGACTACTTCCTCGGCCTGACGGGATGGTCCAGGGACGAGGCGCTGGGCAACAACTGGTTCGATATGTTTTTGCCCGGTGAAAACAGGGAGACCGTGAAATCCGTCTTCAAATCCATCTTGCGGGACAATGCGCCCCTGCATTACGAAAACCCCATCGTCACCCGCGAGGGCGCCAAACGGCTCGTCATATGGGACAATTCCGTCTTGCGGAATTTCGGGGGCGACGTCATCGGCACCGCGAGCCTGGGCATCGACGTCACGGAGCACCGGAGGCTCGAAGAGCAGCTGCGCCAGGCCCAGAAGATGGAGGCCATCGGACAGCTGGCCGGCGGCGTGGCGCATGACTTCAACAATATCCTCTGCGCCATCGTGGGATACGCGCACCTGGCGCTCATGAAGATGCCGGAGGGCGATCCGGTCAGGGGCAACATGGAACAGATACTCCGGGCGTCGGAGAGGGCGACCACGCTCACCAGGAGCCTGCTTTCATTCAGCAGGAAGCAGATCATCAACCCGAGGCCCAACAACCTGACCGATATCATAAGGGGGCTTGAGAAATTCCTTTCGAGGCTGATCAGGGAAGACATCGAAATGAAGATCAAATGCGGCGAGGGCGATATGATGATCTTCGCCGACAGGGGGCAGATCGAACAGATGCTGATGAACCTCGTCACCAATGCCAGAGACGCCATGCCCGGGGGCGGGCATATAGCGATAGGTACAGTGAAGGTGCGCATGGATGAGGAATTCATAAGGATGCACGGCTACGGGAAGCCCGGCGCATACGCCGCTATCGTCGTCTCGGACACGGGCGAGGGGATGGACGCAAAGACGAAGGAAAGGATATTCGAGCCCTTCTTTACAACGAGGGAGCAGGGGAAGGGCACCGGCCTCGGGCTCTCCATGGTCTACGGCATAGTGAAGCAGCATGAGGGCTTTATCGACGTGGACAGCGAACAGGGGAAAGGGGCGGAGTTCAGGATTTACCTGCCGCTTGTAAGCGCCGCCGTCCCGGACAGGCAAAGGGACATAAGGCTGCCCGAGGCGGAGGGGGGGGTTGAGACGCTGCTCGTTGCGGAGGACGATGAGGCGATAAGGCAACTGAACACCGAACTGCTGCGGAATTACGGCTACAGGATAATCGAGGCGGTCGACGGCGAGGACGCGGTCGCCAAATTCAGGCAGAACATGGATGACGTGCAACTCATTATCATGGACGGCATCATGCCCAAGAAAAACGGGAAAGAGGCGTATGAGGAGATACGGGCGATAAACCCCTCGGTAAGGGTGATCTATTTGAGCGGCTACGCGGAGGACATCATCAGCAGGGAGGGCCTGCTCGAACCGGGGACAAATTTTATCCTGAAACCCGTCACGCCCGCGAACCTGCTGAAGAAGGTGAGGGAGGTGCTGGACGGGGACTAATACCGGGACAGACTCCTCAGCCGCGCGACTCCCAGGCCATCGCCTCCCGGTACTCGCGGAAAAGCCTCTCCCGCCTCCTGAACTCCGGGGAGTGCATGGAGCGCCTGCCGTTTTTTAGCGCGACCCCCAGCTGCGCATGGAGCATCTCGTGGTAGACCACGAACCGGAGGTAATAGGACGGCACGCCCTTTCTGTCGAGCAGAGGGTTTATCTTTATGAGCCCGCGGCCGCCGTTTACAGGCGGCGAGTAACTGCCCAGTGTGCGCTTCTTCACGGAGCATCTGGGGGGCCTGCGGCCCCATCCGATATCGCAGGCAAGCCCGCCGTCGAAATATTGCCTGTTGACCGAATCGTACGCGAGGGCGAGGTCGTGGAACCTGCCGGCAGTCCTTGGCGGGGGATTTTCTCCCGTCCGCCTGCCGGGGGCTGGCCCCCTTTCGATCTCCCCTTGGTTTTCCCTTATGTAGCGCGACAGGACCGGAAAGCGCTCGCCTTTCCTGCGGTTTCTAATGAACCTGGCTATCTCCGAGACGACCTCCGGGCCGGCCTTGAGGAATATCGCGTGGAGCCTGAGGCTTGTCCCGCCGCCCGAGCGCCTCAGGGACAAAACGCTCACCGAATTCGAAGTGATGGCGATGGAAACAGGCGCGCCGGTCAGGGCGCAAAGCCGCCTCTCAAGGCCCTTTTCATCCCACCCGAAAGGCAGTACGGGCTGCAGGTCTTCCTCCACAAAAGGCACCCGTAAGTATAACCCAAGCCCGGCGCCGGAAGATACCTCAGCCCCGCCCGATAGTCGGGCAGGGAAAGTTACTGTATAATTTGGCTGGGAGGGCCGTCTTTCCCCCGATTGTCCGGATTTTCAATGACGAAAGGAGCAACTGGCATGAAAAGACCGGCCGAAAAGACCGAGGATTTTTTGAACCTGATGGTGGACTGGCAGGCGACCGAGTACCAGATGATCGAATACGCGGGCAGGGAGGCCCCGAAGACCAAAATCCCCCTCATAAAGACCATGCTGCATGCGATGGAGTTTGAGGCAAAAAAGCGCTGCCTCATACAGCAGATGCTCATCGAGAGCGTCAAGAAAGAGGCGGTAAACCTGGACCCCGAGGACCTGCAGGCGCTCTCGGCCCATTTGAACCGCCAGATAGAGGCGGAGGAAAAGGCCCTCCCCCTGGCGGAGGCGGCGCTCGAAAAAAGCGAACTCTTCATGCCGCGCTTCCTGCTTTCATACCTCGTCTCGGAATTGAAGAAGGAAAACAGCCTCCTGAGACAGTTTGAAGACGAGGTCAAGGGCGCGGCGATTTCGACCTCGGCCGGCTCAAAGCTATTTGATTCCGGCAAAACGGGGGCTCTCTGATTCAGGCAGCGGGCAGCCGTAGACGCGATTGACCGCGCAGGCATCCTCTGCTAAAGTTTTCTCCTGAGATGCGATACTCGAGTGTTGCCCTTTCCGTGCCTTTCAGCAAATTGAACCTCTTCATCGAAGAGCTCGGCCTCACCGCGTCCGAACTCGCGGTCCTCGAACCCTACAAGGGGCTCTTCGGCGAAAAGGCGCGTGAATTTGCCGGCTATTTCTACGATGTCTTCACGGGCATAAGCGATACCAGGAAGATCATCGAGCAGCTTGAAAACCCTCAGATGCTCAAAAACGACTGGGCCAACTGGTTCAGGACGGTCTTCACACTCGAACTGGACGAGAATTTAATGGCGTATCTGTGGAAGATAGGCATAAGGCACGTGGAGGTCAATCTGGACCAGCGTTACACGAACCTGGGTTTCTCGATGGTGAGGAAGTTCTGCGGGCGGATAATCCGGAGCGATGTGCCGGCGGAAGACCAGATAAAGGTCTCCTCCGTCATAGACAGGATACTGGATTTCTGCCTGCTCACCGAGACCAGCGCGTACATAGACGCCACGAGCCGCTGCGACCTGGAGATCATAAAGGGCATCGCAGACCGGATAAGAAACCCCATAACCATAATAGGGGGCAATTTAAGAAGGATCCAAAAACTACTCGACGTAAAAGACCCCTCGTACTGCGTCGTGGAAGACATCATCGCCCAAAGTTCCAGATGCGAGACCATGGTGGCGGACATCAGGACATACGTCGAGATGTTCCAGAAAGAGGCCTACCCCGTAAAGATATCTCTTCCGGACCTGGTAAAACTCGTGCTTGAGGAGCTTGCGGAAAAGGCGAAAGCGGCCGGGATAGCGATAGAGACCGGCATAGACCCCCGGACAGGCTCCATCGAGGCGGACCCCCCGGACATCAAGACCGCGTTCTATCGGGTAGTGGAAAACGCCATCGAGGCCGCGGCCGAGTCCCCGGGACCGAGGGTCACCATCACATCGGAGCCCTACCGGGCCCCCTTTAACGCCGTAAAGATAACCATCTTCAACACCGGCGTGCCGCCCCGCCCCGAAGAGGTGGAGCGGATGTTCTCCCTCTTTTACTCCACCAAGCCCGGCGGCTCCGGCCTGGGCCTGCCCATAGCCCGTCTGGCAATAAAAAAGAGCTTCGGCAGGCTCGCCCTCGAGCCCGTCGCCGAGGGCACACGGGCGGTGATAGTCCTTCCAAAAGGATGAGGCTACAGGGGTTTTAGCACACAGTTTTCGAGGATGACCTTGTAGAAATACCCCGCGCCGAAATCCTTGTCTGCGGAGACCGTGCAGGTGGCGCTCACGCGCTCACCCGGCTTGGCGGACTGGCTGGTGGTAAGGACTACCTCGTCCATCCCCTTTGAACCCGTCCCGTCCTTCAGGTGTATCCAGTTTTTGCCCATGATGTTCTTGTTGATCTTGATCACGCGCCCCGAAACCACGGCCTTTTTGCCATTGAGCTTTGTCCTGCCCGCATAGAGCGCCTTAATCGAAATCGCATGCGCCGTCCCAGCCGGGGCCAGAAACAGCAAGGCCAACGAAAGCAGGGAGGCAATTCGCACCAGTTTTTTCATCGGGAAATTCTCCTTGGGCGTTTTATGGAAATCGACCACTAGAATACATTAAGCCCCTGGGATTAATCAATCTCGCCCTCCGCCGGCGGCGAGGGCCGCTTCGGGGTTTATTATCTCCGTCTGAACATCCTCTTAAGCTCCTCATGGCCCAGACGCACGCGGGTGGGCCTGCCGTGCGGGCAATGCTCCGGGTCCTCGCATCTTTCGAGATCTTCGAGGAGCCTCTCGAATTCGGCCTCGGAAAGCGCTTCTGATCCGCGGACGGAGGCGTGGCAGGCAAGCCTGGCGGCCACCTTCTTTTTAAGCCCGGAGGCATCGGCGGCCCTGTCCTCCTGGAGCCCGAAGGCCGCATCGGCGATCAAAGAGGCGTAATCGACGTCCGCCTTTTTCAGAAACTCCTCCGGGGCGCTCCGAAGTATTACGCTTTGCCCGCCGAACTCCTCCACTTCAAACCCCATCTCCAGCAGCAACTCCCGGTGGCCGAGCACCGCCTGCCTCTCCCCGGGGGAAAGCTCCATGCAAAGGGGGAAGAGGAACTGGCCCGGACAGGGCCCGACATTTTTCAGGAGTTTCTCGTACATCACGCGTTCATGGGCGGCGTGCTGGTCCAGCAGTATGACCCCCTGCCCATCCGAATAGGCGTAAAACATCTCGCCAAGACGGATGAAGGGGCGCCTTTTCTTCCCCGCGGGGCCCATCAGGAGATCAAGCGGCGCGGCCCCCTCCGGATAAACGGCCTGCCCTCCGGAATAGACGCTCATCCCCTCCGAAGCCGGAAGGGCCCCCGGGCCGGCCGCGAGCCCGAAGGTCCCGGCGGGCAGCGCGCCCCCCGGCTCCTCCTGCCGCCCGGTCTTCATCACCGCGCCCCTTATGAGCCTGTACAGACGGTCCTTCTCCGTGAAGCGCACCTCCTCTTTCTGCGGATGCACATTCACGTCGACGGCGCGGGGGTCGGCCTCTATGAAGATGAAAAAGACCGGGTGCCTGCCTGCGGGCAGGGCGGCGAGCCCCCCATAGACGGCATGCCCCAGGCCGGGGTCCCTCACGGGCCTGCCGTTTACAAAGATAAACTGATGGCTCCTCGAAGCCCTCCAGTTGCCGTCCCTTGAAAAAAAGACTTTTAGCCCAAACCCCCTCTCGTCCGCTCCGCCCTCCAGAAGCCCTTCCAAAAACTTCCCCCCGTATATCTGCATTATCCTCTCGCGCTCATCTTGCGCCGGGGGAAGCTCCATGCACATCTGGCCGTCCACATGGAGGGTGAAGCCGGTGCCGGGGTGCGAGAGCGCCTGCCTGGTAAGGGCGCTTATTATCTGGAGATTTTCGGCGGCATCCGATTTGAGGAATTTTCTCCTCGCCGGGGTGTTGAAGAATAGCTCCCGCACCTCGACCGTCGTGCCCCGCGCCGGGGCCGGACGGCTCTCGATGATCCTGCCCGCCCTCGCCTCCATATGAAGCCCTTCGGAGGCGCCCGCGGGGGCCGTCAGGAGGGTGAGCTCCGAGACCGCGGCTATGGACGGGAGGGCCTCCCCCCTGAAACCAAGCGTGGTTATGCCGGAGAGGTCTTCCCCGGAGGCTATCTTGCTTGTCGCGTGGCGCTCAAGGCTCAAAACGGCATCCCCGGGGCCCATGCCCTCCCCGTCGTCCAGGACCGATATGAAGGCCTTGCCGCCCTTTTTGACCTCCACCTTTATATGGCCAGCGCCCGCGTCCAGGGAATTTTCGACAAGCTCTTTCACGGCCCCGGAGGGCCTCTCTATCACCTCGCCGGCCCTGAGCCTGTCGCTCACCTCGGGGGCCAATATCTTTATCTTTCCCATTGATATAGATTGTAAATCAACCATGGCGGCCTTTGGCAAGTCTCCGCAGGAGGCCGTCAATGAGACGAGCGGCCTCCCTGATTGCCGTGCGGTCCGTCTCGATTACCAGTTCCGGGTGCAGGGGCTCCTCGTAGGGGGCGGAGAGGCCCGGGACCGGCCATCCCTTTTTGGCCTTCGCGTAGATGCCGGAGGGCGCCCCCCGCCTCTTTACCCTCCTTTTTTCCCTCTCGATGGAGACGGAAAGGGGACATTTCAGATAGACCTCCGCGAAGGGGGAAATCTCGGCCCGCGCAAGCTCGCGCCATCTGCGGAGGTTTCCGGTCGCGTCTATTATGACGTCCCGGCCGACCCCGGAGAGGGTCTTTGCCGCGAAGATGAGCGCGCGGTAGAGGATCTCCCTCTCATCCTCGGAGTATGCGGGCCTGGGGGTTGCAAGCCTCCGGAGCGCGTCCATCTGGAGGATGACGCTTCCGGGGCGCCTTTTATGAAGGGCACGGGCAATGGCGCTCTTGCCGCTGCCCGGCAGCCCCGTTATCCAGACGACCCTGCCCTTTCTCATTCTTTCAAGGAGAGTTTATCCCCTCTGGCCGCCGCTGGCAATAAGGTTTGCTTTTTTACTTGCGGGGGCGGCCCTTTTTTCTCCGCCGTCCTCCCGGATTTGCAGGGGCCTTCCATGAAAGCAAGTAAGATGTCCCGAAGATTGCCCGCATCCCGTTTCGATGCTTGAATCCTGTAACCCTCTGCATTAAAAGAAAATCCAAAATGGTGCTAATATTATAAGATATCAAAAACGAGTCTAAACGGAGGCGCAAATGGGTTTTGCTTCGCTGAAACCGGACGTTTACTGGGTCGGTGCGATAGACTGGGCGATAAGGGATTTCCACGGGTACATAACCCCGAAGGGCTCCACATACAACAACTACCTCATCCTGGACGAGGAGCCAACCCTCATCGACGGCGTGAAGCTCGAATTCGTCGACGAATCGATAGGCAATATCAAATCCCTGATAGAGCCGGCCAGGATAAAACACCTTGTCGTAAACCACATAGAGCCGGACCACGGCGGTGGCCTCTCAAGGCTCCTGGCCCTCATGCCGAAGGCGACCGTCTACTGCACGCAGAAGGGAAAGGAGGGGCTTTCCCGCTACCATGACATCTCCGGCTGGGACATCAAGGTCGTAAAGACAGGCGAGCGGCTGAAGATCGGCAGGCGGACCCTTCAGTTCATAGAGACCCCGATGGTCCACTGGCCGGACTCGATGATGACTCTCTGCCTGGAAGAGGGGATACTCTTCAGCCAGGACGGCTTCGGGCAGCACCTTGCAAGCTCCCAGCGCTTCGATGACGAGTTCGTGGCCTGCGCCTCGGAGGCGGAGATCGAGGACTCGGTCTGGGACTATTACGCCAATATCCTGATGCCCTTTGGCGGCATCATAAAAAACAAGATAGAGGAGATAAGCAAACTTGGCGTTCCGATAGGCATGATAGCCCCGGACCACGGGGTCATATGGAGGAAGAGGCCGGAAAAAGTCCTGGGCATGTACCTGGACATGGCAAACGGCAAGGCGGACGAGCGGGTGGTCATCATCTACGATACGATGTGGGGGGGCACCGCCCGCATGGCCCAGCCGATAATGGAGGGGCTCAAGGACGAGGGGATGGACACGAGGGTCATGAAGCTGAGGGCGACCCCGCTGTCGGTAGCGATAAAGGAATTCTGGCGGGCGCGGGGCTGCCTTCTGGGCTCCCCTACCCTGAACAATAACCTCTTCCCCTATGTAGGCGAGTTCCTCATATATCTGAAGGGCCTCAGACCCAAGGACCGCATCGTGAGCGCCTTCGGCAGCTACGGCTGGGCCGGCGGGGCCGTGAAGCTGGCGATGGAAGAGTTCAGGAACATGAAGCTGGAGGTCTATCCGGAGACGCCCACCGTGAATTACCGCCCGAACCCCGAGGAGCAGCGGGCCTGTTATGAGTTCGGGCAAAAGTTCGCCCGCGCCACAAGGGAGTTCCACAAGAGGTTTTTGTGAGGACTGCCGTCTTCATGGGGAGCCCCAGAAAGGGGGGCAACACCCAGATACTGCTGGACGAGGCGATGCGCGGGGCAAGGGAGAAAGGGGCGGAGATCGCCTATTTCGACTTGAACAACATGAAAATCGGTGGCTGCCAGGACTGCGGGGTCTGCGCCGAAACCTGCTGCTGCCATATAAATGACGACATGCAGCTTGTATATCAGGCCATAAGGGAGTCCTACAGGTTCATCCTGGCCTCTCCCATATTCTTCGCGGGCGTCAGCGCCCAGGCAAAGGCGATGATAGACAGGTGCCAGCCATTCTGGTGCGAAAAGTACCTGCTTAAAAGGCCCATCCCTCCGGAGGGGAGGGCCGGGCTCTTCATAACCGTGGGCGGGATGAAGAAGGCCGAAGGCAGGGACTGCTCTTTTGCGACCGCAAGGAGTTTCTTCAGGACGATAAGCGTCCTTGAGCATCGGGAGCTATGCCAGCTTGGGGTGGACGCCAGGGGCGAGATATTAAAGCACCCCGAGGCCCTGAAAGAGGCTTACGAGGCCGGAAAGACCCTTATGGAGCCTTAGGGCATGTGGGCGTCAGCCCCCCTGAGGCCGGAGGATGGGAAATCACAATAAAATCAAGAAGGAGGGGTTTAAAGATATGGAGATGAAAGACTTTCCCCGGCATTACAAAAATCTAAGGAAGAGGTTTCCAGGTTATTTTGCGGCCCTTGAGGGCCTGGGACAGGAAGTGAGGGCCTCCGGCCCGCTCGATGAAAAGACCATAGAACTCCTGCAGCTTGCAGCCGCGGCGGCGGTGCGCTCCGAGGGCGCCCTCCACTCTCACGCCAGGCGCGCCCTGGCGGCCGGGGCCACCAGGGATGAACTCTACCAGGGCCTCCTTACCCTCACCAGCACGATCGGGTTCCCGGCCGTGGCCGCCTCGGTCTCCTGGCTTGAGGACGTTATAAAAGAAAAAGGCAAATAGCAATTTTCCCCAATTCAAAGACAAAATCTTCCAAGACATTTTAATGCCTTTGTGGGAAGATTGTTGTCATACGGGGTTTTCTCGTTCTTAAAGAGTTCAGTCAGCGTCCGGGCATTTTCTGCAAACTCAAAGGTGAACTCTCGCGGTTGGGAAAAAGCGCTTTAATGAAACCTAAATTTATAATTTTAGTTTATTATGGAACATCTCGGGGGACGTTATTAACGGTAAGAACCCATTTAAAACAGGGCTGAAACAGGGGGACCGCCATGAAGATGAAGGCCCTTGCCGAAGCGATCATCCTTCAGTCGTTCGAAGACCTCTGGGACAAAGTCCACAGGAATGAAAGCCTTGAGTTTTTCAAGGACGGCGGGTTCGACTTCTACGCGGGCGTCGCGGGGCTTGGGCCCGAGGGAAAATTGAAGCTCCTCGACATGTTCAAAACCCATCTGGCGGAGGAGAGCCGGACGAAGTCCGAAAAAGAAGAGACCCTTACGGGGGGGCTCAAGTGACGACTTTTCTGAGAAGGGGCATGATCATAAGGCACACGGTCAAGAAGAAAAAAGGCGTAGTCATAGACTGGGGCGTCACCGGCGCCAAGTACCGGAAGTATGTCATCTCGAAAAAGCCGCTTGCTGACTCGGTGAGGGTCTGGACGGGACAGCGGATCGAGGTCTGGCCCCTCCCAGAAGTTGCTTTCGATGAAAACTGAAGTTACCTTCGAAGAAAACTAGAGACCCAGTTCAACCAGCCCCCTCAGGGTCTTTCCAAGCGAGTCCCTGTCTTCCACATTGAATGAGGGGCAATCGGGCAGCGTCCTTTTGAGGAGCCCGGAGAGCACCTTTCCCGGCCCGACCTCGATAAAGACCTCGGCCCCCGCGGCCTTCATCACCCTGAGGCTGTCCTCCCATTTGACCGGGTTCGAGAGCTGTCTTACGAGGGCGGCCCTCAGCCCATCGGCCTTGCTTATGATTATGGCGTCTGCGTTGCTGATGAACGGCACGGCCGGCGGGTTGATTTTGGCCTCGAGGAAGAGAAACTCCGCCAGCCTTTTTGCAGGCCCTTCCATGAGCCTTGAATGGGACGGCACGCTCACCTGGAGGGGGACCACCTTTTTTGCCCCCCGCTCCCTGGCCAGCTCCATCGCCTCCCGGACGGCCTCTGTCACCCCCGAAATTACGATCTGTCCCGGGCAGTTGTAGTTGGCCGCCTGGGCGTAGCCCTTTTTGAGCGCGGCGCATACCTCATCGACGGCCTCGCGCGAAAGCCCCAGAATGGCGGCCATCATGCCCTCCCCGGCCGGCACTGCTTCCTGCATGAGCCTCGCCCGGAGCCTCGTCGTCCTCAGGGCCGTCGAGAAACTGAGCGCCCCCGAGGCGACGGCCGCCGTATACTCGCCCAGGCTATGTCCGGCGACGAAGGCGGGCTTTACGCCCTCGATGCAAAGCGCCCGGCAGGCGGCGTACTCGGCGGTAAGCAGGCAGGGCTGGGTGTTTATAGTCAGGTCCAGCTCGCTCGCCGGACCCTCGAAAGAAAGTCTGGCGACATCGAACCCCAAGACAGCGGAGGCCTCGTCGAATATCTCCCTGACCTTGCTGAAACCCTCGCAGAGGTCCCTGCCCATTCCGACCTTCTGGGAGCCCTGCCCCGGAAAGATAAAGGCCAGCTTCATCTGCCGTTTTTTCGCTCTTTTAGCTTCCTGATGAGAAGCGGCAATATCTCGTTTAAATCGCCGACGATGCCGTAAGTGGCCACATTGAAGATGGGTGCCTCGGGGTTTTTGTTTATGGCGACGATAATGTCCGAGGACTGCATGCCCACGAGGTGCTGGACTGCGCCCGATATGCCGCATGCGATATAGAGTTTCGGGGCCACGGTCTTTCCCGTCTGGCCCACCTGATGGCAGTACGGGATCCAGCCTTCATCGACCGCCGCCCTCGACGCCCCGACTGTGCCCCCCAAAAGCACGGCAAGCTCCCTGAGCATCTGGAAGCCCTCCTTGCCCTTAAGCCCCCTTCCGCCGGAGATGATAACGTCCGCCTCCTGGAGGTTTACCTTCATCGCCCCTTCTTCTTCCCTTATGGATGCAAGCACCTTCGCCCTGGATCTGCGAAACTCCCCGGCCTTCACCTCTATTATCTCGCCCTGCCGGCTGTCGTCGCATCGGCCCGGTTTCATCACCTTCGGGCGGACCGTCGCCATCTGCGGACGCGTCCCCGGCGACAGGATGCTTGCCATGATGTTGCCCCCGTAGGCCGGGCGCGTCTGGATGAGGTTTCCCGTCTCCGGCTCTATCTCGAGGCCCGTGCAGTCCGCAGTCAGTCCGGTTTTCAGCCGGGCCGCCACACGGGGAAGAAAAGACCTGCCTATAGCGGTCGCCCCCGCCAGCACTATCTCGGGCCTGTGCTCGTTTATAAGAGAGGCCAGCAGACCGGCATTGGGCTCGTCCTCGAAGTTTGTAAAGATTTCGTCATCGCAAAAATAGACCTTGTCCGCCCCCCGCCTGACAAGCTCGCGGGCCTCCTGCCTCGTGGCGCCAAAGAGCACCGCGCAGAGCTCCACCCCCCTTTGGCCGGCGAGTTTCCCGCCTTCTCCCAGGAGTTCGAAGGCGACCGGCGCCACCTTCCCGCCGCGCTGCTCGGCAAAGACCCAGACCCCTTTATAAGCGGAGAGATCGGCCTGCCCGGGCTTTTCGAGATCTCCCTTGTATTCCTTTATCGCGCCCTCGGCGCAGGCCGTAAGGCATGCCTGGCAGAGCTGGCAGTATTCCCCGATTTCCGCCTTTCCGCCTTCCATCTTTATGGCGTCATACGGGCATACGGTGATGCAGGCGCCGCAGCCCGAACAGACGTTTTTTTCCACCTTTAAAGGCATTTTTTCTCCATAAGCTCTTTTACCAGGGCCTCGACCTGCTCTTCCAGGCCCCCCTCGAGCACCCTGCGCCCGCACCGGGGCGCAGGCGTAAATATCTTCTTGACCTGCGTGGGGGAGCCGTTAAAGCCAACGACCTCCGGTGTCAGCCCGATCTCGGCGGCGGAGAGCTTTTTTATCTCCGTCTTTTTCGCGTTTATCTTGCCCCTCAGCGAGGGAAGCCTGGGCGTGTTCAGCTCCCGCACGACCGTTATCAGGGCAGGCAGTTCCGCCTGGACCACATCCACCCCTTCATCCATCAGCCTTTCGACCTTTATGGAGCCCCTTGCCTCATGATCGATCTCCGCCTCGATTATCTTTCTTACATAGGAGACATGGGGGATATCCAGGAACTCCGCGACCTCGGGGCCGACCTGGGCGGTGTCGCCGTCTATGGCCTGCTTGCCGCAGACGATCAGGTCCGCCCCTATTGCCCGGATGGCCCCTGAAAGCGCGCGGGAGGTCGCCAGCGTGTCGGCGCCCGCAAACTCCCTGCCCGTCACCAAAAGCCCGTCATCCACGCCCATCGAGATCGCCTCCCTGAGGGCCGCCTCCGCCTGCGGGGGGCCCATCGTTATGGCCGTGACCTTCCCGCCAAGAGCATCCCGAAGCCCAAGCGCGGCCTCTATCGCGTGCATGTCATACGGGTTTATTATCGAGGGGACCCCTTCCCTCACCAGGGTGCCCGTCTCGCGGTTTATCTTCACCTCGGCCGTGTCCGGGACCTGCTTTATGCAGACTGCTATCCTCACTTTGCCTTGGCCGCTTCTTTTATGAGGTTTTGGGCTATGACGTTGCGCTGTATCTGGTTTGTGCCTTCGTATATCTGGAGGATCTTTGCGTCCCTCATCATCTTTTCGACCGGGTATTCCCTCATGTAGCCGGAGCCGCCCATGACCTGGACGGCATTCGTGGTGACCCGCATCGCCATGTCGGTCGCAAAGAGCTTGGCCATGGCGGAGACCTTGGTCACATCGTTCGCGCCCGAGTCCATATATCTTGCGGTATGGTAAACGAGCGCCCTGGCCGCCTCTATCTCAGTGGCCATATCGGCAAGCATGTGCTGTATTGCCTGGAAGGCTATTATCGGATGGCCGAACTGCACCCTGGATCTGGTAAATTTTATGGCCTCATCAAACGCCCCCTGCGCGACCCCCACGCCCTGCGCGCCCACGCCCACGCGGGAGCTGTCCAGCGTCTTCATCGCCACGATAAAGCCCATGCCCTCCCGGCCCAGGATGTTTTCCCTCGGTATCCGGCAGTCCTCGAATACAAGCTCCCTCGTTGCGGAGGCCCTTATGCCCATTTTTCTTTCCTTCTTCCCGAAGCTGAAACCGGGGGTGTCCTTCTCGACGACGAAGGCGGAGGCCCCCCTTGGCCCCTTGGACTTGTCCGACATGGCTATTACCGTATATATTTCGGCCTCGCCGCCGTTTGTTATCCACTGCTTGGTGCCGTTTAAGACGTAGTGGCCGCCTTCGAGTCTGGCGGTAGTCTGAATGCCGCCCGCGTCGCTGCCCGCGTTTGCCTCGGTAAGGCCGAAGGCGACAAGCCTCTTGCCGGCCGCTATGTCAGGCAGGTATTTTTGTTTCTGCTCCGGGGTCCCGAAAAGCAGGATCGGGTAGGTCCCCAGCGCATTTGCCGCATAGGTGGTGGATACGCCGAGGCAGGCCGCAGAGAGCTCCTCCACGGCAAGCGTCAGCTCTAAACTCCCCTTGCCAAGCCCCCCGAACTCCTCCGGTATGAAGAGGCCAAAGAGGTCCGAGCCGGCCAGCACCCGCATGATCTCCCATGGGAACTCCTCTTTCTCGTCAAGCTCCTGCCTCACGGGGACGATCTTCTCCACGGCTATCTGCCGGGCAAGCTCCTTGATCATCATCTGCTCTTCGGAAAGGAAATAGTCCATCTTTTAGCGCTCCCCCGCCTGTTTCTATCTTAATGATAAATGTTCAGCTTATGATAAATAAACCGGGCGATTAAATTCCATCTTCCGGCCCGCCTTCAGCATATCTCCATCTTCCGGCCCGCTTTTAATGTATCTCTATTTCCGGAAAGAAAAAAGGTATTTCATATCCGGCAGAGCCCTCGCTGTCGGAGCCGTGCACGGCGTTTCTCTCGATGTTTTCGGCATACAGCGCCCTTATCGTCCCCGGGGCCGCGTCCCTGGGGTTTGTGGCCCCCATGATCTTTCTGACCCTGGCGATTGCGTCTGGCCCTTCGAGGACGAGCACCGCTATCGGCCCCTCCGACATGAATGACGTCAGGTCCTTATAAAACGGCCTCTCCCTGTGGACCACATAGAAGCGCCCGGCCTCTTCGGCCGAAAGGTGCAGCATCTTCAGCGCGGCGACCCTGAGCCCCGCGTCCTCGAAACATCTGATGACGGCGCCCACCGCGTTCTTTTTGACTGCGTCCGGCTTGACGATTGAAAGCGTCCTTTGAACCACTCCGAATCCTCCTTTTCCAGGGCAGCGCCCATCCGGGTTGTGCAGCTTGATTTCCCTTTAGAGCGCGAGGGCCGCCACGAGCCGGCCCACCGCGGAGACCGAACGGTCAAAGGCCGCCTTCTCCTGCCCGGTAAGCGGCACTTCGACGATCTCCTCCACGCCACCCGCGCCCACTACGACCGGCACCCCCGCGTACAAGCTCATTGCCCCATACTGCCCCTCCAGGCAGGCCGCGCAGGGCAGGAGCCTTTTTTCATCCAGCAACACCGCCTTCACCATCTCATAGACCGAGGCGGCCGGCGCGTAATACGCGCTGCCGTTTTTCAGGAGGGAGACTATCTCGGCCCCGCCCCCCTTTGTCCTTTCGAATATCTCCTCAATCTTGCGCTCCGGCAGGAGGGCGCTTATGCCGACCCCTTTCACCGAGACCAGGCTTTTGACCGGCACCATCTGGTCCCCGTGCCCCCCGAGGACCATCGCCTCGACGTCCTTCGGGCTGACCCCCAGTTGCCAGGCGATAAAGGCGCGAAGCCTCGCGGAATCGAGCACGCCGCCCATGCCGAAGACGCGCCTCTGGGGAAACCCCGAGCGCTTCCATACAAGCTGCGCCATCACGTCCATCGGGTTTGTGACCACTACGATGACCGCATCCGGGCAGCGGCGGGGGAGTTCCGCCGCAACGCCCCCGACAATGGAGGCGTTTGCATGGAGGAGGTCGTCTCTGGACATCCCGGGCTTTCTGGCCAGGCCGGCCGTTATCACGACCACCGAGGAGCCCTGCAAATCCGCGATGTCATTCGTCCCGTTGATTGCGACCGATGAGCCCCAGAGGGGACAGGCCTCTGCCAGATCGAGCGCCTTGCCCTGCGGCATCCCCTCCGCCACGTCATACAGAAGGACGTCGGAGAGGCCGGTCTGCACCAGCAATTGGGCCAGCGAGGCCCCGACGTTGCCCGCACCGATGATCGATACCTTTTTCCTTTTCATATGCACTCAGCGCCTTTTTTTATTGATCTTCGCTGCGTCAAGGAGACTGGTCCCCAAGCCGCAAGGAATCCAATGCAAGAAATTTTTTTCATCATATTCGCTCGCTTGACCCCGTGGCAATTTTTTGCCCGCGAGGAATATGCTCGCTATCCATTTAATTTAAATACAAATGATAATTATACCCCAATCGCGGGGTTTTTTCCCCCGTACCGCGCACAATTACCCCCCGACCCTTGCCTGACTTTTACGTTTAATATAACCAGGTGTGTATAAGGAGGAGGCGGATGGGGATATGCGAGCGGTTTTTTACTTTTTTTGCCGCCAGTCCTTCGACCTTCTCATTGGGACAAAAACCCATGCCTGTAAAGGGCAGGCGGGCGGGTTAAGCACGATCTATTATCTTCTTTGCGGCCAGGAGGGCCCCTTGCCGGTCTTTGACCTCTCCAAGGAGCCACTTCATCTGCACCCTGTCTAGCACCGCCTTGAAAAATGGAGATGGTTCAAGGTTAAATTCCTTTTTGAGGTCCTCCCCGCTTATTTGTTTTTTGGCCAGCCTCGGCCTCACTTCTTTTATATAAAGCGCAAGGAGCGACCTTGAGAACTCCAAAAACCCCTCCCCTTCCTCCTCGTCCTCCGCGATGGAAAACGCGCAGGAGAAAAGCAGGTGCGCGTATATCTCGTCCCCCGCATCCCTGAGGAGCCGGGTTGCGGCCGCCCTGCCCGCGTATTTTTCCTGCAGCCCCCCCGATTTATAGAGTCTTCTCAATTTACAGAGCCTTTTCAATCGGGGGCGCAAGTGATAGAGCCGCTCTATCAACTGCCTCTGCCTCTTCGAAAGCACAAACCTGCCCATCGCCCTGCCCGACGTCCCCGAGGCAAGCACGGCCAGCTCAATCGGGAAAAAGGCCTCCGGGCTATAATGAAATTTTTTAATGGCCCACTTCCTCCCCATCCCGGGCGGGGCTAAAGGGGTGGGTCGCGCCCATGCCCTGCGGAGGGTTTTTAGCGCAATTAGATTTGCACCTCTAAAACCGGGCATGATCACCCTCAGGACCCCGTCTTTGAGCATGCGCTCAAGCACCCTTCCCGCCCCCTGAGAAGATAGTATTTTCTGAAACTCCTCCGTGATCCTCTCCGGGGCGGGTTTTCTCAAGAGCGGGGCCAGTCTCTTTAATGCCGCAGCCGAATTCCGCTCTATCCGAAAACCCGCGGCCGCGGAAAAACGGTAGCACCTGAGGATCCTCAGCGGGTCCTGGGCCAGGTTGTCCTCCGATATGACGCGCACTATCCCCCTCATCAGGTCCCGGGCGCCGCCCAGCGGGTCAATGAGCCTCCTTGAGGTGAGGGGAAAGGCCATCGCGTTTATAGTGATGTCCCTTTTCGAGAGGTCTTCTTCTATGCCCTTGCCGCGGAACCGCGAGATGTCCAGATGCTCATCGCCCCTTACGACCCTCGCCATGCCGAAGCGTTCATCAAGGAGGACGAACGTGGCCCCGGCCTCCTCAGCGAACCCGCGGGCCGCCTTGAGCGCGTTTCCCTTAAGCGCGATGTCTGCGTCCTTCGGGCTTTTCTCACCCGCCAGGATGGCCCGCACACTGCCGCCCACAAGAAAGCAGGAGCCGTTTATCCCCCTGTCCCGCGCGAACCTCCTGAAATCAGCCAGAAGCCTTCCCATCTTCAATATGACAGTCCAAATTGAATGAAAAATCAAGATATTTTGTAATATAATAATCTAATTTGGGAAAAGGAGGAGCTTAGACAGCGATGGTAACTGTTTATTATGAAAAAGACGCAAAGCTCGATATCCTCAAAAAGAAAAAGATAGCAATCATAGGTTATGGAAGTCAGGGACACGCCCATGCGAACAACCTCAGGGACAGCGGCATGGATGTGACCGTGGGCGTAAGGCAGGGCGGGAGCTGGGAGAAGGCGAAGAAAGCGGGGTTCCAGGTAAAGACCCCGGCGGATGCCGCGAAGGGGGCCGACCTGGTCATGATGCTCCTGCCGGATGAGACGATGGCCGGGACCTACCGGGAGGAGATAGCCCCGAACCTCAAAAAAGGGGCCTATCTGGCCTTCGCCCATGGCTTCAATATACATTTCGGCCAGATAGTGCCGGGCGCGGAGATAAACGTATTCATGGCTGCCCCGAAGGGACCGGGGCATCTCGTCCGCTCGGAATATGAAAAGGGCAGCGGCGTGCCCTGCCTGATCGCGGTCCAGCAGGACCCCTCCGGGGACACGAAGAAGGTCGCCCTGGCCTATGCAGCCGGCATCGGCGGAGGCAGGGCCGGCATAATCGAGACCTCTTTCCGCGAGGAGACCGAAACGGACCTCTTCGGGGAGCAGGTGGTGCTCTGCGGCGGGCTCACCTCGCTCATCCAAGCTGGATTCGAAACATTGGTAGAAGCAGGCTACACCCCGGAGATGGCCTATTTCGAGTGCCTGCACGAGGTGAAGCTCATAGTGGACCTGATATACGAGGGCGGCATATCCAACATGCGCTACTCGATCAGCAATACGGCCCAGTACGGCGATCTGACCAGGGGGCCGAGGATCGTGGACGGCAGGACAAAAGACGAGATGAAGAAGATACTAAACGAGATACAGACCGGCGAGTTCGCAAGGGAATGGCTCCTGGAGTGCAGCGTCGGCAAACCCGTCTTCAACGCCCTTACCAGGCGGGGCGAGGAGCACTCGATAGAAGAGGTCGGCAAAAGGCTGCGGAGCATGATGCCCTGGATGAAGAAGAAAAAACTGGTGGACAGGTCGAAGGCCTGATGGGTTTCACTTTTGCCCCCGAGGGATATCCTTATTTCGTCTTGTTCGGGGCGCTCTCCTTTCTGGTCTGGCTGGCCTGGGGATGGTTTGCCGTCCTGCCGGGGCTGGTCCTCGGGTTCATGTTCTATTTCTTCAGGGACCCGGAAAGAAGGACGCCCGATGAGGAGGGCTATGTCTGCCCCGCCGACGGCAGGATAATAGTGGCCCAGCAGGTGCGGGAGGACAAATACCTTGAAAAAGAGGCGCTGCTCATAAGCATATTCATGTCCCCCTTGAACGTGCACGTAAACAGGAGCCCCTGCGACTGCGAGGTCAGGCTGGTGGACTACCGGAAGGGTTCGTTCAAATCGGCCTGGAGCGAGCATGCCTTTCATAAAAACGAGCACATCTCCATAGTCATGGATGAGCGCCCCGCCTCCCGGCGGCCAAACGGGCAAGACGGGCGGATACTGGTGAGGCAGGTGGCGGGCTCCATCGCGCAGAAGCCGGTCTGCAGGAAAAAACCGGGGGACATCCTGAAGAGGGGCGAGCGCTTCGGGATAATAAAATTCAGCTCCAGGGTGGACGTGTACCTGCCCGCGGATGTAAAACTCGCGGTCTCCATAGGCGACAGGGTACGGGCCGGCGAGAGCATACTGGCAAGGAAGGAAGGATGAAAAAAGGCATCTATATCCTGCCAAACGCCCTTACGCTTGCCGGGATGCTGGCGGGTTTCTACGCGATACTGGCCGCGATAAAGGGCAATTTCATCGACGCCTCCTGGGCGGTGCTGGCGGCCATGATCTTCGACGGGCTGGACGGATTTGCGGCAAGGCTGACGGGCAGCGCCTCGCGCTTCGGGATAGAACTGGATTCCCTTTCGGACCTCGTCGCCTTCGGGGTGGCCCCGGCGCTCATAATCTATCTGGCCTCCCTGAACACATTCGGCCGGGTGGGCGGGCTTGTCGCCTTCCTCTACGTGGCCTGCGGGGCCATGCGCCTCGCCAGGTACAATGTGCAGATGGTCACCGCGGAGCGGAAGTATTTCACGGGGGTCCCGATACCCGGGGCCGCCGTCGTCATTTCCACCCTGATCATCTTCTCCTGGAAGACCGGGACCGACATCGGCCACAGCGTGCTTGTCCTGCTGCTCACGTTCGTCCTGTCGCTCCTGATGGTGAGCACCCTGAGGTTCCACGGGATGAAGGAGATAAATTTCTCGCGGAGAAAACCCTTCTGGATACTTGTGGCCCTGGTCTTCGTATTTGTCATAGTGGCGATGCACCCGGAGGTCTCGCTTTTCTTCGTCGCGATGGCCTATCTGCTGGCGGGGCTCATCGAGAACGCAATTATTTTATATCTCAGGAAGCGAAAGACATATCAGAAGGAGAATATTTAGCATGCGCAACATCAAAATATTCGACACCACCCTGAGAGACGGGGAGCAGTCCCCGGGGGCAAGCATGAACGTGGAGGAGAAGCTGCAGGTGGCAAGGCAGCTTGCCAGACTCGGAGTGGACGTCATCGAGGCCGGCTTCGCCATAAGCTCCGAGGGGGATTTCGAGGCCATAAGGACCATAGCGGCCGAGGTGGAGGGCCCCATCATAACGAGCCTGGCGCGGGCCAGGGAGGCCGACATAAAAAGGGCGTGGCAGGCCGTGCGCGAGGCCCCCAGAGGCAGGATACACACGTTCCACTCCACATCGGACATCCACCTGAAATACCAGCATAAGGGGATGAGCCGGCAGGAGGCGCTCAAGAGGTCGGTCGAGATGGTAAAGCTCGCCAGGAGCCTCGTGGAGGACGTGGAGTTCTCCCCCATGGACGCCACCCGCACGGAGCCCTCCTACCTGGCGGAGGTCGTGGAGGCGGTCATCGAGGCCGGGGCCGGCACCGTCAACATTCCCGATACCGTGGGCTACTCCATCCCGGAGGAGTTCGGCGGGATAATAAAGTACCTGATGGACAATGTCTGCAATATAGGCAAGACGGTCATATCCGTCCACTGCCATAACGACCTGGGCCTTGCGGTGGCCAACAGCCTGGCGGCCATCCGCGCCGGGGCCGGACAGGTGGAGTGCACCATAAACGGCATAGGCGAGCGCGCCGGCAACTGCTCCCTGGAGGAGGTGGTCATGGCGCTCCGCACGCGCAGGGACTTCTTCGACGCGGACACCGCCGTGCGCTCCGAGGAGCTCATGCGCTCGAGCCGCCTCATCACGAAGATAACCGGCCTGTACGTGCAGCCCAACAAGGCGATAGTCGGGGCCAATGCCTTCGCGCACGAATCCGGCATCCATCAGGACGGCCTCCTGAAGGCGAAGGCGACTTACGAGATAATGCGCCCGGAGAGCGTGGGGCTTACGAGCACGAAACTCGTCCTCGGCAAGCACTCCGGAAGGCATGCCTTCAAAAGCAGGCTCAAGGAGCTTGGCCACGAGCTGTCGGACGAGGAACTGGAGAGCGCCTTCAAGAAATTCAAGCGCCTGGCCGACCAGAAAAAGGAGATCTACGACGAGGACCTGGAAGTCCTCGTCTCGGAGGAGCTGGCCGGGGCCCCGGAGCTGTATGCCCTGGCCGGTCTGAAGATATCGAGCGGCACCGATGATACGCCGACCGCCACGCTCAGACTGAGGACGGGCGAAAAGACGGACGAACATACCTCAACCGGCGACGGCCCGGTTGACGCCACCTACAAGGCGATTGCCGCCCTCACGAAGACCAAGAGCACCCTGCAGAGGTTCGAGGTCAAGAGCATCACGGGCGGAATGGACGCAATCGGGGAGGTCTTCGTGGGCCTGGAGGAAGGCGGCGTGACGGTGCGCGGACACGGCGCGGACACGGACATCATCGTCGCCGCGGCCAAGGCCTATATAAACGCCCTCAATAAGCTGGCCGCAAAAAGGCCGAAGGGCGGGGGGATAAAGCCGCCCGAATTGTAGGGCGGGCATGGGGCCTTGCGGTACGGGCAGATTAATCACTGGCGCAAAAGAGACCATAGGGCGATACTGAAAAGGATCGCCAGACGTGCGATGCTTGAGCGAGGCTTGCTGCCGGATTTCTCCCAGGAGGCAATTGCCGAGCTGAACACAATCGATTTCCCGGCAAAAGCCCCTGAGGGCGAGGTCCGCGACCTGCGAGGACTCCCCTGGGCCTCAATCGATAACGACGACTCCCGCGACCTCGATCAACTGACATCCGCAGAAATGCTCGACCGTGGAGATGTAAAAATCCTTGTGGCCATATCCGATGTGGACGCGCTTGTAAAAAGGGAATCGCCCCTTGACGAGCACGCCAGGCATAACACAACGTCTGTCTATACGCCGGCCATAATCTTCCCCATGCTGCCGGAAAAACTGTCCACTGGTCTCACGTCTCTGAACCTGAATGAAGACCGGCTGGCCATCGTGATAGAGATGACAGTGGGCGCGGACGGCTCGGTGCGGGACCCTGATATTTACGAGGCGGTTGTCCATAATCACGCCAAACTCGCCTATAACAGCCTGGCCGCATGGTTTGAGGGCAAGGGGCCGGTTCCGGCCCCGGTTGCGGCAGTGAGCGGACTGGAAGAAAACCTCCGCCTCCAGGACGAGACAGCTCAAAAACTGAAGAGACTGCGGCATAAGCATGGCGCGCTCAGCCTGCAAACCGTTGAGGCAAGCCCTCGCTTTGAAGAGGATGTGCTCATCGATCTGGAGGCAAAAGAGATAAACAGGGCCAATGACCTGATAGAGGATTTCATGATAGCGGCAAACAGCATGACTTCTCAATATCTGGCCTCGAAGGGGCTACCCTCTTTGAGACGGGTGGTGCGCACGCCGCTGCGCTGGGACAGGATAGTTGAGCTTGCCATGGAATCCGGGTACAGTCTCCCCCGGTCTCCGGATGCTGTTTCGCTCGAACATTTTTTAAAGGAAGCGCAGTCCAAAGACCCGTCCAGGTTCCCCGATCTCTGCCTGAGCGTTATAAAACTGCTTGGGCCCGGCGAATACGTGGCGGATGCCCCGGGGGGAAAACCCTCAGACGGGCATTTCAGCCTTGCCGTAAGGGGCTACAGCCATTCAACCGCCCCTAACCGCCGTTTCCCCGACCTTATAACTCAACGGCTCCTGAAGACGGCTTTCCTGAAAACACCGGGGGGGCCATACTCGATTTCTGATCTCGAGGACCTGGCCAGGCACTGCACCGAAGAGGAGAATGCGGCCAAAAAAGTTGAAAGGCAGGTTGGCAAATCCGCTGCCGCGCTCTTATTTGAATCCCGGATAGGCCAGAGGTTCGATTCCATTGTTACAGGGGCCGGACCAAAGGGGACCTGGGTGCGCCTGCTGCACCCGCCCGTGGAAGGGAAAGTGGTCGCGGGTTATCAGGGGCTCGACGTCGGGCATAGGGTGCAAGTCCGGTTGGTCCATGTGGATGTAGAGGCCGGATTCATCGATTTCGAAAGGATTTAAAAATCTCTTATAGAAGTGACTCAAAGTCTGGACGAATTTGTGTCTGCTATCTCTCGCTTCGCGGAAAACGCAAATACTCTTTCAAGCTCATTATCCTGGCCCCGCCGTATTTTCCAATTCCGAGCATTGCCTTATCCCCGGTGATTATGGCATATGCGCCGCCGGAGGAGGCGCATTCGAGCACCCGGTTATCAGGATCATCTGAAAGAAAAGTGATTCGCTTTTTAGTCTCCGTCATCCGGCCAATCTCGGAGAGATTCACGGCAAGACGGCTCAGAGATTCCCTGTCGCCGCCGAATTTACCCGCAAGGACCGAAAGGACCTCGTTGATGATCTCGCGTGAAATCAGCAAAGTGTCCTTCCCCTCGATGATCTTAAGCATTGCTTTTTCAGCCTGGCCGCCGGGAAAAACAAGTGCGGATATGAATATATTGGCATCGAAAACGACCTTCACTTTTCCAGGAGCCTTTTAAGATCGGCTTCCGTGAGAATACCTTTCTCTCTGGCTTTTCTGCTCCAGAAATCCTGTATGGCAAAGAATTCATTCCTGAGCCGTTGTTTTTTCGCAAGTCTCAGGGCATCCTGCATGACCGCGCTCAGCGTCTTCCCTTCCTCTCTGGCCATGTCTTCGGCCTCTTTTGCCAAATCCGGGGGAAGAGAAATGGTTTTTTTTACTGCCGTTCCCATAGCTCACCTCTTATTCTCAGTATGAATGAATCATACCATAATATCCGGAGTGTGTGTCAAACATATGCCTTGTGCTTAAATTCATATCCCCCCGAAGGCAACCCCCCATGTCCTCGTAACCTTGAGCATGATGCCCTGCCCCAGCATCGTCGGCTCCGGGGCCTGGTTTTCATCGAAGCTCGTTGTGGAGGCCGCGGAAAGGAGGTATTTGCCCCACTTCCATAAATAGGAGAGGACGAGGCGCTCATGGGAGAGATGGAGCCAGTCCTGCCTAAAATCCGTGCCGAAAGAGAGGGCCGCCGCGCTTGCAAGTTTTTGCCGGAAGCCGGCGAAGACCTCATAACTCACGCCGCCCGCGGAATTCGTGAGTTTCAGCCGCCCCTGGACGTTGTTGTCCGCCGCGGGCCGCCAGGCGAGGCCGCCCTCGTAGACCTCCTGCCCGGACGAAGACGAATGGGCGCATTCCGTCGCCATGTATGTGGCGTCCCCGCTGAAATCGACCCTGGGGCCGAGCCTGTAGCCCAGCGACCCGCCCAGCCGATGGGTGACGGGGGCCATCTGATCAAAACCGGTGTAGGCCGTATCGAGGCCGTAGCTGCCCCGGAGCGTGAGTCTTTTGTCGAGATTGGCGGCGCTGGCGTCAAGAAGCAAACCAAGCGGCATGCTTGCATTCGCGCTGGAATAACCGCCCGTGGCCTGCGCCCCGAGGACGACCGGGGCCAATCTCCGGGTGGCAAACCGCCCAAGGGCATTAAAGGCGTATAACCGCCTGTCGCCGCCCAGCACGGGGCCGTCGGGCAGGCTGTAGTTCATCGAAGTGTCCCCGGTGAGTGTCTCCGTATCCGAAAGCATCCAGCTCTTGCGCTTTGAGCCGCCGCCCCCGGACGGCCCGTCCCAGGCCGCCCCGCCGCCGGGGGCGGCGGCCGCGGGATATTCGTTTACGACCTCCAGATTTGCCGCGCCGCCCGGATATCGCCAGCTTTCGGCAACATTTCGCACATCCGAAAAACTCTTCCCATTTGAAAGATCGCCTTTATTTGAAAAATCAGGGCCGGCAAAAAAAACGATGGGGCCGGAGTTTGCCGCGGGGCTTTCAGGCAGGCCATGGGCCCCCGCAGAGACAAGAAGCGCAGGCCGCCTGTCGGGGACCTCGAGCATCCCTATCGAATTCAGCCTCGAAGAAGGAATAAAGGGCGTAAGGCCCGTCGAAAAGACAAACATATCGGCAGAGAGGCCCTCCGGAGGCAAATATGCAAAGGCCGGGGTTCCGGAAGGCACAAGGACAAATGCCGCAAGCAGGGCCAGGGCCGCAAGGGCCCCGGATATTCGAGGTCTGATTCGAGGTCTGTTTTTTTTCGGCTTGATGGTCTTTGAGCACATGGAATAACAAGATTGTCTCTACGGTCGATGAATACGAGGAAGATGGGGACCTAAATCCCCGATCAACGAAAACCCTTGCGTATAAGTCTGGCATACGGGGCCGCCTGTTTCAGTGACGGCGGTCACAAGCAATAGAGGAAGCCCACCCTCCCGCCCTGTTTATCCATTTGGGGGCATTTGAGGGCATTTGGGGGCTGCGCCCCCAAACCCCGAAGACAAAAGGATTTTCCGGACATCACAGGGGGAGAGGGGCCGGAAAAATTTGTCACGGCCGCGCCTTCTTTGTATAATGGGCAATGAGGACGCCTCTAGCCCTGACCATAGCGGGCTCGGACCCCGGCGGGGGTGCCGGCCTCCAGGCCGACCTGAAAGTATTCAAGGCGCTGGGGGTCCACGGGCTCTCCGTCTGCGCCGCGCTTACCGCCCAGAACACGAAGGAAGTCGCCGGCATATCGGCCGTGGGCGGGGATTTCCTCAGGCGCCAGTTGGACACCCTGCTTTCCGACATGACCCCAAACGCCATGAAGACGGGGATGCTCTTCAGCCGGGAGAACATAAAGACGGCCGCCCGGTGCATCTGGGAATATTCGCTTAAAAACCTCGTCGTGGACCCGGTCTCCATCTCGTCCTCGGGGACGGCGCTCATTGAGGAGGGCGGGCTCGACCTCATAAGAGAGCTGCTCTTCCCCCTGGCCTCGGTCGTCACTCCCAACATATACGAGGCGTCGGTGCTTTCGGGGATGGCCGTTGAAAATACCGCGCAGATGGAGGAAGCGGCCCAAAAGCTCAAAGGGATGGGGCCGAAGGCGGTGATAGTCACGGGGGGCCATCTCAGGGACGAGGCCGTCGATATTTTCTATGACGGAAAAGTTACAATAAGACTCATGGGAAAGAAACTCGCCGGGAATTTTCACGGCACGGGCTGCGTCTTTTCCGCGGCCCTCGCCGCGTATCTCGCCAGTGGCGAGACCCTGAAGCAGGCCGGCAGGGACGCAAAACAATTCATAGAGGAAAAAGTGGCGGGCGCCTTCCATCCGGGCGGGGGCATGGGCGTTCTCATCTGAGCTGAACCTATGGCAAGGGCCGAAAAGAACGTCTACCGCTGCCAGGCCTGCGGGCATAAAAGCCCCAAGTGGCTGGGCAGGTGCCCGGAATGCGGCGAATGGAACACCCTGGCGGAAGAGAGAGAGGCGCCCAAGAGGGCCTCCGCCCCGTCCGTCTTCTCGGTCCCGGAGCCGCTGTCGAAAATCCACTCGGCGGCGGGCGGCCGCACCTCCACCGGAATGGGCGAGCTGGACCGCATCCTGGGGGGCGGCGTGGTAATGGGCTCCGTGGTGCTGGTGGGCGGAGACCCCGGCATCGGGAAATCGACCATCCTCCTTCAGGCCGCCTCGAAGATGCCCGGCCCCGCCCTGTACGTCTCCGCCGAGGAGTCAGCCGAACAGATAAAGGCGAGGGCCGAACGCCTCGGCATCGATGAGGGGCCTATAGTCGTCCTGACCGAGATATCGCTTGAGCACATCCTGGCGGAGGCCCGGAGCCTGAACCCGGCTGCGCTCATTGTCGATTCCATACAGACCGTCTATACCGAGGATCTCTCGGGCGCGCCGGGCTCCGTGGGCCAGGTGCGCGAGAGCGCGGCGAAGCTGATGCGCTTCGCGAAGACAACCGGCGTGCCCGTCTTCATCGTGGGCCATGTCACGAAAGAGGGGATGATCGCCGGCCCCCGGGTCCTTGAGCACATAGTGGACACGGTGCTTTATTTCGAGGGGCACAAGGGGCAGACATTCAGGATTCTGAGGGCGGTCAAAAACCGCTTCGGCTCCACAAACGAGATAGGGGTATTCGAGATGACCGACGCCGGCCTCGCGGAGGTGGAAAACCCCTCGGAGCTGTTCCTTGCGGAGAGGCCCGTGAACGTCTCCGGCTCCGTCGTCGCGGCGAGCATGGAGGGGACAAGGCCGCTGCTGGTGGAACTGCAGGCCCTGGTGTCCCCAAGCACGTATTCGGTTTCGAGGAGATCCTCGCTGGGCATAGATTTCCAGCGGGTGGGCATGATCCTGGCGGTGCTAGAAAAGGTGGCCGGGGTGCACCTTGCCGCGACCGATGTGTTTTTAAACGTGGTCGGGGGACTGAAGATCGAGGAACCCGCCCTTGACCTGGCCGTCTGCGCCTCGGTCGTCTCCTCCCTGAGGGAAAAGCCCGTGCCGCCCGAGACCTTCACCTTCGGCGAGATCGGGCTTTCCGGCGAGGTGAGGGCCGTAAACCACGCGGAGGCAAGACTGAAAGAGGCGTCCAAGATCGGCCTGAAAAAGGCCGTCATTCCCAGGGGCAACCTGGAGAAACTAAAATCAAAGGCCTGCGGCCTTGAGATAACGGGGGTGAAAGACGTACATGAAGCCATCGAAGCCCTTTTTGATTAGCCGCCTTTCCCTTGGTCTGTTCCTGCTTGCCCTTTTGGTCTGCTCGTGCGCGCCGGTTCGGCCCCGGATGCCGGAATATCCCGGCAGTGTGAACATGTTCCTTGACGCCTCCAGGCAGAAATACGACTCGATGAAAGGCGCCTTCGAGTTCACGTTTGAAAAGATGGACGGCAGGAAGGTCTCGGCTGAGGCGGTGACCGTCATCACCCCGGACAGCGTCAACGTGAGGGTCTATCGCATGGGCCTGCCCGTAGGGGACCTGGAGAGCCTCTCAGGCAGGAAAAGGCTGGACTACATCGTCTACGAGGAGGCGCTCCGGAAGGCCCTCCTCTGGTGGGATTTTGGCCGCTACGAGACACGGCGCCTGCCCGACGCCGTCCTGGTGACGGGCAAGGACACGGAGCTGGTATTGGCCCCGCGCACTTATGTGCCGGTCAGGCAGACAATAAGGGTGCGGGGAGCGGACCTCCTCATAAGCTATTCGGATTACAGGCCGGTCGACGGCTTCTGGTACCCGTTCGGCATCAGGATCGAATACCGGGGAAACACGCTGGATTTAGCCGCGAGCGAGATAGAGCTCAGGCACAATTGAGGTCCAGGTCCAGGACGACTGATTTTATGACCTGCTCGTCGATGACCTGCGATTTGAAGAGAAAGCCATCCAGAAGGGCGTTGTCGCAGATGGTGTTTATGAGCCTGGGGAGGCCATGTGAACAGTTGTAGACGGCCTTAAGGGCGCCCTCGGTGAAGAGCCCGCGGTCGGCCTGCGCCACTTCGAGCCTGTGCCTCATGTAACTCTTCGCCTCCTCCTCCGACAGCGCGGTAAGCCTTATGCGCATCGAGACCCGCTGCTTCAAGGGCTCATCGAGGCTCAGTATCTCTTCCATGTCTGGAAGACCGAAGAAGATCAGGTTCACCATCTTGCCGTCGGGCAGCTCCATATTCAACAGCCCCCGGAACTCCTCCATGATCTCCTTCGACTTGAGCATCTGCACCTCATCCATCAGGACGACCGCGGTCTTGCCCTGCTCGTATATCTCGATGAGCCTCTGGTAAATCTGCCCCAGTATCTCTACCTTCGAGTCCTTCACCTCCCTGATGCCGAGCTGGAGGGCCAGCTTCTTCAGGAGCCACTCCGAGCTGACGCTGGAATGTATTATCACCAGGAGGGCGGCCTCGTAGCGTTCCTCGTCCAGTTCCTCCAGGAGCCTCCTTGCCAGTGTGGTCTTGCCGGCCCCGATGTCGCCGATCACGACCGAAAGCCCCCTCCTGGCATCTATCGCGTGCTTGAGCTTCACGACGGCCTCGGAGTGCTGTCTGCTCTTGAAATAAAACCGGGTGTCCACGATATTGGAGAAGGGATGCTCCTTGAGCTGATAAAATTCCAGGTAATCCATTTCAGATGTAAGATATCCTGTTTTTCTTGACCGGGGCCGGCCTCAGGACTTTTTTCTCCGCACTGTTGTCCGTAATGGGGGCGCCGGCGGCCTTTTGGGCAAGCGTGTCTTGAGGCGCCGCCTTTTTCAGGAGTTCCATCCTGGAAGCCGTATCCCGGAATTCGGGGTCCCGCCTGTGGATCTCCGTGTAGAGGTTTAGCGCCTCTTGCGGGGCGGAATTTTTCTCGAGGGCGGCCGCGAGATCATATTTCAGCCCCCAGTGGATCTCGTGCCCGGGGTCGGCCTTCTGAATTGCGCGCCGGAGCGTTTCAATGGCATGGGGGAACCGGCCCTTTTCCATGTAGCAGGCCGCAAGGACGGAAGCGGCCCGGAGCCCCACTTCGGGATCGTCCAGGATGGATTTGAGTTCTCTTTCGGCGTCTTCAAGGAGGCCCATCTCCTTATAGGCGATGCCCAGGTTGTAACGGGCCTCGGCGTCGCCGGGGTCGAGCTGTTTTTCCACGCCTTTCTTGAAATCCTCGAATATCTTCTCGATATCGCCTTCAAGGGCCGCCGCGGAGACCTTCGCGGCCCCGCCGTCTATGATATTGCCGGAGGCCGCGATGACGGCATCCGGGCCCGATTTAAGGGCGGACAATTCGGCAAGCTTCGCCTTGATATTGCGGTCTTCGGGAGAGCGGGCCAGAAATTCGTTGTAAATCTTCTCCGCCTCATGATAGAGGCCCTGGTCCATATAGAAGGCGGCCTCGGAGAGTTTCTCGCTGTATTCGGCGCGGTCCACACGCAAGTCGGGCGCGGCGGGCTGTCCCCCAGTTGCTCCAGTTGTCGCCCCAACCCCAGTCGCTCCAACCCCCCAGCGCTCAACGAGGCGCGCATCCGTGGGGTTTATCCTGAAGGCCTCGCTTATCATCTCCTTATTTTCCGGCTCGCGCCCCGCCCTCCTCAAAAGCTCCGCCATGATGATGCATTCCGTGACGGCCAGTTCCTTGTCGCCCGCGCTAAGGTAGACGGATTTCAGTTTCAGGTGGAGCTCCATATTCGCGGGCTGACTCAGCCTCAGGGGCTCCAAAAGCCTTCTGGCTTCATCCAGAAGGCCCAGGTCTATGAACCTGTCAGCCTGCTTCAGGACCCCTTCGAAGGGCCTTCCCGCCCCCGCGCCTTCGCCTGCATTCCTGTCAGCATCTTCTTCAGTTTGAGAGGCCGGGACATCCATAGAGCCGAATGCGGGCGTAGAGCCGAACGCGGGCGGAGAGATGAACGCGGGCCTCGCTTCGACAACCGTTTCATTCCCACGCCCATCGTCACTGCCTCGGGGATTCTCATCCTCCCGGGGATAGTCATCTCCCCGGGAATAGTCATTCCCCTGGGGCCCAAGCTCCCGGAGTTTTTCTTTCAGCGATCCGTCCTCCGGGGCCAGATCAAGGGCCTCGCGCAATGAGAGGCGGGCGCCCTCGGCGTCGCCCGCATCCTTAAGCAAGCCGGCCAGTTCCTTGAGTTCGCCAAGGGCCTCCTCCGTCCGCCCTGCCCGCCTGTAGAGGGCAGCGAGCCTTTTTGCGGCAAGGATGGGCTCCGCCTGCCGGAATTCTTCGAGTATCCCTATCGCCTCCGGGAGTTTTTCTTTCTCCATAAGCCTCTCGAGCACGCCCTCATATTCGGCCCAGGCCGTCTTCATCCGGCCCTCCTTCACATACGAGGCGGCAATCAATTGGCTGGCCGCGAGGTTTTCGGGGTCCATCTGCAGAAGCTCCCCCGCATTCTGCCTGGCCCCCTCGATATCGCCGTTTTCCAGGCAGAGTTTCGCGAGCCACAGCAGGAAGATGTCGCTTTTGCCCGTGCGGGCGATTGCCAGTTTCAGGTGCTCGATCGCCCTGCCCCGGTCGCCAAGCCTTTCATAAAGGGAAGCGATGGCCGTAAGGGCCGCCCTGTTTCCGGGCTTTATCTCAACCGCCTTCTCAAGGTATCCGACGGCCTCGTCCGTCTGCCCCTGGCCTTCCAGCAGACGGGCGATCTCTACGTACTCCTGAGAGGTCTCCTCCACGAAACCCTCTTTCGAGAATATCCCGGCGAGCCTTTTTCTGAGGGCAAGGTTGTCCGGCTGGAGCTTGTTTATCCTGGAGAAGGTGTATACGGCCTCGTCCTTGCGCCCTTCCCTCAGGAAGATGTCCGCCGCCGTCATGTAATAATTCACGGCGTCCGCAATGATGTTTTTCTCCTCGGAGAGCTCCCCGAGGAGGAAGTGGGATTTCGCATTAAAGGGCACTATGTTCAATATCTTTTTGTAGATGGCGAGGGCCTTCAGGGAAAAGCCCTCCTTCCTGAATATCTCGGCCGCGCGGTGGAATTTCTCGATGGCGTTTGCCTGGTCGTTTTTCCTCAGATAGAGGTCGCCGGCGGCATTGTAGCTGTTTGCGTCGGGGAAGGAGGCAAGGAGGTTCTCCCATTCGGCTATGGCCTTGTCAATCTGTCCCTTTGCAAGGTATTTTTGGGCCTCCCTGATGATAAAAGCCTTGTCAGCCATAGCGCTTTATGGTATCAAAGACCCCAAGGCCTGTCAATTAAGCGGAAGGGGAGGGATTACCGCGGTTTTCGGCTAAACCCTCCCCGCGCCCGGAGACAAAAGACCCGGGGCAATCGCCTCTGTTTCAGGCGTGTTTTTTCCTGTAGTCCTCTATGGCAAGCCTCAGGGCGTCGGCCCCGAGGTTCGAGCAGTGCATCTTTTGCGGGGGCAGGCCGCCCAGGGCGTCCGCCACCGCCTCCTTCGTTATCGTCATCGCCTCTTCAAGCGTCTTTCCCTTGACCATCTCGGTCACCATGCTGGAGACGGCGATTGCGGCCCCGCAGCCGAATGTCCTGAACTTGGCGTCCTCTATCCTGCCGTCTTTCACCTTGATGGTGATTTTCATCACATCGCCGCAGGTGGGGTTGCCCTCCTCGCCGACCCCGTCGGCATCCGGTATCTCGCCGACGTTGCGGGGGTTCGTGAAATGGTCCATCAGTTTTTCGGAATACATGAGTCCTCCTTCTTTATTCCGCCCCAGCCGCCGGCATAGGGCGATATTTCCCTCAATCTGCTCACAGCGGCCGGGAATTGCCCAAGGGTATAATCTATGTCCTCCACGTCGTTTTCCATGCCGAGGGAAAATACGATGGAGCCCTGGGCAAGCTGCGCCGATATCCCCATGGACAGCAGCACCGGGGACGCCTTGAGGGCCTTCGAGGAGCAGGCCGACCCGCTTGCGGCGTATATGCCCTTCGCCTGGAGCATCAGCAGCATAGCCTCGCCCTCGATGAACTCCACGCAAAAACTCGCATGCCCCGGCAGCCTGTTTGACGGATGTCCGGTGAGCTGTATGTTTTTGATCTTTTCAAGCGTCCCGCTTATGAGCCTGTCTCGCAGGGCGGAGAGTCCCGCGGCCCTCCGGGGCAGCTCTTCCGCCGTTAGCTCCGCGGCCCTGCCCATCCCGACTATCGCCGGGACGTTTTCGGTGCCGGCCCTCCTGCCGTTTTCCTGTATGCCCCCGTATATGAGCGGTATTATCCTTGTGCCGCTCCTTAAGTAGAGCGCGCCGGCCCCCTTCGGGCCGTAGAACTCGTGGGCCGAGAGGGAGAGGGCGTCGACCCCAAGGGCGTCCACGTCAATAGGCAGGTATCCGGCGCTTGCGACCGCGTCCGTATGGAAGAGCGCCCCTTTGTTTTTCGCAATCCGGGCCAGCTCCGCTACCGGCTCAACCGTGCCCACTTCAGGGCTGGCGTGGATTATCGATACAAGCGACGTCTCGTCCGTCACCGCCTTTTCGAGCGCCTCCGGGTCGACCAGGCCGAATTTGTCGACGGGCAGATAGGTGACCGCAAAGCCCTCCTTCTCGAGCACGCGGGCCGGGTTCAGGACCGAGTGGTGGTCCATCCTGGAGACCACTATATGCCTACCTTTTTTCGTATGCGCGGCCGCAAGCCCCCTGACAGCGAAGTTATTGGCCTCCGCCCCGCTGGCGGTGAATATTATCTCCGGCGGCCTCGCGTTTATGAGGCCGGCCACCTTCCACCTGGCCTCCTCGAGCGCCTTTTTTGCGGTCTGGCCCAGCTCATAGAGGCTCAGGGGGTTGCCGAAACTCTCCTTGAAGAAAGGCATCATCGCCTCAAGGGCCTCCGGCCTGAGGGGGTTGGTGGCCATATAATCGAAATACCGCGTGCCCATGGCTTATCTTCCTTTCCTGATGAAAAATTTATAGTAGTCCGGGTTTTCCTCTATGCCCAGGAATTCGTTGCCCGTCTTAGCGCACCACTGGGGTATGTCCTCCAGCGCCCCGTCGTAATCGGTCATTATCTCCAGTATCTGCCCCCGATCAAGCGTCCTCATCATCTCCTCCAGCTTCAGCAGGTGCATCGGGCACATCATGTAGACGATATCGGCCGTGACATCGGCCTTGATGCCTTCCACGAACTTGATGTTCACGCGCCCACTGCCCTCTCGCTGCCGAATTTCTTGCCCGCCAGCAGGTCGTGCAGCGTCATCTGGTCGAGAAAACCCTCTATCTTCTCCCCGAGGGCCTTCCACAGCAGGGATGTCACGCATCCGTCGGCCCTGACACAGCCGGCAAGCGGGTCCTGGCAGGCAGTCAGCGCCACCGGGCCGTCAAGGCCCCTCAGTATCTCCCCGATGCTTATCTCCCGGGGAGAGCGCGAAAGCAGGTATCCGCCCCCCGGGCCGCGGACACTCGTTATCAGGCCCGCCTTCCTCAGGGTATTTAATATCTGCTCCAGATAGGCCACCGAGACGTCCTGCCTTTCGGCTATCTCCCTGATGGCGACGGGATGCTCCGGGTAGCCCCTCGCTATCTCGAACATCGCCCTTACGCCGTATTGCCCCTTCGTGGAGAGTTTGAGCATAATCTTTTTTATAATACCTTACTAAATTTGTCAAGTATTTTTAAAAAAAACTCTCAGGTTTTTGCATTTTGTGAAACCCTCTCCACCAGGGAGAGGGTTGGGAGAGGGTAATATTTGGAGAGGGTATATTTTATGCCCGGCTTTTCGAGAGGGAGGCAAAACCGCTATTGAGGGCCATGAGGCAGGCATGGAGCCTGCCGGAGCAACCGAATTTCCTGTAGATATTGTCCAGATGGCTGTTGACGGTGCCGGGGCTTACCTTGAGGACCCTGGCTATCTCCTTGTTTGAAAGCCCCCTTACAAGCATCAGGAGCACCTGCCTTTCCCTTTCCGTGAGGCCCGGCTCCGGTGAGGCCTCCGGCGTGGCCTTCAGAAGGACAAGCACCCCTCCGGGCAGGCCTGTGACCTCCATCCGGATGCGCCGGTAAAGGAGCTGCCGCAGATAGCCCCCCGAGGCCTTGACCCATTCGGCCAGCTCATCCGCGTCGATATCTTTTTCATCCAGGAAAGCCCTGGCGCTGCCGTTGCACCAGTGCCTGCCGTTTTGATCGATGAACAGGGCCGGCTCCGTCTCGAGCGTGGCATTGAGGTCCTCAAGCGCTTTCCGCGCCTTCAGGGCCATCTCCGTGCCTTTCACTGCTCCGGCCATGATTTGGATATCGGTCGCTCCAGGGTCCAGGTTTTTATTTTTAAGCGCTCTCCTCTTAATCATAGCCCAGTTGATGAAAAAAACAACTGGGCGGCTCACCCGTTTTTTATCTTGAAGATCACGATTATCAGCCCCAGGGCAAACGAGACGATATTGGTTGCGATGACAGGCACGGAGTTTATGGAAAAGCCATACAGGACCCAGAGAAAGAGCCCCGCGCAGAGGGTGATGAACATGCCGGCCGAAATGTCCTGGGTGGACCTCGATTTCCACGTCTTCATGACCTGGGGCAGGTAGGCCAGCGTGGTCAGCGCGCCGGCCGCAAATCCCAAAAGCGTTCTCCAGCCCATCTTCACCGGTCCTCCACGCGGCGGACAACCGCGGGGCATCCAATGCAGGGAGTTTTGCCCATTATATTGGCCCTCCGTCCATTCAGGCGAACGAGGCTTTTTTCAAGAGCTGAAGACCGGCGGCAGAGGCGGCGGCAAGCCACAAGAAACCCGGCATGTAAAAGCCGAGCACCACTTTCCCCAGCCCCATGGTGAGGGCCACCAGGAAAACGCACCCGTAGACCCATTGCGCGAACGCGCCGGAAAAAACACCCGGCCCCGTATGATAAAGCCCGGCCTTCACCGGTCCCCATCCCGGCCCTCCCGGATTGGCCTTCATGTAAAACTCCCTCAGTTTTTCCATCGCCACGGGCCTGGTAAGCAGGGTCACCGCAACCCATACGGCCGTGGAGGAGCCTATTATCAGCGAAAGCCGCAGGTAGTACGGCGTATGGGCGAACGTCCTGCTTGAATAGATGACGGCTGCGGAGAGGCTGGAGGCCACCACGGCCGATATCTCGCTCCAGGCGTTTATCCTCCACCAGAACCATCTCATTATGTAAACGAGCCCGGTGCCAGAGCCAAACGCTATGAGGAACTTAAAGACCCCGATTATCGAGGAGACATTGGCGGTGATGACCGCGGTGACCGCCGAGAGCACCAGCACAATGATCCTCGCCACCTTGATATAATGCCTGTCGCCGGCGCCCGGCTTGACGAATGGCGCGTAGAAATCGTTTACGAAGTACGCGGACGAGAGGTTCAGGTAAGTGCTCAGGGTGGACATGAAGGCGGCGAAAAAGGAGGCGAGCATGAGACCCCTCAGCCCCACGGGCAGCAGGTCCATCATCATCCTTGGATAGACGCCTTCGTTGTCGGAGATGGCGGGGTATAAAACCATGCTGGCAAGGGCCGCGATGATCCACGGCCAGGTCCTGACCGCGAACGTGACCACGTTGAAGTAGAGCGTGGCCAGAAAACTCTGTCTCTCGTCTCTCGAGGAGGCCATGCGCTGCACTATGACCCCGCCCCCGTCGGAAGAGTATTTGGACCACCAGCTAAGCGAGATATACCCGAGGAAGGCCATGAACGCCGCGCCCCCGGCCCCGGGGAAAAAATCCAGCACGCGGGCCGGCAAGACGGCCTTTATGTGTGAAAGCCCCCCCGCCCTGCCCTCCGCGGCGACGGCAAGGACGACCGCGCCCGTCATCGCGATGATGAACTGGAAAAAATCGGTCAGCACCACCCCCCAGTAGCCCGAAAGCATGGTATAGATGATCGTCACCCCGCTTGATATGATGATGCTCTCCCACTTGCCCCAGCCCAGCACGACGTCCATTATCTTGGACATGGCCAGTATCACCTGCGCCTTTATGATGGTGTGGATGGCGAAGGAGAAGTAGAGGGCCTTGAATCCGCGCAGGACCGAGGCCTCCTTCCCCGAGTACCTCAGGCTTATCAGCTCGACGTCCGTCACCACCCCCAGTCTCCTCCAGAGCCTGGCGAAGAAAAAAACCGACAGCATACCGCTGAAGACAAAACACCACCATTGCCAGTTCTCGTAAATCCCGTGTTCCCTCACAAGCCCGGTCACGTAGAGGGGGGTGTCCGAGGAGAAGGAGGCCGCGGCCATCGAGGTGCCGGCAAGCCACCACGGCAGGTTCCTGCCCGACAGGAAAAATTCGCCGAGCCCGGATGAGGCGCGGCGCGTGAAGTACAGCCCGATCGCGAGAGAGGCCGCCATATAAGCCCCTACTATCAGCCAGTCCGCGCCTTGCATTCAAATAATATACCCTTTCGTGCTAAATTATTAACAGTTCGGTATGGGAAAGAGAATCCTTGTCGTCGACGATGAACCCGTAATCCTCAGCGCCATAGACCGCGCCTTAAGCAAGGTGGGCTACGAGATCAAGGCCGTACGTGACGGCGGGGCCTGCCTGGACGCCCTTTCAGGGGGCGATTTCAGCCTGGTCATAATGGACCTCCACCTGCCGGGCTTCTCCGTGGAGGAGCTTGTGGCCGGGGTCCTGGCCAGATGTCCGGGCGTGAAATTCCTCTACATAAGCGGCAGCCAGGCCAGGGAGGACGTCCTTCCCTTCATCCAAAAGCCCTTCCGCATCAATGACATAAGAGATCTGGTCAGGACCATAATTGGTGAACCCGAACCCAATTGACGTATTTCTTTTCCGCCTGATAAACGGACATTTTAGCGGGACCCTGGATGCCGTCTACCTCTTCGCGGCGTCCCCCTACATATATCTGGTCCCCATCGCCGTCCTGCTGCTCATGAAGGAAAAAAGGTTAATCCCCTTCGTCTTTCTGGCGGCGATAGCCTCGATCGGCATGGCGGACTGGAGCGGAAACATGCTGAAGGGGGTCTTCGCAAGGACAAGACCCTGCCATGTGCTGTCGGGGGTGAGGTTGCTTGCCGGCTGCACGGACTCGTTCTCCATGCCCTCGAACCACGCGGCCAACATCTTCGCGACGCTTACGCCCGTATGGTTTTACTCCAGGAGAAAGGTGAAATACCTGCTGCCCGCGGCCGGGCTCCTCACGGCCCTCTCAAGGGTCTACATGGGTGTGCATTACCCCTCAGATGTGGCGGCGGGGGCCGTCCTGGGAATGGCCGTGGGCTCGCTCGTCACGGCCCTTTTCATCCTGGCCTTCAGGCAGGGGCGGTCCAGGGGCGCTCTCATCATATGGCTTACGGGCATGACGCTTTTCCGGTTCTATTACATCTGGTACGGAAACCTGAACCTTGGCCCCGACGAGGCCCATTACTGGGAATGGTCGAGACGGCTCAGCTACGGCTATTATTCAAAGGGCCCCGTCATCGCCTATCTGATCAGGGCGGGCACGGCCCTCTTCGGAAACACCGAATTCGGCGTGAGGTTTTTCGCACCCGTGCTCTATCTGATTGGAAGCTTACTGCTCTACGAGCTGGGCAAGGAGCTTTTCGACGAGGCAACCGGCATCTGCTCGGCCGCCCTCTTTCAGGTGGTGCCTCTTTTTTCGGCATTCGGCGTCATCATGACGATAGACGCCCCGTCCATCTTCTTCTGGATACTGGGCCTGTATCTGTTTCTGAAAGCCCTGAGAGAGAAGAAGACGGCCGGCTGGGTGTTTTTAGGGGTTGCGGTCGGGCTGGGCATGCTCACCAAGCTCACGATGTCTTTTTTCATCCTCTCGGCCTTTCTCTACCTGGCCACATCGAAAGAGGAAAGGCGGGAGCTCTTTTCCGTCCGTCCGTATCTGGGGTTGCTTGCCTGCCTGGTCCTGCTCGTCCCCCTTTTTTACTGGAACCATAACCACAACTGGGTGAATTTCAGGCATGAGGCGGGCCACGCGGACATCGCGGCCGGCTTCAGGGTCTCGCCCGAAAGTTTCCTTCAGTTTTTAGGCTCGCAGATTGGCGTCATCACGCCCGTGCTCTTTGTGCTCATGGCGTACGCGCTTATAAAAAACCGGGCGCTTGCGAAGGATGAAAAGGCCGGCCGGTTTTGCTTCTGGTTTGCGGCCCCCACGCTCGTCTTCTTCCTGCTGAAAAGCATACAGGGGAAGGTGCAGGCAAACTGGGCCATGGACGGCTATATAACGGGCATTATCGCCGTTAGCCAGGTCATAGTGCGGGGGTTTGCGCCGGGACGCAGGCCCGGCAGCAGGTTTTTGATGTCGGCGGCCGCGGCCATCGCCGTCTTCGTGACCGCCGTATCCTATTATCCTTCCATCATAAAACTTCCGCCAAAACTGGACCCCTCGGCAAGGCTGAGGGGATGGAAGCAGCTCGCGGCCGAAGTGGAGAAAAACGCGCCCGCCGGCAATATTAAACCCTATTTCGTCTTCTCCGATTACTACGGGGCCAGCTCCGAGCTTGCCTTCTACCTGAAGGGCCATCCGGTCACCTACTGCGCCAATACGGGCAGGCGCATGAACCAGTACGACCTCTGGCCGGGCCTCGACCAGCCCCGGTTGCTACACGACAACGCCGTTTTTGTTACAATAGGTGCTTCGGGCATGCCCGGCATGGTCGGAGACGCATTCGAGAGTTGCCGGAGAAAGACACTCATAGAAACCGAGAAGGGCAAAAGGCTCTCCGTCTTTACCATATTCACCTGCTACGGGTTCAAGGGCATGAGGGAAAGACCGATAAGGGACTATTGAATCCAAAATGGCAAAAGAACTCTCCGTCATAATCCCCGTCTATAACGAGCAGGAGAATATCCGGCCCCTCTACGACGCCCTGAAACCCGTGCTGGAGGCGATGGGGGTTGGATACGAGATAATCTTCGTGGATGACGGCAGCACGGACGGCACGGCGGCGGCAATCGAGGGGCTCGCCTCCGACCCAAACGTCAGGGCGCTTGAGTTTCGGCGCAATTTCGGGCAGACCGCGGCCTTCGCCGCGGGCTTCGACCACGCGGAAGGCGAGGTCATCATCACGATGGACGGGGACCTGCAGAACGACCCCATCGATATACCGAAACTCTTCGATATGGTCAGAAACGGGAAGTACGACCTCGTAAGCGGCTGGCGGAAAAACAGGCAGGACTCCTTCCTGAACAGGAAACTGCCCTCCATGCTGGCAAACTGGCTCATAGGGAAGGTGACGGGTGTGAAGCTCCACGATTACGGGTGCTCGCTGAAAGCCTACAGGCGGGATGTGGTAAAAAACCTGAAACTCTACGGGGAGATGCACCGCTTCATCCCCGCAGTGGCGAACTGGTACGGAGTGAATGTGGCCGAGGTGGAGACCACCCATCACCCTAGGCTCAGGGGGAAATCCAAATACGGCATAGGAAGGACGGTAAAGGTCTTCCTGGACCTGATAACGGTAAAATTCCTCCAGAGCTTTTCCACGAAACCCATCCAGTTCTTCGGCCCCATGGGCCTGGCAAGCACGGCGGGCGGCATGGTCATCTCGCTCTATCTCGCGGCCCAGAAACTGCTGCTGGGCAAATCCATCGGGGGAAGACCGCTTCTGCTGCTGGGCGTGCTGCTGATAATCATAGGCGTGCAGCTCATAGGCATGGGGCTGCTTGGCGAGATGATAGTGCGGGTCTATCACGAAAGCCAGAAAAAACCCATCTACGCGCTGAAGAAGATAATTGGCCCCGACAACCGGTGACCCCGAATAGCGATACAGGCGGCGCGGGGGGCAAGAAGGCCCCCACCCTGCCGGGCGCGCTGAAAAAAGCCCTCCTTTTAGTCCTGAAATTCTCCGTAAGCGGCACTCTGCTTTACCTGGTGCTGCGGCGGGCCGGGGTGCAAAACGTCGTCCACGCGATAAGGGGGATAAACCCGGCCTTCTTTCTTGCCGCCGTGGCGCTCTACTTTGCGGGGACCTTCGTTTCCTCGATCCGGTGGCGCCTGTTCGTGAAATCCGGGATGCCGCTTCGCAAATTCTTCACCCTCTATCTGCTGGGCTCCTTTTTCAGCACGTTTCTTCCGGGGCTGGTGGGGGGGGACGCCTTCAAGGGCTATTATCTCTACAAGAAGACGGGCAAGATGGCCGAGGCGATGGCCTCCATCTTCATGGACAGATACCTTGGTTTTGTCGCCCTGCTGATTTTGGCCGCGCTGGCATACCCGCTGGGGCTGCCCTACCTGCGTACGGTCTCCTTGCCGGCCCCGGGCGGGCACACGGCCCACCTGGGGCTTGCATGGTTTCTCCCCCTTGTCCTGCTCGCGTTTCTGGTGTTCAGCCTCGTTTTTTTCAAGCTGAGGCTTTTTGGCAGGATAAGGCTGCTTGCGGATTTCTACGGATATTTCGACATCTACGGCCGCAGGAGCATCGTAAACGGGGTGCTGCTGTCATTCGGCGTGCAGGCCCTTGCCATCGCCGCCGTTTACACGCTTTCAAGGGGGCTCGGGATGGAGGTCTCCCTCCCGCTTTTCTTCATCTTCGTGCCGCTCATAACCACATTCGCCGCAGTCCCGGTCTCGATATCCGGCATCGGCATAAGGGAGGCGTCCTTCGTGCTGCTGTTTGGCTCCGTCGGGATAGCCCCCCGCACGGCCACCGCCCTTTCATTTGCGTGGTTTCTGTCCTCCGCCGTGGCCTCCCTGAGCGGGTTATACGAATACCTGAAGCTTAAAAGGGGCTAAGAGGTCCTTCTTGCCTTTCATTCGGCACCTTTCATTCGGCATCTTGACGCTTTGCCTTCATAATGGTACAGTAGGAACATGAAAACGGCTAAAAAATCAACGATTTATTTTGACGCTCAGATCCATAGGGCCCTTCGTTTAAAGGCTGCCGAGACTGACAGGACTGTCTCTGATATTGTCAATGACGCAGTCAGGATCAGTCTGGCGGAGGATGCGGAGGATATCGCTGCATTTGAGGAAAGGGCGCATGAGCCCAACTTGTCATTTGAGGCGGCCCTCAAGGATCTGAAAAGGCGTGGGAAATTATAATATCTCTATAAAGCCCTCGGCGGTCAAAGAAATTGAAGGTATTCCCAAAAAAGATCGCCTGCGGATTGTCCGGAACATTAAGGGATTGGCGTCTAACCCCCGTCCTCCTGGATGTGAAAAGCTTACAGGAGGAGATAAGTACAGAATACGCCGGGGAGACTACCGGATAGTATATTCCGTTTCCGACAGGGAATTAATCATTGTTGTGGTTAAAGTCGGCCATAGGCGGAATGTTTACAACTAACCGGGGAATCGTCTCTTCTGAATACTCTTTGGAGGCCGGAATTCGCCGAGAGGCATTCGGAAGCTGCACTTATACAGTTGGCTGCAAAAACCCATACGGCGGGCACTTGGCGCAGACACTGGCGAAAAGCGAGGTCGAAAGATAGCGGTCTCCCCTGTCGGGCAGTATCACGACGATTGTGCCTTCGCTTAGTTCCCGCGCAAGCCCTAGGGCCGCGAAGAACGCCGCCCCGCTTGACATGCCCACGAAAAGCCCTTCCTCGAGCGCAAGGAGCCTGGAGGCGGCAAAGGCGTCATCGTCACCCACGTTGATTTTTTCATCGAGCGCCCCGGGGTCGTAGATGCCTGGCACAATGGATTCGGTCATGTTCTTGAGCCCCTGTATCCTGTGGCCCAGATGGGGCTCGACCCCGATGACCTTTATGTCCTTCCGAAACTCCTTGAGCCTCCTGCCCGCGCCCATGATGGTGCCCGTGGTGCCCATGCCGGCCACGAAGTGCGTGACGGCCCCGCGGGTCTGCTCTATGACCTCCGTGCCGGTCGTCTCGTAATGGGCAAGGATGTTCGCCCGGTTATTGAACTGGTCCGGCATGAAGTAGGCCCCCGGGAATTCGGCCATTATCTTCCGGGCGAGCCTGATGGCGCCGTCCGTCCCTTCCTCCGGCGGGCTGATGACAAGCTCCGCGCCCAGGGCCTCAAGCGTCCTTCGGCGCTCCATGCTCACGCAGGCGGGCATCACGAGCTTCACCTTGTAACCCTTGGCGGCCCCGACCATGGCAAGCCCGATGCCGGTGTTGCCGCTCGTGGCCTCCAGTATCGTGCTGCCCCTCTGGAGCCTGCCCTCCGCCTCGGCGGCCTGTATCATGTAGAGGGCAATCCGGTCCTTCACCGAGCCGCCGGGGTTCGCCCCTTCGAGCTTGGCAAAGAGTTTCACGCCTTTGGGGTTAAGGTTTAGATTCTCGATTAAGACAAGCGGTGTCCTGCCTATGGAATCCAGAACGCTCATGACAGTGATAACAATAATAACATAAGAACGGATTTCCCACCCACCCGCCCTTTATATGTATGGGGGCTTTGCGCCCGCTCCCTCATCACGGCAAAGACCAGGCTAATATCTGCCTGGCCTTGAGAGAGGGAGCAGGCGGACAGACCGCGCGCCGATGGAAAAGACAAACGGATAGTTTGTTAATATAAGACATGGCGAAGAGAGTCGTAGTCGGCATGTCCGGCGGGGTCGACTCCTCGGTGGCGGCCCTCCTGCTTAAAAACCGGGGGTTCGAGGTGGAGGGTTTAAGCCTGCTCATGTTCGAGACCAGAGGAGGCGGGCAGCAGGACCCGCGCTCCTGCTGCTCGCTTGAGAGCGTGGCGGATGCGGCCCGCACGGCCCGTATCATCGGCATACCGCACCGGGTAATTGACTGCCGCGACATCTTCATCGGAAAGGTAATCGAGCCCTTTGCCCTGGCCTACTCAAACGGGCTTACGCCGAACCCCTGCATCCTCTGCAACCGGCATGTAAAGATCCCCCTGCTTCTCGAGGCGGCAAATGAAAGAGGCGCGGAGTTTATCGCCACCGGCCACTACGCCCGCATGCGGCAGCATGGAGAGGGGCCGGAACTGATGTCGGCCCTCGATGAGAAAAAAGACCAGTCATACGTCCTCTACGCGCAGAAAAAAGAGGAGCTGCAAAGGCTGTTGCTGCCCCTTGGCGATCTGGGCAAGCAGGATGTCCGTAAGCTGGCCGGAGAGGCGGGGCTCCCCGTCTTCAACCGGCCCGAGAGCCAGGAGATATGCTTTGTCCAGGGGAAGGACTACCTGGGCATGGTGAGGGCGCTTGTGCCCGGCTCCCTGGCGGAAGGACCCATCCTGGACGGCGACGGCAAGCAGATCGGCGCCCACAGCGGCATTTCCGGCTATACTATAGGGCAGAGAAAAGGACTGGGCGGCAACAGGAGGAAACCCGGCGGACGGGATCCCAATCCCCTTTACGTCTACCGTATAGACGCCTCCAGAAACGCCATTTACGCCGGCCCGAAGGAGAAGGCGTTCGTGAAAACTATAGAGGCGGAGGGGGTCAACTGGCTACTGCCCGGCCATCGGGAAATGCAGGAGTTCGAGGCCGGTGTGAAGGTGCGCTCCATGATGAGGCCCGCGCGGGCAAGGGTATATCCCCTTGGGGCAAACGAAAACGCCCGGATAGAATTTCAAGGGCCGCAGTGGGCGCCGGCCCCTGGGCAAAGCGCGGTCTTTTATGACGGGCGAAGCGTAATAGGCGGGGGCGTCATAAAGCCGTGGCAATCCGATGAGAAAGGGGTCTCATAGATGGCCGAAGACGGGGGGACGGGTCAGGCAGGGCGACCCGGCGATAACGCTTTGATAAGGGCCGCCGTCATAACCTTAAGCGACAAAGGCGCCAAGGGCCTGCGGACCGACGAGAGCGGCCCGCTCATCAGGGAGCTCTTAGCGCCGATTGGCGTCCAGGTGCTCCACTACGAGATGATACCGGATGAGTTTTTGACCCTGAAGGAGAGACTTCTCAGCCACTGTCGCCTCGTTGACCTCATAGTCACCACCGGCAGCACGGGGCTTGGCCCCAGGGACATCGCCCCCGAGGCGACGGCCGCCGTCATTGAAAGAGAGGTGCCGGGCATCGCCGAGGCGATGAGGGCCCACGGGTTGAAGGTCACCCGGCGGGCGATGCTCTCCAGGGGGATTGCCGGGACCAGGGGGAAATGTCTTATAATAAATCTGCCCGGCAGCCCGAAGGCCGTCCGGGAGTGCCTCGAGGCGATAATCGAGGCGATACCACATGCGGTAAGCATGATAAAGGGCCCCGAGGAGGACTGCGCGAGATGAGCGACGTATCATTCCCACTTGCCTTCGCGGCCGGTCTGCTCTCCTTTGTTTCCCCGTGCGTCCTGCCGCTTGTGCCCTCCTACGTGTCGTTTATAACCGGCCTGTCCTTCGAAAACCTGACCGCGGCGTCAGCCGAGGAAAGGGCCGACATCAGGCGGCTCACGATGAAAAACTCCGCCGCATTCGTCTTGGGTTTCTCGAGCATATTCATCGGGCTTGGCGCCTCGTCCTCCGTCATCGGGCAGTGGTTCTTCCATTATCAAAACACAATCCGCATCGCGGGCGGCGTCCTCATAATAATATTCGGGCTCTTCATCTCGGGCATCCTGAAGCTGAATTTCCTCATGCGGGAAAGAAAGCTCCACCTCCGCGGCCGCCCCGCCGGTTACATCGGCGCATATCTCATAGGCATGACGTTCGCCGCGGGATGGACCCCCTGCATAGGGCCCATACTGGGCAGCATCCTGCTGGTGGCCACCACCAAGGGCTCCGCCCTCTACGGGCTGAAACTGCTTTCAGTCTATTCGCTCGGCCTCGCGCTGCCTTTTCTCGCCGCCGCCCTCGCAATGAACAGTTTTTTAAGCTACTCAAAACACATAATGAAATACATGAGGGTCGTGATGCTCATCAGCGGCCTGATACTGACCGTATTTGGAGTGCTGCTGCTGACAAACAAGGTGAGGGGGCTTTCGGGGCTTGTAAGCGGGTTCGGCATAAACGCGGACAAGCTCTTCAAGTAGACGCCCCGTTTCCCGCCGGTCCGGGATCCCCCGGCATGAGACCTTGAGATTACCTCATACAATTAAAGGCATTGTTTACAATTTGAATATAATTGTTTCTTTTTTGCAAACAAAAGTTCAAGTTGTAATTTGATTTTTTAATTATTGTTTTTTATAAATTAATAAATAAAATTATGATGACAATTCTTCAGAGGTAGTGTATACTTGGAGGGTTATGAGCCACGTTTGGAGACCTTTATATGTAGTTCTGGGAATAGTCGCGGCTATCCTGATAGCCAGGTTCTTTGTAGTGCCTCCCCAGTTCGGCGTTTGGGAGAGGGGCTATATGTACGGCTGGCACAACAAAGCGGCCGAGACATGGTGGGCCAATTTCAGGGTCGGGTACAAGGGCAGGGAGTACTGCAAGGATTGTCATCCGGACAACTATAACAAGATTATGGCGTCTCCGCACAAAATAATAGAGTGCGAGGACTGCCACGGTCCGGCTATAGGCCATCCCGACAACCCCCCCAAGCTCGAGATCATCAAAAGCAGGCTTCTGTGCCTGAGATGCCATACGAAGCTGCCCTACCCCACTTCGCTCAGGAGCCAGCTTCCGGGGTTCCTCAATCCCGATGAGCACAACCCCGGGATTGAGTGCGTAAGCTGCCACGACCCGCACAGTCCCGTGCTTGGAGGCAAATAGGAATATCATGAGTCTGGAGAGAAGGCAATTTCTGAAGATCATGGGGACCACCGCCGCCGGCGCGGGGATGCTTGGCGCCTTCAGGTTCCTGGAGAAGGGCGAGGCGACCCAGATACTCGGCTCGGGCAATCCGAATCAGAAGTGGGTTTTCCTCGTAAACACATATAATTGCGTTGGCTGCGGCATGTGCGTGCGTGCCTGCAAGCTTGAAAACGAGATCCCCTACAACGCGCCCGTTTCGAGGACGTGGGTCGAGCGCTACGTGGAATTGAACAGCGGGAAGGTGCTTGCCGACTCTCCGATGGCCGCAAGGGACGGCTTTACGGCCGACAACCCGATGGGCAAGACGGTCAACCCGGCCGACATAACGAAGGCCTTCTTTGTCCCGAAGCTCTGCAATCAGTGCGAAAAGCCGCCATGTGTGCAGAATTGCCCGGTCGGCGCGACGTTTTCAACCAAAGAGGGTATCGTGCTTGTCGACAGGACGTGGTGCATAGGGTGCGGCTACTGCATAATGTCCTGCCCCTATGGCGTGAGGTTCTTCCACCCGGTCTATCACGTAGCGGAAAAATGCACCTGGTGCTATCACAGGATCACAAAGGGGTTGAAGCCGGCGTGCGTCTTTGCCTGCCCGTTCGGGGCAAGGCAGATAGGCAACCCCCAGGACCTCAACGACCCCGTCACAAAGACGATAGCCACGCAGAGAGTTGCGGTACTTAAAGACGAATACGGCACCAAGCCCCAGGTCTTCTACCTCGGGCTTGACAGGATTGTGAGGTAGGGGAAAATGCATCAGTGGTACGTACACGGACTGGAATGGACACAGAAACAAGGGTTTGTTTATCCAAACGAGTTTATTACCTGGAGCATCCAGATTGTGATGTACCCCTTCTTAACGGGTTTGGTCGCGGGCGCTTTCGTCCTCAGCTCGCTTTATCACCTCTTCGGGGTGAAGGAATTGAAGGACATGGCCAAGTTCGCCCTCGTCTTCTCGTTCGCGCTCCTGCTGGGTGCGCCGATCCCGCTTATGCTCCATCTGCAGCAGCCCTTGCGCGGAGTTGAAATCTACATGACCCCGCATTTCACATCGGCCATCTCGGCGTTCGGAATTGTCTATCTGACTTATGCCCTGATCGTCTGCTCGGAGATATGGTTTCTCTACAGGGCCTTTTTCGTCGGGCGGGCGACGGAGCTGTCCAAAAAAGAGGGGCTTGGAAGCCTTGCGCTGCGCAATATCTATCGGGTGCTCACGCTGGGCGCAAACGACGTCAGTCCAAAGGCCATCGAAGCGGACCATAAGGCCATAAAATTCCTGGCGGGCATAGGCGTTCCGGCGGCCTGCTTCCTGCACGGGTATGCGGGTTTCATATTCGGCTCGGTAAAGGCGAACGCCCTGTGGATGACGCCGCTCATGCCGGTCATCTTCATAATGAGCGCGATAATATCCGGCATTGCGCTGTGCATGTTCACCTACACCATCGTTATGGAGTGGAAGAAGCATGTGACAAAGAAAAGGCTGGCCAGGCATCTCAGGACCGGCGAGACCCTCCAGGAGCTGCGCGGCACCGAGCTGGAGATGATAAGAATAAGCGCCAAGTATCTTATGGCTTTCATGATTGCCGCCTTCTCTCTGGAGCTTCTGGACCTCATCTTCAGGGGGTATACAGCCGTGAAGAGCTGGGACATCCTCCGCTCGGTCATATACCAGAGGGACTGGGTTGACATATTCATAAAACAGTATCTCTGCGGCTACGTAATTCCTTTCGTACTGCTCCTCTGGCCCGGCCTTACGGTCAGGAGAGCGGTGCTCGCCACGGTCCTCGTTTTGTTCGGCGTCTACATGATGAGGTGGAACGTGGTCATCGGCGGCCAGGAGTTCTCCCTTACGTTCGCGGGTTTTATGAACTATAATATCCCGATAATCCCGCACAACTGGCAGACATACAAGGAAGGCGTCTTTGGCGCTATTACGGTAGGCCTTCTGCCTTTCTTCTTCTTCTACTTCATAAACAAGCTCATACCCTCTTTCCCGCCCGTGCACCACGAGGGCAAAACGAAATAGAATAGGACGATAAATAAAAAAACCCCGGCGCTCACCGCCGGGTTTTTTTTATTTGCCTCAAAATTCAGACCCCGCGAAAAAAACACGAGGCTGCCCCCCCCTTTTTGCTCTACCCCTCATCCCTATCCCCTCTCCCACTGGGAGAGGGAGGAGTCCCCGCCAAAGGCGGGACGGAGGGTGCGGGGATTCAGAACATTAATGATGCAGTAGTCATTGGTTATCGGGCGTCAATTGCCGGAACCAGGAGCACGGGGAACTCCGATATCTCGCAGAGCCTGTGGGAGACGCTCCCAAGGGCAGGGCCTTCAGGTTTCTCCTTGCCGGTGGCGCCCGCTATTATCATGCCGGCCCCTATGGACCTGGCCGTCTCGATTATCTCGCGCGCCGGCTGCCCGGCCGCGATATGCGCCTCCGCCTTCATGCCGGCCCTCTCGATGGTGTCGCAGTAGCGCTGCCGGAGGCGTGTCAAAAGCTGCTGCCTGGTGTTTTCCAAATCAGGCCCCAAAAGGGCCTTTTCGTCGATTACGTGGACCACGCCGGCCTTTTCGACCGCGCCTGCCATAGAAACCAGAAAAGAGAGTGCCCTGTCGGAGGCCGGCGACCAGTCGGCGGCCAGGAGGGGTTTCTCGAAGACAAGTCTGTTTTCCTTCACGGCGATTTCGCCCTCCGCCTCGAACCGGGCCAGATACCTGTGCACGAGGACAGGCACCCTGCACCTGCGAAGGATGCCCAGGGTGTGGGAGCCCGCCAGGGGTCCGATGCGTCCTCCCCTGCCTATCACAAGCAGGTCCGCCTGCTCCCTTAGCGCGATGCCCGCGACATCCTGCACGGGCGCGCCCACCTCGATTACAATCCTGCTTTCAATCCCGGCCCCGGAGATGGCCTGCCGCCAGTCCTCGAATTTTATCCCGGCCTCCTGGCGGAGCCTTTCGGCCTCTTTCCTCAGATACCCGCCGAAGGGCACGAAGCCGACATCCTCCCTGGGGATTATATGGCAGAGCACAATCTCCCTGAGACCCGCGGCCTTCAGGACAAACAGCGTCTCAAGCGAATTAAACGCCATCTCGCCCAATCTTGTGGCGAAGAGGATTCTTTCTATCTTCGGGACTCCATCCATCCGGATTTTTCCCCCTTTTATTAAGGGCCTCATAATTAAATGCACAACTTTTTAAGAGCAAGTTGTCATTCCAGCAAGCGAAGCGCGTCGGGAATCCTTCCGAAAGGCAAGAAAGATTCCGGACAAGCCGGAATGACATCTAAAAACCAAATGCATCCTATTATGAGACTGTTAATAACTGAAGAAGATAAGCGTCTCAAGGATAAAGAGCGGCAAAAGTATCAGCAGTGAAAATTTTAGCATATATCCGAGAAAGCCCGGCATCTCCACCCCCGACTCTTCCGCTATGGAGCGCACCATGAAATTCGGGGCGTTTCCTATATACGTGAAGGCCCCGAAGAATACCGAACCCGCCGATACGGCCTCCAGATAGGCGGGATGCTGCATTATGAGGAGGGCCGCGGCGCGGCGCCCTCCCATCCCGGCATAGAAAGACCCCAGGGCCGCCTTGAAGAAGGCCAGGTAGGCGGGGGCGTTGTCGAGAAAGCTTGAAAGCGTCCCGGCGGCCCAGAAATAATGAGACGGCCGGTTCACCACCCTCATGAGGAAGCCGAAATGCCCCGCGGCGCCCGCCTGCAGGATGTCCAGCAACGGCGTCATGGAAACAAAGAGGCCGGCAAAGATCACGGCCACCTCTTTCAGCGGAAACCAGGTAAACCCGTTTTCATCCCGGATTTCCCGGGCGGTAAAGAGCATCGAACAAAGGGCCATCAGAAACACAACGATATCCCGCAATATCTCCGACACGTCCCTCTGCGCCCCCAGGAACGAGACCCGGCCAAGGCTCATCTGTCCGGCCGCGATGAGGGCCCCAATCGCAACCAGGAGGAAGACGAAATTTTGCGCGCCCCTCACCCTGAAAGGTTTTTGCCCGGCCTGCCCTGCCCGCAAAGGCCCTTTCCCCTCGGCGCACTCCTCCGATTTAAAGATACGCCTGTCGAGCAGGTAATAGACCAAAAGCAATGCCCCCGCTGCAAGAAACATATGCGGCAGCAGTCTGAAAGTCCAGAAAAAAGGCACCCCCGACAGAAAGCCGAGAAAAAGCGGCGGGTCCCCGAAGGGCGTAAGCGCCCCGCCAATATTTGCCACGAGGAAGATGAAAAAAATCACTACGAGCGTCCTGTTTTGCCTGTGGGCGTTCGCCCTGATGAGCGGGCGTATCAAAAGCATGGCGGCCCCGGTGGTGCCCATGAAGGAGGCAAGCAGCGTGCCGATCAGGAGCATGACCGTGTTGCTGCCCGGCGTGCCCCGCTGGTTGCCCGTAATCAGGATGCCCCCCGATATCGCGTAAAGGGCGCCAAGCAGGATGATGAAGGGCAGGTATTCGTTTATTATCATGTCCAGAAAGCTGCCCAGGGCCTGGCCCCCGTAAAGGACGACCAGCGGCGCAAAGGCCAAAAATCCCCACAGGGCCGAGACCTTGCCGAAGTGGTCGTGCCAGAACTTTGGGGCCGCCAGGGGCATGACGGCCATCGAAACGAGCAGGCCCAGAAAGGGAATCACGCTCCAGACCGGAAGCGCCGCTCCGAGACTTTCACTTGAAAATGAAAATGAAAAGGGCATCCACCCGGACCTTTCAGTTTTTTTGCCCGGCCAGGGGGGCCAGCCCCCCTCAAAATCGCAGATATTATATCATGCAGTCAAAACCGGGCAATGTGAAACGTTCCCCCCCCAGACGATGATTTTCGACGACGATGATTTTCAACGATGATTTCCCCCGGGTGCAGACCATTGCCAAATTGACATGCCAACCATGATTTTATAAAGTATAAAGCTATGGGAGAGTTTGAGGTAAGGGACAAAAGGACAATGGATGCGCAAGGCAACCCAAAGATGGACGCGCAGGGCAACCCGAAGGCGGAAGCCGCGCGCGCACAGCAGCAGGCCCGGAGCCGGCAGACCCCCGCGGAGGGGCCCAGCGAAGCAGCCCTCCCCCCCGCCGGAGAATCGAATTTCCTCTCGTTCCTGGTGAACCTCGCGGCAATGGCCTATATGGCGCTCGGCCTGGGTGAGACACCGACCGAGCCGAATCTGCCGGAGGCAAAATACATCATAGATTCCATTGACATGCTTGGCGCGAAGACGAAGGGCAACCTCACCCCGGAAGAGGAAAACGGCCTGCGGAACATCATCTACGAGCTTAAAGTGAATTTCTCCAAGGTGGCCCCGGGGGGTGCGCGGAAGTAAAAAGCGGTTTGACTACAACCTTTTTTTTCTGTTATTCTTCTATCTTATAGAACTCATGGGAGGTCGCATATGGCAACGAGGAAAAACAAGGCGGGCTGCAACTCCTCCAGCGAATCTGACGAAAAGAAACTCTCTATGAGGGAAGAAAAGCTGCAGGAAATAAAAAATGAGCTCCTCAAGCAGAAGGAGATCATCCTCTGCGAGGCCGAAACGGCGATGAACGCGCTGCCGGAGCAGACCGTCTTCCCCGACCTGGGGGACCAGGCCTCGGCCGAGACCGACCGCAACTTCATGCTCAGGTTGAGGGGCAGGGAACAGCGGCTGCTGAAGAAGATCGAAGAGGCCATCGACAGGATAGACGCCGGCTCGTTCGGGATTTGCGAGGTCTGCGGTGAGCCTATAGACATAAACAGGCTCGCGGCCCGGCCGGTGACCACGATGTGCATCGCCTGCAAGACGGAGCAGGAAGAAGACGAAAAAATGAAGGGGAGCCGCTAAAGCCAAAGGTCTCGCGCCGCTTTATAACGTCCCCGACGCGGTTTGCAAGTCTTCCGCCCCTTTTTATGGCCTTGTCCGTGCCTTCAATCGCCTGGCGGCCGTGACCCGTGTTGCCCCGCCTTTTTCACTTAAAACCCGCCGGGGGCGCAAATCTCCGTGCCCGTCTTATGGTGTCTGCCGATCCGGCCCCACCTTGCCAGGCCGCAATGCCGGCGCCGCCTCAGCCCAGTAGTTTGTGGCCGCCCCCGAGTCTCCAAGCGCCTCGCCCAGCATATTGAAGCAGAAGGCAACCAGCGCGATGGCCAGTCCCGGCAGCACCGCTATCCACGGCGCAGAGTAGATATAGGCCATGCCCTGGCTTATCATCGAACCCCAGGTCGCCACCGGGGGCTGCGCCCCGAGTCCAAGAAAACTCAAAGACGCCTCCGTGATTATGTATCCGCCGAGCTTTACCGCCATGAGCGTAAGGGCAAGCGGCATGCACTGGGGAAGTATATGCGCCCAGAGTATCCGAGGGCCCGACGCGCCCACGGCCCTCGCGGCGTCCACGAACTGGGAGCCCTTGATGACGAGCACATGCCCGCGTATGAGGCGGGCAAAAGACGCCCAGCCCACCGAGGCCATCGCGAGCATCACCGTAAAAGTCCCCGGCGGCAGCACCACGGAGACCCCTATGGCGAGAAGGAGCGAGGGGAACGCGAGAATCAGATCGCAGAGGGCCATGAGCGCGGTATCGGTCCTGCCTCCCCGGTAGCCCGCGACAAGCCCCACGGAAACGCCCACCGTCATGGCGAAAAGGGCCGCGAGAAACGAAACGGATATGGATATCTTTCCGCCCTCCAGCAGGCGGGAGAGGATATCCCTGCCCTCCTGATCAGTGCCGAGCGGATGACCGCTGAAGAGATGCCCGGTGAATATCCCGGGGGGCTCCCTGAGACTATCCAGGTTGACCCCGTGCGGGTCCACCGGGTAGACCAGGGGCGCCAGGACCGAAAAGGCCAGCACAAGGACGATGACCAGGGCAGAGAGTTTACCCTTCAGCGTTATAGTCAGCGTCATAGGCCGGACACCCCTCCGGGGCATAATGAAACCCTCGGGCTAAGCATCCTCATATCGCCAGCGGGTAAAACCATTACTTGTGTAAAATCCTCACACGCGGGTCCAGCGCGTGATAGGCGATGTCCACGAACATATTGACGACGATGAAGACGGAAGTCCCCACCAGGATGGAGCCCAGCACCACCGGGTAATCCCTCCTGATTATCCCCTCCACGGCGTACCTGCCTATGCCGTCCCAGCCGAAGATCGTCTCCGTAAGGACCGCGCCGTTTAAATAGCTGCCGAAATCCAGCCCCATGACGGTGACAATCGGTATCAGGGCGTTCCTCAATATGTGGACGGCGCCCACCCTCCACCCGGCTATTCCCTTCGCCCTCGCGGTCTTTATAAAGGGCATGTCCATCGTCTCGAGCACCATCGTGCGGGTGACCCTGGCAAGCGTTGCCGCGGAGGGCAATGACAGCGTGAGGGCAGGCAGCAGGAGAAACCGTATGCCGCCGGTGCCGGAGGGCGGGACAAGCTTTAGCTGCAGGCTAAGGAGCAGCATGAGCAGAAGCCCGCTGAAAAAAACGGGCACGCTTATCCCGATTATGCTTATGGAGCTTAAAAGGGTGTCTGTCCCTGAGCCCCGTTTGAGCGCCGCCCAAAAACCAAGGACAAGGCCGGAGGGCACCGCCAGGAGCATGGCCGCGAGGGCCAGCTTCATCGTGTTGGGGAATTTCTGTGCAATCTCGCCAAGGACCTCCCTTCTCGTAGAGTAGGAGCGGCCCATCTCTCCTCTCGAAAGGAGTTTCACATAACTCAGATACTGGATAAGAAACGGCCTGTCCGCGCCTATCTGCCTGCGGATGGCGGCAATCACCCGGGGGCTTGCCCTCTGCCCGACCAGCGCCAGGGCGGGGTCTCCCGGAAGCGCCCTGGTCAGGCAGAACGTTATGAACAGGATGCCAAGCAGCAGCAGCACGGTGATCGCTGTTTTCTTTATGAGATAAACCGCAAAACCCATACCGATTATTATAAACCGACTATGTTTTTTTCTTCCCCCATCCGCCTTCTGCCACGCAGTGCCGCTGTTTAATAAACGTCAGACCCGCGATAGATTTTATCCTCCGCCCTGACTTATAATTCTTGGATGGCCTACAAGGACCTTCGACAGTTCATAAACGAGCTTGAAAGGCGCGGACTTTTAAAGCGGGTGGCCGCCCAGGTGGACCCCGAGCTTGAGATCGCCCAGATAAACGACCGGGTGGTGAAGGCCGGCGGCCCGGCGCTCATCTTCGAAAACCCGAAAGGCTCGCGTGTGCCCTGCGCCGTAAACCTCTTCGGCTCCTATGAGCGCATGAGGCTCGCCCTGGAGGTCCGGGACCTCGATGAGATAGGCTCAAGGATGCTCGAGTTCCTGGAGCCCGAAATCCCGGTGAACCTGATAGAAAAACTAAAGGCCCTGCCCAAGCTCAAAAGGCTCGCCGATTTCATCCCCAAACACGTAAAGGGCGGCCCCTGCAAAGAGGTGATAATCAGGCAGCCGCAGAGACCCACGCTCGACATCCTGCCGGTGCTGAAGACCTGGCCCCTCGACGCGGGCAGGTTCATAACGCTGCCGATGGTCTTCACCGCAGACCCCGAAACGGGGGAGAGAAACTGCGGCATGTACCGGATGCAGGTCTTCGACGGGTCCACGACGGGCATGCACTGGCATATGCACAAGGACGGCGCCCGGCACTACAGGAAGGCCGCCCGCATGGGCAAAAGGCTCGACGTCGCGGTGGCCATCGGCAGCGACCCGGCCACCATGTATTCCGCCACGGCCCCGCTGCCCGAGGGGGTGGACGAGATGCTCTTCGCCGGGTTCCTGCGCGGGGCCCCAGTGGAGCTTGTCAAATGCGAGACCTCGGAGCTGGAAGTGCCGGCAAACTCCGAAATAGTGCTCGAGGGATACTGCGAGCCTGCGGAGATGAGGCTCGAGGGCCCCTTCGGCGACCACACGGGCTATTACAGCCTCGCCGATATGTACCCGGTCTTCCACATCACCTGCATGACGATGCGAAAGGACCCCATCTACCCGGCCACGATTGTGGGCAGGCCGCCCATGGAGGACTGCTACATCGCGAAGGCGACAGAGCGCATATTCCTGCCCCTCATAAAAAAACAGCTCCCGGAGATCGTGGACATGAACCTGCCCCTGGAGGGGGTCTTCCACAATATGGCGATCGTCTCCATAGACAAGCGCTACCCCGGCCATGCGCGCAAGGTCATGTACGCGCTCTGGGGGCTGGGACAACTGAGTTTCGTGAAGATGATAATCGTGGTGGACGGCTGGGTAAACGTGCAGGACATCTCCGAGGTGCTCTGGAGACTCGGCAACAACACGGACCCGAAACGTGACGTCCTCATAGTTGAAGGGCCGCTCGATGTCCTCGAACACGCCTCCCCTATCCCCGCCTACGGCGGCAAGATGGGCATCGATGCAACGAAGAAAACCCCCCAGGAGGGTTTCACACGCCCGTGGCCCCCGGACATCGAAATGCCGGAGGAGATCAAGAAACTCGTCGAATCCAGATGGAAGGATTACGGGTTGTAAAAGCAAAACACCCTCTCTAATTCTCTCCCTAAATAAACCGCCTTATAGCAGGCTGCGGGGAATTGGAAGTTAAAAATCCAGTGACGGGCGTCACTGACTCGCAAACCGCGTTCCGGTAGGATAACATGCAGATTAAGGCTTTACTCCCCTCCTTACGGTTGTCCCTCTCCCTTGTGGCGTCCGAATTGGACGCCACTTTTATTTCCAGCGTCCGAATTGGACGCCACTTTTATTTCCAGCGTCCGAATTGGACGCCACCTTTATTTCCAGCGTCCAACTGGACGCCACCTTTATTTTCAGCAGAGCCCGACGGAATGCGGGGGGTTCCCGGCGGCGGGCCTGTAACTTGCAAGGTCGAAATACGGGCATTTATCGAGCCTGCAGCCGTGGGGGTGTCTGGCGCTCCACAGACATTTTACAATCCTGTTTTGCACCGGAAGGGCCACCCCGGAGGCGTCTTTCAGGAAATCCACCGCAACGCCGAGTCCCGCAAGCGCATAGGCCTTGCAGCAGCTGGGACCCGTCAGTTTCACGATCTCCGAGGACACCCTCGTCACCGCCTCCATCGTGAGCCTCTGTTCGATGTCCTTGCCGCACCTGGACCCGTAGAGGATCGAAACGCAGGCCCCCAGGGCGGGCAGGATGCCGCAGACCCCGGTAAGCCCGCAGTACCCCCCGGCCGCCTGTCTCGACAGCCGCTGAAAGGCCTCATGCAGCTGCTTGTTTGAAATCTTTATGCGGCCGTCGTTTTTCACGGCCGACAGGAAGGCCCCGGCCGCGATGCAGGCGTGCTCACAGCCCAGCATGGGAAGCCCCGGCTGGCTGAACATGGCCTCCGCAGTCTTGAACGGGTCCTTCTCAAGCGTCATCAGGGCCATGTCCATAATCGTCTTTCTTATGCCGGCGCCGTGGCAGGAATCGCAGAGATAATGCCCCTTCGAGCAGACGGCGTGGGCCGGCTCCCTGCGCCCGCAAGACTCGCAAGTAAGCTCACGGAAGCCCGTGAGGTACTCAATCGGGGCCCCGCAGAGCGCGCAGTCTTCCGTCTCCATACCAAAGTATATCAAATTAAAAAAAATTTTCGTGCCCCAGCCGCCCGCCACCTTAATTGCCGGGTATCCGGCACCTCCAGCAAAGGCGGTTGAAAAAATCCCTTCTGAAAATGTAATATGGCGGAATATGAAAAAAGTGCTTATCGTAGACGACGAGCCGACCATACTGCTGTCGCTTTCCCATCTTTTAAGCAGCCGGTCCGTATCGGTCTTTACTACCGGAAAGATCGAGGAGGCCGAAGAGGTCCTTTCGACACACGGGATCGATCTTGTCCTGGCGGACATCCGCTTAAGCGGCGTCCACGGGTATGAGGGGCTCAGTCTCCTGGACTATGTCAAGGAAAAAAACCCGGATGCCAGGGTCATAATCATGACCGCCTACGGCACCGCCGAGATGAAAGAAGCGGCTTACGAAAAGGGCGCCTATCATTATTATGAAAAGCCGGTCGATATAAACGACCTGCTGGAAAAAGTGGCGGCCTGCGGGATTCCCATCGCCGAACCCAGGAAGACCAAGAAAAACCTCACCAATCGTTCGGACGAGCTGCAGGGGAAATTTCAATTCTGATAGAATTCCGATTGACGGGGCCTGATTAACAGGGTTTTAAAAATTCTCAGGGTATCCTTACGGTCACGGTCGTGCCCTCGCCGGGGGCGCTTTTGATTTCCAGCCGTCCGCCATGCTCCTCCACTATCTTCCTGCAAATGGGCAGCCCAAGCCCCGTGCCTTCCTTTTTGGTGGTAAAAAACGGGTCGAATATCCTTTCCATGTCGGCCTCTTTTATCCCCTGCCCGTCATCGCGGACCGTTATGACGGCCATGCCGTTTTCCCTTTCGGCCGTTATCTCCACCCTTTTGCATGAGGCGCCGGCCGCGTTGTCCAGGAGGTTCAAAAAGACCTGCCTCATCTTGTCGCTGTCGGCCTTTACCATGGCTGTCCCGGTGGAGCTGAATAAGACCTGCGGCTGATAGCCGCTCAGTTTGACGTAACTGAAAAGGTCCTCGAAGAACAGGTGCAGATCTATCCAGCCCATCTCCAGCCTGGAGGGGCGGCTGTAGGAGAGCAGCTCCTCAATGAGCGCCTTCACCCGCCTTGTCTCCTTGAGCATGGCCTGTATGAGGGCCTGGTGCTGGGCGGCGGCTATCTCCCTTTCCAGGAGCTGGCCGATGGACTGGATCGCGAACAGGGGGTTTCTGATCTCATGGGCGACCCCCGCTATGACCTTCCCGATCATCTCGAAATGCTGTTTTTTCCTTATCTCGTCACTGATCTTCTTTATCTCCGTCAGGTCCCTGAAGACGACGATTATGCCCTTTTGCCCGCCGTTTTGGTCGAGCAGCTGGGAGCTTGTGAACCCGATGGGTTTTATCTTGCCGTCCCCGGTCCTTATGACCGCCTCGCGGCTCAGTTTGGGCATTGTGTATCTCATGTCCGCGAGCGCCTCGTCTATCGTATCGACGCGCTTGCCCACCGCTTCTTCACCGGTCAGCTCCAGGATTTCAAGCCCCGGCTGGTTCATCCGCAGGATATTGCCGTTTTCATCGAGGACGGCAACACCGCTTGCGGTGGAGTTGAATATGGCCTCGGAGAATTCCTTTTCGGCAAGGGCCTTTAATTTCTCCTCGCTCTCCCTGGAGAGCTCCCGGTAAAGCATCCTCTTCACGACGAGCACCAGCCCGGCCCCGCTTGCAAGCGAGATGAGCAATGCAAAGAGGAGCGCGCTTCCGAAAACCCTGTCTATCCCGTTTCCCAGTCCCGCGCCGGGCAAGAAAACGCCCACATAGCCCCGTATGCGGTCCGCGCGGCTGTGGCAGCCCCAGCAGGCCCTTTCATTTATCAGCGGCCTGAAAAACGCGAATACGCCGTCTTTATTGTAAGAATAACCCCCGCTCCATACGGCCCCGCCGGCCGAAAGCGGCCGCGCCGCCGCGGGCAGCCTTGCCCCGGCCGGACCGAAATAGACCGAGCCGTCTTTTTTGAATATCGCGAGCTTTATGCCGGAGCCGCGTATGCGGCCGCCCACTATCTTCAATATCTCCGCCGGCCTTCTCCTGACCAGCATCTCTTCCCGCACCGTCTCGACCACGTCTTCGGCGACTGAAATTGATTTTTCATTCCGGATGGATGAAAGCAGGGCCTTTTCCCTGCCGGCCACGAGGAAGGCCACAGCCCCGATAGAGACAAAAATCCCGGCGAGGGAAAAAATAAAAAGCCTTGTCAGGAGCCCCGGCTTTAACCCGGAAAACCTGTCCCTGAGATTTTGCGCGCCCGTCTTGTCGCTTCCCGCCCGAGCCAAATTGAGATAAACCCCCTTTCAGCCAGGAATGAAAAGCGATGAATTATATCATACAAGAGACAAGTGGCAGGCAACCGGAGGGCAAATCGAGGGAAACCGCTTTTTCGCTTTTCCGGACCTTTTATTTGTTGCCCGCCCCGTGCAATTTGTACTTCGTTTGCAGTTTGGCGGCCGCGCTCCTTACCGAAAAGGCCCCTCCCGGAGCCTCCTCTTCGCGCTCTCAAGGGCGGAAGCGGATTTCATCTCTCACTCTCCGTTCTACTCTTCCCCGAGCACCTTTTTCATCTCCAGGAACCGCAGAAGACCCGTTTTCGTGATGAGCCCCAGGAAATGCCCCTGCGCCATGACCAGAAGCCTGCCGTCCTGTCTCATTCGCAGCAGCGCATCGGAAAGGGCGGTATCGGGCGAGACGATGATCTCGTCATTAAGGGGCTTCATCACCTCTTCGACTGTCCTGGCCGGCAGCGTGCCTTCCGGGATTCCCCTTATGTCCGCCAGCGAGACGAGCCCGACCGGGGTCTCGCCATCGAACACGGGAAACCCCTTGTACCCGTAGTGCAGGAAATAGTCCTTCACCAGTTTATCGAGGCCCATGCGCGGAGAGACCTTCACCGTGTCCCGGGATAAAACCATTATGTCCCTGACGACGGCGGAATTGAGGAGCTGTTTAAGGACGACCTCCTGATATCCGCTCTGGGCGACGCTCCTTAAGAATATGCCTATGAACACAAACCACAGCCCGCTTATGAGCGCGCCGGCAAGCACCTGGAGCCCCCCGAAGATGATAAAGATCACCGCCACTATTTTGCCTATGTCCGAAGCGAGCCTGGTGGCCTTCGAAAGAGACCCCTTCGTTTTCCAATAGATGGCCCTCAAGACCCTGCCACCATCCAGCGGGAAGCCGGGGATGAGATTGAAGACCGCAAGCGCCCCGTTTATGACCGCCAGATAACCCATGACCGCCCCCGTTATCGGATGCGAGGAGCCCGTGGCCAGCGCCTGGAGCCCATAGAAGACCCCCGCCAGCATGAGGCTGCTTACCGGCCCCGCTATGGCTATCTTCAGTTCGCTTGCCGGGTCCTTGGCCTCCTCCGAGAGCTGCGAGACGCCGCCGAAGATAAAGAGCGTTATCGAAGGGATGGAGAGCCCGTGGCGCATCGCCACCAGTGAATGGGCCAGCTCATGTATGAGCACGCTGGCGAAAAAAAGGATGGTGGCCGCAAAACCGGCCGCCCAGTAAACCGCCGCCTTCTCCCTGGGGAAGGCGTGCGGAAAGTAGCCGACCGAAAGGCTCCAAAGGAGGAGGAAAAAGATTATGAACCATGAAAAGTCTATCGAAATCTGAATGCCTGCTATCCGGAAGAGCCTTATGCCGCCCGTGAGGGCCCTGTCTTTTTTGGAGGCCGCATCAGCCATGAATTTTCACCCCTTCCCCTGAATATCCGTTACCTGATAAAATTATATCCCTATTTCCCCCGCCCACCCAGTTTTTTTTGAAACAATACCTCAATTTGGGGCCAAAAACGGCGGGATTTTGCCTTCCAGGGTTAAAATCAGCCTGATTTTTTTTACTCGCGCGTGAAAGCGCTTTTTTGACAACCCTGTCTTCTTTTGTTATTTTAGGATGATGACCTTTGAGGTAATGAGCAATAAAAAGCTTGTTACGGCGGCAAATTTACTCCTTTCTGTCCTTCTTGCGCTGACGTGCATATTCCTGGCGAGGGATTTCATAAGCCTTGGCATATCGGGCCGCCGGACGGCCAGGGATGTCGGCGCGTCCTCGCGGCCCTCGCGGGATATCTCGCAGCCGAAAGTCCGCACGGTGCTGCCGGACTATTCAGCCGTGGCGGGCAAGGGCAACCTGTTTGGCTTTCCGCCGATGGACGTAAAACCGCTTACGGCCTCGTCAGGGCAGGCCGAAAGCTCGAACATAAGCCTGATCGGCACGGTTTCGGGGGCCTGGAACTACGCCGTCGTGCTCAGGGACGCCAAAGAGGAGCTTTACCGGGCCGGCCAGATGATCCCGGGGGTCGGTTATCTGAAGGCCATAAACAAGGACTCCGCCCTTATCGCGGCCCAGGCCGGAGGGGAGCTGAAACTGCCGCTAAAAGACATCGCCACGATCCGGGAGGCAAACAGCAATGGCGCGGCCGCCCCGGGCCGGACATTATCGCCGAACCCGGTCATAAGTTCCGGGGGGCAGGACTCCTATGTCCTCAACAAGGCGGCGGTGGCCGACGCGCTGCAGAACCCCACGCGGATACTCTCCGATGCCCGCATGTTGCCGAATATCATACATGGCAGGCAGCAGGGCTTTGTCCTAAGGGAGGTAAAGCCGGGCGGCCTCTTCTCCTCGCTGGGGTTGAGGGACGGGGACGTGATACTCAAGATAAACAATAATGAAATCTCCGGCCCGGACATGGCTTTGAGGGCCTTTACCGCGCTAAAGGGGCTCGACAGGGTGGACCTCGATATCATAAGAGGCGGGCAGAAACTGACGCTTGTTTACCAGATAAGGTAGGCCGGGCGCTAAGGAAGACATGCTAAGGAAGACATCGCTTGCGGCCATCATGCTCCTGCTGCTCCTGTACTCCCAGTTATCTACTCAGGCCTGGGCGGCGAAAAAGATCACCCTCGATTTCGTCGACGTGGAGCTTGCCACTTTCACCAAATTCGTCAGCGACACGACCGGCAGGAATTTCGTCTTCGACGACAGGCTCAAGGGCAAGGTGACGGTAATCACGCCGACGGGTCTCAGCAAAGAGGAGACCTTCAAGCTCTTTACGTCGGTGCTGAACCTGAAGGGTTTCACGCTCCAGCCGGTGGGGGGCAATGTCTACAAGATAATACCCGTGTCGGAGGCAAGACAGATAGGGCTTCCCGTCATGACGACCCAGGCAAACGAAAATTACATGATAAGGCTCATCCCCCTGCAATATATCTCCGCGCCGGAGGCGGTAAGGTTTTTAAGCCCGGTCGTCTCGAGGGACGGCTATATTGCGTCCTTCGACCAGGGCAATTACCTGCTGGTGATAGACTCGGCCCTGAACATCGACAAGCTCATGGGCATCCTGGACGTGATTGACACCGCCCCCATCGCCCAGCGCAGCGAGATCGTATTCCTTAAAAACGCGAGAGCGGAGGACGTGGCCCGCATCCTCAACGAGGGGCTCCCCAGGAAAACCCCCAGCGGGCCGCCCCACGCCATAGCGGAGCCGAGACTGAATGCCGTGGTCCTCATAGGCGACAAGGCCGAAAAGGAGGCCATGAAGCGGCTCATGACGATGCTGGACGTGCCCACCAAGCTGGTCCTCTCCGGCATTCACGTCTATTTCCTGGAGCACGCAAACGCGGAGGACCTCGCAAAGACCCTCCAGGGGCTGATAGGACAGCAGGGCAAAGGGACCGCCGTCCCGGTGGCCGCCGCCTCGACCCAGGAGAAGATAAAGATAACGCCGGACAAGGGCACGAACGCGCTGGTGATATCGGCCTCCCAGGCGGACTATCAAGACCTGCTGCCCGTGATAAAAAAGCTGGACAGGGCCAGAAGCCAGGTCTTCGTCCAGGCGATGATAGTGGAGGTGTCCTTGAGCGATCTCACGCAGCTTGGCGCCGAGTGGCGGGCGACGGTCACGAAGGGGGGCCAGCCAATCCTTATCGGCGGCGTGGGCACAATAGACTCCACCGCCGTCCAGAACATCATAAGCGGCCTCTCCGGACTCAGCATGGGGGGCCTTGGAAATATCCTCAATATCCCGGTGACGACCGTAAACGGGACCCACCAGACCCTCACCCTGCCCGGCTTCGCGGCGCTCTTCGACTCAAGCCAGTTCAAAGACGCCGTGCACGTCATGAGCACGCCCCAGATTTATACCTCCGACAATCAGGAGGCGGAGATTCTGGTCGGCCAGAACGTGCCTTTCCCGACCGGCAGTCAAACGGCTGTCGGCACAACGGCCACGGCGGGCCTTATAACCACCGTTGAAAGACAGGACGTGGGCATAAAACTGAAGATCACCCCGCACATAACCGAGGGCGACGTGGTCAGGCTCGATATCTATCAGGAGATATCGAGCGTAGTGCAGCCCACCGTGACCGGGACGAACCTCGTGAGCCTGCTTTCGTCGGTGGGGCCGACTATCGACAAGCGTTCCACCAAGACCTCCGTTTTCGTAAACGATGGCCAGACGATAGTCATAGGCGGGCTCATGTCGGAAAACGACGAGGACTCGGTGACGAAGGTGCCGCTGCTGGGCGATATACCCATACTCGGGTATCTTTTCAAGCACAGGTCCGTCTCCAGGCAAAAGACGAACCTGCTTGTGTTCATCAGCCCCATCGTTATAAAGACGCCCTCCGATATCGGAAAGGTCACGGAGGAAAAGACCGAGCTTTTCGGCCGTAAGACATCCACCTATGAAAAAGGCGAACTGGTCGTGAAATTCAAGTACGGCACCACGGACGAGCAGGCAAGGCGCATACTCGGCCGAAAGGGCCTTGAGGTGCTGAAACTTATGGGCGGCAACACATACCTGGTAAAACTCCGGCAAGGACAGGGCGTAATGGACACCGCGAGGCAACTTGGGGAGATACCGGAGGTCCGGTACGCCAAACCCAAGTACGCCGCGGCCCCCGCTGACCCCGAAGACATGCAAACGCCCGAAGACATGCAAATGAATATACCGCGGTGAGGTAGTAAATGAAGGAAGCCTTAAAGACAGAGAGGATCCGCGATGAGGAGGTGGAACTGCCGCTGCTGGCAGGCATCCCGCTGACATACGCCAAGGGCAACCTGCTGCTGCCCCTGAAGAGGCAGGACGGCTGGCTCGAGGGCGCGGTGGCGGACGAGGGGGGGCTCTTCGCCCTTTTTGACCTGGCGAGGGAGATGTCGCTGAAACCAAGGCCCGTCTGGATGGAAAAGGACGTCGTCCTCGAAGCGATAAACCGCTATTACGGGCAGCTGGGCTCCGCGAAGGACGTGATGGAGGACATCACACGCGAGGACGATCTCTCCTCGGTTGCGACCGAGTTCGAGAAACCCAAGGACATCCTGGAGCTCACCGAGGAGGCCCCGATCATACGGCTCCTCAACGCCCTCCTGAGGCAGGCGCTTAAGGAGCGGGCAAGCGACATACATATAGAGCCCTTCGAGAAGGAGCTCGAGGTGAGGATACGCGTCGACGGCGTGCTCAAAAAGATACTGGCCCCGCCAAAGATCATACAGGACGCCCTCGTAAGCCGGGTGAAAATAATGGCGAACCTGGATATTGCCGAGAGGCGCCTGCCGCAGGACGGCCGCATCCGGCTGCTTATAGGCGGCAGGGACATAGATATCAGGGTCTCCCTGATCCCGACCATACACGGCGAGCGCGTGGTCATGAGGATACTCGACAGGAAGAGCGGCTCCATAGGGTTGGTGCAGCTTGGAATGGACGACGGGCTCAGGGCGCAGTTCGAGGACCTCCTGGCAAGGCAAAACGGGATAATCCTCGTTACAGGCCCGACGGGAAGCGGCAAGACCACCACGCTCTACGCGGCCCTGAAGCAGATATATTCGGAGGAAAAAAACATCGTCACCATCGAAGACCCGGTCGAGTATGAGCTGGCGGGCATCGGGCAGATACAGATAAACCCGAGGATCGGGCTTACATTCGCCTCGGGGCTGCGCTCAATACTCCGGCAGGACCCGGACGTGATAATGGTGGGCGAGATCAGGGACCTGGAGACCGCGCAGATAGCCATACAGGCCTCCCTGACCGGGCACCTGGTGCTCTCCACCCTCCATACGAACGATGCGGCCTCTGCAATCACCAGGCTTATCGACATCGGGGTGGAGCCGTTCCTGGTGGCGTCCTCCCTGGCGGGGGTGCTTGCCCAGAGGCTTGTGCGAAGAAACTGCGCCCACTGCAGCGCGCCCTATGAGATGCCGCCGGAGGAGGCGGCCCACTTTATGCAACCGGGCGTGAATTTTAGCGCCGTGAAGGGCGCGGGCTGCGCCAAATGCGGGGGCACCGGCTATCTGGGGAGGATGGGCATATTCGAATTCCTGCCCATAGGGCCGGCCGAAAGAAAGCTCATCACCGAGAGGGCGGACGCCAAGAGCATCGGCGAGCGGGCGGCGGCGGACGGGATGAGGACCCTGCGCGGGGACGGTCTTGCCAAGGTGGTCTCCGGCCTGACCACACCCGAAGAGGTCTTCAGGGTCACGCAAAAAGACAATGCCGGCGTTCAGGTATAAGGCGTACGCGCAGGCCGGGCGCGAGACTTCCGGCACCATAACGGCCGAAACCCCGAAAGAGGCGGCGCTAAAGCTCCGCGAGCTTGGCATCTATCCGAGACAGCTCTCTTTGCAGAAGACATCGGCCTCGAGGGTAAACTCCTCCGCCCTGCCCTTCATAACCAGGGAACTGTCGCTGCTGCTGGCCTCCGGGGTGCCGGTCCTCGACGCCCTCCGGAGCCTTCAGGGGGAGGCAAAGGGACATTGGGCGGGCCTCCTTGGCAATATCGCCGACGACGTCTCCTCCGGCATGGGGTTGTCCCGCGCGCTGGAGCAGTACGCCGTATTTCCGGAATTTTATGTCAGGATGGTCGCCAGCGGCGAGGCAAGCGGCACCCTGGAGGCCGTCATGAGGAGCCTCGCCGACTTCCTCGAAGAAGACGCGCGGACCAAGTCCAGGATAAAATCCGCCCTCATCTACCCGGCCTTCATGGTCGTGGTCGGCGCCATAATACTCTCCTTCATCTTTGCCTTCGTGATGCCCAAGATAACCAGGATATTCACGGACTCCGGCAGGGCCCTGCCGTTTGTGACCAGGGTCCTCATCTTCATAAGCGGCATATTCGTGAATTACTGGTGGGCCCTGATGCTTGCGGTAATCATCGCCGGGTACGGTTCAAAGCGATATTTAAGGAGAAACAGGCTCAAGGTGGACGGGCTTTTGATGGGTCTCGCGCTGCCAAGGAGCCTCTATCTAAGCCGTTTCACGCGCGCCTTCGGCTTCCTGCTGGAGGGGGGCCTGCCGGTGTTGAAGGCCCTTGAGCTTTCGGGCCCTTCCTCCGGCAACCGGCGCATCGAAATGGAAGTCCACGACGCCAGGCAGAGGCTCTCCGAAGGGGCGGACCTCTCGCAGGCCCTGCACGGGTTCCCCTCGGTGTTCACCCAGCTTTTAAGCACCGGACAGAAGAGCGGCCAGCTTGCCCCCGCCGTCAAAAAGGCGGCATCCTCCTATGAGGAGGATTTCAAGCGCAGACTTGACAGGTCCCTGGCCCTCCTGGAGCCCTCGATGATACTGCTGATGGGGGGGATCGTCGGGTTCATTGTGTTTTCCGTCCTGCTGCCCATATTCCAGCTCAACCAGTTGGTCAAATAATAATTGTTTTTTTGGTGAGGGAGGCGGGCGGTTTATTAAAGTGATCCCCGGCACTTGGAATTATTCTGCGGAAAATTGTAAAATACTATGTAATGCGTAAGGACAGCAACGGTTTCACACTCCTTGAGATTCTCGTCGTCGTCTTCATCCTGGGAATCCTCGCCGCGATAGTCGCCCCCAAGATAATGGGCCGGACCGATGACGCAAAGGTCGCCGAGGCGAAGGTGCAGGTCAAGGACTTGGAAACAGCGCTGAAACTCTACAAGCTGGACAACGGTTCTTACCCCTCCACCGAGCAGGGCCTGCAGGCCCTGATAGACCCTCCGACGTCGGGAGACTTGCCGAACCATTACAGGCCGGGCGGATACCTGGAGCAAAAGAAGGTCCCCCTCGACCCCTGGGGCAACCCCTTCGTATATATCAGCCCCGGACAACACGGCGATTACGACCTCTCCAGCCTCGGCGCTGACGGAAAACCAGGCGGGGAGGGTTATGCCGCGGACATCGACAACTGGCAGATGCAATAGGGGTTTCACGCTCCTCGAACTGGTCGTAGTGATCTTCATCATATCGCTTTTTTTCACCCTTGCCGTGCCCGCCTTCAGGCATAACTCCGCCCATCCCGAGGCCCTGAGGATGGCCTCTCTCCTGCGGGAGCTGAACGACTCCTCTATCGCCATGAAAAAAAACTTCGACATCACCTTCGACCTGGACACGGCGGTAGTCTCGTGGACGGGCCCGGATGGCAAAAGGTCCGCCCACTTCAAGGAGCTTAAAGATGTGCAGACCCCCTCGAGGGGCACTGTCAGAGAGGGCACGCTAAAAGTCATCTTCGACGCCCAGGGCGCCCCGGAAGACATAAACGTCTATATGGAGGGCGGCGCGGGGACCTACAAGGTCTCCCTGAACGAATTGAGCGGCAGGGTCAGGGTAAGCAGTGTTGAGAAAAAATAAGGGCTTTTCGCTCCTCGAGGTGCTTATAGCCGTGGCGATCACGGGCGGCCTGCTTGTGGCCATAATAGACCTGGTGAACCATCATCTCTCCGTGGTCGACAGGTATCAGACCCTGAGCATCGAAACCATGCTGGCGAAAGAAAAGCTCTGGGAGCTGAAGGCGGCGCCCCGTGAGGAAAAGGGGAGTTTCCCCGCGCCCTACTCCGCCTATTCCTACAAATCCGAGATCGTAAACGGCCCGCTGCCTTTCCTGAACGAGCTGGTGCTCACGGTCTCAAAGGGCCGGGAAGAGACGGATTTCAAGATGATGATAAGAAAATGAGGGGCATGGGAAAGGGGTCGGGCGCGGGGGGGTTCACGCTGCTGGAGGTGCTGCTGGCCACTGCGCTCACCGTAATCGTCCTTGGCGCAGTTTACGCCACCTTCTTCCTTGTCGAAAAGGCGAGCAGCAGTGGGCAGCAGTCGCTCCTTGTGCTCTACGAGGCGCAAAAGACGATGGACCTGCTCCGGCGCGAGCTGGAGGCCGCGGAGGGCCCCATGACGGTGGTGGACAAGGAGTATTTCGGCAAACACGGCTCGACCCTCTCCTTCACCGCCTTTTCCCCCAAAAACGGGGTCCTCTCAAAGATCGTCTACTCCGCGAAAGAGGGGGACGAAAAAAACAGGACCATAACCCTGGGAAAAGAGCTTCAGGCCCCTGGCCGGAAGCCGCAGGAGGACGACCTGCTTGAAGATATCGACGAGTTCTCGGTGCAGGTCTACTCGGGCGGCAAATGGGTAAACACGCTCGAGGCAGGCAGCCCGCCGGAGGACGTGCGCATCACCCTCAGGATCGTCTTCAAGGACGAACCGCTTACCCTTGAGGAGACGGTGACGCCCCGGATAGGCAAACAATTATGAGAGGCAGGCGACTGCTGAAAACGGGACGCGAAGACGCCGACCGCGGCTTCGTCCTCATCCTTGTGCTGCTGATACTCGCGGCGCTCATGGCGCTCGCGGTGGATTTCGCCTACGGGGTGTACGTGAACATAAGCGGCATTCATAACATGCAGGTCATGGAAAAACTCTCCATCGAGGGCTCCTCCCTCATCGGCAGCTCGGCGGGGCCGTTCCTGCAGTCGCTGCAGCAGGGCGACATACCGCTGGACGGGCAGGACCTGCAAATACCGCTTGGCGACGACACGACGGTCCTTTTCCAGGCGGGCGATGAGAACGCCAAGTTCAACGTAAACACCCTTATCGACCAGAACGGGGACTTGAACAGGGACGCCTATGACTCTTTCAAGCGCCTTTTGAAAGGGCTCAATCTCGACGAGACGATAGCCGACAAGGTGGCGGGCTGGATCAATCCGGAGGCCTTGCCCGCAGCCGGCGGGGAAGGCGGGAACGTGAAAAACGGGTATCTGACGAGCACTGCGGAACTGGTTCTGCTCATTGACAAGGCCTCTTATGATACACTAAAAAATTATGTGACCGTCTTTGGCGACGGCCTGGTAGACATAAACAGCGCCACGGCCCCGGTGCTGATGAGCCTCTCCGACGACGTAAGCGAGGACCTGGCGGCGCGTATAATCGAGAGGAGAAAGCTCGAACCCTTCAAAAATATCGGCGAGCTTTCCCAGGTCGCGGGATTCGAGAAACTGGGGATGGAGCTTGCGCCCAGGATAACGGCAACAAGCTCCGCAATCGGGATAAGGGCGAGCGCCAGCAAGGAAGGGATAACGAGGATCGTGGAAGGCGTCCTGGATTCGTCGGGCAAGGTCCTTTACTGGAGGGAGTACTGATCCATGAAAGCGTTTTTCGATCTCAGGGACGCCTCGGGCGGCGCCGCCTACATCTTTAGCGGCAAGGCGCAGGGGCCGGACCGAATCATCATCCCCTTTAAACGCCTGGAAGGCGCCGGGGTCGAGTTTGAAACGCCCCTGCCCCAGGGCATCAGTGAGAGTTACCTCGGCCTTCCGGTTTCGATGCTCGGCTTCAGGCTGCTGGAGTTTCCCTTTGACGATATCGAAAAGATACGCCTGACCCTTCCCTTCGAGCTGGAGGGCCTTATCCTGCAGGGGGTTGACAGGGTCGCCCTGGACGCATTGCCCGTCGGCGAATGGGGTGGCAGCGATGGTGGCGCCCGGAAAATCCTCGCCGTCTATGCGGAAAAAAGACTGCTTAAAAATCTCATAGAATCCCTGAAGGCCGCAGGCGCGGAGCCGGCCGTCATCACCTCGATTGAGCTTGCCGGGGCGACGGCGACGGGCGGGGCCGATGTCGCGGGGGCGCTCCTGGCCCCCCCCCCTGCCGGCGAGGACAAAAGGACCGCCCTCGCAATGGCCGAGCTTGATGCGCCCAAACCGACCATAAATTTCAGGAGGGGCGAGCTCGAATTCATGAAGGCAAAAGAGGAGCTTTCCCGCCTGGTGAAGACGTCCTTCGTGCTGGCCGCGCTGCTTCTGCTCGTTTTTTCCGTAAAATCGGCAGTCGGCCTGTATTTCATCCACCGGCAGGCCGTCCGCATTGAGGAGCGCATGGACCGCTCGTTCTCGAAGATCATGCCCGGCCAGAAGATAGCAAACAGCCAGGTGGCGCTGATGGAGCTCGAGGGGGGCCTGTCGCAGCTCGAGAAGGAACAGTCGCAGCTCGGCGGCCTGCGGGCGCTGGAGGCGCTGAAAGAGCTGACGGGGCACAGGGCCGGGGGCGCGGTCATCAAAGAGATCTCGATGGACCCCGGGGGCATGATAATAAAGGGCGAGGCCCGCACACTGGGGGACGTCGACGCCGAGAAAAACGCATTGTCGCAGGGCGGGGCCCGCGTGACGGTGCTCGAGACCAAAAACACACCCGGCAATGTAGCGCTCTTCACCATGAGCGTAAAGAGTTCAGCGGCAAATGGACATTAGGACATACATCGGAAAGCTGCTTGAGAGGCCGGAGATCCGGGGAATCGTCCGCAAGATAGGCCGGGAAAGGCTTTTGCCTATCGCCGTGCTGCTTGCCCTCCTGGTGCTGGCCCTTTCGCTCTGGGCGGCCAGGGGCGCGGCCGCGCGGAGGCTCGCCTATGACGAAAAGACGGAGGCCCGCTTCGAGGAGGTCAGCCGGCAATACATGGCCCTCCGGGCCGGCAGGGACGAGTTTACTAGACGCGCGGCCCTGAGCCCCTCCCAGGGGATTTTGAAGGCAGTCGACGACATCTTTACGGGGATGGGGCTCAAGGAAAAGATCGCGACCCTGAAATCCCTCGATACATCCCAGATAAACGGGCAGATAAACGGGCTCATCTCCGAACAGGCCGAGATAACGCTGAAACAGGTGAACCTGAACGAGACCGTAAACCTCCTCTACAGGATCGAAAACGCGCCGATGCTGCTTACCATCAGGCAGGCCGAATTCAAAAACTCCTTTTCGGCGCCCGCGCTGGATATAAGGCTGGTGCTGGCCCTTACAAGAAAGAAGTAAAAGTGAAATCCCTCCCTTGTTAGGGAGGGATTTCAAAAAAAATGAAAAAAATTTTAATAATTCTAGTCGTGCTGCTCCTGCTGCCCTCCCTCCTCTGGTACGCTGCGGTGCCGGACAATGCGATAACCTATCTGATCGCCTCGCGCGCGGAAAACCTGGGACTGGACGTGGAGGTGAAGAATTTTCACAAAGGGCCGCTGCTGAACTTTGCCGCGGACGCTGTCAGCGCGGAGGCCGACGGCAAGCGCGCCCTGGCGTTTGAGGACGTGCGGGGCCGCTTAAACCCGCTTTCACTTTTTTTATTCCGCCTGCGCATCTCATTCAAGGCGAAACTTGCGCGCGGCAGCGCAAGCGGCGTTTACTCCTACGGCCTTTTTTCGGGGCGAAGCAGGCTTGCCGCCGAACTAAAAGACGTGCAGATAAGCGAGCTGCCGCCTGTAAAAAAGCCGGTCATGGGGAACCTCGGGGCGAGCGTCACATTTACCGGAGGGCCGGCTGGTAACGGAGGCCCGGGCGGGGGCCGGGGCAGTCTCATATTCTCGCTGAAAGACCTGAAACATTTCCCCTACGGGTTCAAGACAGCCAACGGCGTGCTGGATATAACCCCCGCGGGCATACGGGTGAAATCCGTCTCGCTGGATTCGGCCGAGGTTTACGCGAAACTCAAGGGGGACCTTCAAAACGGCATATACAACATCAGGCTGGAGATAACATCCGCCAATCCAAACCCGCTTTTAAGCCGGTATCAGGTATCGCCCGGCTATTACGTCATTCCCCTTTCGGGGAGGCTTCGGCAATTGCTTTAAACAGCCGCTCCCTGAGGTCCTTGAGGTCAATGGCGCTTGCGCTTATCCTGAAGCCGGCGGCGTTTCTGTGGCCGCCGCCCCCGAATTTTTGGGCGATGCTGCGGACATCTATCGCCCCTTTCGATCTGAGACTCGCCCTTATGAGCCCGTCGTCGAGCTCGCTTATCAGGGCTGCCACCTGCGCGTCCCTGAGCATCCTGGGGAAGCTGGTGAAGTTATCCACGTCCTCGACGGTTGTGCCGGTGGCCCTGAACATCTCGGCCGAGACGCTCATCACCGCGGCCCCGTCCCTTATCTCCAGGCTCCGGAGTGCAAGGCACAGCAGATTCATCCTCTTTCCGGTCCAGGTCTCATAGACGTTCTGCGAGATACGGCCGGGGTCGGCCCCGGCCCGCACCAGCGCGGCCGCGGCCTCCAGCGCCTCGGGGGTCGTGTTGGAATACTTGAAGGACCCCGTGTCCGTGGCGATGGCCGTGAAGAGGTTTGTTGCCGCCGCGCGGTCCACCGTCACCGCCAGGGCCTTTATCAGGTCGTAGACCATGAGGCCGGCGGCTGGAGAGGAAGATTCGACCCAGAGGATGTCGGGGGCGGACTCGCCCGGCCTGGAGGGGTCCAACTCGTGGTGGTCTATCACGACGGTCTTTGCGAAACGGACCCCCTCCAGGGCGGCCCGGAAGGGTTTTGAACAATCAACCAGGACAAGTATGAAATCACCGGTTTTCTCCGGCAGGCCGGTCGAGATGTCCTCACAGCCGGGAAGGAACCTGAAGTACTCCGGCACGCCGTCTTTATTATATGCGAGCGCCTCTTTGCCGAGGGCGCGGAGCGCCGCGGAAAGCGCCAGCGTCGAGCCCAGGGCGTCGCCTTCCGGGTTTATGTGGCTTGCAACGAGGAACCGCCGGTTTGCCCCGTCCCGGATGAAATCCAGGAGTTCCGCCGGAGGCGGGCCGGCTTGCCGCCGGGCGGGGCCCTGGAGAGTCTCCGGGATTCCGGCCTGGTCCAAATTCACTCCCCCTTTATCTCTTTCAGGAGTTTGTCTATGCGGCTGCCGTATTCGATGGTGGTGTCAACGTAAAACTCCAGATCGGGGATGGCCTTCAGCTTTACACGCCTGCCCAGTTCCTGCCTGATGAAGTGTTTTGCGGATTTTAGTATCTCTATCGTCTGATCGCGCTCTTCTTGCTTAAGCGAGCTCACATAGACCCTGGCCAGCCTCAGATCGTCCGTTACGGAGACGTCCACGACCGTGACGAAACCCAGCCTCGGGTCCTTGAGTCTCCTCAGGATGATATCGGATATTTCTTCCTTCAGAAGGTCGGCGACCCTCTTTGAGCGTTTGTAGGGGAGCATTTTTTTGTTTCTTGAATTCTGCCGGGATTTATGAGAGCTTGGCGGCCACTTTCTCGATAACGAAGTCCTCGAAGATGTCGCCGAGCTTTATGTCGTTAAAATTCTCTATGAGGATGCCGCATTCGTAGCCGGTCTGGACCTCCCTGACATCCTCTTTGAACCTTTTCAGAGACGCCATGCGCCCCTGATAAACGACTATATTGTCCCTTATGACGCGGACGCCGTCGCAGGCCCTGACCATCGTTCCGCTCAGGACATGACAGCCGGCGATGGTGCCGAGCCTTGAAACGCTGAAGAGCTGCCTGACCTCGGCCCGCCCGAGTATCTTTTCCCTCATGGTGGGCTCCAGCATGCCCTCCAGGGCCTTCTTCACGTCATCCACGGCCTCATAAATTATATTATACAGCCGCAAATCGACGCCCTCTTTCTCGGCGATCTGCTGGGCCTTCGTCTCCGGGCGCACGTTGAACCCCACGATGATGGCGTTGCTGGCGGCGGCAAGCATCACGTCGGATTCGTTTATGCCGCCTATGGAGGCATGTATGACCTTGATCTTGACCTCCGGGTGGGTGATCGATTCGAATGAGCCTTTAAATGCCTCGATGGAACCCTGGGCATCGGCCTTCAGGACGATGGCCAGTTCCTTCAGCTTGCCTTCCTTCATCTTGCTATAGAGCTCGTCGAGGGTGATCTTCTTGATGGCAACGGTCTCGGTCTGCCTCTGCTTCTGGAGCCTGGCAAGGGCTATCTGCCTGGCCTTTCTTTCGTCATCCATTACGACAAAGGTGTCGCCGGCATTGGGCATGGTGTTAAACCCTATGACCTCCACCGGGGTCGACGGGCCGGCGCTCTCCATCTTCCGCCCGTTTTCATCGTTCATGGCCCGGACCCTTCCCGCGTTCGCGCCGCAGAGAAAGACGTCCCCCGCCTTAAGCACGCCGGTTTGCACAAGTATGGTGGCCACGGGGCCCTTGCCCTTGTCCAGCCTGGCCTCTATTATGACCCCCTTCGCCATCCTGCCCGGGTCCGCCTTGAGCTCGAGCATCTCGGCCTGCAGCAGTATCATCTCCAGGAGGCTGTCGATGCCCATATTTTTCTTTGCCGATATCTCCACGAATATGTTCTGCCCGCCCAACTCCTCCGGGACTATGCCGTGTTCCATGAGTTCCTGCCGCACGCGCTGGGGGTTTGCCTCCGGCTTGTCTATCTTGTTGACGGCGACGATTATTGGCACGCCCGCCGCCTTGGCATGGTCGATGGCCTCTATCGTCTGGGGTTTCACACCATCATCGGCCGCTACTACAAGAATGACTATGTCCGTGACCTTCGCGCCCCTTGCCCTAAGCGTGGTAAACGCCTCGTGGCCCGGCGTATCCAGGAACGCTATCGCTTTATCCCCGAGCTTCACCTTGTATGCGCCGATGTGCTGCGTAATGCCGCCCGCCTCGCCGGCGGTGATGTGGCTTTTCCTTATGGCATCCAGGAGGGTGGTCTTGCCGTGGTCCACGTGTCCCATGATGGTGACCACCGGCGGCCTCGGGGCGAGCTTGGAGGCGTCCTGCTGGCCGGCCGTGACCTCCTCGGCGGACGCCGCGACATCCTCGGCGGCCGAGATCTCCAGTTTTATTCCCATCCCCCCGGCCACGAGCATGGCCGCGTCCACGTCCACCGGCTGGTTGATTGTAGGCATATAGCCCATATCCATGAACTTCTTTATTATCTCCGGGACCTTGACTCCGATAAGCTCGGCGAATTCCTTGACAGTGGCGCCCTCTATGATTTTCAATTGTTTTTTGCGGGGCGCGGTGACCTGCGGCTGGGTTTTTTCGGACTTCGCGAACCTCTGTCCAACTCCGCCCCTGCCCCCCGGCCTCCTCATTGAGCGTTGGTCCGCAAACTTGCGGGGTTCCACTTTTCTGATCGCCTGGAAGGCCCTCTGCATGCCCGGCTTCGCCTTGAATTTCTCCATCCGCTCGGCTTCCATGTCCTTCTTGAACCTGTCGGGGACTTTCAGCTCCACTTCCTCATCCGGGGCGGGTGCCTCGCCGGAAGCCACGGGCTTCTCTACGGGGCTGGCCACTTCGGGACTGGTCTCCTCTTCAATTATCTTGCCTGCGGGCGCGGACAAGACGGCCTGCGCCTTGTGCTTTTCTTTCCCGGCCTTTGGCGCGGCCTCCTTCTTCTGCGCGGGCATCTCGTCCTGAGGTCTCACGGGCTGTCCGGCCACCGCCGCCGGCTGGGGCGTCCCGCCTGGGGCCGCAAGCTGCGCCTTGAGCCTGGCAGCCAATTCCTCCTCGATACTGGAGGACGCGGTCTTGCCGCTTACGCCAGCCGCGTCGAGCGCATCGAGGATGGGCTTTGAATTCCTCAGCCCGAGTTCCTTCGCAAGCTCGTGTATCCTTATTTTCTTGTTCTCGGTTTTCTTTGTCATATTGCTCTCTTAACGTTTCCCGAAGCTTGTAACAGGCGTATTAGTAATGGTATCATACAAGTCTGACTTTAATCAAATTTCAGGAGGAGACCCACTTGGCAAGCTGCGAGATCTGTGGCAAATCGAAGGCCGTCGGCAATCGTGTGAGCCACGCCAACAACAGGGTAAAAAGAGAGATCAGGCCCAACATACAGCGCAAAAAGCTCGTCATCGGGGGCACGGCAAAAAAAGTCTCTATCTGCACCCGTTGTCTGCGCTCGGGCAACTACAGGTAGCGGCGGCGTGGAGAAGCTTGGCAGCGGTCTTGCCGGGCTCATCCGCAGACTGGGACTCGAGGACGCGGCGAGGCTGCACGGCATAAAGGCGCGTTGGCGCGAACTCGTCGGCCTGCCGCTCTCGGAGAATCTGGAGCCGGGATTCATCTCCGGCTCAACCCTGCACATAGCCGGCTCGCCGCTCTGGATTGAGCAGGCCGGCTTCTACCGCGAAGAGATATTAAAAAGACTCCTGCCCCTTGGCATCAGGGACCTGAAATTCAAACCCGGCCAGCTGATAAAAAAAGCGGACCGCCTTTCACAGACAAAAAACGAGAAGCCTCCACTTACCGGCGAGGAGATCAGGCAGGTCGAGATCGCCGTCCATCCCATCAGGGACGAGGAGTTGAAGGAGCTCTGCCGCGGGATAATGGCCAGGGCCCTTGCGCGCGAGAGGGCGGCGGACCTGTGATCGGAGACCTTGACTTTTACCGGTTTTAAAAGATATTTTTAATCCCGATGGAACGGCTTCTTTTCACGAGGGACCAAGCCCCTTATCTTCGTCCAGGAAGGAGTCTTTAAATGAAAAAAAATCACCTGATAGGAGCAGCCATGGCGGTCCTGCTGCTTGTCGGCGGCGCGCCCGGATGGGGCGAAGGTTTTAACGGCGGCGGCCCGGCCGCTCCCGGCCCGTACAAGGTCAAAAAGGGAGATACGCTGTGGGACATCTCCGGCAGCGAATTTAAAGACCCCTTCCGGTGGCCGCTCATCTGGAATGAAAACCCGAAGATCAAAAACCCCGACAGGATATATCCGGGACAGGAGATAAATATACCCGCCATACCGGCCCCTAAAACGGCCGGCGCCGCCGGAGCCGTATCAGCCGCGCCGGCTGAAACCGCGGCCCCGGAAACGGCCGCGCCGGAGACAAAACCGGCAAAGGGAAAAACCGCGCGGGAAAAAAACAACGGGGCCATGACGCCCGCAAGCAAAGCTGGATATCTCTTCAGTGACGAGGAGATACTCTCCAGTGGCTTCGTCGCGAAGGATATCTCGGAGGCGGGGGTCGTGACAACGCGAAATGGCGGCACTGAAATAACCACCGCGGGGGACGATCTGTATATGGAGACCTCTGAGCCGAGTGGGCCGGTGAAGACAGGGGAAAAATTCCTCGTCGCGGGCGTATCGAAGATAAACGATCCGGCAACAGGCGAGTTCGCGGGCTATCTCGTTGACCCTCACGGCGTTGCGCGGGTCGAGGGTGTTTTGGCGGGAAAGACGAAAAAAGAAGGCGCCATTCTCCGGGCGTACATCTCCCGGGTATTTGAAGGCATCATGCCGGGGGATGTCCTTCTCAGGTATAAGGAGCCGGAAAAAATCCCCCAGGGCGCCGGAGGGAAACCGGAGGTCGAAGGCCACGTGCTCGCATTGAAAGGCCAGGCGCTTATCGGGGCGGGATGGAATATCGTCTACCTGGACAAGGGCAGCGCCAATGGGCTAAAACCCGGAGACGTGCTTGAGACCATGAAGGGACCTGGAAAAAATGCGCTCCTGCAGATAATAAGCGTCGAGCCGGATTCCGCCACGGCATTGGTCAGGGAAAGCCAGACCGTCGTGAGGCCGGGAGATATTTTTACCGGGGTTGAAAATACACCCTCTCCCAACCCTCTCCCTTAAGGGAGAGGGTTTCACTTTTAAAAAGCAAAAAAGCCGCGGGAAAAATTTATTTTTCCCGCGGCTTTTTTGCTTATCGCTGCCTGCCGGTCAGCCCAGGTTCTTGAGCGCCCGCAGCCTGCTTGGATGTTTCAGTTTCCTCAGGGCCTTCGCCTCGATCTGGCGCACCCTTTCGCGCGTAATTGAGAGGTATCTGCCTACCTCCTCGAGCGTGTGGTCCCTGTCGGTGCCTATGCCGAAGCGCATCCTGATGACCTTCTCCTCCTTCGGGGTGAGGGTCTTAAGGACGCTCTGTATCTGCTCGGAAATCTCGGATTTCTCCGCGTCGGAATAAGGCGACGGGCTGTTTTTGTCCCCGATGAAATCCTCAAGCTCCGTGTCCTCGTCCCCGATGGGGGTCTGGAGCGCGATGGGGTCCTGGATGGCCCTGAAAACTTCATCGACCTTTCTTACGGGCACTAGCAGTTTCTGGGCCAGCTCCTCGTTAGTGGGCTCCCTGCCCAACTGATGGGTGAGCTCCCTCGAGGCCTTCGTTACCCGGTTATAAAACTCCATCATGTGCACGGGGACACGTATGGTCTTTGTCTGGTCTATTAAGGCCCTCGTGATGGCCTGCCGGATCCACCAGGTCGCATAAGTGGAAAATTTAAACCCTTTTTCGTATTTGAACTTGTCCACGGCCTTCATGAGGCCGATGTTTCCTTCCTGGATGAGGTCCAAAAGCGGCAGCCCGCGTCCCACGTAATTTTTCGCGATGTTGACGACGAGCCTGAGGTTGCGGGTGATGAGCTCGTTTTTCGCCTCTCTCACCAGGGTATTGGCCTTCTGGAGCCTTTCCCAGCTGCCCTTCAGGCTGTCCACCTTTATGCCCACCTCGGTCTCGATCTTTTTCGTATCCTGCTGGACTTCCTTTTGGAGGGCATCGAGTTTCTTCGAGGAGCTGTTTCCGCCCTTCCTGGCCTTTTCCTTGATTATCCTGCGCAGCTCCTTGAGCGAACCATACCTGCCCAGCCTCCTGTCGGTCTCGCGCACCTTGCCCATTATCTCTTCGAGTCTCTGGAGGACTTTCCTGATCGCCTCATCGGTCCTCTCCTCCTCGGTCACGCCCTCCTCGACCTCGATGGACGCTTCCGCTTTCTTGAAAAGAGGCATTGCGATTACAATCTCTTTTATTATGTTTTTGCCCTGTTCGAGTTGTTTTGCAAGCTCGGTCTCCTCATCCTTCGTGAGGATGGATATGTTGCCCATGGAATGGAAATAGGCCTGCACGAGGTCCTCGGTCTTTTCGTACTCCACGACCTCGGTTTCCTCGAACCCCATCTCCTCCGTGGCGCCTTCTTCGTAATCCACGACCTTGACGCCCATATCCTGAAGGAGGTCCATGAGCTCCTCTATCTCATCGGGTGAAAAATACTCCGAGGGCAGGGCCTCGTTTATCTCGTCATAGGTGAGGACGCCGCGCCGCTTCCCCATGTCTATTATCTCTTCGAAGATGTCCTTTTCCCGCATATGCACAGTATCTCCTTACGGGGAGAAATATTAAGAAACCAACATTTTCCCTTTTTAATTATAGCAGAAAACTATTGGTTATAGAATGCTAAATGAAAGTGAAATTTTTCTTGGAAAAAGTTTTTATTTTTTCTTTAAAAGGGGAAATGGGTCAAGCCTCACGGTCTATTAGTACTGGCCAGCTGAGCGTGTTACCACGCTTACACCTCCAGCCTATCGACCTGGTAGTCTACCAGGGACCTTCAGGGGCCATATGG
>JAJYJK010000040.1 GCA_021789555.1 Nitrospirota bacterium
AAGGTCGTTCTAAATATAATATACGAATCAAGCGTTAATGCCAGTTAGAAAATTTTTAAAACGGGCGAAAAATCACTAGGAAGGATAAGCCCTTTCTCACCGCGGTTTTATCTTTTTCCCGAACTCCTTCAGGGCCGTGTCGATTTGTTCATAGACGCGCAGGGCCTCAAGGATGCGCCCGGCCATCTCCGGCGAGACGAAGACCCTTAATAAGTCCGAATCTCTCCCCCTCCGCTCTGCTTTACCCCTCTTTTTTCAGGTAGACGGTCTGTGTCGGGAAGGCCATCTCGATCCCCCGTTTTTCGAACTCCTCCGCGATGGCGAGGTTTATCTCCTGCTGGATGTCCATGTACTTGTTGTACTCGCCGCTGAGGACATGATAGACCACCTGGAAGGTGAGGCTTGAGGCGCCGAAGGAAAAAAAGTGCGCGCGCTCGAAAACCGTGTCCCCGATCCCCTTTATTATGGACTCGATGATGCCGGGTATCTCCTTCAGGTCCCGGACGCTCGTGTCGTAAGTGACGCCGATGCTGAACTGGATGCGGCGGTCCCGGAGCGTCTTGTAGTTCCTTATCCTGGACGACGTCAGATCGCTGTTTGCCAGGACGAGGAGCTCCCCGGTCAAACTCCTTATGCGCGTGGTCTTGATGCCGACGTGCTCTATCGTCCCCATTAAATCGCCGCCCATGACGATAAAATCGTTCAACTCGAAGGGCCTGTCAAAGAGGATGACGAAATAGCTGAAGACGTCCTTCAGGACCGCCTGCGAGGCGAGGGCGACGGCCACGCCGCTTAAGCCGAGGCCCGCCACGAGCGTCGATATCCGGAACCCCAGGTTGTCCAGGAGGAATATGACGCCGATGCTCCAGATTATCACCTGGATTATCGGGAAGAGTTTGCCGAAGATCTGTCTTTTGACGGAGTCTTCATCTCTCCGCCAGTAGAGGTCGGCGGAATGTTTCAGGGCCGCGATGGAAAACCTGATGACAAAGAGGGCAAGGAGGGCGGCGGCGGCGATGTCTATGACCTTCCTGACCGGCGAGGATATCGCCAGGCGCGTGGCCGCAAGATAGAAAATCCCGAGATAGACGATCGGCAGCGCGGCCTTTTTGATGCCGGCCACAACGAGGTCGTCAATCCTGGTTTCGGTCTTCTCCGCCCAGGCCTTCAGGCGATAGAGGACTATGCGCTTGAATACCTTCACGAAGATTGCCCCGGCAAGTATAATGGCGAGGCTTACCAGGTAATCCTGGAGCCGGTTTTGCAAAAAATGATACTGAAGTATCTTCTCCGCCTGCGCCGGCATGACCGCGTTCATTTTCATTGGGGGAAAAAGTTCCGCCCAAATGATACCCCGTACAGAGGAGGATTACAAGGAGCGGGACGGGCATGAATAATGCGGGCTAAAAATGTTACTCTAAGATAAGCTAAAATTGGAGCTTTTGGGCGGGCTCGGTGCGCCCGTCCGCGTGTGTTGCCGCTGCCTTGACATAATGGGCTGCGGCATGGTATTACTTATAGGCTTTTGTCCTTGATTATTAACAGGAAAACAGGAGGTAGGGCTTTGCCTACATTTGCGGGCGGAGTACATCCGCCGGATAAAAAGGAGCTATCCGAGGGGAAGCCGATAACCCCGCTGAAGGCACCCGGACGGGTGGTGGTCCTCCTCAGGCAGCATATCGGGGCCCCCGCGAAGGCGACGGTATCCATAGGGGACGAGGTCAGGATAGGCACGGTGGTGGGCCGCCCGGAGGGGTTTGTCTCCGCGCCCGTGCACGCCTCCGTATCCGGCAAGGTCATAGCCATCGGGGAGTTCCCGACGGCCATGGGACGACCGGCCGAGGCGGTGGTGATAGAAAACGACGGCAAGGAGCAATGGGAGGAGCTGAAGGAAGCCCCCGGCTTCATGGAGCTTTCGCCGGAGCAGATAAAGGAGAAGATAAAGGCCGCGGGCATCGTCGGCATGGGCGGGGCAACATTTCCGACAGTCGTAAAACTTTCTCCCCCGAAGGAGAAACCCGTGGACGTGGTCATCGTCAACGGGGCGGAATGCGAGCCCTATCTGACCGCGGACCACAGGCTGATGCTTGAGAGGCCCGGGGACGTCGTAAACGGCCTGAGGATGATCATGCGCTCCCTCGGGGTCAAAAAAGGTTATGTCGGGATAGAGGACAACAAGCCCGACGCCATAGCCGAGATGCGCAAGGCCGCCTCCGCCTACCCGGATGTCGAAGTCATTTCCCTGCGGGTAAAATACCCCCAGGGCGCGGAAAAGATGCTCATAAAGGCCGTAACGGGCAGGGAGGTGCCGCCGAGGGCGCTGCCGATGGACGTCGGCGTGGTGGTGCAGAACGTGGGGACCACCGTGGCCGTTTACGAGGCAGTGCGTTTTGGCAGGCCCCTCGTCGAGAGGGTCGTCACCGTCACGGGCGAGGGGATACGGGAGCCTAAAAACCTGATGGCGAGGATCGGCGCTCCGGTCTCCGGCCTTATAGAGGCGTGCGGCGGTTTCTCCGGCGAGGTGGCGAAGGTCGTGGCGGGCGGCCCGATGATGGGTTTCGCAATCAGCTCCCTTGAGGTGCCGGTGACGAAGGGCACCTCCGGGATACTCGTGCTGCCGCAGGAGGGGATATTCCATGCGGACGATTTCAAGCCCTGCATAAGGTGCAGCCGGTGTGTTGACGTCTGTCCCATGGGGCTTACCCCCGGTCTTTTAAGCGTGCTGGCGGAGAAGGGGTATTATGAGGAGGCAAAAACGCACAACCTCTTCGATTGTTTCGAATGCGGTTCCTGCGCCTTTGTCTGTCCTTCGAAGAGGCCCATCGTGCAGCTCGTCAGGCTCGCGAAATCCATGGTCAAACCCTGAGGAGAAAAGATACCAAGATGGCCGCGATCAGCGAAAAAGCAAAAGGGCAGCAGAGATTGATCGTATCCGTAAGCCCCCATATCAGAAGCGAGGTCACGGTTTCAAGGATCATGTGGACGGTGAGCGCAAGCCTGCTGCCGGCCCTGGTCATGGGTGTTTATTTTTTCGGCCCGAAGGCGCTTGGCATAGTGGCGCTTTGCGTCGTCTGCTCGGTGGGGTTCGAGCACCTTATCGGCAATGCGATGGGGAAGGCCGGCACCATATCCGACGGCAGCGCCTTCCTGACGGGTCTTCTGCTGGGCATGAACCTGCCCGCCTCACTCTGGTCCGTCAATCCGTTTATGCTGCATGTGCCCATACTGGGCTCGCTCTTTGCGATAGTGATAACGAAGCTTCTCTTCGGTGGGCTCGGCTATAACATATTCAACCCGGCGCTCATGGGAAGGGCGTTTCTGCTTGTATCCTGGCCTCGCGCGATGACCACCTGGCTTGCCCCCACCGCCACTTTCGTGGGCCTGGACGCCAAGACCACGGCCACTCCGCTCGGCATTCTCAAGGAAGAGGGCGTCGGAAAGCTCATGGAGATCTTCGGCACTAAGGGGAACCTTTATCTGCACCTGCTCATCGGCGACCGGGCGGGCTCAATCGGCGAGGTCTCCGTGCTGGCCCTCCTCATAGGCGGCCTGTTCCTGCTCTATAAGAAATACATAACGTGGCACATACCCGTATCTTTCCTGGCCACGGTGGGCGTCATCGTCTGGATTTTCGGGGGGAAGGACCCCGCAACCGGCCATCTGGCGCTGTTTACGGGCGATCCGGTGATGCACCTGCTCTCCGGCGGCCTCATGCTCGGGGCCTTCTTCATGGCGACGGACTATGTCACCGGCCCTCAGCTGAGGTCCGCCCAGGTCATCTTCGGCATAGGCTGCGGTCTTATCACCTGTCTTATAAGGCTCCTCGGCGGCTTCCCGGAGGGCGTGATGTTCGCCATCCTCCTCATGAACTGCTTCGCCCCCCTCATCGACAGGGCGGTTAAAACGAAACCCTTCGGATTCAGGGAGGTCAAGGCATGAAAGACATGTTGAAGATAACCCTGAACCTTGCAATCATATTCATCTTTGCGGGAGCGATACTGGCGCTGGTCTATGCGGGCACCGAGCCTAAGATCGAATTGACCAAGAAGCTGGAGAAAGAGAAGGCGCTGAAATCCCTGATACCGGAGGCCGCTTTCATAAATACCGCAGGCGTCTACGAGCCGCTGGAGGGCAAGAAGGCGGAATATTACATTGCGAAGGACAAAGAGGGAAAGCCGGTGGGCTATATCGCCTCCTCCTGGAGCAAGGGCTATTCGAGCAAAATAAACCTGCTCGTCGCGGTCGACCCGTCAATGCGCATAATGGCCATAAACATACTGGACGAGGAGGAGACGCCGGGGCTTGGCGACGATATAGGGAAACAGTACTTCCAGGACCGTTTCAAGGGCAAGACGCTCGACCAGCTTGTAGTGGTGAAGGCCCCCGACCCCACCAGGATACAAGCCGTTACGGGGGCGACCATCTCCAGCAAGGCGGCCACCAAGGGCGTGAGGACGGGTGTGGAATTTTTGATGAAGACCTATCTCCCCGGCAAAGGGGTGACCAATGGCGCAGCCTCAAACGCGCCTGATAAAGGGGAAGGGGGCCATAAATGAGCACCGCGGGCAAGACAAGTTATGTTGGGCTTTTGAAAAACGGCATCTTCGGGGAAAACCCCGTCTTCAGGATCGCGCTCTCCCTCTGCCCGTCCGTGGCGGTCACCAATACGCTCAAGGGCGGCCTCCTGATGGGCATCGGGGTGCTTTGCGTCCAAACGTTGGCGAACGTCTCTGTCTCTATCGTGCGCAATTTCGTCCACCAGAGGATAAGGCTCCCCGCGTACATACTCATCATCGGCATGTGGGTCACGGCGATAAACCTCCTTCTGGAGGCCTACGCATATTCGCTTTACAAGCAGATAGGTCTGTACCTGCAGCTCATAGTCGCATTCGCCATAATACTCTCCAGGGCCGAGCTCTTCGCGAGCAAGAACAAGGTGATGCCGTCGCTTTTTGACGGTCTTGGCATGGGGATGGGCTTTCTGCTGGCCCTGTTGACCATCAGCTTCTTCCGGGAGCTGCTTGGCAGCGGCTCTCTATTTGGATACAGTATCGTCCAAACCAAGCCGGTGCTCCTTTTTGTGCTTCCGGCGGGCGGTTTTTTCGCGGTGGGGCTTCTCATGGGATTTTTCAACTGGATAGACATGAGGTTCTTCGGGGGACACGGGGCCTCGGGCGCAAGCCACTGACCCCGGGGAAGGAATTTTTACGATGGGAAAACTCCTTGAACTCGTAATCGCGGCCTCGCTGGTGAATAATTTCGTCTTCACCAGGTACCTGGGGCTTTGCATCTTCTTTGGCGTCTCGAAGAAGATGGACACCGCAATCGGCATGAGCGTCACCTTCATCTCCGTCATGGTGATAAGCTCGTCCATGAGCTGGGTCGCCTATCACTTCGTCATGGAGCCTTATCATCTGGAATTTCTGAAGATACTGGTCTTCATAGTCGTGATTGCCGGTTTTGTCCAGGCGGCCGACACGATGATGAGGAAGGTCGCGCCGGGCCTGTATTACAAACTGGGCATCTACCTTGCCCTGATAACCACCAACTGCATCATCCTTGCCGTGCCCCTCATCAATGCCGACTCGGGGTATTCCTTCATGGAATCGATCGTCTTTGGCCTTGGCTCCGGCCTCGGTTTCGCCCTTGCCCTGATAATCATGGCCAGCATCAGGGAGAAGCTGGAGGTCGCCGACGTGCCGAAACCTTTCCGGGGTCTGCCGATAGCCTTTGTCCTTACGGGGCTGATAGCGCTTGCCTTTATCGGCTTTTCCGGTTTGATTACGCTTTGATTGGGGTGTTAAAATAAATCGATGGATTTATGTAAAGGAGTGAAATGATGCATCTTGCTCACTTTTTTATATATGCGGGGCTGAGCGTCCTGGGATTTCTAAGCGAGGTCATAAGGGCGGTCAGCTCTCATGGCCTGATGCCTCTTGTCGAGGAAGGCGGGCCCGCCGGGGCTGCCGCCAAGTTCAATCCCCTTGATGTAATAAAGTTTACCGTTATCTTTCTTGGCGGCATGGGTGCGCTCTTCGGGCTCGGGCTGGCGTATGCCGCTCAAAAGTTCGCAGTAAAAACAGACCCCAAGGTGGCGCAGGTGAGGAATGCCCTTCCGGGGGCCAACTGCGGGGCCTGCGGGTTCGCGGGCTGCCAGAGCTATGCCGAGGCGGTCGTTGCGAAGACGGAAGTCCCCCCGAACCTCTGCGCGCCGGGCAAGGCGACGGTGGCCCAGCAGGTGGCCGCCATCACCGGCAAGGTGGCGGAGGCAAAAGAGCCGGAATTCGCCCGCATCATGTGCCAGGGCGGCTGCTCGAAATCGCAGAAGAGATACATTTACGAAGGCGTCCGGGACTGCCGGGCCGCGGTGCTGGCCGGCGGCGGAGACAAGGCCTGCAGGTATGGCTGCCTGGGTTATGGCACCTGCGCCGGTGTATGTCCCTTCGGCGCCATAACGATGACGGAAGACGACCTTCCGTATGTGGACATCACCAAATGCACCGGGTGCCGCAAATGCGAGGCCGCCTGCCCCATGAAGGTCATTGAGGTGCTGCCCGCCTCGAAGGAAGTGCTCGTGGCCTGCCACTCGAAGGACAAGGGAGTGGACACCAGAAAGAACTGCGAGGTCGGCTGCATAGCCTGCGGGATGTGCGCCAAGGTCTGCCCGTTCGAGGCCGCCTCGGTCACCAACAATCTGGCTAGGATAGACATAAACAAGTGCAAGGTCTGCGGGCTTTGCACCAAAAAATGCCCCACCGGCGCCATTAAGGACTACATACCCGCCAGGCCCAAGGCCGTCGTCATGGATAACTGCATCGGCTGCAATATCTGCCAGAAAGTATGCCCGGTCGAGGCCGCGTCGGGGGTCCTCAAACAGAAACATGCCATAGACCAGACCAAGTGCATAGGCTGCGGCATCTGCACGGAGAAATGCCCCGTCCAGGCGATAAACGGCACATTCAATGCCCAGGCCGTCTTCGAGGCGGCAATGGCCAAAAAGGCCGCAAAGACGGCAGCCGCCTAAACCGGGCCTTTCCGGGACTCAGACGGTATGGCGGCCCTTTTCGCCCCCTGCGCTCCAATGCCCATATAACAATGTAGGGGCGCGCCTTGGTGCGCCCTGTCTTTGAATGTGATCGGACTATTAAAGGCAGCTCAGTCGCGGGGGGCTGTGCGCCTTTCGAGCATGGGTTCGTATTTGTACAGGGTGGGGAGGAGTTTTTCGATGCTGTCAATCACGTAATCGGCGCCTTTTACGGGCGGGCCCCCCGGCTTGTTTTCGTAGCTGCCCGCTTGCATGTTTCCATAGCCATATGTCACGGCCACCGTGCATTTGACCCCGGCCCTCCTGCCCGCCTCGATATCGAACCTGCTGTCGCCGATGACGACTGCCTCCTCGGGTTTTGCCTTCAATTGCCTCAAGACATAGAAAACGGGCTCCGGAGAGGGTTTTCTCTCCCCGGCGGTCTCCGGGCCGACCACCAGGTCGAACTCTCGCGCGAGGTCAAGCCCTTCGAGTATCTTCATTGTGAGCGGGACACGTTTGTTGGTGATTATCGCTTTTTTGAACCCCTTGAGGCCTTTGAGCGTCTCCGGCACGCCCGGATAGGTTTGCGTATGGTCCAGGAGGTGCCTGCGGTAATGGGCCAAAAAATCCCTGGTCAAATCCTCCGCCAGTTTTTGTCCGTTTCCGTCCCCCGCGGCCCCCTCCCGTGCGATGGCCTTTTCTATGAGCCTTCCGATCCCCTCGCCGACAATCCCCCTGACCAGTTTTTCCGTGAGGGCATTTTTCAGGCCCCGCCTGGCAAACGCATAGTTCAGGGAATTGGTGATATCGGTCAGTGTGTCTATCAGTGTGCCGTCCAGGTCGAATATGAACAATGATACCGGCATTGCCAATTATATCACAGCCGATTTCAGTTCTATAAGCCTTTTATTTATGCTATGGCCGCTTCCGCGCCCTCTCCGGCGGCTATGATGGCCTGATCGTTTCCCGCGAGCGGGCCGACTATATAGACCCCCGGCAGGCTGGATTCGAAATGCCGGTTCGTCTCGTACTTGCCGGAGGGGTTTCGTTTGAGGTTCATGCGCCGGATTGACAGATGAGGCCCTGTTGATAGAATGAAATTAAGCCCGAAAACGATTGGTGTTTTGAGGGGCTGCGCTTTGAAGAAAGGAGGTTTACAGAGATATGCCAACAATGGTGACGATGCAGATGTCGCTTGTCAAAAGCTGCAATGTCTCGGACTGTGCGTATTTCAAACAGGGCAACCAATGCCACGCTATGGCCATAACGGTCGGCGGCCCGCACCCTTATTGCGACACTTTCTTCAGGAGTTCAGGCAAGGGCGGCGCGGAGCAGACCGGCGCCGTAGGGGCCTGCAAGGTGGACAACTGCAAGTACAATATCAAACTCGAATGTTCCGCGGAAGGCATTGACGTGGGCGCCCACGAGGACCACGCGGACTGTAAGACGTTCAGCCCCAGATAGCGGCAAGCGTCCAGCAAAGAAAAAGCACCCCCGCGCAATCTCGCGGGGGTGCTTTTTTCAAAAGGGCTTCGCCCAATATTTCAGTTGATTAACTTTGCGGTTTTCGTTCAGCCCTTCTTGACGCCTTCTTTCAGCGTTATGCCGTATTTATCGTTCTGAAAGGGATGGATCGCCGGGAATCTGGCATAGAGCCAACCCCTGAATATCTGCTTGTCCCCGTCGAATACATCCACCCTTGCCGCCGGGTTGTTCGGTTCATTCGATACGGAGGTTATCTCGGTGCCTGACATCTTGAAGTCCGGCAGGAAGTCGATGACATGTATCCTCATCTCCGATCCCGGTATCTTGTAATCCGATCCTATCTTGACCGTTTCCTCACTGGATTTCCCCGTGGTCTTGTCCTCAACCACAAGCACCACCTTGTCCCAGCTGTTTTTCACGTTCTCGGGGACCGTCACCTGCGGCTCGCCCTGCGGCAGATTGATGCTCGGGGCCTGCGGGCCCATCTGCTGGGCGGGCTGCTCTTCTTTTTTCTTGCATGAAGCAAACGCAAGCAGGAGGGCAAACGCTCCAACCAGCAAAATCAATTTTCTAAACATGCGGCCTAAACCTCCTTGATGGAATTTTATTAATCGCCGTTATCCCTTGGGAGCCACTGGCGCGGGACCTCCCAATGTAAGGAATTTCCCATTTATCAATATTTGCTCGCCTGCCCCTTTGGGAACATGCTCGCGGTCCGTTTATATTTGCTCGCTTGCCCCCTTCGGGGGACGCGCTCGCTGGCAATCTGGTCCGTTTATGGCGGAGAGGCAGGGATTCGAACCCTGGGTGGGGTGTTACCCCCACAACCGCTTAGCAGGCGGCTGCCTTCGACCGACTCGGCCACCTCTCCAGCAAAACGAAACATAATAACATTTTTTGTCAAAGCTTGCCGGTTTTATCAAAGCTGGACGGCGATGCGCGCCGCGGGCTTCAACTGAAGCCCCGCTCAGGAGGTCTTTCAGGTGCCTCTGGCGCAGTTGTCCGCCATCTTTTTTGAGGGCCCTTTTTCGTCCTCTTCGAGATGGCATTTCTTGTATTTTTTGCCGCTTCCGCACCAGCAGGGATCGTTTCGCCCGAGGTTTTCATGCAGGGGACCGGGCCGCGCCGGCTCCTCTTCCGCCATGAAGAAGTCCCTTATGCCCTTTAAAATTCCCATTTTCACCTCGAATCCGCCGTCTGATTATTATACAATAAATCCGGGCAGCGGAAAATATTCGAGACGGGAGGCGTTTATGGAGAAAAAATTAAAATCCCTTGGAGCGAAAATCCTCTTTTATCCGGCGCCGGTAATGGTCGTGGGCACATACGACAAGGAAGGCCGGCCGAATGTCATGACCGCGGCGTGGGGAGGGGTCTGCTGTTCCGCGCCCCCCTCGATTGCCGTCTCCCTGAGAAAGGCGACCTATTCCTACGGCAATCTGGTTGAGAGAAAGGCCTTCACGATAAGCATACCTTCGGAGGCCCACATGAAGGAGGCGGATTATTTCGGCATGGTCTCCGGCAAGAACGAGGACAAATTCAAGGCCACCGGGCTTACGCCTGTCAGAAGCCAGGTGGTCGACGCCCCTTACGTGGGAGAGTTCCCCTTCATCGTGGAATGCAGGCTTATCCACACGGTGGAGATAGGCCTTCATACGCAATTCATAGGAGAGGTGGCCGACATCAAGGTTGATCCCTCGGTACTCTCCGAAAACGGCACGACGCCCGATATAGAAAAATTGAGGCCGCTCATATTCACCCCGGAAAGCCGCCTTTACTACGGGGTGGGGAACCTGTTGGGCAAGGCCTTTTCAGTGGGCAAGAGGTGATATTTGGGATGGCGCGCCCCGCGGCGGGTGAAGATATTGATCTTCCCTGCGTCAAGGGGACTGGTCCCCAAGCCGCAGGGAATCTAATGTAAGGAATTTTTTCACCATATTCGCTCGCTTGACCCCGTGGCAATTTTTTGCCCACGGGGAATACGCTCGCTATCCATTTAACTTGCAATTGCCTGTAGCTTGCTACAGGGAGGTTCATTAAAAAAGGGGGGATTTCCGTGGGAATCCCCCCTTTTCCGCTTTTTATTCTATTTCTTTTTTGTGCCCTTGCCTGTTTCCTTGCCTTTTGTCTTAGTGGTCCCCTTGCATTTTCCGCAACCCATCTGCCGATACCTCCTTTCGCTTTAGGGATGGTCCAATTTTAAACATAAGTCATTTCGCGCACGCCAGTCAAGCTTTTTTTCGCCGGTTGTCGCCTTTTTTTCCGCCGGCGCTCATCGGTGGCCCTAACGGCCCCGCCTTTTCCGCAGCCCAAAAACAAAAACTAATGGTCCCGCCTTTTCCGCAAGCAGAAACTAATGTCCTGCCAGGCGTTCGAGGTTTTCCATGGCCTTCGTATTGGCCGGATCTATCTTCAGCGCCGTCTGGAACTCTGCGACTGCATCGCCGGCGCGGCCTAGCTGCTCATAAGTCACGCCAAGGTTATTGTGGGCCATCGAATTGCCCGGCGCCAACTGGGCGGCGCGGCTGAATGCCTCCAGGGCGGGATATAATTGTCCTTTACCGGCGTAAGCCAGCCCCAGATTATAGTACGCCTGGGCGTTATCGGGCGCCAGCCTCGCGGCCGTCTGAAATTCCCAGATCGCCTCATCGGGGCGGTTTTGCCTGGCGTAGGCCACGCCCAGATCCAGGTGCGCCTCGATGAGGTCCGGCTTGAGCCTTTCGGCCGTTTTGTATTCCGCCATCTCGCCGGCGGAATCATTCATGGCGCCGTAAGCCAGTCCCAGGTTGACATGGGCCTCCGCGATGTCCGGGTCCAGCCTTATCGCGGTCCGCAACTCATCCACCGCCGCCTCCAGGTTGTTGCCGGTCTGGTAAGCGGCGCCCAGCCAGCAGTGGGCGTCCGCATTCCGCGGGTCTGCCCGCACCATGCTTTCAAACAGGCTGATATCATCTCTCCACACCCGGTCCCTCTGAAACGACCGGCCCCCCAGGGTGAGGACGAGCCCGGCGAGCGCCGCCCGTCCAAGGAGGGCCTTTCTCCTGAAGAGCGGGCCAAGCAGATGGCCGATGATGAGCAGGAAGCCAAACAGCGGCAGATATTGATAGCGTTCGGCCACCGGGGCGCTTGGTATCGCCACGATATTAGATATGGGGAGAAGCCCCCACAGCATCCAGAGGGCCCCGGCCCGCACCGGGCCCGGCCCCTTCGGCCTCCATGCAAGATATGAAAGCAGGACCGCGCCGAAGGCGCCCAGGACCGCCGGCAGCGCGCCAAGGCCTTCCACGTATTTCTTCGTGTAAAAGGCGTTTAGCTTGAAGGGATAGACCATCAGCCTGAAATTCTCAAAGAAGACAGAGGCGACAAATTTCAGCCTCTCGGCGGAAAGCACGATCCCCTCCTGGGAGGTGAAGACGCCGAGGACCAACCGCCTCAAAACAAAATACACTCCAAGCACCGCAAAGTAACCGGCAAGCGCCGCCCATGACGGCCGGGGATTTTTATTTTCGGGCCGCTCCCTCCTTGCAATCAGTGCGAGAGAAAGAAGGAAAAACGGCAGGACAACGGCGGGCTCCTTGTTCAAGAGGGCAAGAAAATAGAAGATAAGCGCCGCCACCCAAGAGTATTTCCCCCTTCGAATGAGAAACAGCATGGAAAGCAGGACGAAGTCCGCGCAAAAAAGATTGTTCCTGGCCGAGATGAAGCCCACCGCCTCCACGTTTACCGGGTAAACTGCAAACAGCAACGCCGATATGAAGGCAAGGGTCCCGTCGCCAAAGACGCTGTCGACAAGCAGATAAAAAAGCGCCACCGCCAGCCCGTGCAGCAGCACGTTTTCCAGGTGGTACCAGAACGGGTTTACTCCCCAGAGGCGGTCATCCAGCATGTAAGAGAGGGTGTTGGCCGGCCTCCAGTAGGGGTTTTTTTCCTTGCTGCCAAACGGGGTGTCCGAGGAAGAGATGATTTTGATTGCGCTTCCGGGTGCGCGGAAAAAGGCCGCTTTCTGGACTATCAGGAACTTGTCATCCCAGACAAAACCGGAGCGGAGGCTTCCGGAGTAAACCGCCAGGACCGCAAAGAGCAGGACGGGAAGCGCAAACTTCTTCTGGTTGATTAAACTCATGCCCATAAAGAGCTTACCTAAAAACCAAGGGCAAAGTAAACGGCAGGCGCGTAAAGGGGCTACTTCGGGTCTTTATATTCGATGCTGATTTCGTAAGTGATGCATGCGTGGCCTGCAGGGACGGTGCTGTTGCCGGGGCATTCCAGCTTTCCCTTTGCGGATTCCCGGCGGGCATTCACCATGCCCGAGATTACCGGCAGCAGATTGAACGACCCCTCGCACTCCCTGGTGTGGCACGCGATATCGAAATAGGCATAGCTTGCGGGGAACACGTTAATGGTGCGCTCCATGAAAAGGGGCTCCACCATCCGCTTATCGTAATGGCTTATATGTATTATCATGGAATGGATCCGGGGAAAGCGGTCGGAGACCAGGCCCGCCGACAGCCTCTTTTCTTTCAACTGCACCTTGGTGTTGTAATCGAATCTGTGCTGCATTTTTTTCTTTTCAAAAAAAGAGGGAGGGCCCCTTTAAGGGGCCCTCCAACGGTTATTTAGAGTTTTTCCACGTTGATAGCCTTAGGGCCTTTGGGGCCTTTTTCGGTATCGAAGCTTACCGCTTCACCCTCGGCAAGGGACTTGAAGCCGTTGCCCTGGATAGTGCTGTAATGGACGAAGTATTCGCCGCCATCTTCGCCTGTTATAAAGCCAAAACCCTTGGACTCATTGAACCACTTGACTGTTCCTTTTGTCATCTGTTTCCCCTCCTTACTTTAGAACTAGAGATTCAGATGACCATTAAAAAAGGACACAAAGCTAAAAGTCCTTGTGGCCCACCGGTAACAAAAACTTTCTCTGAAGCTCCACAGACAGAATAACACGATTCTAAAGGAAAAACCATGGCTTTGTAATACCACTTGAAATTGACCGGCCACTCAGGATTTTCAGGCAGTGTATTGACGCCTGGAGGTCCTGGCTTTTTTTGGCGACCGGAATCCTCATGAGCAAGTGCGAAGCGCCATGCGCCAAAACTGATAGGCGGGGCGTCCGGTGTTTCTTGAACAGGCCTTGAAGTTGGCGGGGGGCGGTTCTGTAAAATAGAGGAATGGTCCAGGCCAACTGCATCATAAAGGGATATGGGGGGCATATGCTTTTTAACGGAGCGTCTTTCACATTGGGCGCCGGGGAGCGTGCGGGCCTTGTCGGAAGAAACGGTTCCGGGAAGACCACTCTTTTCCGCCTGATAATGGGCAAGGAGCCGCCGGATGAGGGCTCGATAAGCGTACCCAGGGACTACAGGGTTGGGCATCTCTCCCAGGAGATACGTTTCGCCGCCGGCACGGTCCTCGCAGAGGCGATGCTCGGGCTCATGGGGGACCACTCATTGGAAAGCCAGGACTACAGGGCCAAGGCAATTCTGATGGGGCTGGGCTTTGATGAGGGAGATTTCTCCCGCCACCCGCTTGAGCTGTCCGGCGGGTTCCAGGTGCGGCTGAATTTGGGGAAGCTTCTTCTTGAGGGGCCAAATCTGCTCCTCCTCGATGAGCCCACCAATTATCTGGACATCGTTTCCTCCCGGTGGCTGGGGCAGTTCCTCAGAAACTGGAAGGGCGAGCTGATACTGATAACCCACGACAGGGATTTCATGGATGCCGTCACGACCCATACCATCGGAATACATCGCGCAAGGACAAGGAAAATAGCCGGCAGCACCCATAAGCTTTATGAGCAGATACTTGCCGAGGAGGACGTCTACGAGCGCACCCGCGCAAACGGCGAAAAAAAGCGCAGAGAGCTGGAGGAGTTCATAAACCGGTTCAGGGCCCAGGCGACCCGGGCCCGTGCGGTCCAATCGAAAATAAAGGGTCTGCAGAAAAAAGACAGGCTCGATAGACTATCCAAGGAGAAGGGGCTGGAGTTCGAGTTCAACTACGCCCCGCACGAAAGCAAATGGCTGTTGAGGGCGGAGGACATATCGTTCGGCTACCGGGCGGCAGACCCGCTCTTCGGGGACCTGAGCCTGTCAGTAGGCAGGAAGGACCGCATCGCCGTCATCGGCCGGAACGGACAGGGCAAGACCACGCTCCTAAAACTCCTCGCGGGGGAAATGAAACCGGACCGGGGGAGCATAAGCTACAGCGGCAAGACAGCGCTGGCCCATTTCGGGCAGACGAATATATCGCGCCTGGAGCCGTCCAGGACCGTGGAGGAGGAGGTCCTGGATTCGATGACGGAACACAGACGCGGGGCCGCCCGCAGTATCTGCGGCGCCATGCTCTTCGAGGGAGATGATGCGCTCAAAAAGATATCGGTCCTTTCAGGGGGAGAGAAGAGCCGTGTCCTTCTTGGAAGACTTATAGCCCAGCCGGCAAACCTGCTTTTGCTGGATGAGCCCACCAACCACCTCGATATGGAATCCATTGACGCCCTTGTCGAGGCGATAGGGGCTTTTGAAGGCGCCGTGATAATGGTGACCCACAGCGAGATGATACTGCGCGCCGTGGCCACGCGCCTCGTGGTCTTCGATGGCGGGGCGAGGGTGTTCGAGGGCACATACGAGGATTTTTTGCGCCAGGCGGGCTGGAAGGGCGAGGAGGCTGCGCCCCTGTCCTATGGAAACGGAAGGCCTTCCGGAAAGGGCGGCGGCAAGGCGGCAAACAGAAAAGATATAAGGCGGGTGAAGGCGGACCTCATCACCATGCGCTCCAGGGTGCTAGGGGGCCTTCAGGAAAAGATCAAGCAGGCCGAGGAGGAGATAATCGCTCTCGAAGAGCAGGTGGAAAATGATAACCGGGCGCTCATCAGCGCCTCCATGAAGGGAGATGGCGAGGAGATAAAGAGGCTCTCAAAATCCACCCACCATGCGAAAGAGGAGATGGAAGCGCTTTTTGCCCAACTTGCAGCGGCAACGGAGGAGTTGGAAACACGGCGCAGCGAGTTCGGGACGCGATTGGCCGAACTCGGGGTGGAGAGGCCGGGAATTGACCGGACATGACAGAACTGATATTTCCGGCCCTCATTCATTGCCCTGCGCCGGACTGATCCTCAGCACGGGCTTGATCGTCTTTCCGTTTTTTGCGTCACGGATGGCGCGGTTGATATCGCGGAAGTCGTAGAATTTGATGAGGCGATCAAACGGGAACAGTCCCTTTTGATATAACCTGATAAGTTTCGGGATGAATTTCTGGGGCACGGCATCGCCCTGTATGATATCGACACTCCTGCGCCCTCCGGACAAAGCGCCGCCGCCGCCCGGATTTGCAATGAGCGCCACTGTGCCCTGCGGCTTCAATATATCGACAGCCAGTTGATATATATTGGCGTCCCCCGTGATCTCCAGCGCGTAATCCACGCCTTTCCCGGCAATATCTGCAACACGGGCAAGGACATCTTCCCGCCGGTTATCGATCACATGCGTTGCGCCCAGCTCCAGCGCCAGTTTGAGCCGCACGGGGTTAATATCCACGCCTATTATGGGGCCAGCGCCCATGATGCGGGCCGCCATCACCGCCGCGAGGCCCACCGCTCCCGTACCGAACACGGCAATGCCTTGCCCCTTCCGCACTGAAAGCGAGTTCATCACCGTTCCCGCTCCGGTCTGGATCCCGCAGCCAAGCGGGGCCAGAAGCTCCAAAGGAAGACTTTTGGGCACTTTGATGATATTGCGTTTTGTGGCCAGAACGCAGGTGGCGAACGAGGACTGGCCGAAGAAGTGCCCTCGTACGCCGCTACGGTGCAGGGCGTTGCTGCCGTCCAGCCGTTCAAAACCGAAATTCAGGTCCCCGAAATACGCGCAACCGGTGGGATGCCCCTTTCGGCATTCGCGGCAGAGGCCGCAGGACTGGTACGAGAGCACCAGGTGGTCGCCCGGCTTTACGCCCTTCACGTCTTTTCCCACTTGCTCCACTATGCCCGCGCCTTCATGTCCGAGAACCACAGGTTCGGACATGACGTCCATGAGGTCTATATCCGTATGGCAGATGCCGCTGGCCACAATGCGCACCTGCACTTCATCGTCCCTGGGACCTTCAAGCTCCAGAGTTTCGATCCTGAGCGGCCCGCCCGGCTTGCGGAGAACGGCCGCCTGCATCTGTCGCACTTGCACTGCGGAGGGTTCAGGCGTTTTCCTTCTCGCTTTCTTTGCTTTTTCCATGTTGCAAATCCCCCTTTTCAATCAGCGCCGCTATACTCATTTTACACCTGGGGAGTTTGGACAGTAACAAGACCAAATCGGCAATCGCAGCTATAATTTAAGCGAGGCTGCCCCCGGGCTTGGCGGGAAGGCCGGCGCACGCACGGACAGTGGAGAAGCAGTTGAGGGACATCTTCACCTATCGGTCGGCGCGGATGAATGAATGGGCCTCAAGCGGGCATCGACCTGATAAGTTAATGGGTTCATTCGCACATCTTGCCTATTAAAACCGGGCATTTTGAGTGAGAAAGTATGTTTCTTGACACGCTCCCCATCATCCCCCTGATTCCAGTCAATCCCCGGCAGCCTACGGCTATCAGGTCGGCTTTTAATGCCTCCGATGCGGCAAGTATTTCCGCGGAGGGATCGCCTTCCCTCGACAAGACGCCTATATTTCCAAATCTCCTGCCCAAATACTTCCTGGCCTGATCGACAATCCTGCCGGATTCCGCACGCTCCGACGCCCTGACTTTTTCGAGAATTTCTATAAATCTTTCATTGATTCCGGGAGTAAGCGTCAGAGGCATGTACATGTCCAAAAAGACCGGCTGCATTACGTTTAATACCGTAATCTCGGAATTGGCGGGAAACGGCATTGAAGATAAAAATTCCTGGGTGGAAACTGAATAATCGGAGCCGTCGGTGGCAAAAAGTATTTTCATCCCGCCCCGCCTGGCGCTCAGAGGCAGCTTTGTGACAAGGACAGGGATAGCGGATTTGATGGCAACGGCCCTTGTTACACTCCCCAGAAGGAATGATTCGATGCCTTTTGTTCCTCTTGCGCCCATGACTATCAAGTCCATGCCGGCTTCCGCCGCTTTTTCAATAATTGCCTGTTTGGCGGAACCTTCAACAACAGCCGTGCTGATTTTTGCTTTCACGGGCCTTAGAATCTCCAATGCGGAATCCAGAACTTTTGGCACGAATAATTTTTTAATTTCCTTCAAGGCTTCCTGATAGGAGTTCTCATTGTACAGGAAACGGCTCCAATGTATCACGTGGAAAACCGTTATTTCATCAGCCGGGGACAAATTTAAAAAAGTCAGAAATCCGGCTGCGCCCTCTGAATATTCGGAACCATCGACGGCAAGCAATATTTTCATATCATTTCCCTCCGCTATTTAAACTTGCAGGAAAAATGATATAGTCCGCCATATATTTTTTTCAGCCGGTCCCGGTTCACTTCAAAATTTCGTTTAAGGATATTTTTTAATAGCACCCCCCCAATTGATTTTACTTGGGAAGAGGCTTGTCGTTTGTAAAGAATTGTAAAGAAAAACTTCACGAAATTTACAATATTTTTCCTTTTTTTACAAAGCCTTAACCCACTTTTAAAAAATATTGTTGTACGCTTGAGGTGTTCGATTGATGCATAGGAAGGGAGACCCTCATGAGCAGAGTGATCTGGCGGCAGCGGCTTTAGTGGCGACTGCTTTCTCCCCCGGGCGCCTGGGGTCATCCTCTTCAAGCCAGGCGCCCTTTTAGATAAATACCATGGATATGGAAGGGCAAATGCAATGCAATCCGGAGGGACAAGCGAGTTATGAAGAAATTGACGGCGTTTCTGGCCGGGTTTCCGTTTGCGTAAAATCTGGTCCGAAAGAAAAGGAGGTTTATATGAAAAGGATTATGGCTGCCCTGTTTGTTGGTTTCATGTTCCTGGTTTCAGCATCTTACAATGCCTATGCGGAGATGCGAGGCTGCATGTGCCAAAGCGGAGGGGAGATGCACGGGCGCATGGGGATGCCTGGGGCCAGGCACGGGATGTGGCGTCTTTTCGAGGAGTTAGGCCTTAACGGACAACAAAGGGAAGAGGTTAGGGGAATCGGGAGCAGGGTTATGAAAGAGACCATCAGAAAAAGGGCGGATATCCGGATTGCGAGGATAGAGTTGAGGGAAATCCTTCAAAAAAACAATGCGGATATGGGTGCGGTCGAAGCAAAGCTGAAGCAGATTGCATCTCTTCAAACGGATGTGCGTCTGGCGCATATAAAGGCGATGGAGGAGATCAAATCAAAACTGACGCCGGAGCAGCGGACAAAATTCATGGAGAATTTGAGGGATCGCCGGGGATGGATGCATAAAAGTCACCGTGAATGCATGTGTCAAGGCATGGGGGAAAAGGGTAGTGTCTCAGTTTGCCCCGGCCGCCATCTGGATTAAGAAAAGCCCCTATGCAATAATAGAGGTATGCCTAAAGGCCCGCAAGGACAGAAGAGGCCCGCCGATGTAATCGGGTGTGCCATCAAGGTTGCCAAGATCGCCACTGGCGAGATTGAAGAAACCCCGACCGATGGTAAAGAATACGCCCGGAAAGGCGGGCTAAAGGGCGGTAGGGCCCGTGCAAAGAAACTTACGCCCGAACAACGTAGCGAGATAGCTCAATTAGCTGCGCGTGCGCGAGATCGG
>JAJYJK010000041.1 GCA_021789555.1 Nitrospirota bacterium
GGCAGTCGCCGGCCCCCCTTTTTACATCCGCGCCCCCTTCACTCTTCATATATGAAGGGTCTCATAATAGTGTTAAAGATTTCGTACTTTATGCATCATGCCCGAGGACCTTAATCGGGCATCCAGAGACTTGAAAAATAACTGGATTCCCGCTAAAGACATGCGGGAATGACGGCCATGAAAGATGGCAAAACTATTTTGAGACGATTAACAAATCCTCTTGGTATCCCGCCCATCTTCCACTATAATGGAATGAATTGCGTATTCGCCGTAGCGTTTGACCCCTTTATGCGCCCGGACTTACTCACAGCCTGCTGACAAAAAACTCCCTGCATTTCTTTGTTTTTTTGCGCGATTGCAAGGGGTTTTTGGAAATCTTCAAACGGGTCGCTGGGCGGGGTATCAAACAGCGTAGGCGGCGCAGGCATTCCCGGCAACGCCCTAAACCAGTACCTCCTGAAGGGCACGGACCCAAGCTCCACCTGCCTGAACTGCCATTCCCATTCGACCGGCAACAACATCGAGGTGTTGAGCACTGACGGCACTGCCTATACGCCGGGCGGCGACTTCTACTGGATCAGGGAGACCTACAGTTATTCGCCCTGGACCGGCGCCACCCTGACCTCGGAAGGGCAGAACCACGGCCACAGCGTAGTGGCTATCGATTTCGGCCTCAGTTCGGACACCCTTCTTACGGTGGCCCCCGGAGCGGGCACGCGTCCCCTTTATTACGCCACCAACATGGCCTGCAGCTCCTGCCACAACCCGCATGGCCGCGTAAACGGGGGCACAAGGAGCGGCAAGGTGGGGCCGGTCGCCCAGTCCGGCTCCTACGGTTATGCCCCGATAGCCGGCACCGTAAACGGCAACTACAGGCTCCTCGCGGACTCCGGTTATGACCCCGGCGACCCCGCCGTCTTCGGTCCGCAGCCTGCGGGCGTGGGCGGCTACCCCCAGGCATGGACTTACATCGCCAACGCCAAGCCGTGGGCCACAAACGCGCCATATTACGGCTGGGACATAGTGAGCCAAATGGGCTCTTATCAGAGGAACCTTTGCGACAAGTGCCACGCGCAGGATTAAGCTTCGCGGCCTGGAAGCGGTAAAAAGAAATGCGGGGAGGGGACTGGACCGGAGTCCTGGGAAATTAGCCTGCCGCTGGCAGAGCAGGGGCGGGGTTTCCCCGCCCGATTTCCTTGCCGTTTGAAGTTAGCGCGTGTATTTCCCGCGGGTTTTGCCGCAGTCTACCTCCAATCCATTATTTATATTTCTCTTATGGGTTGCAATCACGCCTTCACAAATTGATTTATTTTTTCCGGGCAGTTATCCCATATTAAATCCTATGGCATATTAATTTGCATTCGGGTATAATGTGACGGTTACAATCACTGGTTGCAAAATGGATGAAATGACGGAGGGCGGAAGAAGCCGGTTCACCAAAGGCTTTTCGGTTTTGGAAGGGGGTGATTGCAAAAGGGGAAAAAATCGAGTCTGCCGGCCGGTTTTTTAAAATGGATAGCGAGCGTGTTCCCCGTGGCAAGGGGACTGGTCCCCAAGCCACGGGGTCAGGACGGCCATATCGCCGGCGGCAGACAGTCTCCGCCCCGTTTTCGAATATCCGGATGGGAGATACGGGGGACCGGGGGAAGAAAAAAGGTAAAACCTCCGATCAATCAGGGAGGGAATTGATGAAAGCATTGAAGATCGGACTTGTTCTCATGACCGCTGCCGCGCTTGTCCTGGCGCTCGGCGGCGCGGCCTTTGCATTCCATGATGGCGGCGTGGCCTACTGCGAGGGCTGCCACACGATGCACAACTCGCTGGGCGGCGTATCAAACAGCGTAAAGGGCGGAGGCTCCGTGGGCAACGGCCAAAACCAGTATCTGCTCAAGGGTTCGGACCCGAGCTCCACCTGTCTCAACTGCCATCAGTCCAATATGATGGGCGCGAACATCCAGGTGCTCAGTTCGGACGGAAGCGCCTACACGCCGGGCGGCGACTTTTACTGGCTCAAGCAGACCTACACCTATACCGCGGCCGGCGGCACCATGACCTCCAAGGGGGAGAACCACGGCCACAACGTGATAGCGGGCGACTTTGGCCTCACCGCGGACGACAAGCTTACGGTTGCCCCGGGAAGCACCGGGAAATATGCGGCCAACAACCTGGCCTGCAACTCCTGCCACAACCCGCACGGCCGCGTCAACGGCGGTACAAGAAGCAAAGTGGGGCCGGTCGCCCAGTCCGGCTCTTATGGTTACGCACCGATAACCGGGACCATAAACGGCAACTACAGGCTCCTCGCGGACAGCTCTTACGTGCCCGGCGACACCGCCGTCTACGGGCCTCAGCCGTCTACGGCAGGCTATCCGGCGGACTGGACCTACGGCGCAAATGCCCCTATAGCGGTCACGGACGGCAACTTCCGTGAGGCCGAGGGGCTTGGCGGCGTGGCTCAAGGCAGCGACAAGACCTGGGAGCATACCGACTATGGCACAGGCATTTCCGAGTGGTGCGCCAACTGCCACGACCAGTTCTTAAACAACGCGGGCACATCGACCAGCCACCGCCACCCGGCAGGCGACAGCGCCATCCTGGGCGGCCTTGCCGATCTCTACAACACATATGTTGCGTCGGGCAACTATTCCGGCACCTCCGATAAATCCTATCTGCCCCTTGTGCCGTTTGAAAGAGGCTCGGGCGCCATACTGAACGCCGCCGGCACGTCGGGCCCGGCCGCGGGAGGGGGCGGCAAAGAGGCCGTCATGTGCCTTAGCTGCCACAGGGCGCACGCGAGCGCGTTCGACGAGATGACCAGGTGGGACACCGGCGCGGAGTTCATGTCCGCCTCGAGCGCCCTTATCGCCACGAGCAAGACCTGGGCCGCAAACGCCCCGTATTACGGCTGGGACATAGTGGCCAACATGGGCACTTACCAAAGGAACCTCTGCAACAAGTGCCACGTGCAGGACTAAACACCGTGAGGCAATCGGGGAGGGGACCAGTTCCCTCCCCGTACCCTCCCGTTTATCCATTTATTAACACACTAATCATATAAATAGGCATCATGCCCTTGCCCTATAATGGCAAGGCCGATATCCGCCTGGCCCTTGGGTGAGGGAGTAAGCGGACGGATACGCAGCGCCGCATCCCCACGGCCTTTTTGCCCTTCGCCCTGAAGACGGTCTAAACAAAGCCGTCCGAATACGCCAGGAAGGGAAAACGCGCGACCGGACAAAAGGGCCGGGCAGATATCATGCGGGTAGTGTGCTGTATGCGATTGACCGGGGGCCGCGCCATTTTATATAATTACCAGTTTTCCATGGCGCTGTTTTTTTATAAAATTCCGGTTTGCAGGGCGGGTTCGAAGGAGGTCCTTTAATTCTTGGGGAAGTTTGCAAAAATCCCGGTCCTCGCGCTCCTGCTGCTGCTTCTGCTGATATTGGGCTGTCAGATGAAACCCCAGCAGCTCCGGCCCGCCCTTGTGCACGAAGGGGAAGTCTATGTCTACCTGGAGCCGTTGCCGCAGGAGGCCCAGAGGCTCAGCTTCACTTTAAACGGTGTTTACTGCGTGAGGGCCGACGGCGCATTGATGCCGCTAAAGCTCCGCACGGCGCGCTTTGACGCCGTGCTGGCGGACAGGCAGAGGCTGGTGGCGCAGGGTGTCCTTCCGGCGGGCCAATACAAAGGGCTTGCCTTTTCGGTGAAAGACGCCCACCTGAGGACGGAGGAAGGCATTTCGTCCTCCCTGCTTGTGCCGGCGCGGCCGGTCAGTGCCGGCCTGCCCTTCGCCGTCAAGGAAAAGGACGGGTTGGTTATCTCCATGACGCTCCGGTACGGCCGGGCCGTGAAGGCCGGATTCAGTTTCTCGCCCGCCTTCGATTTGAAGGTCCCGGACAAACCCGTCGACGCGCTCCTGGGATACGTCGTGAATTCCGGTTCGAACGACATCACGGTCTTCAACAAGTCCGCCATGGAGGTGACGGGGGTCATCGCCACCGGGGCCGGCCCGATGGGAATGGTCCTCGACCCGAAGGTGAAAAGGGGCTACGTGGCGCTCTCCAGAGAGGACGCGATCGACGTGATAGACATGACGGAGGGCGCGGTGGTGGGCCGCATCCGCCTCAACGCCGGGGACGACCCCTCGCAAGTGGCGCTTACGCCGGACGGCGGCACGCTGTTTTCCGTCAACACCGGCTCCAATACCATAAGCGTAATAGACCCGGTCTCCTTCGTGGAACGAAGCAGGATAAAAGTCGGGGTGCAGCCTGTCTACATGCTCCTGGACCCGTCAGGCAAGAGGGCTTACGTCTTCAATTATTTCTCGAACACCGCCTCGATAATAGACCTCACCTCGACCGGCGTGGTCGCCACCGTCGCCACGGACACCGCACCCATAAGGGGCGCGTTCAACCGCGCCGGCGACAGGCTCTACATAATAAATGAGAGCTCTCCTTATCTCACCGTCTTCGACCCCTCGGGACTTTCCATCATAAAGCGGCAGTTCGCGGGGCAGGGCATGAGGGCCATAAAGGTCGACACGAGGACAGACCTCGTCTACATAGGCAAGATGAACACACCCTTCCTGGAGGTTTACGACCCGTTTACCTTCATACCGGTCGATTACATAAAGGCCGGCGCGGACCCGGCCTACATGACGATAGACAATGACGAAAACGACCTCTGCGTAGTCGACCCGGTCCTGGAGTCTCTCATCTTCATAAACCTGGCAAGCAAGAAGACCGTCTCCATGATAGACGTGGGCGTCGGACCCTGCTGGGTGACCCTGATGGGGGAGAGGTAATGTCTTTCTAGATGACTGCCGGCCGGATAAAGTTTTTTTTAAATCCCCCCCTTTTTTTTTTAACGCTCATTGCGCTGGCGCTGTTCGTGGGGCCCTCCCCGGCCATGGCGGGCGTGAGCGCGGGGCTCGAATGGGACTACGGCATCTTCAACACCAAGTCGACCGACAAGACGACCAACGAGACGACGGAATCGAGGCTCGTCTCTTTCGAGCAGATATACAGGCTCGATCTCTCAAGGAGGATATATCCCCATCTGGAGGTCCACGGGGGCGGCATATTCGACAGGCTCTCCGGCAAATCCACCGTCGGCGGCAACCCCTCCGTCACTTCCACCACCAGGACCCTGAGGCCCTATGCCGGGATCGCCTTCGGCACGGCGCCCTTCAACGTGGGCCTGGATTACAGCCGCATAGAAAGGACGACCGGGTTTTCCGGGTCGCCTGCCTCCACCCAGATAGACGACAGCTATAACGCGCTCTTCAGCTGGAGGCCCGACGGCCTGCCCCCGCTGACCTTGCAGTATACAAGGGCGCATGAGTATGACGAACAGCACCTCCTGAACGATATCACGAGCGATTCGATGACCTGGAGCACCTCCTACTCGCCCATTAAAAACCTGCTTGTGGCCTACGAGGGCTCCTGGGACAAGTCCAAGAACAACTTAAACGGGACGGTCTTCACGGATTTGAACAACAGCGGCCGCGTCTCCTACTCGAGGGGTTTCTTCGACAACCGGGTCACAATGAACACGGACTACAACATCCACCTGGACAATACAAAGACCGAGGTCGTCAGCACTTCGGCGGGCCTCGTCTATTTCCAGGTCTTCCCGTTTAGCTCGTTCTCCCTCCCCCTGGGCCCGAGCTCGCCCGCCACGGTGGTGTTTCAGCAGAATCCCGACGACCAGTCTAACCAGAACAGGGCGCTCATAGACGGCGACTTCAAGGCCAGCGCCGGCATAGACATCGGCAGCAGCCAGGGCGGCAACCCGCTTACGACCTGGAAAATGGCGGTGCAGTTCCAGGACACGCCCGCCGTCAACGCCCTGTATGTCTATATCAACAGCCCCGGCGGGGACGTAAGCACGCTTCTTCAGCAGGTCGCAAACCCCTTCACCTGGCAGGTCTACACGAGCCAGGACAACGTCACATGGAGCCTTCAGCAGGTGACCGCGATTTTCCGCCCCTTCGGCCAGCCGCCGAACCAGCAGCCGTTTTTTGAGATAGACCTGCCGTCGGACGTGAAAAATTCATGGGTGATGGTCGTGGTGAACCCCTGGAACTCTTTTGGCGCCGTGCCGCCTAATTTGAAGTCGCAGTTCAATGACATATACATCACCGAGATTCAGGCTTACGAGCGCAAGCAGGCCCAGGAGGTGCAGGGCCAGACGCAGACCGCGACTTCCCAGCAGTACGACCTGAGCCTGCGGGCGTCTCTGCTGAGCCGCCCGCAGCTTTTCTACGACTTCAACCTGATTTATTCCCTCAACTCCGGCTCTTCCCAACCCACTACCACGAACTACACCATCTCGAACGGTTTTACGGTGCTGCACAGGTTCAGCAGCATATTGACGGGCACGGCCAGGGTCTCCCGCGACGAGATCGAAAACGAGGCGGGTACGGGGACGTCTTACCTCTACAGCGCGTCCCTGACCGCCGTACCCGTGCCGGCCCTGAACGACAACCTGATCTATAGCGGCTCCACTTCCACTTCCGACGGTATAACGACGACGACAAACGCGGTGTTCCTGAACAATACCGCTGAACTCTACAAGGGCATAAGCGTATATGCGAGGACGGGTGTGAGCCTTGGCAGTTCGAGCACCGGCCTGGACAGCACCAGCTATACCTATAACTTCGGCTCGACTTTCACCCCTTATCGCACCGTCAGCCTGAATATGGACTACTCGGAATCGCGGACCTCCGAAAGCGGCGTGCCGGCCGCGACGGTGCCGGCCGCGACGGCCGTCACGACGCCCACAAGCTCCGAATTTCACACGGAGACCGCCGACGCGTCGGTCTCCTGGTCGCCTTTCAGCACGCTTTATGCCGTTTTGGCGGTCGACTATGTCTCCACGGAGGCGGTCTCCCGCACCGCTTACAATTACAACATAAGCTGGTCTCCGTTTCCGTACGGCGCGGTCCAGTTTTCCTTCGCTTACAACGAGTCCATAGGGACCGGCCTCAACGCGCCCAAGTCAAGGACGATAAGCCCCAGCATGAGGTGGAGGATAGCCGAGCGCACTTTCCTGGACGTCTCCTACGCGATACTGAAAAGCGAAGACGACACCTCGGTTTCGAATTCGGAGTCGCTTTACGCGACGTTCAAGAAATTCTTCTGATGGCAGGAAATGGAGTCTCTCCCGGGACGAACGGGTTTCCGGTTTCAGCTCTTTTGAGGGCGCGGGCGGAATGGAAAAATTATTGACAAAGGATGCTCAAAACCATCATAATCATCGCATTAATGTTTGGGAGCAAAAATGGCTAACCTGAAGCGAATCATCTTGCTTGCCGTCGTGGTGATGTTTGCGGGCTGCGGTGGCAGGGCCGCCGTATATCATGACAAGAACATGGATTTCGGCTCCATCCACACCGTGGCCATAATGCCGTTTATGAACCTAACGACCGACGCCGGGGCGGCCGAAAGGGTCAGGGACGTCCTTTCGGACTCGCTTCTGGCCACCGGCGCGGTGTACGTGCTGCCCTCCGGCGAGGTGGCGCGCGGGCTCGCCAGGGCGGGGGTGAATAGTCCTTCCGAGCCGGCGCCCGCGGAGGTCAAGACCTTCTGCAGCTTTGTGAAGGCCGACGCGGTCATCACCGGGGTCATAAGGGAATACGGGGAGGTGAGGAGTGGAAACACATCTTCCACGATCATCTCCGTCAGCCTTCAGATGATGGAGGCGCAGAGCGGCCGGATTGTATGGTCGGCCTCCGCCACTGAAGGCGGCATCACTATCTGGGACCGGCTTTTTGGGGGGGGCGCCGAGCCTATGAACGCCATTACGCAAAAAGCCGTTGATGAGCTTATCAAGAAACTTTTCGCTTAGCGGAGAAAAATGGCGCGGGATGGCGGCTTGCCGCCGTCTGCTTGCGGCCCGTTACCGTTTACTTGTGACCCGCTGTCGTTTACTTGTGATTTGTCTCGCCATGGCCTGTCTGGCCGCCGCGGTTTCCGGGTGCGCGGCCTCAAGCGTCAGGACCCCGCCCGTGCCGGCCTCCTACGGCAGGCGCCCTGTGGTCGTGGTCCTGCCGGTCCAGAACTTAAGCAGGACGGACGCTCCGCTCAAGGGCATCAGGCAATCATTTGAAGATAGGTTGAGGAAGCTTGGCCTCCGCGTCGTTCCGGAGGATGTTGTGGAACAGGTGATGGCCAGGCACCGGATGCGCGACGTGGGGGGGCTGAATGCCGAGATGTCCCTGGCTTTCAGCAAGGAGGCCGGCGCGGGCGCGGTGCTCATTACCTCGCTGGAACTCTACGACCCCACCTATCCGCCGAAGCTTGCGCTTACCGCAAGGCTGGTCGCCACGGGTTCGGATGAGCCCGAGATCCTCTGGATGGACAGCACCGGGGTTTCAGGTGACGACAAGCCGGGCCTGCTTGACCTCGGCATTGTGCGCGATCCCGGCAGGCTTCTGGAAAAGGCGGTCGGATACCTCGCGGGCTCTCTGGATGACGCGCTTTCGGGCCGCTGGACGAAAGGCAACGGCGTGCTCATGGCGGGCAGGTTCAAACCCAACAGGTTTTTCAGGTCCCCCTTGCTGGACCCGGGCCGGAGGTACACTGTTGTGGTCGCCCCCTTTTACAACGTGAGCCACAGGAGTGAGGCGGGCAACATAATGATGCTCCATTTCGTTGAGGAGCTTTGCCGGCACAGGAGGCACTTTCGCGTAATCGAGCCGGGCCTGATAAGGCACGAGTTTCTGAACGAGAGGATAATCATGAACGACGGCATATCCTTTGCCAATGCCGACGCCCTTTTCAGCCAGCTCCGCGCGGACCTGATTGTCACCGGCAAGGTCCTGGACTACCAGGACTACAAGGGGCCAGACGGCAATCCCTCAGTCGATTTCGACACCCTCGCGATCGAGGACAACAGCCATGAGGTGGTCTGGTCTTCCTCCGATTCCGCAACCGGCAAGAAGGGCGTTTACTTTTTCGACCGGGGCAGGATAAGCACTGCCCACAGGATGGCCTCCGCGATGGCGAGGTCCGTTGTGGAGCTTATGATAAAGGGATGAGGGTCCGGACGTGAAGGCGGACGTCCATGCGGGCCGGCCAAGCGGGATTCCCGGCCTCTTTTTTCACTTGAAATTCTTAAGGAGTATATGTTTAAATGTTGGGTCTTAAACATTATGAACTTTAGCTCAGAAATGAATCAGTCTTTAAGAGTCGGCCCCGGTTTGAGATTTGGCAGAAACCTCCTGAATTCCCTGTTGCGGATTGTCTCCAGGCGGACGGTCCGGACGGCCGTCGTATCTTTGCCGGTTGTCCTGGCCCTGGCCCTTCCGGCCTTCGCTACCGAAATAAAAAACCCTTCCAAGCTGCCGGTCATCAAGGGCAAGGAGGCGGTCGCCTCGGTGGGGGGGGAGCCCGTCACGGTCGATGAGTTCAACCGGACCATCGGCATGATACACGAGGAGCTCTCCGGGCAGAAGCAGGCCAAGCGCATAGATTACGCGGAGATACTGGATCGCCTCATAGCCGTGAAGCTTGTCGTTCTGGAGGCCAGGAACATCGGGCTTGACGGGCTGCAGGAAGTCAAGGACTTCATGAAGGACTACTCCCTGAAGACGCTTATACAGTTGGAGGTGGCGGACTACCTGAAGGACACGAAGCCGGACCCGGACCTCGTGCAGAAATTCTACAAGGGCTACGCCAAACAATACAGGCTGAAGTCCGTCACGTTCAAGGTCAAGTCTTTCGCGAGCGAGGCGGAAAAGAAGATAGCCGGCGGAAAGCAGTTCGAAAAGGTCGTTTCGGACGCCGTCAAAAAAGGGATAGCGAAGGGCGATATCAAGGGCAGTCTCACAAAACCGGACAAGCTGCTGCTGCCCGTGGCCGAATCGGCCGCCCGGCTGAAGGTGGGCCAGATAAGCCCGGTGATATCGGCGGGCGTGAACAACTATGTTATCGTGAAGCTGGCAGAGGTCGCATACCCCAAAGACCCTGAGGCCATGAAGAGAGCGCAGAACGACGCGCTCCAGTACGCGAAGGTGAAGCGCTACGAGGCCTGCGTGCGCGACCTGATCAAGAAACACGTGAAAGAGCATAAGGACGTCCTGAAGGCCCTGGACAAGCTCAACTACGCCTCCAAGAAGTTCGATATGGCCGGGTTCATGAAGGACAAACGGGTCCTGGCGGAGGTCGACGGGGGGCAGCCCGTCACGGTTGGGGAACTGGGGACCGCGATGAACAAATACTTCTATCACGGCACGGACAAGGTCGCAAACAAGAAGGTGCTCACCATAAAAGATAAACTCTTCAACGATATCCTGGACAAGAGGGTGCTGGCGCAGCAGGCGCGCGCGCACGGTCTCGACAAAACGGAAAGATACAAACAGGCGGTCGCCGACCGGGAGGATGGGATACTCTTCGCGGAATTCATGAAAAGGGTCGTCTCGCCGGACGTGACGGTAAAACGCGCCGAGCTCAAGACATACTACAAGGCGCACCTGGCGGATTTTTCCACTCCCCGGATGGTGAAGGTCGGGAGCCTGGTCTTCGCAAAGCAGGGCGACGCCCAGACCGCCTCCCGGATGCTCGAAAGGGGTGACAGCTTCTCATGGGTAAAGGCCAACGCGGCCGGCCAGTTGCCGAAGGGGCAAAAGGGGGCCCTCGATTTCGGGGAGGGCCTTATCACGTTTTCGAGCATGCCCGGGGGCGCCCAGAAGCTCCTGGCTGACGCAACGGAAGGCAGTGAAAGGCTCTTTGCCTACTCCAACCTGTCATATGTCCTCTTCGTTGAAAAGGATGTGCCGGCCAAGCCGCGCTCCTTCGACGCCGTGAAGGAGGACATCGCCAGAAAGGTGTACGCGCAGAAATTCAACCAGGCGGCGGAGGGCTGGGTATCCAAACTGAAGAAGGCCTACAAGGTCCAGATATACGACGAGACCCTCAGGGCGGGCAAGCCGGGGGCGTCCGGGGACAAGGCGAAAACCATCAAAAGGTGAAAACTTGGAAGATCAGGCAGGTATGTCTACTTTGAAAACTAAGACCAGGCTGGCGCTTTTAATAACAATAAGTCTTCTCATCGTATCGGGCGGGGTTTTGTTTTTTGCGGCCCGCGGGCAGGCCGCCTGGCAATTCAAGCGGCAGGGATGTCTCGACTGCCATAAGGATTTCGCAAAGAAATATCTCTCCATGCCGGACCTCCACCCCGGCGTCAAGGACGACAAGTGCGAGGACTGCCACTTGCGGCACGGTCTCATACCGAAACTGATCCTGAAGGAAATTGGCAATGACCTGTGCCTGAAATGCCATGACCTGAAGAGCCTGGGCATGGACAAGAAATACATTCACTCCGCCCTGACCAGTGGGGGCAAGTGCACATCCTGCCATGACCCGCACGGCTCGGACCACGGCCACCTGCTGAAGGCGGAAGGCAACGATATGTGTTTCCAGTGCCATAAGAAGGCGGAGTTCGAAAAGAAGGACGTCCACCAGGTAATTACGTCCCAGGGCTGCAACGCCTGCCATCTGCCGCACAGCTCGAATGAGCCGAACCTGCTCAAGGATGACGGCACGAAACTCTGCGTTTCCTGCCATGACACCTCAAAAGACCCTTTCAAGAAGGAGCACGGCGGCTACCCGGTGGAGAAAAGCTCCTGCACGATATGCCATAACCCGCACTCCTCAACCAACCCGAAGCTGCTGAAGAGCAGTGTCCATAATCCCACGGAGAACGCCGAGTGCGGCATGTGCCACGTGCCCGCCGGTTCGGCCAAAAACCCCTTTGCGGTGACCAAAAAAGGCAGCGACCTTTGCTATCAGTGCCACGACAAGGAGACGCTCAAGGCGGGCGGGACGGTGGTGCACAAACCCTTTGAGGAGGGGGCGTGCCTTTCATGCCATAACCCCCATGCCTCCGAAAACGACAAGCTCCTGGTAAGGGGCGGCAACAGTCTCTGCGTGGCCTGCCACAAGACCGAGGGCGGCGCGGTCTCAGATGCCCACGCCCCCGTGCAGAGCAAAAAAGGGTGCCTCTCCTGCCATGCGCCGCATGCCTCCAAAAACGACAATCTGCTCCTGCAAAAGGGAGAGACGCTCTGTTACAGCTGTCATGCCAAGGAAAAAGAGGCGCTGAAGGCCAAGTATCAGCATTTCCCCTTCAACTCCGGCATGTGCACCTCCTGCCACGACCCGCACGGCTCGAACCTGCCGTACATATTCAAGGCGCGGATGGATGATGTCTGCTATTCATGCCATACGGACGCCAGGGAGGAGTTCGCCAAGAACTTCATCCATCAGCCGGTGAGCCTCGCCGAGTGCAGCGCGTGTCATTCTCCCCATGGTTCGGACAACAAAGATATACTGAAGGCGGAGGGCTCCAGGCTCTGCGAGAAGTGCCACAGCGATTTCATGAAACCCGCCGCGCAGGACGGCTCTACACATATGCCTTTCAAGGAGGGCATGTGTCTTACGTGCCACGACCCCCACGCGAGCAACCTGACAGGCATGCTTGTCCAGAAGCAGGACAAGATATGCTTCCAGTGCCATTCGAATATAGCGACCGGGATAAGCAACGGGGCCAGCGCCCATCAACCCGTCAAGGACGGCCTCTGCACCAAGTGCCACAGTCCGCACAAGGCCAGGCTGCCGAAACTCCTGCTCGCGCAGAGCCCGGACCTCTGTCTCGGCTGCCATAAGGCGATAGCCGCAAGGATAAAGGGCGCGAATGTCCATCCCCCGGCCACCGGGGATTGCCTCCGGTGCCACAAACCGCATTCCTCGGACAAGCCGTCGCTTGTCGCGGCAAAGTCCCTTCAGGATTTGTGCGGAAGTTGCCATAACCTCGCGGACGACGCGTTTGCGAAGGCGCATATCGGCATCAGCGCCAGCGTGATGGACTGCGTGAGCTGCCATGAGCCGCACGGCTCCAAGTCCAAGGGCCTTTTCAAGGACGTGATGCATCCCCCCTTCGAGGGCGGCATGTGCGAGCAGTGCCATATAGTGGTGAAGAAATGAAAGGAGAAGGGACCAAGTTGAGGTTTTTTAGCAAAGCGCTGTTTGTCACGCTCACAATCTCAATTTGTCTGGCCGGCTTCGGCGTACCGCGCCTCGTCAAGGGCGCCCTTGCGGACGACGCCAGTTTTCTTCTGAAGCCCGGCGCAAGGGGGAAGGTGTGTCTGACGTGCCATGATTCTTTTGCGGCCAAGCTGAAAGACGCTTATGTCCACACGCCCGTCAAGGCCGGCGACTGCACCGGCTGCCACAGCCCGCATGCCTCCTCTCACGGCAAGCTGCTGTCCGCTTCGACCAAGAGCATCTGTTTTACATGCCATGCGGACATAATCCCCCAGAAAGCCGTAAGCGTCCATGAAGTCGCGGCGCAGGGCGAATGCGTCAAGTGCCACGACCCTCATGCCTCCAATAACCCGTTTCATCTCCTGAAATCCGGCAACGGCGTATGTTTCCAGTGCCACAAGGATATGGAAGAGACGGTCTCGAAGGTCAAATTCAAGCACTGGCCGGTCGACAAGGGCTGCACCAACTGCCACAGCCCCCACGGGTCGGCGGCGTCGAAACACCTGCTTATAAAGAAGGTGCCCGACCTTTGCCTGGGCTGCCACAAGATAGACAGCCCCGAAATCGCAAAACAGCATAATAATTATCCGGTGCAGAACGCCCGCTGCACTACCTGCCATAATCCCCACGGCTCCAACACGGCCGGCATCCTTTACGACAACGTCCATCCGCCGATGGCGGCGAAGATGTGCGACCAGTGCCACGAGGGCAATACCTCGGCCACCCCGCTGAAAGTCAAGAAACAGGGGTATGAGCTGTGCGCCCAGTGCCATGCCGACAAGATAAACGGCTTCCTCGCCAAAAACAGGGTCCATTGGCCCCTGCTGGGCAAGAAGAGCTGCCTGAACTGCCACAGCCCGCACGCGTCCGTCCAGAAGGACCTCCTGAAGGCCCCGATGATAGACCTGTGCGGCAAGTGCCACCCGGACACCATTGCGCGCCAGGAGAGGTCCACGACCAAGCATAAGCCGATAGAGCAGGGCAAATGCACCGCGTGCCACAACCCGCATTCTTCAAACTATGTCTTCCTCATAAACCAGCCGGCGCTCGCTAACCAGCCGGTCGTGTTCGCCAACACGGTGCTCGACAAGGCGACCCTCATAGTGGACCTCTGCGGCAAGTGCCACGACTACCAGCTGCACTCCACGCACCCCGTCGGGGCCAAGGTCGTAGACCCCAGGAACAAGAACCTCCGCGTCCAGTGCCTCTCTTGTCACCGCGTCCATGGCACCGACAACAAGGACATGCTCCATTTCTGGCCCATAACCGACATGTGCACACAGTGCCATACGGAATACAAGAGGTGATCAAAGTGAAGGGGAAGCGGAAACCTGAAAGAGCCTTTTCGATTTTTATCCTGATACTGGCGGTGGCGGTGTTTTTCCCCGGGAGGTCTTTTGCCCTCCTGCAGATGAAGCTGCAGCCCCTCATGTCCGTATACGCAACGGGCAACGGCGGCCTCGATGCGCCCGAGGGCGTGGCCTGCAGCAGCAATCTCCATGAAATAGTCATCACCGACGCCGGCCACTCGCGCCTCCTGAAATACAATTTCGAGAACGATAAACTAAATGGCGTCAAGGAGATAAAGCTGCCCCAGGTGACGTATCCCCTGAGGGTGCAGTTGGACTCCAAGGGGGAGATCTTCGTCCTTGACGGCAAGACGCGCAAGATAGCGCGCCTCGGGCCGGAGGGGACTTTCGAGGGCTATATCGAGCCCACGGGGCTGCCCGAGCCGGCTGCCTTCGTGCCAAAGAGTTTTAAGATAGGCCCGGATGGCGATATCTATATCCTCGACATCATGGGCGAACGGGTAATTGTTCTGGGGCCCGACGGGAAATTCATAAGGCAGGTCCCGTTTCCGCAGGACGCCGGGTTCATGTGCGACCTGGCCGTGGACCCGACCGGACGGATAATCCTCTCGGACGGGCCAAGGGCCGTCTTGTACGCGGCCGCGGCCGATGCCAAGGCCTTCACCCCCCTTACCGGGAGTCTGCACGAGTATATCGATTTCCCGGCCAATATCACGACCGACCAAAACGGCATCATCTACGTGGACGACTTAAACGGCGGCAGCGTCATCCTCATCGGCAAGGACGGCTCCTTTCAGGGACGGCGCCTGGGACTGGGGTGGAATGAGGGACTGCTCTATTTCCCGGAGCAGATTTGCCTCGACGGGGACGGCCATCTGCTTATTGCGGACAGGGAAAACAACCGGGTCCAGATATTCAAGATAATCCATTGAGTTTTTGTATATACTTGGAATTTCAGCTTTTTACCACGATTCGGCTGCCTGTCTTGTAAGGGACGGGCGGATTGTCGCCGCGGCCCAGGAAGAGCGTTTCACGCGCAAAAAGCACGACCACGCATTCCCCGCAGGCGCGATCAATTATTGTCTTGGCGAGGCCGGCATCGGCGCGGGCGACCTGGACCTTGTGGCCTTTTATGACAAGCCTTTCGTGAAATTCGAGCGCATACTCGAGACCAATCTGGCCTTTGCCCCGCGCGGCATAAAGACATTCATGAAGGCGATGCCTCTGTGGCTCCGCCAGAAACTCTGGATACCGGACCTGATAGCCGGCCGGCTGGGCTACTCTGGAAAGACGGTCTTCGCGGAGCACCATGAGTCCCATGCCGCCTCCGCCTTCTTCCCATCGCCGTTCGACAGGGCCGCGTTTCTTACAATTGACGGCGTGGGCGAATGGGCGACCTCCTCATGGGGGGTTGGCGAGGGCAACAGGGTCCGGATAATGTCGGAGCTGCTTTTCCCGCACTCCCTGGGTCTCCTGTATTCCGCCTTCACCTATTTCACCGGGTTCAAGGTCAATTCCGGCGAATACAAGCTCATGGGGCTTGCCCCTTACGGGGAGCCGAGGTATGTCGGGGAGATATACGATCACCTGATCGATCTCAGGGAGGACGGCTCCTTCAGGATGAACATGGAGTATTTCGACTACTGCGCCGGCCTCAGGATGACGGGCCGGGGTTTCGAGCGGCTCTTCGGGGGCCCGCCGCGCAGGCCGGAAGGGCCGATAACGAAGAGGGAGATGGACTTGGCCCGCTCCATCCAGGCGGTCACGGAGGAGGCCGTCCTCAGGATGGCAAGACACGTGAAGAGGCAGACCGGGGAGAGATACCTCTGCATGGCGGGCGGGGTTGCGCTGAACTGTGTCGCAAACGCGAAGGTCCTTAGCTCCGGGATTTTCGAGGACATCTGGATACAGCCGGCCGCGGGCGACGCGGGCGGAGCGGTAGGGGCGGCCCTGATCGCGCACCACCATTATCTGGACAATCCCGCGCCTAAAAAAAACGCGAGGGACGACCTCTTCTCCGGCGCATACCTGGGCCCCTCATGGGGCGATGACGAGATATCGGGTTTTCTCGAGGAAAACGGATTGCCTTTCAAACGGTTTGAAACCGGCGAACTACTTGACTGCGTGGCCGGATGGCTCGATGAGGGCAGGGTCATCGGCTGGTTCCAGGGCAGGATGGAGTTCGGCCCCCGCGCCTTGGGCGGCCGCTCGATAATAGGCGACCCCAGGCGGCCGGAGATGCAAAAAAGGATGAACCTGAAGATAAAATTCAGGGAGAGTTTCAGGCCCTTTGCGCCATCCGTCCTCCTCGAGGAGGCCCCGCACTGGTTTGAGACCTCCCATGAGAGCCCCTATATGCTCCTTGTGGCCGATGTGAAGGAGGAAAAACGCATCCCTCCCAAACCGGGGGATGAAGGGCTTTCGGGACTCCAAAGGCTCGAGACGCAAAGGTCCGCCATCCCCGCCGTAACGCATGTGGATTTCTCCGCGCGGCTGCAGACCGTAAGCGCCGCCGGCAATCCGCTCTATTACGCCCTGATCAGGAAATTTTACGAAAAGACGGGCTGCCCGGTAATCGTGAATACCTCCTTTAACGTAAGGGGCGAGCCCATAGTGGCCTCCCCGCTTGACGCCTTCCGGTGTTTCATGCGCACCGGGATGGATGTCCTCGTAATGGGCAACTGCGTGCTCCTGAAGGAAGAGCAGCCGGAGGCCGCGCCCCTGCCGAATGGCATGAAATCGGGATGTGTTATAAAAGAGGCGGGGCGGCATCCGGAGGCAGACCCGAAAGCGCGCGCGGGGTTCATCGAGGACATCAGGGAGGATGTCCGCGGGCTTGACCTTTCGGGAAGGGGCCTCAGGAAATTCGGCCTCCAGACGGGCGTTTTTTTACTCCTTCTGGCCGGGGCTTCCGCCTTCAGGGGAAATGCCCGCATTGCGGCCCTCCTCTTCGCGGCCGGCGGCCTGCTTGCGGCGGCGGGACTGCTGCTGCCCGCCGTTTTAAGGCGGGTATACAAGGCGTGGATGACGGCGGCCTTCTGCCTGGGCTGGCTGGTTTCGCGGATCATATTGACGGGGCTCTTTTTCCTTGTGATAACGCCGGTCGGCTTGATTGCCCGGCTCATGGGGAGGAATTTTCTCGATATGGATTTCCCGGACGCCCCGGCCCATGAGGGCCCATTGTCTGAAAACGAAAAGTATGAAAACGAAAACGCGGCCCGGGAGGGCAAGACCTATTGGGCCGCAAAAAAGGAACGAAAGAGAAAGGGCAATTCATACGAAAAGATGTATTAAAGGAGGCAGCGATGGGAAAGGCGACAATCATAGCCCAGTATTTCGAGTTCCTCAGGCATAACAAGAAATGGTGGCTTCTGCCGATAGCGCTCTTGTTGGTCCTTCTGGGGGCGCTTGTCGTGCTGACGCAGACAAGCGCGCTTGCGCCGTTCATATACACGCTTTTTTAAATGGATAAAGGGGGAAAAATCTCCGCCTTGCGGCTGTGGGTATTTCGTCTGTCGGGCATCATACTCATCCCCGCCCTGGTCCTTGTGCTGGCGGAGGCGGGGCTCCGTGTTGCCGGCTACGGCTACCCCTCGGGATTTCTCCTGAAATGCGTGGCGGCCGGACGGAGCGCGTTTGCGGAGAACAACAGGTTCACGTGGACTTTTTTCCCGCGCCGGATAGCCCGCACGCCGGTATCTTTCAGCTTCCCGGCGGTAAAACCGCCGCAGACGTACCGGATTTTCGTGCTTGGCGAGTCCGCCGCCCAGGGCGACCCGGAGCCATCCTACGGGTTTTCGCGGATTCTGGGCGTGATGCTCGAAGAGCGTTATCCCGGCGTGAATTTCGAGATTGTGAACACCGCGGTGACCGCCATAAACTCCCACGTGGTGCTGCGGATTGCAAGGGATGTGGCCCCGCGGGACGGCGACCTGTTCATTGCATATATGGGCAATAACGAGGTCGTGGGTCCCTATGGGCCGGGCACCGTTTTTTCCCCCATCTCTTCCAGACTGTCGCTTATCCGCGCCGGCATCGCCCTGAAATCCACAAGGGTGGGCCAGCTTCTTGGCTGGCTGGCGCGGCGCGCGGAGGGGGGCAGCGCCCCCAAAAAATGGCTCGGCATGGAGATGTTTCTCGGCAAACAGGTGCGCGCCGAAGACCCGAGAATGAGCAAGGTCTATGAATATTTCAGGCGCAACCTCAAGGACATTATCCGCGTGGCCGGACGCCACGGGATAAAGGTGATTGTGAGCACCGTGGGGACGAACCTCCGGGACTGCGCTCCCTTTGCCTCGATGCACCGCGCCGGCCTGGACGCGGCCCAAAAGCGCGAGTGGGACGCCCTTTATCATGAAGGGGTGGGGAGGCAGGGCGCCGGGGACATTAGCGGGGCGCTGAAATCCTACCGGGCCGCCGCCCGGATAGACCCGCAATACGCGGCCCTGGACTACAGGATGGGCCAGTGCTATGAGGCGGCGGGCGATTACGCCTTGGCAAAGAGAAGCTATGTCGAGGCCCGCGACTACGACACGCTCCGTTTCCGGGCAGACAGCCGGATTAACGCAATCATCCGGCAGGTCGCCGGCAGGTCCACCAGAGGACCCGCCAGCGGGCCCGCCAGCGGGCTATATCTGGTGGACGCCGCCCGTTTCTTCGAGGAGGCAAGCCCAGGGGGCATCCCCGGAGACAACATCTTCTATGAGCATGTGCATATGAATTTCCATGGCAACTACCTGCTGGCCGAGGTG
>JAJYJK010000042.1 GCA_021789555.1 Nitrospirota bacterium
AAAAAAGGCAACCGCAACCTCTTTAGGAAGATGAGCTTCCAGGCCCAAAAACCACTGGCGGCCACAACACCATGACCGGACATTTCTACTTTGCCGGAAACCGGACATTTCTACTTTGCCTTGACAATTCCCCCAAACCGCCTTGACTTTCACATATCCAAAACGTATATATGCTTAGGATGTATTAAAGAACGAATTAAATAATGTAATAAAAGGAGGAGCACATGTTCATCAGGGAAAACGATTTCAGGTATCTGGAAGGGCTTTACAAGGGGCTGGACGAGGAAAGAAGGAAAAAGTTGCTGCAAATCCTGCTCAAGGCTGGCGGCAAGAGGTCCGGGGAAGATGATATCAAAAAGATTGAGGTCGTGGGAGAAGAGATATTCGGCCTCCGGGCCATCGAGCCCGGGGAATTTATCACCAGGACGATGATTAAAAAGGCCTACCGGGAGTCCAAGGGAGGAAAATGAAACCTTTAGGAATGACCGGTCCTGACAGACGGCTTGCTAATTTGACTTTTGACAATCTGAAACCTATAAACAAGCATGGGAAATTTCAACTTTTAAAAAGGAAACAAAGAAGGAGGAAATATGTACATCAAGAAAAATGAATTCAGGTATTTGCAGAGGCTTTACAAAAGCCTAGACGAGGAAAGGAGGAATAGATTCATGAAAACCCTGCTCAAGCCGGCCAGGGGGCCGTCAGAGGAGGAAACCATCAAACTCGAGCTGGTATTAGGAGAAGGACTTTGGCAGGAGATAGGGGCTGATCCAGGCGAAATCATAACCAAAAAGATGATCAGGAAGGCCTACATGGAGGTCGAGGGAAAACAGTGAAACTGCCTAGAAAAGAGATAGTACAAAAAAAGGAGCGCAAAAAGGGGGGTGGCGGCATGACAGGCAAAAAGCTGGGGGAGATCACTTGTGGGGCCGCGTCGGGACCCATGGGTTATGGAAACCAAACAAAAACCAAATGGAGGGCGAAATGAAACATTTGCTTTACGGATTGATGACAGCCGTATATCTGTGGAACGTGTATTTTTCCCTCTCGATGCTCCCGGCCATGTCCGAGAAGCTCGAAGAACGGCATCCCCGGCTTATCGACAAAAGGTGGAAAAGGGTTATCTGGCTGGGGAGCTCCCTGCTGCTCATACCGTATCTGGTTCTGGCGGAGCCGCCCGCTTTTGTGGCCGAAGAAGTCAGATGGTTTCTTTCGGGGGCTAAGGAAGGCAAGGGGAAATAGGTGAAGGCATACGTCGTCGATACGGGGGCTCTACTGTCTGAGCCCGACCTTATATACAAACTGGGTTTTAACGAAACGGTGGTGATCCCGACCGCCGTTATAAAGGAGCTTGATATCCACAAAAACAGCGAAAACGAGTATGAGGCCAGGGCGGCAAGAGATGTTGCGCGTATGCTCGACCAGCTTGGCTTATACCTGGACCTTGCCAAAGGGGGGCAATTAAGAACCGGGACCATACTGCGGACCTGCACCGGGTTTGAAAAGATAAGGGATTTTGGAAACGACATCGACAACCGGGTAGTGGGGACCGCCTTGAAACTTAAAGGGGAGTTCGGATATGTCGCGGTTATCAGCCGGGACAGGGAAATGAGGGATGTAACCAGGGCACATGGGCTAAAGGCCAAAAACTGGCCCTTAAGCCTGACCAGGATGGATAAAGCGGCCCCTGCTGCTCCGGAAGAAGTAAAAACAATGGAAATCCACCGGCCGCTCAGGAAGGAGGGCCTTTTGCGGAGGCTATTCCGGCTGCTGATGGCGGCTTTTTTAAAAAGTGGAGGGGGTTCTTCCGCCCTCTCCTATAAAGGAGGGAAGAGGTGATGCGTAAGGAAAAGACGGCGGCCAAAGAAGGGAGAAAAGAATTGGAAACCGGGGAGAAAAGCTATCTTGATATAGCCGATGATATCGACTCCCAAATGGTCTATCTCATGGAGATAGCCGGGCTCCTTAGGTATCTGTTTGAGGGTAAAACGACCGCGATCATCCCGCTTTCAAGCGTCTTAAATGACCTGTGCGACCGGCTCGAGTGGCTGAAGGAGACAATCGAGGAACTAAAGGGTTTTTGCAAAAAACCAATTGAAACCAAGGAGGATTTTTAAAGATGAAAAAGAAAATATACGTGCTGGATACGAGCGCACTGCTGGCGTACCCGGACCTGATGTTTCGCCTCAAAGGCAATTGCGAAATTGTCATCCCCAAGACGGTTATCAAGGAGTTGCTAGGCCTTAAACATAGCAAACACCTCATGATAGCCGGGGCAGCCGAAAAAGTGCTAAACACGCTCCATCTCTTTGGGGAGTACCTGCCAGCCGGGGTGGGTCTCTTCAACGAGGCGATTCTCAGGACCTATGAGGCCTACGTGCCGATAGACGACCTCGCAAGCATGGCCGACAACCGGATAGTCGGGGCCGCGATAAGTCTGAAAAAAGGGGCCGGCGGCGAGGTGATAGTGCTGAGCACCGATACAAACATGCGGAATGTCGCCAGGGCCTACGGCCTGACAGCCAAATTACCCTGTTTTGAAGACGTGCCGCAGATGGAAAAGGTCTTGTCGTAAGCGGGAGATAAGGAGCCGGCAATATGCCGGAATAGGGATTTATAAACCGGGGGGGACCCGGAATCCGGCCCCCCAGATCAAAACAAAGGAGATTACGTATGAGAACACAATATCAGGGCTGGGGAGCATTGCTTGCTATGTTGGTAATCATGCCCGGCTTATTCGTATTTTGGCTTTGCTCAAACGTGGTCCTCGGGGTCATCATGGGCGCCGTTCTGGGGTGGGTTTTCTCCCTGACATTTTTGGGCAGGTGGATTGTCGATGGTTTCAGGGCATTCAGGTTCGATTTATCCGCGGGGAATCTCTATCAGATAGGGGCTGCTGTTGGCTTTTTATCCAGCTTTTTCAAATTCTCGGTAAAAGCACCCGAGTGGAAGGCTGGGAAAGGAGAAAAGGCATGAGGATAGCGCCAAAGGACGTAAAGACCGCCATAGGACTGGCAGCCCTTCTTTATGTGTGTCTCCTGTTTCTCTCCTTCGGGATTTTGAACCTGTGGGCCATAGAGGCTGAAGTTGACAGAATGAAAAACAGGACTTCCTTTAAATCCAGGCTCATAGACAAGCGCTGGAAAAGAATCGCCTGGGTCATAAGCTCTTTTTTGCTCATACCGGGGGCTATGTTCATCCTAAAGAGCATCATAGCGGCCCCATTTGAAATGGTTTCTGCAATGAAGAAATTCATCACCGGCGAAAAGGGCAAATATGGACTATAAAATCTGGGCGGTCCTGGGTCTAATCTTGATTGTTGCCGAGATGCACAATCTCAGTTTCGTTTTCGTGTTCCTGGGGACGGCTGCCCTGGCTACTGCGATTACGACCGGGATTGGCCTCACCCCGGGGCCTGAGGGCCAGTTTGTGCTCTTCTCGGCCGTATCGCTCATTTCCATTGTTCTGCTTCGAAACAGGATCCGGCCAAGGCTGGCCAGAGGCGGAATTTCCCCCGACTATCTGGGCCAGCAGGTCAAGGTAGTAAAACCAATCCCGACTGGAGGCGAAGGGAGCGTCTTTTACCGCGGGGCGGACTGGATTGCTTATGGCAAGGAGCTGCATACCATTGAAGCCGGCAGCATGGTGGAGATAACGGGCTCGGACGGCATCAGGCTTTGCGTACGTCCGGTTGACAAACCAGAGGAATAAAGCATCAATTTTGAAGGAGGTCTGAAATGTTATACGTTTTTCTGGCATTTGCGGTATTGGTAGTTGCCGTTTTCATGGCGTCGGTTAAAACCGTTCCCCAGCAGACCGCGTTTGTGGTGGAGCGGCTGGGACGGTATCACCAGATGCTAAATGCGGGGATAAATCTTATCGTGCCCTTCGTGGATAGAGTCGCCTACAGTCATTCCCTTAAGGAAACGGCCCACGAGATTCCGGAGCAGGTATGCATCACAAAGGACAACGTGCAGGTCGCGGTGGATGGGGTCCTTTTCATCCAGGTGATCGATCCCAGGGCCGCCTCCTACGGGATTACCGATTACACGTTTGCCATTACTCAGCTCGCGCAAACGACCATGAGGTCCGAAATCGGCAAGATAGACCTGGACCGCACATTCGAGGAGCGCATGCACATCAATAACGCCGTGGTCACTGCTGTGGACGAGGCCGCCAGGGCCTGGGGTGTAAAAATCCTCCGCTACGAGATCAAAAACATCACCCCTCCGGAAAATGTGCTTAAGGCGATGGCCCTCCAGATGCAGGCGGAACGTGAGAAAAGAGCCATGGTCCTCCAGGCGGAAGGCCAGAAGCAGTCGGTCATCAACGTTGCCGAAGGGGAGAAGATGAAGCAGATCAACCTGGCCGACGGCGAGGCCGCGGCCATCAGGGCCGTGGCCCAGGCCACGGCGGACGGGCTCCGGAAGGTGGGCGAAGCCATTCAGTCAGGCGGAATAGAGGCGGTCCAGTTGAGGGTGGCCGAGGCACTCGTTGGCCAGTTCGGCAATCTGGCCAAGGCAACGAATACCATGATACTGCCGGCCAATTTCGGGGACATCTCATCGATGCTCGCCACCGCCATGGCAGTGATCAAAAAGACAAGTTAGGGAGGGGACCATGTACAACGTCGGTAATGTCTTTGGGATTAAAATTTCCGGATCGATGGACTTTGACGAAAGAATCAAGAAGGGATTTCCATTTTCCATGGCAAGAAAGGTGCAGAGGCGCCTTGATATACCGGACAAGGATCTTGCCAGGATTTTAGGCGTAAGCATGAGCACTTTCCGCCGTTTGAAAAAGAGAAAAGGCAAATTGTCGTTTGTCTCCAGTGACCGGCTCTATCGTGCAGCCGCCCTATTCGCATGGGCAGCAGATGTCCTCGAGAGCGAGGAGGACGCCCGGGAATGGCTTACAAGACCGCACGGTCTATTCGGGCATAAGCCCCCCATTGAAGTGGCGGAAACGGAACCGGGCTCCCGGGAAGTGGAAAACATGCTGGGCAGAATAAGGTATGGCATTCCAGTATAAAAAAATATCTTGGGATAAATATGAAAAACAAAATTACATTAAAGGACGGTAAGCCCGACCCGCGCAGCAGGGAAGGGAGAATAGCGCTTGCGGGTATGGTAATGAAGCTTTTTGATCTATGGGAGCTTCCGGTAAAAGATCAGCTTGCATTCCTTGGATTGTCCGAAGGCTCTCGCAAGGCACTGGCTCGCTATCGTAAAGGGGAACCGCTCGCAAACCACCGGGACCTTCTGGATCGTGCCGGCAATCTGCTCTCCATTCATCGTTCATTGCGTATTCTTTATCCCCATAACCGGGAGATCGTCTACAAATGGATGACCACGCCGAATGGGGATTTCAATGGGCATTCCCCGGCCGACATCGTGAGCGAGGAAGGGTTCTTGGGGCTTCTCCGCGTAAAAGGCTATCTGGATTATGAGCGCGAGCGGTGAAAATCATAAAATCGGAATTTATCATTTATTAGGAGGAATACATAAATGTCACCACTGGAGATAATTTGTAGCGGCATTCTGGTAATGGCTTTATTCGCCATTGTTGCTTCAGTCGTTGATGAACGCCAGGCCAAAAAGATTGACCGGCGGAAAAAGGACGACAAACTGGATATGATCGAAGAGGCGCTTAAAATATTGGCAAAAAAAGATAGAAAAGTTAAGGAGGCCCTGATGCAAGTGGGGTTTTATAGAAAGAAATATTGAAAATTCCGGGGAAATAAAAAAAGCATGAACAAAACTTCCATCGAGTGGTGTGACTATAGCTGGAATCCCATAACGGGATGTCTGCATTCCTGCCGGGATATCTATTGCTACAACACAATGAAGGGCACGGCCCCACTGAACCGTTTCGGGGCCGTTTACATCGAAAACGGCCGGAGGAAATCTGCTAAGGACTGGCGCATCCGGGAAACCGGCGAACTGCATATAGCCGAAAAGGGGGAGATAAACCCTTTCGGCTACGACCCTACGTTCTATTCTCATAGGCTGGATGAGCCGCTTAAGGTCCGAAAACCCGGCAGGATATTCGTAGTGGACGCGGGGGACGCGTTTGGACAGTGGGTTCCGGCCGAGTGGATTCGTAAGATTCTTGACGTTACGGCCCGCGCGCCGTGGCATACCTTCCAGTTTCTGACCAAAAATCCGAGACGCTACCTGGAATTTGAATTCCCCGGCAACTGCTGGATAGGGACCAATGTCACTTTGGACAGGGACAGGGGCCGGGCGGAATTGCTGCTTAAGGCACATGCGCCGGTCCGGTTTTTAAGCGTGGAACCGCTGATGGGGGAAGTGACTTTCGACTTGGCGGGGTTTCAGTGGATAATCATCGGGGCCCAGACGGGCAGGAGCCCCGTCAGGCCGGAAAAGGACTGGATAGAGAGGATTTTGATCACCGCCGAAAGGCGGTACGTGCCTGTTTGTCAAGCTTGATGTCTTATCCATTTCATCGGATGATATAGGCAATTTCCTGGAGAAGTGCACCGAAAATCTCAATAAATCCACCCGCCATCTCCGCTACGCCCAAACTGAAGGCGTTCTTCAATTTTTTCATTGAAGCGTCCGACCTGAACATCAAAAACCCATGCAATGGCGCCCTGCTGTCCAAGACATACAGAAACGTCCACCATAGCCCGCGAAAGATCCTGGATAAGGAGACTGTTGACGAGATTATCTTCAATTCAAGAACTGCCAGGGACCGGCTTATTCTGGAGCTTCAGGCCCGCTGCGGCTTAAGAATCGGAGAGGTACTGAACCTCCGGGCTTCGGACATCTCGGGAAGAAAGCTCATGATACAGGAGCCCAAGTCCGGCAGGGACGCCGAGGTTGCCTTTATGCCGGAACATATTGCCATTAGGCTCGCTGAATATGTCCAAAGCAAACAATTTTCTCCTGATGACAGGGTTTTCCCATTATGCTACACGGCGGTGAGAAATATTGTGAGCAAGCTTGGAGAAAAAGTAAATGTCAAAATAACCCCACACGATTTGCGCAGGCATTCAGCCACATATGTCAGCCGAAACGGCGTGCCCCTGGAGATCATATCCAAAGTAATTCTGAGGCATCAGGATCTGAAGACCACTCAGATTTATTTGGGCAAAATCAGCGACACTGAGGCGATCAGGTGGATGGATATACTGCACGGAAAATAAAAAATGTGAACTGACTAATGGAACTTCGGGGTCTGTGATGTTTCAAAATGGTTTGGATTCTTTCTAAAGGGCTCTCCCTAAGGCCCCTGACCAAACAGGCATTATGATATCTGAGAGTTTTTCATAAAGTGACGAGTTCCTCAATCCGCGGGTGAAGTTCTTTCATTAAGTTTAAGGGATGGAAGACCTGGCACGAGCGGGCCGAACCACTGCTCCCATGTTGTCTCGACATATGCGGGCATGCTTTTCTGAAAGAAATCATCCACACCTTTGAAAGCTACTCCCCGTACAGAGCACTTTTCGTGCAGGAATGAGGCAAAATCCGAGAGGTCAAGCTTTTCTCCATAGGAATTGAAGACGCGCCACAGATAGTAATAATCCCGGGCTTGGGAACGGCTCCACCTCGGTGTTTGAAGTTTTCCCGACATGCTGAAGAATGGCCCTCAGTTTTTCAGCTATAATTTCTTCCAGTGAATAGACCAGCCCCCGGTCATCCAGCGGTTCATCATACTCATGGTTATTGACAGGTGCACAGCGTGATTACAGGTTCATCCATGGATACCTCCACCATAGCGCTGGCGTGTGGCACCTCTGCTAAGGCCAGCGAGTTCAATTATGAAAACCTCTTGTCCACTCGGATTGGACTCCCGTTCAATATAAACGCCCGCAAATGATCTCTACCGGCGCGTATTCCCCCGCATTTTGACTGCTATTATGCAAGCTTCATTTATGTATGGCCTTCCCCATACCCTCCCCAAAGAGATCAACCCAAAGCATTCCGACCGCCGCGCCTGAAACTTCGCGCTGCCTCAATGAGGTTTTTGCATATTGACGCCGTAAGTTCCGTTTTTTCCATGCGTCATGCCTGCTGTTTTGTTATTCAGGCATAGAGGTGGGTCCGTTCTTAGCCGCAGTGTCAGGCATAGGATGACACGGCTGGCCACTTGAGCGGTAGATCGGATTTATTAAGCGCTTTTTTAAAATTCTGTATAGTTTTTTAAACATTGCAAGCATACAAATGAAAGCAATGTTTTCCATCGTGCTGCTTTAAAAATCATTCCGCAAAAGTAATATCTCTACAAAACCTAATCTAATGGAGGTATAAAAATGATGGAGAAATCAAAAATGGTATCTGAGCAAATCAAATCGGATCGGCCAAAGAAAAAGAAGGTGGAGATTCAAATCACGGAACGGGATGAGGAGATGTTTGTCACTTTAATTCCGGGAGGCATCCGCCCGGTTGAAATTATCAAACTATTAAACAGCAAATTCACCCTGGAAGCATTACAAAAGAGAATAAGTTATCTGCGCTACTTTAAATACCTTCAATCTGGTTATTATATGAACCGCAAAACCGGGCACCAATTTGTTTTGCACGCTCTGGATGAACTAGGCGCGGATTATTTGTGCCAATTCCACGGATATCGCCGTGAAAGCATCAGAAATTATTTGCCAGCAACAAACCAACTGATCCACTATGCGGGAGTAACAGAAGAATATCGAAAGGTAATACGCGAAAGCTCCACGTGGGATTTTGATCTGTTGGTTTTTGACGAAAGGTGGAAGAAGGCGGAGACCTTGGCGATGGACCTGCGTGAAAAGGCCTTCGCGGACCTATATCTCAAGCTTATGTACAATCTCGCCGACAGAAAAGCGTTAGCGTATTACTGTATCGAGAACGACAACGAAACAACCCCGGCCATGCGATTTGTCCGCAAGCTGGATTATATCTCTATGGCAATTTTCGTAATCTGCCGTACCCAAGAGCGCATTGAGGCGCTTAAGAGAGCAATAAACCTGTATGAGGAGGAAGTCAGGAAGAAGAGGGAAAAGAAAATAAACGAGGGGAAACGCGTAAAAGAAAGGGAATCCTTGATCAACAGGCTCTATCTGGGACAGTTGTGTGATTTCATGCAGCATGCGGGTGGCGGCATTCACGGCACAATTTGGCAAAAGGCAAACAACATTAATGTAAACATAGTGAGGCCAGACAATAAATCTGTGAGGCTGAGGAAAGAAACTAAATAAGCTTGAGCATGCTGTCAATTTCAATCCCTCAAAACGATGAAAAAAGATAGGTCATCCTGGGAGGCCAAAAGGAAGACAAATAAGAATGTAGGTAGAATTTTGCGCATTTACAATTAGATAGCGCGGCGAGCCTTTCGAAGAGACTTACGATAGGTCTTTCGGGGCAGCTTACGCCAGGTTTTTCGGGGGTGCTGAACCTGCCCGGAGGAGATCACGCTTCCTGACCTCAACGAGAGGTTAAACCGCTGGATTGACGGGCAGTACCATGAGGCGGTGCACTCAAGCACGAGGCAGACGCCGTTTTCGCGGTATCTAACAGGCCGTTGAAAAACGCTGTTTTTCAGCAAACATTCCTTTATTTTGGGCTGTCCAAATTTTATATGCTGCATCGGATATCATTATCTTGAGGTCTTTCGATCTTTTTTTATCTGATATTTTGATCTGTTTTTCGCTTTCTGCCGCACTCATACCGGGCCAGCCCCAAGATTTCTCATTCTTACCAGATTATATGCCGCCGCTGCGAAGTCAAAATGCCATGAGACCTTCGCTTGTCCCCGGTATTTGATCTTCCTAAGATTGCCGACCGTCTTCATCCATCCAAATATCTCCTCGATCCGCTTCCGGTATTTCTGGCTGATTGCGTATCCCTCGTGCCGAGTTGTCCTTTGGTCTATTGCCGATGACCGGTTCTTATCATTCTGCGCCACGTGCGGCGTGACGTTAAGCTCCCTCATTGCCTCTACAAAGCCTTTCGTGTCGTAGTTCTTGTCGCCTATCGTATCGCCATATCCCTGCTCGTCCCAGAGCAGGATGGTCTTGCCCTTGACCGGGGAGCCGTCCCAGTTGGGCCTTGGGGCGTGCATCTTGACCCTGTAGGCATACTCCGGCCCTGTGAGCCGGTGCGCGTATCCTTTCCATACTTTTTCAAAATCGCCTTTTAAAAGCCAGACGATGGACAAGCTGACATGGGCCAATGAATAATCGGGTTTCAGCGACAGCGCACGCTCGTAGGAGAGTATCGCCTCATCGGTTTTCTTCTGATGGAATAAAACGTTGCCCAGTCCGAAATATGCCTCTGGGTTATCCGGTTTCGGCGAGAGCGCGCGGCGGTAAGAGGCGGCGGCCTCGTCAAATCTGTCCAAGCCGGCATACGCGCTGCCGAGGTTGAGATGATAGGCGGGCTCTTTCGGACGGATGATTACCGCCTCTTCGATCAGGGCGATCGCCTTTTTGTTGTCCCCGGCCTGCTGGGCGATAACGCCCAGCAGATGAAGAGCGTCCGGATTAGCCGGCTGCGCCTTCAATACCCGGTAGTAAAGCTCCGCGGCCTGCTTTATCTCGCCATTCCTGTGATGCTTTAACGCCCGCCGCAATACATCAGGAATGTTTAACTTTTGTTTCACATTTTTAGTTTTCGCTTTTCACCTGCCTCCGTTTTTATCCCCAAAAAACATGCGCCAGTCCCGTCAAAAACCTCTTTAGCCTCATCCTCCACGCCGCCAGCCCGGCGAGGCCGAGGCCAAGCAAAAAGCCCGTGGGCGACTCGGGGACGGAAGAGGCGGGAGTTCCCACGCTTCCCGAAACCCGCCACTGCGTCCCGTTGACTTCCCCATAAAGGGAATTATTCACTGTTTCAAAGATAGCGCCCCGCCGACACTAACATAGCTTACCTGTGTCCCCAAGTCCTCCTGCGGAGGGAGGTTCAGTTGGGATGTGGACGGAGAACCGTTATTTTCAGGCAGAAACGGCCCCTGCCCGACATCGCCCAATATCTCGTTATAGGTCCGGGCCGGATCAAGAGGGTTGAAGCCGACTATGTCGCCAATAGGGCTAGCTCCGGAGTCATCGAGTCCGGGAGTAAATGACGTGAAGGTGAAATCCTCCCCGGGATCGCTTTGAGACGAAAATTGAGTCGCGGGGTCTTCAGACAGCGTTCCCGACCCGAACAGGGAGCCAAAATTAAATGACAGGGTTCCGTTGTTCGACGGCCCAAGGTCATTCGCAAGTATCTCTCCCACTGTCGTCTGGTTGCCATTGGAAGCGGTGACCTGGGCGTTCACATAGCTGCCCAAAAACAGCAGTTGGTTATAAGTATAGGTGCCGCTTCCGGTGTTGGGGTGATACTGATTATATATGGAAGCATTAATCTGGATGCTGTTTGCCACAGTCCCAATGTCCGTGCTCGTATTTATTATTGTTCCTCCGGTGCTCCCCCCCCCGCCCAGGCTTCCCCTGCTCCGGCAAGCGCCACCGCCGCCGCAATCGCCAGGGTCCTTTTCAAATTTCTCTTTTTCATGTTTTCATCGCTCCTTAATCCCGACCTGCCGGGATTTTACATTTTTTGAAGCTAACCCAACAAAACCAAAAACAAAAAAGATGCCTGTTTGGGCCCCCGGAAAAAGCCGCGTTTAAGCCGGGCTTAAGCCGTCCAACTCCTCCTTGACCTCACGCCCAATGCCGCCAGCCCGACCAGGCCGAGGCCGAGGAGAAGAGAGGTCGGCGGCTCGGGCACGGAGGATGCCGGCTGATTCACGTCCACGGCGAAACCGGCGGTGTCATCCACTTCTTCTCCGGTATTTTCACCAAAGCCCTGGATGGTAAACGTCCCCGTGTAAAGTCCAGCCAGCGTGTTGACGGGGATGGTCACGTTAAACAAATCGCCGGTTGCGCTGTCGCCTGGACCGAGGGCCGGGTAGCCAAGGGGGAACGTGAGGTTCCCATACTGGCTGTCATCCATGGTGAGAGTGACAACATTATACGAGTCGCCAAGATCAAGCGTATCGGTGTTCGTGCCGGGCGCGGACAGGGTTCCTAAGAACTGCAAAGTCTGGCCGGCAAGCGCCGATTGACCCGGCGACGTCAGGGTTAAAGTGATTGTGTCCGCTTTTGCCGTCCCGCCCATGCACATAAGGGCGACGGCAACCAAAGGCATCAGGTAAAGCCAGATCTTCCGCATTTTATTCCTCCTGTATTTCATTTCCGCAATTAGGGCAATTTCAGCCATCTGCCCGAGCCGAACGTGCCGCCGCCGGTATACGTCCCGCCCAGTCTCAAGAACTTCCATGTCCCCGGAGCGCCCGCGCCGGCCGGGAACGTTACCGTTGCCGTGGCAGAGCCGCCGTCTCCGGCGATGTTGCCCAGCGTCTGCGGCAGCGGAGAGCCCGCGACCCCTCCTAGCGTTGCAACCGTCAGATTTACGTTATCCGCCGTGCTTCCGCCGTTGTTGGTCACCTTTACCGTCGCCTGGTAGCCACCGGACACGGCGGTAAGCGAGGATGTCACCACTATCTGTACCGGGCTTGGCTTAACGCTTATCGTAAGCGTGCCCGTTGCGCTTCCGGCGTAGCCCGGCGCCGTCACCGTGGCGACTACGTTATAGGTCCCCACCTGCACGGGGGGAGTAGCGCTGCCGTTATAAGTGACATTCACCGCGAGGCCTGAAGGGTTGGTGGTGACGGTCACGGGCTCCGGATTGCCGCTATAGTACTGGTTCAAGTTGGAGAGCGTCACGGTGGCCGTCTTGCTGGCTATGCCCACGAATTCCATAAGGCCGTAGTTACCAGGATTCAGCTCGGGGTCTGATTCTCCCGCGTTTGTCACCCACACGTTGCCGGCGGAATCTATGGCGATGTAGCTATTTGCCGTCCATGTGGTCGCCGGGTTTAAATATCCATTCGTTGGCCAATAGGCATTGATGAACTCCCCGGAAGGGCTTAGCTCCGTAATGACGCCAACGCTATTGATGCCCGAGGCGGCATTATTAAGCATCCACACGTTGCCTGAAGAGTCTGTGGTTATGGCCGCGGGACGGTAATAGGCCCAATAGGTTTTGGATGCATATGTGCCGCCCGAAGGGACCAGCTCCGTAACACTGCTGTGCCGCCCAGTGGCATCCACGATATCGCCAAAGTTTGCCACCCATATATCGCCCGATTTGTCTATCGCTATGGCGAGGGGGTTGGGCCCGGCGGGATAAGCGGCTATTACCGCGCCGCTGGGGCTTAGCTCCGTGACCTCGTCGACGCCGTTGCAGCCCAATTGGCCGCAGGCCTCGTCTGTCACCCATACGTTCCCTGAGTGGGGGTCTATCGCTATGGCGCTTGGGGAGCTGCCCGCGGCGTAAACCCCTTCGTATGCGCCGGTAGAGCTTAGCTCAAGGACACAACTGTCGCCGTGTTTTATATCCGTGCCGACGGTGCCATTACCATGGATTGCCGCCCATATGTTGCCCGAGGGGTCTATCGCCATGCCGCTTGGCGTGCCCCCGTAGCAATTAATCGAATAATACGGGTTTGATTTGACGGTACCGCTACACGTCCAGGTCATCAAATTGCCGTTGGAATCGAACTCCGAATACAATCCGCCGTTTGCCGTCCATGCGTTGCCTGAGGAGTCTATCGCGACTGGACTCTGGCCAACCGCGTCAGCATGACCCAGTTGTCCCTGCCCGAACAGACCCCACCAGAAGTAGTGGCCAATTAACACGCCCGTGGGACTAACCTTGGCGAGGTCGCCGTTGCCGTTAATGCCGGTAACCTGATGGATGTCCGCCATCCATAAATCGCCCGTGGAGTTGTCTATGGCGAGGCCTGTGGGAAATGATATGCCGTCGTCAATGTTATTTACCACAGGCGCGGCACTGGTGGTGAAGCTCACGGAGAAGGGTGCGGCCAGGGGCGTGCCATCGGCTGCCAGCAGCCGGTCGTTATTAATCGTTAACGTGTAATTGGTGCCGTAGCTCAGGAAGTGCTCACTTGAGTTGAAGGTTACGGCGGTGTTGTCAGCATTCCATGTGTAATATACCGGGTTCCACTGGCCGCCGGGGTCGGTAAAGTGCCAGTCATAGAACGTATTGGGGTTCATCGGCTCGCTGAAGGTAATGGTTAAGCCGGGGTAAGCAAGGGCCCCGGTGTTGACACCGGTTGTGCCGTTTACGATGCTTGCCGATACGACCGTGGGGCCGGTGACAACCTGCGCTTTCGATACCGCACTACCGCTGCCTCCGCTTGAAAAACCCCCGCCGCTTCCCCCGCATCCCGCGAGCGAAACGGCCAACAAAAGGCTTGTCAACAACAAAAACATTCTTTTCATTGATATTTCCCCCTTACCCTTGATTGACTTTGTCTTCCGTGTGCATTATCTTAAAGTTCACATAATTGAGCAGTTCGTTTTGTCCGGCGAGAGGCATGTCCCCAGGTCCGCCCCCACCGAAAACTGGCGCCAGGAGCACGGCGTTATAGGAGCCAAGGGAGACCGAACCGTCAAAATTGTGGTGGGTCTGCCCGATGGTGACTGAGTCGCCATGATTGGTAAGAATGTTTGCGATATCGTTGTCATACGAACCTGAATTGTAGCCGGAGCCTATTAATATAGACCGATGTCGCCCAAGCCCGCCCCGCCCCTATAAGCAACAGCGCCGCCACAACAACGATTGTCAAATACTTTGCCTTATCGATTTGTTTTGTTTTTTCATGACTTTTATCCTTTCTTTCTTCTTGTATATTTCACTTCTTTCCCTTTTTTTCGAAAACCGCTATGTTCCTCCGAATATTACACGCAAAATTCATGCCTTTTATACGCCCTTTGTTTTATTTGGTTTTTTTCTGAAGAAAGACAAGGCGGATAAAATAATTCTGAAAAGGAAACCTTACAGGTGTCGAAAAAATTTAACACTTCGCAAAATGATATACGCCAAATGGCGTATATGGATATTTGATTTTTCCCCCAAGGCCGGGTATTTTAAGATTCGCAGCAGGCTGTCTCCCGCACCTCAGCCTCTCCTATTGGGAGAGGGAGGAGCGAAGCGGAGGGTGAGGGAAGGGGAAGGGGAGAATGCAGGGGTTTAAGAAAAGCGAGATCGGAAACCTCCTCGATTTTCTCCGCGAGGTCTATGCGCTCCGGAATCTTGATGAATTCGGCACCGGTCTGATACGCGCCCTTCCGCGCCTCTTTTCCTGCGACATATATTCATATAACGAGGTGAACCCCGAGCGTCAAAGGCTCTCCGTCGTAATGGACCCAGATATTATTCCGGCCGCCAACCTCCGGATCTTCGAGAAATACATGAACCAGCATCCTCTTATAAATCATTACAGGCAAACGGGGGACGGCCGGGCGCTTAAGATATCCGATTTCCTCGGCAGGCGGCGGTTTCACCGCCTGGACCTGTATAACGAGTATTACCGCGTCCATAAAATAGAGAGCCAACTGGCCGTTGTCATGCCCGCTCCCGCGCCCCTCGTTGTGGGTGTGGTGCTGAACAGGAGCGGGCATGATTTCAGCGAAAGGGAGAGGCTGCGCCTGGAGATACTTCGTCCTCACCTTGCGGCGGCTTACAGGAATGCCGAGGTCTTCACGGCCCTCCGCGAGTCTCCGGTGTGCGGCCGGAAGGTCGTTGTCTTTGAAATAAAGGGAGGGCGCGCGAGCATGATTGCGGGGGAGGCCGGGCAATGGCTGGCGGAATACTTCGGACGCCCGGTGCGACCCGATGAAAAAGGCCTTCCGGAGGACCTGGTTCAATGGATCAAAGAAGAGGAGATTTCGCGCGCTGGCACCGGCCGGCCGCCCTGCGCCCCCCAGGCACTCACTTTAAGGAGTAAAAGAGGCTTCTTGGCAGTGCGTCTTTTGCCGGGGGCCCCTTCCGTTTTGGTAATGGAGGAAAAACGCACGGGGGGCAGGCCGGAAGAGCTAACGGCGCTTGGGCTTACCGGGAAAGAGGCGGAGATCCTCAAGTGGCTGAACCTGGGCAAGACAAACAGGGAAATAGCAGCGATAGCGGGGATAAGCCACCGGACGGTGAAAAAACACCTCGAGCACATCTACGCAAAACTGGGAGTGAAGACCCGCACCGCCGCGGCCGGCATGGCCAATCGTCACCCGTATGGGTGAATCGAACGCCGTTGTATGAGTCTCGTGGATGCTTTGCCCTAATCAAGTGTTGACAGTCGGCACAACGCTTATTGATCTTCCGAATAGCGACGAGATTTCTTTATCCAACCAACTGCCCTATCAAGATTTCCAGTCGTACACGGCAGGATCAAGGCAGATTTGAAAAATGCAGGCTTTGCGGAGAAGCTTGGCATATAGAGCAACGTATGTGCTGCGCGAAGTAGAAGGGGAATTTCTCTACCCGGATCAAGCGGCGTCGCCGCGTTTATCCGTTCGAAGTCCACACTTTTTAAGTTTCAAGCCACCCCCCAGGTGAGATTATTGCGTCGGTCTCCTTTTAATAAAATTTGTGGCAATTATTTGATTTAAACGAAGAAATGCCCTATAATAGTTTTTGAGATGGCAACGAACGATGTAATACATGCGGGCATCGGTGTTGAGCTTATCCGTAGGCTTGCCGCCGAAGGACGCCGGATTTTCACCTCCGGGCAGGCCAGGGAATTCGCGCCCGTCGTTGGAATATCACCGGGTTATGTAACCCAGTCTCTTCATTATCTGGCTAAGGCCGGATGGATTGTACGCCTGCACAAGGGGCTTTTTGCAATCTCGTCTGCGATCCCCGGTGTCGCCCCTGCTCACGAGTTCGAGATCGCAATGGCGCTCGTCCAGCCAGCTGCAATCAGCCACTGGTCGGCGTTACATTATCATGGCCTGACGGAGCAGGTCCCTCGCCAGGTATTTGTGCTCACCACTACGGAGGCCTCGATTCCTCGCATAAGGGGCGAAAAGGCTAAGGATATTCAGGGATATGCCGCGGCGGGAATTACGTATCAGTTCATAAGGGTCAAGACCGAACGTTTTTTCGGGACAGAGAAGGTCTGGGTTGATGAGGCCAGGATCACGATAACCGACCCTGAAAGAACGCTCCTCGATGGCCTCTCTATGCCTGGATACTGTGGGGACTTTGCCGAAATCCTCCACGCCTTTGAAGTAAAGGGGGATGCCCTCAATCTTGACCGGATTATCAAGTACGCCATCAGACTCGATGCCGCAGTCGCCAAGCGCCTGGGATGGGTGCTTGAGCAACGGGGAATCCAGGCATCAAGGCTCAAGCCTCTTGCCGCCCTCCAGATCAAGGGATATCGTATGCTTGATCCTTCCGGCCCAAGGAAGGGCTCTTATAATAGCCGGTGGCGGGTTCAGGAGAATCTTCCGGGAAGGATCGTAGAATGAAGCCACTACGGATAAGGCTTGAGGAGGCGCGCAACCGCACAGGCCTCCCTTGGGAGATTATCGAAAAGGATTACATACTCTCCTGGATACTGGCCGGCATAGGCAGGGTCGATGCCCTTCGCGACAATTTGATATTCAAGGGCGGTACTGCTCTTAAGAAATGCTATTTCGGTGATTACCGTTTCTCGGAAGACCTCGATTTTTCCGCGACCGTCGGGGCCCCTGCCGGGAAGGCCATGGAAAAGGCCATAAACGAAGCTTGCACGATGGCAGCGAATCTGCTGGAAGAGTACGCGCCGGTGGAGATCATCTGGGGGCGCTATACCGAACGGGAGCCGCATCCGGGCGGCCAAGAGGCCTTTATCATACGAGTCCGTCTGCCCTGGCAGAGGATGCCTCACGCAAGCGCCATGGTGGAAATCTCAATGGATGAGCCCGTAATCAAGCCTGCCTTGCGCCAGCCGATAATCCATGAATATGGTGAGCCGTTTGATGACAAGACGCTGGTCTACTCTCTGGAGGAAATTATAGCGGAAAAACTGAGGGCCATTCTCCAGCACGCCCAGAAACTCCAAACAAGGGGTTGGAGCCGTTCCCGGGCCAGGGACTACTATGACCTGTGGCGCGTTTTTAATTCATATGGAGAAAAGTTGGACCTTTCCGATTTCGCCTCATTCTTGCGCAAAAAATGCTCTGTGCGAAGAGTGGCTTTCAAAGGGGCAGATGATTTCTTTCAAAAGAGCATGCTCGCATATGTCGAGACCACATGGGAGCAGTGGCTTGGACCGCTCGTGCCTGGTCTTCCATTCTTTGAATCCATAATTAAGGAACTCCGTCCTCAAATTGAAAAGCTCCTTACATCCTGAAAAACTTTCACAGACCCCGAAGCGCCAATTCAGTTTTTATTTTCCGTGCAGGATATCCATCCACCTGATTGCCTCGGTGTCGCTGATCTTGCCCAAATAAATCTGGGTTGTCTTCAGGTCCTGATGCCTCAGGATGACCTTGGAGATGATCTCTAAAGGCACCCCGTTCCGGCTGGCATATGTGGCGGAATGCCGGCGGAGATCATGCGGCGTTAGTTTGACATTTACCTTTTCCCCCAGCCGGTTTACGATATTTCTCACCGCCGTATAGCACAGGGGAAAGACTCTGTCGCCCGGAGAAAGCTGTTTGCCTTGGACATATTCAGCGAGCCTGGTGGCAATGTGCTCGGGCATGAAGGCGACCTCGGCGTCCCGGCCGGACTTGGGCTCCTCTATCATGAGGCGTGAACCTGCTTGCCGGCCGGGCGTTAATGAGGCATATGCACCCTTTTATGGCGGCCGAACTTAAAAACCTGTTTGAACTGGAAAAGGCCCTGCAGAATGGCACAATACCGCTTGTCCTTAACAGCTCAGACCCGGCGGCGACGCTTCAGGCCTATGTGGACCTCTACCTGAGGG
>JAJYJK010000043.1 GCA_021789555.1 Nitrospirota bacterium
GCAATTTGCCCGGTATTTGCAATATTTTTAGCTGCTATTGAGGGGTCTTACAAAAGATTGTTCTAAAAAGCCTGTATTTACAATGGCTTGGAAATTTCAGAAGGGATTATCTCTTAAAGTCCTGTGAGACACTACCGGATTTTCCCTTGATTTTTTATAGATTTTAACGATAATTAGAATAGCCGTTTTTTTTGGCTTTAAGGTACTGAGGCGCACCTGGAGGAAAGAATTTGGATTTCAAGGAAAGCCGCTCAGGGCCGAAGAAGCGATCAAAGGCAAGGAGGATGGTCACCGAGGAGATCACCCTGATAACAACCGAGCGCGCGGGGAAGGGGAAAAAAGCGGGGCAGTCGATAGGCTGCGTCACAACGAACGTAAGCGACTCCGGCATCGGGATTTACGCGGAAAAATCCCTTGCGAGCGGTTCAAAATTTATCGTCTATTCCAGGAAGCTGTGGGACCTGCCAAGAGAGGGGGTCATCAAGTGGTGCCGCAAGCTCGCCGAAGGGCTTTACAGGGCCGGCATCGAAGTAACCGGGCCCTCCGCGGGCCCGCGGTTTTCATGCGGCGAGCGGCACGAGGACTTCGGCCCTTGAATTTGGTCCGGATAAAAGAGGGTAATCCGGCGCAGTTTAGATTAGCCAGACTTGTCCACGGATTATTTCCCCGGATTACAGCCGCCCGGAGCGGATGATGGATATGACGAGCCAGAGGCCGAATATCCCCGCGAAAAAGAAGCTCAGAAACCCCAGCACCGAGATGCCGAATATCCGAGGCGGCACCTGCATCGCGTGCATTATGGAGCCGCTTATTATCATGGCGCTGACCACCATGGCGAAGGCCAGGCGGTTCGAGGAGCGGTCCATGTCCTTTATCAGGTTTTCAAGCCCCAGGTGATGGAGTTTCACCTGGATGTCGTTTCTCAAGAGCTTGCCGAGTATCCGTTTCAGGTTCCGGGGCAGGTAAAAGGCAAGCTCCCCCGCCTCGGCCGCCTCGGCCCTCATCCGGCCAAAGAGCTTCCCGGGGCTGTACTTCTTCTTTATGAGCTTCGACGCGTAGGGCTCGGCGGCGGCGAAGAAGTCGAATGCGGGGTCAAGCTCCAGCCCGATGTTCTCCAGTATGAGCAGGGACTTGTTTATCAGCATCAGCTCCGGGGGGATGCGCATATTATGGCGCATGGCCAGTGTGAGGAAGGTCGAAAGGTACTCGGCCAGGTTTATCTCGCCCAGTGTCAGCCCGTACATGGGCTCCAGGAGCTCCACAAGCTCGCTCTTGAAATCCATGCGGAAGGTCTCCAGGTCTATGTCGGGGCGGACATACCCGAGGGTGATGTAGTTTTCTATCAGCCTGTCATAGTCCTTGTTGATGAGGGCTATCAGGGTGCTTGCCAGCGCGTCTTTCAGCTCGTCCGTGACGGCGCCCACGATGCCGAAATCGAGAAAGGCCAGTTGCCCTTCGGGCGTGACGAAGATATTGCCGGGGTGGGGGTCGGCATGGAAAAAACCGTCCGTGAATACCATCTTGAAATAGGCATCCACGCCGGCGCGGGCGAGCTTCAGCCTGTCAAAACCCCCCTCGTCTATCCTTTTTATATCGTCTATGCGTACGCCGTAGATGCGCTCCATCACCAGGACCTTCTCGGTGAGGAACTCGGGATATATCTGCGGGAACCGTATGTCCGGATTGCCCTCGAAGTCGCGCCTGAAACGGCAGCAGTTTTTTGCCTCCTGCACGAAGTTCATCTCTTTTTTGACGGTCCGCGCGAACTCCTCTATGAGGCCGACGGGGTTGAAAAAACGGACCTCCGCCGCGTAGCGCTCCACGAGGCGGGCTATGGCCGTCAGTATCTGGATGTCCTCTCCTATGATATCGCTTATGCCGGGGCGCTGGACCTTTACGACCACCTCGGAGCCGTCCATGAGGGTGGCCGTATGGACCTGCGCTATCGACGCCGCGGCGACGGGCCTTTCATCGAAGCTCCGAAAGACCTTTTCCATCGGCAGGCCGAGTTCCCGCTCTATGACTTCTATTGCCTCGGGGGCCGGAAACGGCGGCACTTCATCCAGGAGTTTCTTGAATTCATCGGCGTATTCGGCCCCGACGATATCGGGCCTGGCGGCGAGCACCTGGGCGAATTTTATGAAGGTGGGGCCTAGCTCCTCGAAGGCGCGCCTGAGGTTCTGCGGCATGCCCGGCGCCTTCAGGGAAGGCCATTGTCCGAAACTCCTAAGGCGGGTCAGGAAGGGAATGTAGCGGCTCAGGCGGACCTGGTCCACCGCGCGGCCAAAACCGTACTTCAAGAAGACATTTACTATGTGCTGGAGTCTTCTTGCCGTCTTGTAACGCTTCTGGAAAAAGCTGAACCGGTTCAATAAATTTCTGGAGTTCTGCCTATTCCGGCTCCTTCTTCTCCTTCGGGGCTGGTTCCCCCGGGGCTGGTCCTTCCGGGGACTCGGTCTTGGCCTCGATCCTCTTGACCCGGAGCGTCAGCGACTGGAGCTTCCTGTTGACGGCTTCCACGTCGTCCCTGGTGGGAAGGTTCATCTTCTGGAGGGCTTTTTCCACAAGTTCGCTCACCGATTTATTCAGCTCCGAAGTGCTCTTCTCGGCTATGTCGGTCCATTCCTTTATGAGTTTTGCGCCCTGGGATTGGCTCAGTTCGCCTTTTTTCACGAATTCGTCGACCAGTTCCCTGAATCTCTCCTGGATGCCAACCCCGGCAAGAAGCGTCTTTCTCACAAGCTCCGTTATCATGCTTTCCTAGCACCCCCGGTTTTGATATTCCCCGCGTCAGGACGCAGGAATCAATTCATTTTTTTTTACTCAAGCGGCCCACGACAATATCGTATACCTTTTGAAGGGCACTGTCCAGTTTGTCAAGTTCCTTTGTGCCGCCCTGGGCCAGCTCCGGCTTGCCGCCGCCCCTGCCGCCGGCAAGCACGGCCACCTCTCCCAGAATGTCGCCGGCCTTTATCCTGTCCACGAGGTCCCTGGTGACCGTGGCAAGCAGGGCGCCCTCGGCGGTGGCAAGCACTATCACGCCGGAGCCCAGGCGGTCCCTGAGACCGTCGGCCAGGTCTCGCAGCTCATTGGGTTTGAACCCGGAGAGTTTTTCCGCCAGGACCTTTACGCCGTCGACGGGCCTGGCCCTGTCCACAAGCTCCACTACAACGCCCCTGGCGCTGGCGGCCTTCGCCTTCTGGGCCTCTTTTTCAAATTTTTTTACCCGCTCCAGCAGCTCATTTATCTTATCGAGCGGTTTTTCGGTCTTCAGCAGTTGGGCCATCTCCCTCAGCTCGTTTCTGCCGGCCCTCACGTACTCGAACGCCTTTGTCCCCGTGAGGGCCTCTATCCTCCTGATGCCGGAGGCGACACTGCCCTCGGAGACTATCAGCATAAGGCCTATCTGCCCGGTGGCCCTCGCGTGGGTGCCCCCGCAAAGCTCCCTGCTTACGGACGGGACGCTCACCACCCTGACACGCTCGCCGTATTTCTCCCCGAAGAGCGCGGTGGCCCCCTCAGCCAGCGCTTCTTCTATAGACATCTGGACGGTCTGGACGGGGAAGTCCTCGACTATCCAGCGGTTCACGATCTCCTCGACCTCCTCGATCTCGCGGGCCGAAAGCCCGGAGAAATGGGTGAAGTCGAACCGGAGCCGCTCCGGCTCCACGAGCGAGCCCGCCTGTTTCACGTGCTCGCCGAGGACGGCCCGCAGGGCGGCGTGCAGCAGGTGAGTGGCCGTGTGGTTTCTCATCGCGGCCTTCCGAAATTCCTCATCCACCTGGGCGGTGACGGACGCCCATACCTTTAACCTCCCCTTTTTAACCTTCACATGATGGGTGATGAAATCCTCCAGCGGCTTTCCGGCGTCCAGGACGTCCACGACCGTGCCGTCCGCGAACATCTCGCCCCGGTCGCCCACCTGCCCGCCGCTCTCCCCGTAAAAAGGCGTCTTGTCCAGGATGACCTCGGCCTCTTCGCCCTCGCCGACTTCTTCCGTCACATGGCCGTTTTTGATTACGGCCTTTACGACGGCCTCCGCTTTAAGACTCTCATATCCCATAAATACCGTGGGGCCAAGCTCCGCGGCAAGCTCCCTGTAGATGCTTTCGGCCGCGCCGTCCTCCTGCACCCATGAGGCCCGGGCCCGCTCTCTTTGCGCCTGCATCTCGCGGACGAACCCCTCCTCATCGACTGTGTAATCCTCCTCGGCGGCGACGTCCCTCACTATGTCCAGCGGGAACCCGAAGGTGTCGTAAAGCTTGAAAACCTCGCCGCCTGGTATCGTCTTTTTGTCCTCTTTCTTCAGGGCCGCGAGCGTCTCATCCAGGAGCCTCATGCCCTGCTCCAGCGTATTTGAAAACCTTTCCTCCTCGAACCGCAGGATTTTGACCGTCCTCTGGGCCTCCGGCAGCAGTTCGGGATAGACGGGGGACATGGAAGCGACAACCGAGTCCGCCAGGCCCCAGAGCGCCGGCCCCTCCATGCCCAGTTTCCGGGCAAAGCGCGATGCCCGCCTTATGATGCGCCTGAGCACATAGCCCCTGCCCTCGTTCGAAGGCATCACGCCGTCCGTAATCAGAAAGACGATGGACCTCAGGTGGTCCGCGATTACGCGTATGGGGACGTTCACCGCCTCCAGCTCGCCGTATCTGCGGCCCGAGCGGGCCTCGATGCCAGCGATGATGCCGGCGAATATGTCCGTATCGAAATTATTGAGCTTGCCCTGGAGCACGGCCGCGATCCTTTCAAGCCCCATGCCGGTATCTATGCTGGGCCTTGGCAGGGGCGTAAGCGCCCCGGACTCGTCCCTGTTATACTGCATGAAGACGAGGTTCCATAGCTCCAGATACCTGTCGCAATCGCAGCCCGGCCGGCACTCCGGTCTTCCGCAGCCCACGCCCGGGCCCTGATCTATCACTATCTCGGAGCACGGCCCGCAGGGGCCGGTGTCGGCCATCTGCCAGAAATTGTCCTTCGCCCCGAGCCTCACGATGCGCTCCCCCGGTAGGCCCGCCACCTCCTGCCAGAGCCCCTCCGCCTCCTCGTCCTCCTCGTAGACCGTGGCCCAGAGTTTGTCCGCCGGCAGTCCGAACTGCTTCGTGAGCAGATTCCAGGCAAACCCGATGGCCTCGCGCTTGAAATAGTCCCCGAAGGAAAAATTCCCCAGCATCTCAAAAAACGTGTGGTGCCTCGCCGTATATCCGACGTTTTCGATGTCGCTGTGCTTGCCGCCCGCGCGCATGCATTTCTGGCAGGAGGCCGCCCTCCTGTACGGGCGCGTCTCACGGCCCAAAAACACCTGTTTGAACTGGACCATGCCCGCGTTGGTGAAAAGCAGGGTCTGGTCGCCCGCGGGCACCAGGGAGGAACTCCTCACCGCCTCATGGCCGTTGCCCCTGAAAAACTCCAGAAATGCCTTGCGTATCTCCGCGCTTCTCATTTACCGCTTGAGCCGGGAGAGGCGAATTTCCTGGAGGTCACCCCCTTGGAGGACATCTCTGTGACCTTGCCGTCCGTGAAGATCAGATTGGTGCTGGAGAGGCCGAGGTTCTCCTTATACGTCCACTGCTCCCTGGACTTTCCGTCGATGGGGGGCAGGATGTTTATGTAAGAGGGAGAGCCCCAGGCGAACCTCACCTCGTCGGGCGTCATGCCCATCTCCACGGTGCCCTCCGTTATCATCTTCTGGATATGCGCCGGATAACCGCTTATCTCCGACGGCGAATACCTGGCCTTCTCGGTCGCACAGCCCGCAAGCAGGCCCGCCCCAAGGAAAACCACCACAACCATAACGCGTAAAAAGCCGCTCCACGATTTCATAGCTCATCTTCCTCCTTTATGATTGAAGAAAAGACCTTTTTTATCGTATCCGCCGAATAACCCCGGCGGGCCAGGGCGCCGTAAAGCCTCCTTCTCATCGCCTCGGGGCCCACGTGCTTCATGCCGCGCAGCTTCTTTCGGGCCACCTCTTTCGCCCCCTCAGATTCATCATATCCCGTCAGCGCGGAGGCGGCAAGTCCGGGCGGTATGCCCCGTTTAAGCAGAAAGGCCATGGCGCCCTTTTTTCCAAATCTCCGGTTCTCCCTGGCCTGCCTTGCGAGCGCCTCCGAGAGGGCCGGATCATCAATATAACCAAGTCCCACGAGCCTTTGCAAGGCGGCATCCGCCTCGTCTTCCGTAAAACCCTTCCGGGAGAGTTTAACTTTCAGTTCCGCCACGCTTCTGCTTCTGTAGGCAAGGAGTTTCAGGGCGTACTGGAAGGCGCCGGATGAGGACATGGGACCCTAATGCGAGAACCGCTCTATGTCCAGGCCCCCGTCTTTCCGCTCGAACATCTCCTTGGTGTTATGCACGCCCTTGACCTTGAGCAACAAGTCATCGGGCCTGCTGGCCTGTCTCTTGGCCTCTTCGAGGGTTATAAGCCCGCTTTGGTACAGCTCAAGGAGGGACTGGTCGAATGTCTGCATGCCGTAGAGCACGCTGCCCTGCTCGATGAAATCGTGGATGAGGGCGGTCCTGCCGGGATCGAGCATGCAGTCCTTTATCGTGGAGGTCGCAATGAGGACTTCAACCGCCGGGACCCTGCCCCCGCCGTCGGCCCTGGGCAGCAGTCTCAGGCTGATTATGCCCCGAAGTATTGAGGCAAGCTGTATCCGGACCTGGTGCTGGCTATAGGGCGGGAAGAACGAGATGACCCTGTTTACCGTCTCGGGGGCGTCCAGCGTATGCAGGGTGCTAAGGACAAGGTGGCCCGTTTCCGCGGCCATGAGCGCGGTCTGGATGGTGTCGAAATCCCTCATCTCCCCCACGAGGATAACGTCCGGGTCCTGCCGCATGGCGGCCCGGAGGGCCTTCGAGAAGCCCTTGGTGTCCGCGCCGACCTCCCGCTGGTTAAGCAGGCTCTTTCTGTCCCTGTGCGCGTATTCCACAGGGTCCTCTATCGTAACGATGTTCACCCTTTTATTGGAGTTGATATGGTCTATCATGGACGCAAGCGTCGTGGACTTGCCGCAGCCGGTGGTGCCGGTCACGAGCACGAGTCCCCTTTCCTCCATGGCCAGTTTCTTGATTACCGGCGGCAGCGTAAGCTCGTCGATAGTCGGTATCTTGGTGGGTATCACCCTGAGGACCAGGCTGGTGGTGCCCCTTTGCATGAAGACGTTGCACCTGAACCTGCCAAGCCCCTGGACGCTGTAGGCGAAATCGAGATCGCCCTCTTTTTTAAAGAGGTCGCGCTGCGGCTGGGACATGACGGAAAAGGCGAGCCGGAGGGCCTCATCGCGCGAGATCACGGGGACGCCCTCCTTGAACACGAGGGCGCCGTTGGTCCTGAAGACAGGCGGGGCGCCGACCTTTATGTGCAGGTCGGAGGACCCGTTGCGGACCGCCTCCTGGAGGAGCTCATTTATCTCCATTGACCTCTCTCCGCAGGTTGGCCGCCTCCAGGATCTTTGCCTCTATCTGCCCTGCGGCGTCCGGGTTGCCCTTGAGGTGCTCCTTCGCGTTTTCCCTGCCCTGGCCTATCCTGGCGCCGTCGTAGCTGTACCAGGAGCCGGATTTCTCGACGATGCCCTTTTCCACCCCAATGTCTATCAGCTCCCCGTGCCTCGATATGCCCTCGTTGAAGTATATGTCGAACTCCGCCTGCCTGAAGGGCGGGGCCACCTTGTTCTTGACGACCTTCACGCGCACGCGTCCGCCAATCAGTTCCTGGTTTTCCTTTATGCTGTCTATCTTCCTTATGTCCAGCCGCATCGTGGCGTAGAATTTCAGGGCGTTGCCGCCGGTCGTCGTCTCGGGGCTGCCGAACATCACGCCTATCTTCATCCGTATCTGGTTTATGAATACGACCGTCGCGCGGGATTTGGAGATGGCGGCGGTAAGCTTCCTCAGGGCCTGGCTCATGAGCCTTGCCTGGAGTCCCGGCAGCGAATCGCCCATCTCGCCCTCTATCTCGGCCTTGGGCACCAGGGCGGCAACGGAGTCAAGCACTATGATATCGACGGCGCCGCTTCTGACCAGGGTCTCGGCCACTTCGAGGGCCTGCTCCCCCGTGTCGGGCTGGGATATGAGCAGCTCCTCGATATTGACGCCGAGTTTGCCCGCATAGTTTACGTCCAGTGCGTGCTCGGCGTCTATGAATGCGGCGATCCCCCCATTCTTCTGCGCCTGGCCGACGGCCGACAGCGCCAGCGTGGTCTTGCCCGAGGACTCCGGGCCGTATATCTCTATCACGCGCCCCCTCGGGAACCCGCCAACCCCGGTGGCTATGTCCAGCGTGAGAGAGCCCGTGGAGATCACAGAGACCGCATCTGCCACCCCACCGGCCCCGAGCTTCATTATCGCGCCCTTGCCGAAGCTCTTTTCTATCTGCGCAATGGCCATCTCAAGGGCCTTCGTTTTTTCCTTGTTAATCATCTTCCCGCTCCCCCTTCAAGCATTTTTTAAACGTATAATATCTCAAAATTGCTTTTAAAGTGGATGCCCGATTAATACTTCGGGCATGATGTCTTTCACATTAGGTCTTTGTTCGTCATTCCCGCAAAAGCGGGAATCCATTTTTCCCTTTACACGGCTCTTTTCAATCCTTCCCAAACCTGATCTCCGCCAGCCTCGAGTATTTGGACCCTTTGGGCCCCAATTCGCTTCGCATAAGACTTATATTTTCGAGCTTTATCTTACCAAATAAGGCGTCCTTAAGGGTAGCGAGCTCATCGGCCAGTTTTTGGGCCTCCGCCATCCCCGCCCGTCCTTTAAGCCTTGCCCCTTCCCTGAGCCTTCCGAGCGTAAGATGGGGAGTGAAACCTTTCTCTTCCCGTGGATAGCCGGAACTAAAATGCTCCAGGGCGTCCTCGACCTGTTTTGCGAGATCTTTAAACCGGGATTCCGGGTCTTTTGCCCCTATCCAGAAGACCCTGGGGTTTTTTGCTCCAGGGAAAACCCCCGCGCCCGCAACCTCTACCTCAAAGGGTTCTATCCCGCGCACGGCCTCTTTCAATGTCCCGATCAGACCCGGTATATCTTCTTCCGGCACCCCGCCCAGGAATTTTATGGTGAAGTGCAGGTTTTCCGCGGGCACCCATTTGACTTTCCCCTCCGCCCTGGAGCGCCTTAAAAAGGCGGTATCGCGCTCTATGCGGGCCTTAATTTCCTCCGGAAGCTCCACGGCGATGAAACAGCGGATAAGACGGGCCTCGCTCAATTTTTTTTAAACCCTCCTTGCCGTAATATCACCTCGCAGGAGAAGGCGATGGGGGGCATGGCTTGCTTCATATGCTCAAAGCAGTCCTGCAAAGTTAAACGCCATCCAAAACCGGATAATGAGGTTCGCAGCGACCCCGGCGGCAAGGTCATCGGCCATTACGCCGATGCCGCCGGGAAGTCTTTCGAGCCGCCTTATGGGCGGCGGCTTCAGTATGTCCAGCGCCCGGAACAGGACAAAGGCGGCCGCAAGATAACCTGCGGAATGGGGAATGAAAAGCACGCTCAGGAGATAACCCGCAAACTCATCGATTATAATGTGTTTTGAATCCCGGCCCAGCCGCTCCTCGGCCACACCGGCGGAATATGTCCCCAGAAAGACGATAAATACCGTGAAGAGGGCAAGCGGCGCGGGCGCGGGCCTGACGAAATAGACCACGAGGGCCGCCACAAACGTCCCCATCGTGCCCGGGGCAACGGGAATGAAGCCGACAAAGGAGAGGGTTGCGATCTGCCTGAGCAAGGCCGCCCCGAAACCTTCCCTGCTCATTTTGAAACGCTGTAGCGGCCCGAATTTCCCGCCTTACTTTTGAATGTTGTAATGATAGGTCACCTCTGTGCCCTCCTCGAGCGTGGCCTTCGCGGAGCAATACTTGTCCATCGAAAGCTCCACTGCCCTCTTCACCGCGTCCTCGCTCAGATTGTTCCCTGTCACCAGAAATAAAAGCTCTATGCCGGTGTATTTCTTCGGGTGCTCCGGCGCCCTTTCGCCCTTCACCTTTATTTCAAGGCCGGTGACCTCCTGCCGCTTCTTCTTCAGTATCGATATGATGTCCATCGCGGTGCAGCCGCCCAGTCCCGCGAGCAGAAGCTCCATGGGCCTTGGGCCCTTGTCGTGTCCGCCGAACTCCGGGCCCGCATCCATCACCACCTCGTGGCCGCTTTCCGTTTTGGCCACAAACTCCATACCTTCCACATACCTTATGTTCGCCTCGGGCATTTCCGGGAAATCTCCTTTCCTTCGGGAATCATTGAATCATTTCCTCACTTTCAGGCTACCCCATGAGCGGAAATCCTGTCAATGAGCAATCGGATTTCCCCGCCCGCCTCCCGCCCCGGAAACAAGGCGCCTTTTTTTGAATAATTTCAAAGCCGTGTGCTAAAATTTCCCTGGCATGCCCTTAAAGCGGAAACAGTCAAATAAAAAACAGACAAACGGGCGCATTAGCCACGGGTCTGCAAAAGCGAAAGTGCTCCAGAGGGGCAACGAGGCCCTGGCCGAGGCGGCCGTAAACGCCGGCTGCTGCTTCTATGCCGCCTATCCCATAACGCCCCAGAACGAGATACCGGAGTACATGTCCTGGCGGATGCCCCAGGCCGGCGGCGTATTCATACAGGCCGAAAGCGAGCTGGCCGCGATAAACATGGTTTACGGCGCGGCCGCGACCGGGGCAAGGGCGATGACCACCTCCAGCAGCCCCGGTATAAGCCTGATGCAGGAGGCGCTCTCTTACCTGGCCGGGGCGCAGCTTCCCGCCGTGATAGCCAATATCCAGCGGGGCGGTCCAGGGCTCGGCAACATCTCGGGAAGCCAGGCGGACTACTTCCAGGCGGTCAAAGGCGGCGGCCACGGCGACTACAGGCTGCTGGTTTACGCCCCCGCGAGCGTGCAGGAGATAAGAGACCTTACGATGCTCGCCTTCGACAAGGCCGACGAATACAGAAACCCCGCGATGATAATGGCTGACGGCATCCTGGGGCAGATGATGGAGCCCATTTGCCTTACCCCCTACCGGAGAAAACCTTATCTGTCCAGAAAAAATTGGGCACTGACCGGCTGCGCCCGCAGAAAGCCAAACGTCATAAAATCCCTGTACATGGGTGAAGGGGAGCTTGAGAGGAAAAATTGGCTGTTGCAGGAGAAATACCGGCGCATCATGGAAAAAGAGGTCCTCTGCGAGCATTTCAGGACCGATGACGCCCGCCTCGTCATCGTGGCATTCGGGATCGCGGCGAGGATAGCCTGTTCCGCCGTGGAAGCCCTCAGGGCCAAAGGACGGAAGGTGGGGTTGCTGCGGCCCATAACGCTCTGGCCCTTCCCGGAGGCGGAGCTCTCCAGGCTCGCGGGAAAGGTGAAAAAATTCCTTGTCTTCGAGCTGAACGCCGGCCAGATGCTGGAGGACGTGAGACTCTCGATCAACGGCCGGGCGGATGTCTTCTTCTATGGCCGCCCGGGAGGGGCGATTGTGAGCCCGGAGGAAGTCGCGGCCAGAGTCGAAGAGATCATCTTGTAGGCGCGCATGGCCGGCCCCGAAGAGCAAAATCAAAAACTCTCAAGGCTGAAGATAGACAAATCGGCCATAGGCGTCCGGCGCGCGCGGGGTCGCAGGGGTTTCATTTTCGCCGTCCTTGCCGCGGCAGCCGTCCTTGCCGCGCTCTATCTGCTTGGCGTCTTTACAAAGTCCTACACGGTGCGGCCCGGCAGCGTGACCCTCATGTACCCCTCGCAGGCCCTCACCACCCTCTCCGCAAGCGGGTACGTCGTGGCTGAGCGCAAGGCGGCCGTCTCTTCGAAGATAACGGGCAAGCTGGAGTCCCTGATGGTCGAGGAAGGCAGCAAGGTCAAAAAAGGCGAGGTAATCGCGCGCCTGGACGACGCCGACCTCCTAGCCGCAAAGGCCCAGGCGGAGGCCACCCTCAGCGCCGCCCGCTTCAACCTGGCGCAGGCAAAGGCCTCGCTCTATGACGCCCAAAAAACCTACAGCCGAAACAAGCAGCTACTTGAAAAGGCCCTCATCGCGCAGGCGGACTATGACACCTCGTTTGCAAACTACCGGAAGGCGCAGGCGGCGGCGGACGCGGCCTCGGCCACGGTCAAAGCGGGCCAGGCGGCCCTCCAGTCCGCCATCGTCTCGCTCGGCTATACATACATCCGCGCCCCTTTTGACGCGGTCGTCCTCACCAAGAACGCAGACATCGGCGACATAATCACCCCCTTAGGGGCCGCCTCCAACGTCCAGGCGGCCGTCGTCACAATCGCCGACATGGACTCCCTGCAGGTCGAGGCTGACGTCTCGGAGTCCGGCATCGAGAAGGTATGGAAAGGAGAGCCCGCCGTGATAGAGCTCGACGCCCTGCCCGGCGTCCGTTTCCCCGGAGAAGTGCACATGATAGTGCCCACCGCCGACAGGTCGAAGGCAACCGTCACGGTCAAGGTGAAATTCCTGAAAAAAGACAAACGGGTACTGCCGGAGATGAGCGCGAGGGTGGATTTCCTCTCAAGACCTGTAAGCCCCGAAGAAGAGACCCCGAGGGTCGTGACAGACCCGGCCGCCCTGATCCAAAAAAACAGCAAAACATTTGTCTTCGTGATAAAAGGCGGGCGCGCCTTCCTCACCCCGGTTGACGCCGGCCCGAGACTCGGCGGCATGGCGACGATAAAAAGCGGCCTTTCCCCCGGCGACACCGTGGTGCTTGGTCCGCCCGCGGGGCTCAAAAACGGCTCGAAGGTAGAAGCAAAGACGGCCGCGTAAGGCGACTGATGGAGAAAGGGCCGCCCCAGAAACCAGAACCGCCCAAAAAACCGATTGTCCGCATCCGGGGTATTGGCAAGTCCTACCGGCGGGGGAACCAGTCGATAAAGGTGCTTGAGGACATCACATTCGATATAGCGGAGGGGGAGTTTCTGGCCCTGATGGGGCCTTCGGGCTCCGGGAAGACCACGCTTCTAAACCTCATAGCGGGGATCGACCGGGTGGACAGCGGCTCGATTACGATAGGCGGGGTGGACATAACGGCTCTCTCCGAAAACGAGCTTACCGGCTGGCGGGCGATGAACGTGGGATTCATCTTCCAGTTCTATAACCTGATCCCCGTGCTCACGGCCCTCGACAACGTGGAGCTTCCGCTCATTCTGACCGGCCTGTCGAAAAAAGAGCGCCTGGAACACGCCCGGGCGGTCCTGGAGCTTGTCGGCCTGTCGGACAGGATGGAGCACTATCCGGGGCAGCTCTCCGGCGGTCAGCAGCAGAGGGTCGCAATAGCGCGCGCGGTGGTAACGGACCCCGTCATACTGGTCGCGGACGAGCCCACCGGGGACCTGGACCGCGCCTCGGCCCAGGAGGTGCTCACCCTCATGGAGGACTTAAACGTCCAGCTCGGAAAGACCATCATCATGGTGACCCATGACCCGCGGGCCGCGTCGAAGGCGCACGTCCTGAGGACACTTGAAAAAGGCGTGCTCACGTGAGTGAAAAGTAAAAATGTTCGCCCTGAAGCTGATCTTTAAAAACGCCTTCAGACACAGGCTCCGCACCCTGCTTACAATCGGCAGCATCGTGATCGCGCTCGTGGCCTTCGGCCTCCTGCGGACCGTCGTGAACGCCTGGTACGCCGGGGTGGAGGCGTCCTCCGCCACGCGCCTCGTCACAAGAAACGCCGTATCGCTGGCCTTCCAGTTGCCGCTGGCTTACAAGGACAAGATACGGCAGGTAAACGGGGTGACGGACGTCTCCTGGGGGAGCTGGTTTGGCGGCATATACATAAACGAGAAGAATTTTTTCGCCAATTTCGCCGTCGAACCCGGCAGCTATCTGAAACTCTACCCGGAGTATGTGATAGCGCCCGATGAGAAGGCGGCCTTCCTGGGGGACAGGCGGGGCGCAGTCGCCGGAATAAAACTCGCCCGGCGGTTCGGCTGGAAGACAGGCGACCTCGTGACGCTGAAAGGCACGGTCTACCCCGTGGACCTGGATTTCGTCATCCGGGCCATATACACCGGGAAGGACAAGAACACGGACGAATCGCAGTTTTTCTTCCACTGGAGCTACCTTGACGAGTCGGTCAAGAAGGCGGCGCCCGACCGCGCGGGGCAGGTCGGCTTTTTCATGGAGGGCATATCGGACCCCCTAATGGCCCCCGCGGTCTCCGCGGACATAGACGGGATGTTCAAAAACTCCCTCGCCGAGACGATCACGGAGACGGAAAAATCGTTCCAGCTCTCCTTCATCTCCATGACGGAGGCGCTCCTGGATGTTATCCAGATCGTATCTTTTGTCGTGATCGCCATCATCATGGCGGTCACGGCGAACACGATGTCGATGACGGTGAGGGAGCGCATAGGCGAATACTCGATACTGAAGACCCTGGGGTTCGGGGGCTGGCGCATAGCCGGACTCATCGCGGGCGAGTCGCTGACGATAGTGATGCTAGGCTGCGCCCTGGGGATCGCCTTCACCTATCCGGCGGCGAGCGCCTTCAAGAGCCAGCTTGGCACGTATTTCCCGGTCTTCAATATAGATAAACGTCTCTTCCTGCTCTATGCCGCGGCCTCGGCCCTTGTCGGCCTTGTGGCCGCCCTCTTCCCGGCATGGAAGGCAATGAAACTGCCTATTGCGGAGGGTCTCAGGCAGATCGGATGAGTTGAAGGATGAAAGATGAAGGATAAAAGTTGAAAATACCTTTTTCATACAGCTTCCGGAACCTCAAGGCCAGAAGGCTCACGACGGCGTTGACGGCGGGGGGGATGGCGCTTGTCGTCTTCGTCTTCGCCTCCATCCTGATGCTCGCGCAGGGGCTGAAAAAGACCCTCGTCGAAACCGGCTCGGCCGGCAACGCCATAGTCCTCAGGAAGGGGGCGCTGACGGAAGTCCAAAGCGGGATAACCCGCGAGCAGGCCTCGATTATCGCCACCGACCGGCAGGTGGCGATGGACAGAGATGGTAAACCCCTTCTCGCCGACGAGCTTGCGGTGCTCATAACCCTGCCCAAGATCGGCGGCGGCCTCTCGAACGTGACGGTGAGGGGGACGGGGGGAGAGTCCCTTGCGCTTCGGCCCCAGGTGAGGATCGTCGAAGGGCGCATGCCCAGGCCCGGCTCCTCCGAGATAGCCGTCGGCAACCGGGTGGCGAAGATTTTCAGGGGGGTGGGCCTCGGCGGCACGCTCCACTTCGCCATGAGGGACTGGAAGGTGGTGGGGATATTCGACGCCGGCAGCACCGCCTTCAGCTCAGAGATATGGGGCGACGCCGACCAGCTCATGCAGGCATTCAGGAGAGACGCCTTCTCGTCGGTCCTCTTCAGGCTCCGCGACCCCTCTACCTTCAATGAATTCGAGCGGCGGATAGAGCGCGACCCGCGGCTTTCGCTCCAGGCGATGCTGGAAAACAGGTATTACGAGAAACAGTCGGAGATGATGGCGAAATTCCTGAGGGTCCTTGGCGTCTCGCTTACGATCATATTCTCGCTGGGCGCGATAATCGGGGCGGTCATCACGATGTACGCCGCCGTGGTGGGCAGAACAAGGGAAATCGGGACCCTGAGGGCGCTGGGGTTCGAGCGCAGAAGCATCCTGTGGGCCTTCCTGGCGGAATCGCTTCTGCTGGGGCTCCTCGGCGGCGGCGCGGGGCTTTTCTTCGCCTCGTTCCTACAGCTCTTCACGATATCCACGGTGAATTTTCAGACTTTTTCCGAGCTGTCTTTCTCATTCACCTTAACGGCGGGCATCGCGTGGCAGGCCATAGCGTTTTCCATCATAATGGGGTTTGCAGGCGGTGTCTTCCCGGCGGTGCGGGCCGCGCGGATGAACATAGTGGATGCGCTCCGCGCGGGATAAGGGGCACAGCCCATGGCCGCGCCCCATGCCCCCTCAGGCCCTTTTCATCTTCCTGTAAAACGCCCCGAATGCCAGCAGGCCGGCCCCAAGCAGAAGCAGGGTCCCGGGCTCCGGAACCTGCTGGGTGGTCAACCCGGACTCGGTAAACGGCGTGTCGTATATACTTATATTGTTCCGTCCGGGGGCTTGTCCATAGGCAACGGCAAATGTGCCCTGCGGAAGCCCGGAGTCGAATGTCACGTCAACTGTCTGTTTGCCGCCACTAGTGTTAATAATGGTGCTCTCCAGGTCGTATACGAATATACCGAACTCCGTCGCGGCAATCCCCTTTACGGTGGTATCGGCGGCGGACCAGTTGGTGAAACTGTTGGAGTTGTCGGTCGGCCCTTGTAAACCGAGGGAACTGTACACCTCCCCGCCGGACGTCATGTCGCCCCAAAAGCCTGTTGAGGTATCCCAGGAGCCGCCAAACACATCGCCATAACTGCCTACGTGCCCGAGGCCTCCCGTGCCGGAAGGCGATAAAGATTGGATCCCGGGGGCGCTAAAGCCCGAACCCACATTGGGGACGCCGATTATGAGAAGAAGCGGATTAGTAAGCGCGGACGCGCCACCGGCGTTTTGCAGTATCCCGAGCTGGGTGGGGGATATCGGCCTTACCTCACTTCCAAACAGATAACCGCCAGTTTGGGGTGGGTTCCCAATATCCAGCGTGGCCCCCGCATACGCGTTGGACAAGGACAGGACAAGCGCCATGAGAAACAGGACCATCGCCGCAAGACTGATTCGAGTTTTCATTCCGGGCCCCTCTTTCTATATTTTTTTCAGGATACGCGGCAAGCGGCAAATTGTCAAATTTCCCAGAAATTCCTGCTCTTTATGCCAGCTTCCCCTATAATAGATTGCAAATATAATGCCAGCAACAAAAAACTTTAAAATTTCAATAGTTAGTTTTTAATTGCTTGTTTGGAGGGCCCAAAATCTGTAATCAATGCCTTACAGTTTTAAAGAAAAACTTTACACATTGATTTCCATGTGCATCTCCTATATGGCCTTTACCAAACAGCCGTCTTTTCGGTTGCAAATCCTGGCACTGAAGCCGGACATCTCCATGAAGGCTTTCATCTTTCGTGCATTCTCCCCGGCATTGATGTATATATATATCCGTTTGGCGTTAGCGCTGGTAGACCATAAAATATTCCTAACCCGCTCATAAAGCCCGTTCCCATTCAAATCCCTTACATCGACTATCATTTCAGCCCCCTCAATTTGCATTGTTTCTTACGGCAATAATCCCTTTTCACTTTTAAAGCATACCAATATGATGTTACGAAGTTTTTAAATGGCCATGAAATTTCCATTAAAAGCCGTTCGAACCCGGAATAGTCCTTGAGACCTTTCGGCGTATTGACGATCGCTTCCATGTTGACATAGGATATCTGCCGGGCGATTGCGGCAGCAGTGCTTGGCGCACCTGATCGTATTGAATACCATATATATGAGACGCGGAAGCAATTTGATGCGGTGCGCAACCGTCTGGACGACGTCTTTTTTCTTACGGGCCCGGAGATTAACGAGCAGAAGCTGGCGGGCAAAATAGTGCCCGGCCCCACTGTCTTTGTGGAATCCCATGCCGTGATGGTCCCGTCCAACTCGGCCGCGCGCCGCGTAGGCGACCTTGCCGGGGACACCATATGCTTCCTGACCGGGAGCCTGGCGGAGCGGAGCTTAAGCTCTTACTTCGACACGCGAAAAAAGAGCTGGCTGCCTATTGCCTTCTCCGAAGAGGCCGAGATGAATGACGCCTATAACGTGCAGCATTGCCATGCAATCGCCGGAGAAATCACGACCCTCGCCGCCACCCGCCTTGCCCCCGGCGTCAACCGGATGTCCAGCCGTATCCTTCCGGAGCCGCTGTCGGTCTTTCCCGTCATCGCCGCAACAGGGACCGACGACGCGCAATGGTCGGCGATCGTCGCCTGGACGGTTATCACGCTCGTAAGCGCGGAGAGGCCTGAAACAAGGTGGTATGCAGGAGGCGCAGGGGCGATGCCTGTAACAGCTCCTGCATTAGGTCTGGGCGGGCGATGGCAACGCCGGGTCCTTGCGGCTGTCGGCAGCTACAGCGACATCTTCGAACGAAATCTCGGCAAAGGCTCCCGGCTCAAACTAGATCGCGGCCTTAACGCTAACCAGTTTAAAGGAGGACTGCTGCCGGCCCCGCTCCTCGAGTGCGGCTTCTATTTTGCGTCTTTGCGAAACGGGGGGGAAAAGGACATTTCCCTTGCAAGAAAACTTTTTGCGATATTCGCAACCATGACATAAAAAACGGACCCCCTGGCAATTATCTCATCCAAAAAAACGAATGTCCAATTTTCTATGTAATTTTTGAAAAAAAATCCTTCTTCACCCGTTATTTCTTTCAGGGCATCTCCGTCATCTTTACAATCGTCTTCCAGGCCGATCAGAAAAGCCATAAAAGCGAACAGCG
>JAJYJK010000104.1 GCA_021789555.1 Nitrospirota bacterium
TCTCATTTCTCCTCTCTCGCCTTTCGTGGCGCACATTCTTCTAAAAAGCATGAGGAGCCTGGCCTCGTCGTTCAAAAGGGCAGACCGCCCTTTTTGCTCCCTCGGCATGAGCGGCTCATCCCCGTCCAGAAAAAGGCTTGCAGGCACTCCCAGCGCTCCCGATATCTGCTTCATCCTCGATACACTGAGCTTGTTTACCCCCTTCTCGTATTTTTGCACCTGCTGATATGAAATCCCGATCTTCTCCGCAAGCTGCATCTGAGACATGCCGGAAGATTTCCTCATTTGCCTGATAAGCTCCCCGGTCGCCTTCTCGCTTTTGAACATTTTCAGTTTTCCCATATTTGGCTATTTCTGTTTTTTATTTTCTTTCCGTGCGGAATGGGAACGAAGTTCATCCATTATCTTCCGCCGGAGTTCCCAGAAACTGACAGGTTTCTGCATACATACGTAATCCCCAATGGCTTTGAGCTGCTCTTTGATTTTATGGGTTATGTGGCCGGTAAGCACAATGGCCGGAATGGATGGGTAATCTTTTTTTATACGAGCCAGCAACTCGACCCCATCCATCACAGGCATTTCTATATCGGTGACCAGGAAGTCTATCCTATGACCGGCCCTGAATATTTCCAGCGCCTTCCTGCCATTTTCGGCAGTGAGTACCTCGAATTCTCCCGAAGCCTGCAACCCTTCCGCCAGCGGTTGCAGGACGTCCCTTTTATCGTCCACCAGCAGGATATGTTTCCGATGTTCCCCCGCCTGGAAAATTTCAATATCCTCCTTTTCCAGTTCAGTTTTCTCTTCTTCGCCAGATGCCATTATAACAAAATCACACTCATAGTGTGTAGACATGCATTTGGCCCAGCCACAAAATAATCCACTTATGGATACCATCTTAAGAAGGCTGGGAAAGCAGCTTAGAAACCTTAGAATGACGGCTGGCCTCTCGCAAGAAGAGTTAGCCGAACAGTCCGGCCTGCACAGAAATTATATCGGGGGCCTGGAAAGAGGCGAGAGAAACCCCACGATTACTTCTTTAAAAAAACTTGCTAAAGCCCTGGGATTATCATTGTCGAAGTTCCTCGAAGGACTATGACGGAGAGGCGTGCGGCTAAACCTACGGAGTCAGAATTCCAAGCCCTTCTTCGGCTGCAATTTTACAGAGCCTGTGGTCTGAGGAAACAAATGTAATGTCATCGCGCTTCATGTTCAGCGCGATCGCAAGCTGAATGCTGTCTACCGGCTTCATGTATCTTTTCAATATGAGGTCGTCGGCTTTTATCACATCTTCCGCCGTCACGTCAAGGATTGTAACACCAAGCGCAACGACGTCTTTATAAAAAAAATCGCGCTGCTGATGGAACTGGCTTTCCGTGGTGATTCTATCAACCTCGAAAAGGCGCTTCAGATTGGACACAATCTCAATGATAGTAATAGAAGATATGTAAAGCTGTTGATTGCGGTCTTCGAGGACTCGGGTAACCAGCGCACTTCCTTTTTCCGGCTGGTATCTCTTAAAGAAAGCGCTGGTGTCTATGAAAAATGGCATTCGCTATCGCGTTTCCCTGCCCTCTATAACCCGTTTGGAAAGAGAAACACCGATGCCTGAAAGACTTTTCCGTATTTCCTTCAACCCGATATCAGTACGCCCCTGCTCTTTGGCATAGCGAAGAAGCTTCGCGCTAATGCGCGCCTGGTCCGAAGCCTTGACAAGTGCCTTTCCCATAACTAAACCTCCTTCCTTTAAGAAGTTTATCAATGATAAAAAAGAAAGGTCAAGGTTAATGATCTCATGCCACTGCCTCCAGATACGGCTTCATCATCTTCTCAACGCGGCAGATTCCAGAATTTGAACAGCCGCCTGGATCTATTTTCCTCTTTTTTGTGAAAGCTTTGGCCTCCCGGCAGGCCGGCCAAAAGTTGCCCCCGGCGTATATCACTATAGAGGGACAAATTATGGATTTCTTCAGATACTTGGACCCGCTGCGGTATTTCACCCAGCAGGAGTACGTCTCCTTCTGGGGCAGGCTGTTTGAAACCATCCTCTCCGGCTTCTGGGCGAGGCTGATATCGGTCTGCTTCCTGGCGCTCTCGTTCTACTTCATGGCGAGAAGGCAGAATGTGCAGATTTTTATAGTTTTTTTTCTCCTGGCAATCGCCACGGCCTATATCGGCGGTCTCCGGGCGATCTTCAGGTAAGGAGGTAAACCTTGGCAGGCAAAAGCGGCGACCAGGTAATAGTCAACCAGGGCTTTCTGGAGAAGCCCAAGAGCCTCCTGGACGCCATAAAGGAGATCCAGAACATGTCCGCCATGGAGGCGGAGACCGTGGAGGGAATCAACCCCATGTTCTTTTCGATCAAGGACCGGCTGGACATGATGGTCGTGGGCATGAAAAGCTCCTTCTTGAGCGGGCTGATCGTGGCCCTCCTGACCCCGTTTGCCATCGGGGTGGTGGAGAGGATAATCCCCATCTTCGGGGACAAACAGCCCACCCTTTTCGACCAGGTCTACGCCCTTGTGCTGGCCCTGGGATTTACCCTGGGATACGGCTTTTTCCTGGCCACGCTCAAGAGCTGCTATGTGGGCAACATCTCCAGGTCGATGATAAGAAACCTGCTTGGCGGGGCGGCCCTCGGGGCCCTGGCCAAGGCGCTTGTGGCCGTCATCGTGTTCAATTTCCTCTATCTCTACTTCACGGCCCGGAGGATCGCCAATTTGGTGCTCCTGCTTCGAAAGTTGCTCAGCCAGGGGCAGTTGGAGTTCTTATACGAAAAGACGCTCGCGTTCAGGCCGGTGCTCTTGATATCGTCATGGTTTATCGTCCTCTCAACGCTGCTTTTCATAGCGATACCTACGCTGGCCATAGCGGCCACGGCTTTTAAAAACAGAAAAAGGGAGGTTTAACAAAAAATGCCGGACGCCCCAAGCGCAGACGAAAGGCTTGCAAGGAAGATATCCCTCGCACAGGAGAGGGACACGCGGGTCGTGATAACCCGGACGGTCGACACCCACAGGGTCCTGGACATCGTGAGAAACGCCGACAGGGGGATCAGGATACTCAGGGCCAACCTCCTTATCAGGTTCAAGCCCGAAGATGCCGTCCCGCTTCTCGTCGAGTATCAGAAGGCGATAGAGGGCCTCCATCATGCCGCGGCGAAGATCTGCGCCATGGCCGGGGTCCCGTACAGGGCGCCAAGGGGGCTTGAGGGGCCATCAGAGGGAAAGGACTCGAAGGCCGGGGACTCAGCCGAATCCGCTCATCCCGGCAGGGAGGACAAAAAGAGAAAAGCCCTCTGAAGGTGGGCCCTTCGGAGACGGCCATAAAGATTATTCCAGTCACCAGTGATATAAAACCGCTCGGGTTTTCCCTGCAAAGCAGGGTTGTCACTGGGACACTCCTTTTGAGAACAGGAACAAACTCCATGGTATACGGGATTTCCCAGCCCATGGTTTCAGACTGGCAGGCATGCCAGGGAGTTTTGACAATCAAATTTTTTTGGCTCATAAGCCGTCCTTGACGGTAAAAGTCCAAAACCCTCCAGCCTTGCTGGAGACCAATCAAACGGTTCTCCAGCAGAGGTCACGTCCCTATAGGGACCCCTCTATCCGGAGATCGTTTCGGAAGGAGGAGCATATGTCAGTCAGGGTGAAAATCAA
>JAJYJK010000044.1 GCA_021789555.1 Nitrospirota bacterium
CGATCTTTCAGGGGACGCCATACTTCATTGCGGCCCCCGAACCGGGAAAACAAGCCTTCCCGGCGTTTATGCCGGGGGCGCCACAGTTACCGTGGCAGCCACCGTAATCTCCGCCATGGGCGCGGGGAAAAAGGCCGCCCGCGCCATCCACGAGCATCTTTCATCAAGGAAGAAATAAAACTCCGGGTTTCCGGTGTATGTCAAACTATCTTTACGCCCTATTTCAGGTCAGATTCGTTACCTTGCTCGCCATAGCCGACTGATGTAACCACAAAGGCATCCGTACCGTGGAGTCTGCTCACCACAACTTCTTCACCCTCGGTCTTGCGCAACAACGCCTTTGCCATTGGAGAATCAACGCTGATAAAACCCTTTTCGAGATCGAATTCGTCCGGACCGACGATGCGATACCGAAACAGATTCCCATCGGAATCCTCAAGCCCGACCCAGGCGCCGAAAAATACTTTCGACGTATCAGCAGGCGGCCTGTCCACGATAACCAATTCGTTCAACCTCTTTATGAGAAACCGCATACGGGAATCGATCTGCCTTAATTGCTTCTTGCCGTAAATATACTCCGCGTTCTCCGACCTGTCGCCCATGGCCGCGGCTTCGGCAACTGCCTGCGTGACCTGAGGGCGCTTCACCTTCCACAGATATGACAGCTCCTCGCTTAAACGCTTTTGCCCCTGAGGTGTAATATACGGCGAGATTTTTGTTTTGCTCTGAAACGGGTTTTTCATAAGTCCTGTTTGTTCTTCCTGCTGCCTTCGTAGAGCTCATACTCAAGAAGCCTGCATTCTATCCCGCCGTTAAAAAACGGCGTTCTCTTTTTTGCCTTTAGCCCCACCTTTTTTGCAAGGTCGAGGTTTCCCGTGAAAAGATATCCCGTGTATCCTTTGCACTTCTGCTTGAAAAAATCGCCGACCCCTTCGTACACGCCCTCCAGTTCTTTCACCTTGCCCATTCTCTCTCCGTATTCCGGGTTGAGTATCACAATCCCGCCGCCTTCAGGAACTTCGCTGCCGGAATAATCAGATACCCCGAATTCAATCAGATGCTCCACGCCCGCGGCGGCGGCATTTTTTCTTGCCGCCTCAACAGCCTCTCTCTTTATATCAGTTGCAATAAGTCTGCACTCCGGGGTCTTCCTTGATTTCTTTTTTGCCTCTGCGCTGAGCTTGTTCCAGAGAGGTTCACTAAATCCCTTGAGATGCATGAACCCGTAATTGCCGCGCAAAAGGCCGGGGGCCCTGTTAAGGGCAATTAATGCAGCCTCGATTGCGAGGGTGCCGCTTCCGCACATGGGATTAATGAAATGGCCTCCGCCATTCCATCCCGTCGCCATGATAACAGCAGCGGCAAGTGTCTCCTGCATGGGGGCTGCCAAGGGTATCTTCCTGTAATTGCGCCTGGAGAGGGGCTCGCCTGATGTATCAAGATAAAGCGAACACCTGTCTTCTTTCCAGTAGAGGTTTACCACGACCCCGTCCTGGGCAGGGCCTGAATCAGGACGTCGCGCGCGCCTTTCCCTTATCCTGTCTGCGATCGCATCCTTGCATTTTACATTTGCATAGCGGGAGTCCCTGATTGTCGGGTTATCCACGCTCGATGCGACGGAGAAATAGCCATTCTCGTCTATATAATTCTCCCATGGTATTTCTGAAACGCGGTGATAGAGGGCATCGGCATCTGCCGCGGTAAATTCCGTGAGGAGAAAAAGGACGCGGTGTCCCGTTCTGAGATAAAGATTAAGCCTCATGGTATCCTCGATAGTGCCTTCTGTCTCTATGCCTGCGACTGTCTCAGAGAGAACGGGAAATCCGAGCCCGAGGAGTTCTTGTTTCAAGAAAGGCGGTACGCCCTTTGCGCAGGTAACGAGAACTTTTCTTTTTTCCATACCCTTTTATCTTCTTTTTTTATCTGATACATCTTTCCTGGCAGTGCAGGTGATGATAAAATTTTCGGGCGAAAGATCAGGATTTTTCTCAAGCTCTTCAACAAAGTTGGTGATCGCCTTTCGCATGAAGGCCGAGAAGTGCACGTGTCCCGGTAATGCGTGGATCCTCTGTCGTGTATCTTCGTCGATTGTTGCCGTGTACTTTGCCATGCATGTTTCTCCTTTTCTATACAGTTATTATACCGGAATCACCGCCTCGCCTTATTGCCCCGTATCGCCCCTCTTTTTAGAAATTGTCTCACCCCCAGGATTTGACAATCTCCCCGCTCCCTAATAGCTTTTAATAAGATGGCAAAAAAAATCCCCCTCGCGCTGCTGATTGTATTGCTGGCCGGCCTGTTCCAGACGGCCGCCCGGCTGCGGGCGGCCGAGACAAAAATACGCCTCGATGTGAAGGTGGAGGGCGTGGAGGGGAAGCTCAAAAAAAACGTCCTCAGCTTTATGAGCATCGAGCGGCAGAAAAACTCTCCTGAATTGAATGAGGACGTGATGAAGGCCCTTTTCGACAAGGCCCCGGACGAGATTCGGACAGCCCTTCAGCCATTCGGATTCTATACCCCGGCCATAAAAAGCGAGCTTATCCAAAAAAACGGGGGCTGGCTGGCCGTCTTCCGGATAAATCCGGGTGAGCCGGTGATAATAACGAAGCTGGACCTCCGCATCACGGGAGAGGGCGCGGGGAAGCCGGCCTTCGAGGATTACATAAAGACCTTCCCGTTAAAGAAGGGGCAAATCCTCGACGAGCAGGCATATGAAAAGGCCAAGCGCAACCTGGAGCAGACAGCCGCGGACCACGGGTTCCCGAATGCCGCGCTGACAATGCACCGCATCCTGGTCTATCCAAAGCGGCATGAGGCTGAAATATCTCTAAGTCTGGATACCGGCCCGCAGTTCAAGTTCGGCGACGTCACGTTCATACAGAGCCGGAATGTCCTGAGCATCCGTTTTCTCCAAAAATTCGTCACCTTCAAAAAAGGCGATCCCTATGATGTCTCGGCCCTTCTGGCGCTCCAGGATGCCCTGAGCACGAGCGGCTACTTCAGCCGGGCGAATGTCACGCCGCTGCCCCAAAAGGCCGCCGGGCTTCTCGTCCCGGTCGAGGTCACGCTGACGCCGGCAAAACGTTACGAGGTCTCCGTGGGCGCGGGCTACGGGACCGATACCGGCCTAAGGGGCCGCATTGACTGGCTGGACCGCTGGGTCAACAGGCGGGGGCACCGGATGGAGGTGGACCTGGGCCTGGCGGAGATAAAACAAAACGCCATCTGGCGGTACATCGTCCCCTATCACCCGCTGGCGACTCATCTGGATTATTCTCTGGGCTACCTTGCCGAGGACACTACAATCGAGAAGAGCGAGACCTATCTGGCCGGGGTCAGTTTTACCCGGCCCCTGAGCCCGCGCTGGCTCCAAACGGTCTACTTCAATGTGGAGCGGGAGCATTTCACCGTCGCCGGGGAGACCGCAACCTCCAGGCTCATCATACCGGGCGGCACATGGACCTATAAAAAGGCCCCGGCCGCGCCTTATGTCAATGAGGGCATCCGGCTCATTGCCGATGTCAGGGGCACTGCCAAGGCCATGCTCTCCAGCGTCTCGGTCATCCAGGGCCGGCTCCGGCCAAAATACGTCCGGGGGATAGGAGGCTTCGGAAACCTCATCGTAAGGGGAGATGTCGGGGCGACAGAGGTCGACAATTTCCAAAGGCTGCCGGCGACGCTCCGGTTCTTCGCGGGCGGCGACAACAGCATCCGGGGCTACAGCTACAAGACCCTCGGCCCGAAGAATTCGGAGGGCCTGGTCGAAGGGGGCAAATACCTGCTGGTGGCAAGCATCGAATACGACCAGCTCATATATCGCAAATGGGGCGCCGCCGTCTTCTATGACGGGGGCAACGCCTTCAGCAGCTTCCCGCCGACCTGGAAATCGGGCGCCGGCGCGGGTATAAGATGGCTTTCCATCGTAGGGCCGGTGAGAATAGATTTCGCCTGGTCCATAAGCGATCCCAGCCCGGCCTTTCACGTCTACGTAAGCATAGGGCCGGAGATATGAGCCGGGCGGGCAAGATTGTCATCAGCGCCCTGCTCGTCCTGATTGCCGCCGTCGCCGCCGCCGTTTTTTCCCTCTTTAACTCCCAGCTTGCGCTCCGGCTGCTCGTTGCCAGGCTCGCGCCGGCCGGGCTTTCGGTAAAAAAAATCAGCGGCTCGCTCGCGGGGCCCCTGAGACTTGAAGGGATAACCTACAGGGGCGAAAAGGGGACCAGGATAAAGATCGCTGCGCTAGGAATAGACTGGAGGCCGACTGAACTGTTTAACTTAGACCTGCATATTACCCGGCTCGCCGTCACAAAGCTGCAGATAACGACGGAAATCGGAAAAGCCGGACCGCGTCCCCCGAAACCCCTGCCAAAACTGCATCTGCCCGCTTTTTTTTCGATCACACTCGATAAGGCCGTCGCCAGGGACATTGAATATCTTCCCCCTCCGCCCAAAAAACCGATGGCCCTGAGCGGGTTGACGCTCGGCGCCCACATGCGGGGCGACACCCTCTTCATAACCAGGATGGAAGCAACGGCCCCCCGGTACTCGGTTTCCCTCCGCGGCAAGATTAAAACCATGGATTATTACCCGATGACTCTGAAAATCAAATGGGGCTTTACACCAGAGGGCTATCCGCGCGCCGAGGGTTTTGGCAGCCTTGAGGGCACGCTTGAAAAAATGCACGTGCTCCAGACGATAAGCCCGCCGTATAACGCAGGCGCGGACTTCATCGTCGCCAATCTCCTGCCGCAGGCCAGCCTGCAGGCCAGCCTGCCACCCGGCCCGAAGCCCGGCCCAAAACTTAACCCAAAACTTGAGTGGAAAGGTAAAATCCGCTGGCGTTCGCTCCGGGTGGCCCCCACGGGCAAAAAAGCGGTGAATAGTCCACGGGGCGAGCTGACTACGGAAGGCAATGCCGGGGCCTACCGTTTCGGAGTCGATGCGGAGATTTCATTAATGAAAAAAGCCCCGGCAAGCCGCATTATGGCGAAAGGCGCCGGAGACATGACAAGCCTGAAACTTGAGAGTTTCAGGGCAGCTCTCCTTGGCGGAGAGCTGCATGGAAGCGGGAGTCTCAGACTGAAAAAACCCGCTCCCGGCTTTGAATTTAAATTCAAACTCGCAGGCAAAGGGTTAAATCCCGCATGGGTCTCGACCAAGTGGAACGGAGATATCAACTTGGAAGCCGCAATTGCAGGCAGGATCGGAAGGGGTATGCGAAATATCTCGCTGGACATAAGCACCCTCAACGGCAGGCTCCGGGGATATCCGCTCGGCGGAAGCGGGCGCATCCGCATCAGGGACCACGACTATTTCATCCCCGGCATCAATATACGTTCCGGCTCGGCGGTCATAGCCGCCGCGGGCAGTTTTTTGCGCGGCCGCTGGGACCTTTCATGGAAATTACGAGCAAAAAACCTGGCCGAACTCCTGCCCGATGCCGGCGGCTCGCTGTCGGCCACCGGGATTTTGACCGGGGGGGGAAGCCCCGTCGTAAAGGCCACGATAACCGGAAGCGGCGCCCGGTACAAAAACTATAAGGTCAAACTCCTTTCATCGGACATCAGAGTTGACCTCTCCGACCGAACCGATTCAAATATCGGTCTAATCGCGGCCGGACTTGAATTCCCCTCCGGCAACCGCCGGATACAGGAAATCCGCGTGAAGGCTGCGGGAAGGCTCGTCCGGCACCGGGTGACAGTTTCGATCAAAGGGGCTGCCAAGGGCCTGAAAACCGCGCTGGCGCTATCGGCAAAAGGCGGCTACAGCCATGGGCTCTGGAACGGGAGCATCAGCCGGCTGGATGTCTCCGGGCAGCTCTACGGCGACTGGGGCCTACAGCATCCCGCGCCCCTGAGATTTTCAAAAGGGATGGCATCCGCGGACATCTGCCTTTCAAGGCGGGGCGGCGCCGCAATGATATGCCTGAAGGCGGACCTGCAAAGACCAAAAGGGCTTCATTTGCAGCTCGCGGCTTCCCGTGTGCCGCTGGGCCTCTTTCACCCGCTCCTGCCGCCGGGCCTGCTGGTCACGGGAACGCTTGATGGAAGCGCGGACATTCTTTATTCACACATCGGGCTTTATTCACAAATCGGGGCGCTTACCGGCAGCGCGGACATCAGGCTTGCCGACGGCGCGATTGTCTATGCCCTTGAGGGCAGGAAGGCGCGGCTTACTTTCAGGCAAGGCATTATGCGTTTGCAAGGCACGACCCAGACGGTAACGTTTACCTGGGACATGCCCTTCGTGGAGGGCGGGGGCATAAAGAGCAGGGTAACCGTCTTCCGGCAGAAGACACCCACCGTTAAGGGGAGCATTCAGATGAATGTCCCGAATATCGGCATCCTCCCCGCGGCGCTGCCTTCAGTCAGGGACGTCCGCGGCGTTTTAACGGCGACCCTGGATGTCTCGGGGCCCATCCGGAGCCCTGATGTAAAGGGCAAGCTGACCATAGAGAAGGCATCAGCGGCCCTGCCCCGTCTCGGCATAAGGCTCACCGGGGTCTCGCTTGCGGCGACGGGCGCGGGAAAAGACAAATTTCATATCGAAGGCGTTTTGCATTCCGGCGCGGGCTTCATCGCAATAAAGGGCGATCTGACGCGCGCCCCGGCAGGGCCGGAAAACTGGCAGGCGGCCCTGGGCATAAAAGGAGAGAATTTTCAGGCCCTGAAAATCCCGGAGGCGCAGGCTATGGTGGGCCCCGACCTGAAAGTCTCGCTTGCAAACAAAGTAGTCCGCGTGGGCGGCACGGTGGAAATCCCGCAGGCGAGCATAAAGATAAGAGAGCTATCCGGGGCCGTTAAACCCTCGCTAGACGTGGTGATTGCGGGTGAAAAGAGGGCAGCAGCGAGGGCCGTGCAATTTAAGATTTACGCCGACATAAAGGCAATCCTCGGCAAAAAGATAACCTTTGCCGGTTTCGGCCTCACAAGCGGCATTGCCGGGAGCCTTGCGCTCCACGAGGAGCCCGGCAGAATTGCCACGGGACAGGGGGAACTGGTGATCACGAAGGGAAAATACAAGGCCTATGGGCAGGCCCTCGATATCGAGCATGGAAGGCTCTTCTTCGCCGGGGGGCCGGTAAATAATCCCGGCCTCGATATCCGGGCCGCGAGGAAAGCCGAAAACAATGTGGTCGCCGGGATATACGTGTCGGGTACGCTTCAGTCGCCGAAACTGAGCATATTTTCCGAGCCGCCCATGGACCAGACGGATGCCCTTTCATATCTGGTCCTCGGCAAACCCCTGCATTCCGCCTCCGGTTCTGAAGGCAACCTGCTCTACAGCGCCGCCACCACGGCGGGGCTTGCCGGCGGGGAGTTTTTGGCCAAGAGGATCGGGACCCTCTTTGGCATAACAAAGGTGTCCGTGGAAAAGGGCCCGCCCCAAAAGACCACGGGGCAGCAGCAGGCCACCCTCTTTCTCGGCCGGTATCTTTCGCCCAGGCTCTATGTGGCTTACGGGATAGGGCTGTTCGAGACGAGCAATGTGTTCCGGGTCCGCTACCGGATCACCAGGGACTGGATGGTGCAGACCGAGACCGGGACGGCGACCGGCGGGGACGTGCTCTATAAGCTGGAGTGGCAATGAAGGCGCACACAGATACTATATGCCCTTAACTAAACCCTTTGCCCTCTACCGGGAAAATAAGCTTCGCAGACATTGACCCCCGGTTGCGGCTGCTGACGGCATTTTATTCTGAGGGGATTCGGACAAGCCCGGTTTCTTTAAGAAAATAATGGTGCCGAAGGCGGGATTTGAACCCGCACGGGTTGCCCCACACGCCCCTCAAACGTGCGTGTCTACCAGGTTCCACCACTTCGGCTCCAATAAATTTTACTATAACGGGTTTTCGCTTTTCAATTAAAACTATTGATTCCTGCATAATTTATAAATCCTTCACTGACTCTTTGCAAATATCCGGCCTATGCCTTGCCGGAAACGGGCGGCCCCGGATTGGGCCGGATGGCGCACGTAGCGGCACGGCACACCGATAAGGTCCAGGGCATACTGCGCCTTTCTTCCAAGGGCGATGACTTGCCTCGGGCCTAAGATATCGAGCGTTTCTTTTAAAAAGGGGCAGAAGGCCCTTATCTCCCGGGCGCCGGGCGTCCTTATGGAAAGCGGCTCCCCCTTTTTGTGCGGGTGCAGCGGCAGGGCGTTCCAGAGGAAAAATTCCGGGAAGCGGGGCAGAAGCGCCCCCCAGACTATGGTCCCGGAATTCTCGGAATAGGGGGGCTCGTGATTGCTCGTCTTTCGCCCCCCGAAAGGCAGCATGCCTCTGTCCATTTGCCTCTCGCTTGTAAATGGCACGCCGGAGAACCTGGCCCCGTGGGGGCCGGCCGCCTCCCCTATCAATGCCGTCTTCGGGCGCATGCCGAAGCCCATGAGATAGCCCCTGAGATTTTCTTTCCTGATGCCGGCGGCCCCGGGCAGGTCAAGGGCGGGGTCCGAGTCCCTGTACTGGTTGAACAGCTCCAGCGAGGAAGGCAGAGGGAATAGTTTTACCTCAAAAAGCTCCCAGAGCCTGAGTTGCCAGGACCTCATTTTGATAATAATATGGCAAATGAATTTTGTAATGCCTGTCCCCATCGCCTGGCGTTTTGGAAGCTAGCGGGGATAGCATGGCTCGCATCATTCTCGGCGGCCATCCCTGGCCGCCTCCGAGGCTTTTGCCTGCTGCCGCCATCCGGGCGGCAGCTGCGGCAAAAAAATCCGCTCGCATGCCATCCCCGCCTGCTTCCTGCAAATATCCGATGTGCCATGAAGCGGCAATTCCTCCGCATAATTGGATTATAGGGCAAATCTTTCCTGTATGAGCTGGTATGCGACTGGAGAGATGAAAAAATTACGGGGGATTTTATTTAATCTAAAACTTTCAGGGCAGGTATATGCCGCCGAGGATGGCCTTTCTCCTGGCCCCGGTAGCGCCCGGAACGTTCGATGGCCTGCCGCAGAGGGTCTCGTTTGCAAGGATGGCGAAGCTCATGGCCTCCTTTGCCGCCCCCGGAATGCCGTAATCCTCAATCAGGCTGACTTTTAGCGGGCTAAAAAGCCCACGTAAAAGGCCCACCAGGAAACCATTCTTTGCGCCCCCGCCCGTGAGGATGACCTCCTCGATCGGATAACGCCCGAGTATGAACCGGCCGTATGCGTCCCTTATCGAAAGGGCCGTAAAATGGGTGAGGGTCGATATCACGTCCGCCGCTGAAATTGATCTTTTATTTTTGTTTTTCGCGCCTTTCAGGACGCGCGCGAGAAACGCCTCACCGAAAAGCTCCCGCCCCGTGGATTTTGGCGGGGCCTTCTTCAGATAGGAGACCGCCAGGAGATTTTTCAGCAGGGCCTCATCCGGCTTGCCCTTCGCGGCAATCCGCCCCCCGCGGTCCATAGGGCGCGAGAAAAACATCTCCGTGGCGATATCGATGAGGCAGTTGCCGGGCCCCGTATCGAAGGCGATTACGTCATCGATTGACGGGGTCACAACCGTCACATTGGCTATGCCCCCGATGTTCTGGACCGCCTTCACCGCGCGGCCCCCGAAGATCACGTGGTCGGCAAAAGGGACAAGCGGGGCGCCCTGCCCCCCGGCGGCCATGTCGGCCGGCCTGAAACCCGCCACTACGGGGACGCCGGTGAGAGCCGCAATCACGGAGGGCTCCCCTATCTGCAAAGTGGAGCCGGATATTTCACTTTTGCCAGGCCGGCCCTTCCTGTCCGACCGGCAGGCAGGCTGGCCTGCGGACTGGTCTGCGGACTGGTCTGCCGCGGGCGGGATATGGAAGATGGTCTGTCCATGGGATGCGATGGCATCCGGCCGTATGCCGGATGTCTCGATGCACGCGGTGGCCGCATCCGCAAAGACATGGCCAAGCCTGAAATTAAGCGTGCAGATCTCCCCGGCTGTCGCCCGAGGCGCGGCGCCTATCTCCCTCCCAAGGTCTCGCGGAAACGGATAGGATGCGGAAAAGAGGAGTTTTACTCTCCCGTTTTTCCGTATCTTTACAATTGCGGCGTCGACGCCGTCATGGGAGGTGCCGGACATCAGCCCGAGGATTATTCTGCCTTCCCGCCCCACGTGGACCGGGGCGAAAAGACGGGGCGGACCGAATCGGCAAGGCGCCGGATCGAAACTCTTTTTCAGGGACCGTTCCCCCCTAGGAGATGAGGTTCGGGTTTTCAGTGACGCGCATCCGCCTTCTGAGCCCCTCGACAAAGGAGACCAGCGCACGCTGCCGCTTCTCGCTAAGTATGGCCCCTTCGAGGACCTTTGCCGTCTGCTGCCCGCTGGAGACGTTCTTGCCTTTGAGGGCAGCCATCTCCCTGGGGATGGATGCAAGCTCGGCTGTTGAGAGTTCGATCGGGTCTTCGATCAGCCTGCGCATCTTTTCCACCAGCAGTTCGTGGCGTTCCATCGACTCATAGTCCGCCGGGGTCAAGCGGTTTAGCTGGAGCGTCCTCAGGTAGACCTGCCGGTTAAAGACGTTGTTCACCTTGAAATTCGGCTCGGACATTATCGCGTCAGAGAGTTCGGAGTCGGTTACGGTGAGGCCCGCATTCTGGGCCGCCCGATAGAGGATGGCGTCACTGACCATCTCTCCCAGCACCCTCATCTTGAGGGCTTGTCTCATCTTGTCGTCGAATTTATCGCCGTAGACGTCCCTCATTGTGTCTTCGGCCCGTTCGTAGACCTTCCAGAACTGGCTCATGGTGATCTTCATCCCGCCCACAGAGGCGACTACCCCCTTGTCGCCTTTACCGCCCATATTGCCAACACCCCAGAAGATGAACGAGATTATGACTATCACGAAGAGGATGTAGAAGTATTTGGCGTTTTTTCGCATTGTTTTAAGCATTTTTGGTCCCTTAATACCTCCCGTCAAAATAATCGGTCAGAATCCGCCCATGGTCAAAGGCGATGGGTTTCGGCAGCGAGTCCCGCCTGAAAATCCCCGCCCCTTTTGCGTCATCCGCGGCCTCGAGCCTGCCCTCGCCCTTCGCAATGAAGACGGTGCTGATGGTATGCTGCCGCGGGTCCCGCCCCGGATCGGAGTAAGTGTGCATCTGCCTTATAAGCTCCACACGCAGCCCCGTCTCTTCGGCGGCCTCCCTCCTGGCGGCCTCCTCGAGGCTCTCCCCGTAATCCACGAACCCGCCGGGCAGCGCCCAGCCGTAAGGGGGGTTTTTCCTGTCCACCAGCACTATGCCTTCCCGGTATTCTATTATGATATCAACCGTGGGAGCGGGATTTTTTCCGCCGGTCATTGTCATTCAAAGTCCGGTTCCACTTCCTTTTCCGGAAGGATGGTCGAAATGGCGTGTTTGTAGATAAGCTGGCTTGTGGAGCCTTTGAGCATGACGACAAAATTATCAAAACCCTTTATTATCCCCCTCAGCCTTATCCCGTTGGTGAGATAGACCACAACGGGCACCTTCTCTTTTCTGAGCTTGTTTAAGTACATGTCCTGAAGCGACTGCGTTTTTACGTTATCATTTACGCTCATTTGCCCCCCCTTCGAGCTTTCAAGATCATTTTCTATTTTAAATAGAATAAATTTTTCCCGCAAGGGCGGACTCCGGAAAACTGTTGTGCGGCGGGGGGCGGTTCTGTTATATTAATAGCGGCGATGGTGTGTATCATTGCCGGCGTGTCAAATGTTTATCTGTGCGCTGACGTTTTTTATATTTGTTGTCTTCCTGCCCTCTCACGCGTATGCCTGGGGGCCGCTAACGCATATCTATCTCGGCACGGAGGTCTTCCTGACGGGGGCCTCGGCCATCCCCGGCACGGCCTACGCGGTCATAAAAAAATTCAGGCAGGATTTCCTTTACGGCAACATCATGGCCGATATAATCTTTGCCAAAAAATACCTTCCCAGGGAGAAAAACCCCCACAACTGGGACGTGGCTTTCGACCTGCTGGAGAACTCCCGGAGCGATCCCGAGAGGGCCTTCGGGCTCGGCTATCTAAGCCACCTCGCGGCCGACACCGTGGCCCATTCCCGCCTGACCAGGGGCAAAAAGAACTTGGGCCACACCTATACGGAGCTGCGCGCCGAAAGGTTCATAGACAGGCATTACTGGCTGATGGCCCTGAGCATAGACTCAAAAGTGCAGAGGCGCGGCGACATCATGCTCGAGAGGAGCCTCGAAAGCCCTATCTTCTCGTTCAAGACCAACAAACGGATATTCCAGGGCATCGTCCTTGTCTCCGGTCTCGGCAAGGCAAAAAACTGGCAACCGGGCGTTATAGAGAAACTCCACGAGGAATCCCTCTTCAGGATCGTAGACGTCCTCGAAAAAGGCAGGGAGTCGAAAATCACCAAAAAAGACCCCACGGGCGGGCCTTGATCTGAAAAAACCCTTCTTTTCAGTCCCGCGGCGCGTTCAAAAGGTAAAAAGAATTTTTCCGGCCTGTAAGGGTCGCCTGCCGGGCGGCTCTAGCGGATGTTGTCTTTAAGCGCCTTGCCTGCGGTGAATTTCGGCACCTTCATCGCGGGTATCTTTATCTCGGTCCCGGTGCGCGGGTTTCTGCCCTTTCTCGCCTTGCGCTTGCTGACGAAGAAAGTCCCGAACCCGACCAGTGTGACTTTCTGCCCTTTCTTGAGCGCCGCCTTTACGCTTTCAAGGGTAGCGTCCAGCGCCCTGCCGGCATCCGCCTTGGAAAGACCCGCCTGCGATGAAATCTTATCGACCAGCTCAGTCTTAGTCATCTGCCTTCCTTCCCCCTTTTGCAGTATTACAAGTGGCAATAAGCTAACAGGAAGAAAATGCGTTTGTCAAGGACAAATGGACAACGTTTTGGGCTCATTGACAGTCCGCAAATCGAGCATTTAAAATGTTACCCATGAAAGACCCCGCCTTGGCGGGGACGCCGGATTGACAGCAGGGCCCCATATGAAAGACAAGATAATAGGCATCTTCGAGGAAAGCGCGCAGCTCAAGACGAAATTCGCCAGGGAAAACGCCGGGCTCATCGAGGAAGTGGCCCGCATGATGGCCGAATCCTTCAGCATGGGCGGAAAGCTGATACTCTTTGGAAACGGCGGGAGCGCCTCCGATGCCTCGCATATCGCGGGCGAGTTCGTCAACCGCTTCATGATGGAAAGGCCGCCCCTGCCGGCCCTGGCCCTGACCACCGACACCGCCGTCATCACCGCGATAGGCAACGACTACGATTTCTCCGACATATACGCGAAACAACTGAAGGCCCTGGCCGGGGAAGGCGATGTCGTCATGGCCCTGAGCACCAGCGGCGGCTCGCAAAACGTCCTGAAGGCCATGGATGTGGCGAGGAAGAAAAAACTAAAGACGATTGTCCTGACGGGCGCCAAGGGCATGAAACTGGCAGCCAAGGCCGAGTACGCGTTCGTCGTGCCCTCCGCCGAAACACCCCGGATACAGGAGGCCCATATAACCCTTGGACACGTCCTTTGCCAGATGGTCGAGGAGATCCTCTTTGAAGCGCCCCGCAAACGCAGATAAAGGGGGAAAAGGGCCCGAGGGGCCGGTTTCCCCGGTGGAGCTGGTCCTGGGCATAGACCCGGGCAGCATCTGTTGCGGTTACGGATTGGTGCGGATGAAAAAGGGCGAATGCCTGTACGTAAGCTCCGGCAGGATACGAATGACGGACGGCGCCCCTCTCGCCCGCCGGCTGACGGAGCTTTTTGAGGGGCTCTCGGAAGTGGTGAGGGAATTCTCCCCGCAGGCATGCGCGGTGGAAAAGATATTCTTCGCAAAGAGCGTCCGCTCGGCCCTGAGCCTGGGGCACGCGAGGGGGATTGCGCTTCTGGCAGGGGCCATGAGCGGGGTGCCGGTCTATGAATACAGCCCCCTTGAGATCAAGAAGGCCGTGACCGGGTACGGCAGGGCCGAGAAATCCCAGGTGCAGGCGATGATCATGAGGCTTCTGGGCCTTTCCTTTTCCCCGAGCACGGACGGCGCGGACGCCCTGGCGCTGGCGCTCTGCCACCTGCACAGGCAGGGCATGCCATGATAGGCTCGCTTCGCGGAAGGCTCCTTAGCAAGCGCGCGGGCTCCGTCATCGTTGACGTGCAGGGCGTGGGTTACGAGGTGGCCGTGCCGACTGGCGCCATGGCCGCCCTGCCGGAACAGGGAGTGGAGGTCTTCCTCCACATCCATACCCATGTCAAGGAGGACGGCATAAAACTCTACGGGTTCGCCTCCGAGCAGGAAAGGCAGGTCTTCGGCACGCTGCTTGGCGTAAACGGGGTGGGCCCGAAACTCGCCCTGAACGTCCTTTCGTCCCTGCCCGGGGGCGCATTCCAGGAGGCGGTCCAAAGGGAGGACACCGCCCTGCTGTCGAAGGTCCCGGGGATAGGGAAAAAGACCGCAGCCCGGATAATCCTCGAACTCAAAAATAAATTGCCCGCAATAACCGCAAGCGTCAAGGACGCGGTCTTCGAGGACGCGCTTTCGGCCCTCGTAAACCTGGGGTACAAGAAGGACGAGGCCGGCAAGGCCATAGAGAAGGCCCGGCGGAAAACGGGCGATGAGGGCGAAGGCAACATCGAGGGGCTCCTGAAAGAGGCGTTAAAGGGGCTGACCGGGCATCCATGACAAAGAGGTCTTATATGGAGACGAAGATAAAGACATGCGGCTCGAAGACAACCCTTTAAACCCGCTGCCGGCGCCCGGTGAAGGAACATTTGACCTTACGCTCCGGCCAAGGGGATTCGGCGAATTCGTCGGACAGGAGAAACTCAAGGAAAACCTGAAGGTCTACATCCAGGCGGCAAAGGGCAGGAAGGAGCCCCTGGACCATGTGCTCTTCTCCGGCCCGCCGGGGCTCGGCAAGACCACGCTTGCGCATATCGTGTCGGCCGAACTGGGGGTGGATATAAGGAGCACGTCCGGGCCCGTACTGGAGCGCCCGGGCGACCTTGCCGCCATCCTTACGAACCTCTCGGAGTTCGACGTGCTTTTCATCGACGAGATACACAGGCTGCCGAAGGTGGTCGAGGAAGTGCTCTACCCGGCGATGGAGGACTACCAGCTCGATATCATCATCGGCAGCGGTCCGAGCGCCCGCACGCTAAAACTGAACCTGCCGCGCTTCACCCTGGTCGGCGCGACCACCAGGACGGGCCTGCTGACCTCGCCGCTCCGGGACCGCTTCGGCATCGTCGACAGACTCCAGTTCTACAGCCCGGCCGAGCTAAAAAAAATAATCGTCCGCTCCGCCGGCATACTCGGCATAGAGATAGATGAGGATGCCGCCCTGGAGCTGGCCTCGCGCTCCAGGGGGACCCCCCGCATCGCAAACAGGCTGTTAAAGAGGGTCCGCGATTTTGCACAGGTGAAGGGAAACGGTATAATTGATATCGAAAGCGCCAGGACCGGGCTGGGCGCGCTGGAAGTCGACGAAAGGGGGCTTGACGAGATGGACAGGAGGCTCCTGCTGGCGATAATCGAGAAATTCCAGGGCGGCCCCGTCGGCATCGAAACGCTTTCGGCGACCACGCGCGAGGAAAAAGACACGATCGAGGAGGTCTACGAACCGTTTCTCATACAGGAGGGTTTCATCGAGAGGACACCCAGGGGCAGAATGGCCACAAGGAGCGCGTACGAGCACCTGGGAATAAAAACACCGAAAGGGCTCTTCTAGATGAACAAGGACGAACTTCTGGGCTATTGCAGGAATGAGTTTGAAAAAATGAAAGACCTGGCCGGGACGCTCTCCTCGCTCTGTCCGGCCGGCAAAACCTCCTACCGGCTTGAAGAGACCGCCGCGATAGGGGCCTTTCTCTTCAGCGTCTACTCGGGTATCGAGCGCGTGCTCGAACAGCTCCTGCTTTTTGACGCCCTGAATATCGAGAAAACAGAAAGGCGGCACCCGGAGATACTGAAAAAGGCCTCCGAGATGGGCATCGTGCCGCCGGAGCTGCACGCAACGCTCGCGGGATACCTTGCGTTCAGGGAATTTTTCAGCGACTCCTACGTGACCGAACTCAATTCGCAAAAGCTCTGCGGGCTCGCCCGGGGCGGCCAGGAGACGGTGGCGCGGCTCGAAAAGGAAGTCTACGAATATATAGAAACGATCTGACCCTCACCCTGCGGCCTAAAGACTGCCCGCCGCCGCCCGCTTCGCCATCTCGCGCTGCAGCTCCGGCGTGTCCGAATAGGTGAGCACTTTTTCACGCTCTTCATGGATGATGTAAGGGTTGCCGAAGGAAAGCCATGCGGGCCGCAGCGCGGAGAACCGCCTGATGCCTTCTTTCAGTCTTTCGCTTGGCGGCTTCCATGCCTCCGGCGTGGAATGCGCGACGACCAGCAGCCGGCCATTGTCGGCCAGCCCGGCCGTCTGGAAACCCTCATCCGCCATGCCCGGCTCCGGATTGCAGAGGATTTTCATGAAAGGCGCGCGGTCCCCAAGCTCCCGGATGAAAGGCGCGAGCCTCTCCGGGTTGTCCGAGAGGACGACGACCAGAAGTCTTGCCGCATCGAGCGCAAAGGGTTTCTCTTCCCCGACAACCCTTATCGCCCTGATCGCCATCTCGCGGGCGAGCCTTTGGTTGCCCATGAAATCCGGGGCGGCGGGTTCGGGCATCATCCTGGCGAGCGCCTCCCTTTTTTCCCTCAAACGCCTGATTGCCGAAGCCATTTCGGCCTCCACCGGGCCGGCGGCCCCTGTAAGGAGATTCTTCAGCAGGTATCTTGCGGTCTGCTCCGGCTCGACCGGGTGAAGCAGGATATCGGCGCCCGCCCTTAGCGCCAGCTCCGCCAACTGTCCTTCCCGCAGCCCGCTTTCTCCCGCGGCGCCGGCCATATTCAGGGCGTCAGTAATTATCAGGTCATCAAAGCCCATCTGCCTCCTGAGGTATCCCAGCGCCCGCCCGGAAAGGGTAGCGGGAAGCCCGGAGGGGTCCTCGAGGGGAAGTTTCAGATGTCCGGTCATAATCGCGGAAATTCCCGCGCTGATTACGGCCCGGAAAGGTTTCAGCTCGAACTGCTCAAGCGCCTCGAAAGTCTTTTCTATGACCGGCATCTCCAGATGGGAATCCAGATGGGTGTCCCCATGGCCTGGAAAGTGCTTGCCGCAGGCATAAATGCCCTGCCTCTCTATCAATCGGGCCATCAGGACTCCCAGGCGCGATACGGTCTGCGGCTCCTCGCCGAAGGCGCGTGTGGCGATTATGGGGTTTTTCGGGTTGGAATTGATATCGAGGACGGGGGCAAGGACCATGTTTATCCCCGCCCAGCGGGCCTCGGCGGCCAGAAAGGAGAATGCCTGCCCGATATCGGCTTCACCGACGCCGTTGATAAAGGCGGAACCGAAGGCCATGGCGGAGGGCAGGACCGTGCCGCCCTGCACCTGCTGGCCGAGCCCCCGCTCAAGATCAGAGGCTATTATAAGCGGAAATCCGGCCCGGCCCTGGAGCTCACCTATGCCCGTCCTGACGGCATCCAGCCGGCCGCCAAAAAGGATGAAACCCGAAACGCCCTTTTCCACGAGCCCGATAAAACGGGACGGGTCTTTTTCAAGCTCGGCGCCATCGAGCCTTGGCAGCATGAATTCATAAGGGTTCATGACCTTATTATATATTTTCAATACAAATGATATTAGCAAGCGCAGTCCCGCCGCAGGCGGGAGTGCGCGGGCGGGTCCGTATCCGTTTGATAAATCCCAAAAAACACCTTATTATAAAAAGGATAATCCGGCCTTAAGAGACAATCCCGGGAGGAAAACGAGACAGATGGGCCTTTTCGACAAGCTTAAAAAGGGACTGGAAAAGACAAGAAACGCCCTTGTGGGGGGTGTTGACAGCATATTTTCAGGCGGCAAGGCGCTGGATGTGAACACCCTGGAAGAGCTGGAAGAGCTTCTGATATCCTCGGATATCGGGGTCAGGACCGCATCTTCGATCGTGGAGTCACTGAAAGAAAAGGAGGGCGAGATCAGGAAGGCTGGCTCGCCGAGGGTTTTCTTGAAGGCGCAGATGTCGGCGCTCCTGGGAAAACCGGAGCCCCTGGTGGTGTTCGGCGAGAAACCATTCGTGATCCTGACGGTGGGCGTAAACGGCACGGGTAAGACCACGACCATAGGGAAGCTCGCATCCAGGTTCACCGGGGAGGGCCGTTCGGTGATACTTGCCGCCGCCGATACCTTCCGGGCGGCCG
>JAJYJK010000045.1 GCA_021789555.1 Nitrospirota bacterium
CTTTCAGTGGCCTCCTGCATTGGTTGATTTTGCGACTGGCATCGTCAATTTTAACCAATCAGGAGGCCGTTTTTGTAGTGTTTCGGGATGAATTTTTCCTGGAATTTATGCAACTACAGAGTAAAGGAACCATTTGCGGAAGAAGATGGGGTTTAGTTTCTCTTTTCTGTTAACCACGTAAAGGAAATAATCCTCGGGGATTTCGCGCGCCCCTTTCAACCCTGTCGATAGAGCGAATGCCAGCCAGAACATGGCAACTGGAGAAAACATTATGGGGATGACATTGTGAGTATCTTTAAAGGCTAAAAAAATCGCTGCAGAGATACCCACATAGAATAGGGTTAACATCATCGGTTTTATTGCCGTTATTTCAAAGACTCGTGATCTTGCCTTGATTTTAAGACGGGGATCTTTTGTGTCGAATGGTCTTAAAGGCCAGATTACCATCTTGAACGTCAATAAGACAATCAGCATCGTTAACGATGCGTTAATAAATACGACTTCGTTCGAAATCCCGTTTGCGGCTTCCTGGCCTGCCGCATAATTGCTCAGGGCGACTAGCAGCAATATCTGCGAAACCGTATTTACTTCCCGGCGGAAATTTTTGTAGTAGATTTTAAAAAATTGAACGAATAACGCCAGATAAAAAAAAGCATAACCGCCGCCGAAAAAGCGGAAATTTCTCGCTTGGAGAAAAATAACGATAAACAACAGTACGATTGTGACTGAATCTGAAAATGCCCTTTTTAATATTTTTTCGTTCAATTTATTAATGGGAGAGCATTCTATTTGGAAGGTTTCTTTGTTTCGCGTGGTTTATGAGATGATTCGAAACCTTGCAAAATTTCCTTGCCCCCGTAATACATTCCATATAGACCGCCGCTTATATAGCTGATGCCTGAGCCGATTTCAATACACCCAGAGGATAACCTTCTCCAGTTTCCGCAACACCAGCCATGCCAAACAATACTCCCAGCCCGACGGTCTGCAATCCGCCAAGAAATTCGGCGCCGCCTCCGATTATATCGCTCCAGTTTATTGGCCCTGACAGGCCAAATTGCCCGCGGGTTTTGTGTGAGCCCCGGGCGAGATATGCATCTACCACCTCGCCTGCAGTGGGTTTCCTGCCGCTGTTATGGCGCTTTATCCGCCCGGCGAGATTTTCCAGGCCGAATTTGATGATGGCGTCGGCATCGCCCTCCAGTTGCGCTACCAGGTTCCCGGCGTCAGGGTCCATTTCCACGGCGAATTTTACCATTTTTGGCTTTCTTTCTTGTTTTTATTTTTCGAATGTTTCATGGCGGATAAAATTCAGCTTTCCCGCCATTGCCTACATTCCGGCCTGCTTCAGGGCCGTCGTAATCGGGCTTGTGTTTCGCTGGATGCTCTGGGCGATGGCGTTTTCGAGCTGGCTTGCAAGGCCGTCCACGCCGTCTATGTTGGTCGCGCCATGGATCGTGATCGGGCCGGAGATGTGGACGCTCGTGCCGCCGCCAGTGGTCCCTGAGGTCTGGCTGCCTCCGGAGCCGCCGTAAAGCGTATCGATGCCCATCGCCTCCTGATAGGCGTTTACCTGCGCCTGGTACTGGACCTGGAGGCTTTGCGCGAAGGCCGGGCCGAATTCGGCCTCCAGGGCCGGGTTCATCGCCTCGGCGAGCCCGGCAGAGGCCTGGGCATACTGGCTTACCAGATCGGGCGAGAGTCCGCCTCCACCGCTTAAGGCGCTGCCAGCGTCCAGACTCCGGCCGGTCCTCCTTCTTCTGCGGCCGCTTCCACGGCCGCCGGAGCCGCCGCCCCAGTCGTCACCCATATCGCTTGCATCGGTGAGATAGTCGGCGTTTATGTCGTTCTCCAGGGACGAGAAATCAGAGTCCACGGATGCCGCAGCCTGGGAGAGGCCCTGGAAGTTATCCCCCATATCCGAAGCCGCGTTATCAAGGCCGGCCGCAATCTGAGACGAGAAGTCGGCCGCGGAGGAGCTTGTCTGCGCCTCCAAAAACCCCTGGCTTCCCGGAGAGCCTGTCTGCGCGGCGACCGAGGCGGCACCCATTCCCTCATCAATAGAGGCGCTTATGCCGGCCATGTCCTGCTGGACAATCGCGCCCGCCTGGCCCATCGTCTGGTCTATGCAGGCGGGGATGGCATCAAAGACGTTTTGCACCGCGCTCTGGAGCGCGTTTGAAGAGCCCGTTATCCCATCCGCGATGGCGTTTATGAACGCAGGCCCCGTATCATCGAGGTCGCTTAGCGGCCCCTCCTGGGCGACGGGCAAGGGAAGGAGGTCCCGGACCCTGGCGACGACGGACTCCAATGCTTTATAGGGGGCGCCCGATGCGGAGCTGATTCCATTGGCCAGCGCCTCCGCAAGGCCGTTTCCGGCATCGAGCGCCGGCCTCTCAAGCTCTTTCAATGCACCCGTCCCGGTCGCCTCAAGCCAATGGGGCTTCAAGCTGTCGAAGGCGGACTGCATTATGCCGGCGGCGTTTCTGGCAGAAGCTTCCATTGCCTCGAATGCGCTTTCGGCCTCCCGTTTGATTGCGCTCCAGGCGCCGCCGGTCTGATCTTCAGCCCTCACCGTTATTTTTACTTCCGCCATTTGGCCCTCCTTTTTATCACTTTCAAGACGACATAATTTTTACATGAGAGCGTCGCCTGTTTTTTTGCCCGGTTTATCATTTCGCCTGCCATATCAATGTATTCCGTCCTCCCGCGCCAAGAATAATCGGGGTTAACGGTAATTGTCAACAAAAGTAGTTTATTGAGCAATTGGGTAATTCAGAGACGCGGTAACACCCACCCATGCACCCCTCCCCAAGCGGGGATTTAGCGAAATTCTTCCGGAAATTGCAAGTCGGTTGATAGGTCTGCGGCGCGGAGTAGAGGCCGAAACATCCTGAAAATGTTAGCGCAGCTTACGTGCGGGTAGGTGGACGTACATCTCGCCTGGGAATGCGGCCACAAAAGGAGGGTTTTCACCGGGAATTGTCATATCGAAAATCAACTTAAATCAGACATTGTCCGCAAGGTCGGACAGCAGCCAAGTACATATAAAGCTTACCGAAATCGGATTCCCGCCTGCGCGGGAATGACGGCATAAAACCGGCCTTGAGCGCTCCAAATCCTTCACCTGGATACTACCGCCTTGAAAACTCCCCGCTACCTGATAGAATTTTTTACAGGGGGTTTCACCTTATATGTCAGTACGCATCGAAGGCCAGGAGAAGGAAATCATAGACGTCGTGCTGAGGACGGGCCAGAGGCTTCGTGTGAGGCCGATACGGCGCGACGATAAAAAGAGGCTCGAGGAGTTCTTTTACCGTCTGAGCGAGTGGAGCCGATATCTGCGCTTCGGTTATACGAAAAAACACATAACCGATGCGGAGCTGACCTACTACACGGAGATACAGCCGCCGCAGACGATCGCCTATATCGCCACGATGGGCGAGCGCGAGCAGGAGCGCATAGTGGCTGTGGGCAGATGGTTTCTGATGGCCGGGGGCAGGACCGCCGAGGTCGCCTTTGTGGTGGAGGACAATATACAGGTGAGGGGAATTGGCACCGCGCTCCTGGAGCAGCTTGCCTCTGCCGCGGCCCGCTACCGGATAAACCGCTTCGTGGCCCGCGTGATCCCGGAAAACACCCGCATGGTGGAGGTGCTGGAGGAGAGCGGTTTTAAGTTCCAGAGAATCTTCGATGAGGGGACCTACGAGTACTCCATCGATTTAAGCGAGCAGGAGGAGTTCGCAAAGAGGCAGGCGTACCGGGAGCATATAGCGCGGTCGGCCGGGGTGGCGAAGATGCTCTACCCGCACACGGTGGCCGTTATCGGGGCTTCCAGAAACCCCGAAAGCGTAGGGGGCGCCATATTCAGGAACATTTTGCTGGGCGGCTTCAACGGCGTGGTCTATCCCGTAAACCCGAATGCGACTTCGATCGGGGGTGTGCTGGCATACCCGTCCGTGCTGAACATCCCGGGCGACGTCGACCTGGCGGTTATCGTGGTGCCGGCCCCGCTTGTGCTGGATATCGTGGAGGAGTGCGGTAAAAGGGGCGTATGGGGCCTGGTGATCATCTCGGCCGGTTTCAGCGAGGCCGGAGGCGAGGGCAGGCGGAGGGAAAAAATGGTGCTGGAAAAAGTCCTCTCCTACGGTATGAGGGTGATAGGGCCAAACTGCCTGGGCATCCTCAACTGTAACCCCGGCACAAGCCTGAACGCCACGTTCTCCCCCGTCGTCCCGCCCCGCGGAAAGATAAGCATAGGGTCGCAGAGCGGCGCCCTTGGGCTGGCCCTCCTGGATTACGCCAGGAGCATGTCTTTCGGCATAAGCAATTTCGTCAGCATCGGCAACCGCATGGACATCTCTTCAAACGACCTGATGGAGTTCTGGGAGGACGACGAGAACACGGAGATTATCGTCCTTTATATGGAGTCCTTCGGCAACCCGCGGAAGTTCAGCCGCATCGCCAGGCGCGTTTCGAGAAAAAAGCCGGTAGTGGTCGTCAAAGGGGGGAAATCCGAAGTGGGGGCCAGGGCGGCAACGTCCCACACGGGTGCGCTGGCGGCCGCTGAAGTGGCCGTGGAGGCGATGTTCAGGCAGGCGGGCGTGATACGCGTGGATACCATCGCGGAGATGTTCAACGTAACGAAATTCCTCTCCAGCCAGCCCTTGCCCGAGGGGCCGAACGTGGGTATCCTGACGAATGCCGGCGGGCCGGGCGTGCTCGCCGCCGATGCGGCCGCGGGCTGGGGGCTCAAGGTGCCGTCGCTGTCGGAGACCACCATCAAGCGGCTAGGCGAATTCCTGCCGGAGGCGGCCGCGCTCGGAAACCCGGTCGACATGATCGCCAGCGCCCCGGCCGGGTCCTACGCCAGGGCGATGGAGGCGATGCTGGAGGACCCGGCAATAGACGCGCTCATGGTCGTCTACATACCTCCGCTTGTGACCCGCCCGGAAGACGTTGCCACCGCGGTAAAAAAAGTGATGGGGCGCTATGCCGGCCATAAACCGGTCATCGCGTGCTTCATGACGATGAAGGAGCCCGCGGTGAACCTCGATATAGGCCCGGATGAGCATTACGCCCTCGAAAGACATCCGCAAAAAAAATCCATACCCCTGTATTTGTTCCCTGAAGATGGCGTCGAGGCGCTGGCGCGGACCTGGCAATACGCCCGGTTTCGAAAGACGGACGAGGGGAAGGTCCCCAGGTTCACCGATATAGATGAAGAGGGGGCGGGCAAACTCGTCTCGCAGGTGATCAAAGCTTCGGAGACGCCGGGGCCGCATGGCAGGCAAAGAGCCCGGGCCCCCGGCATCTGGCTGATGCCGGAGGAAAGCTCGGCCTTGCTGGGTTTTTATGGCATTCCCTCGGCCGACACCAAAGTTGCCTTTACCCCGGAGGAAGCCGCCGTCAAGGCCGGGCAGATGGGTTTCCCGGTCGCGCTGAAACTGCGCTCATCGACCATAATACACAAAAGCGACGTAAACGGGGTCGTCCTGGACCTGAGATCGGCCGGGGAGGTGAGGGAAAATTTCATCCTCATGAGGCAAAAACTCTCGGAGATTGGCCGCCAGGACGAAATGGAAGGGGTGACGCTTCAGCCGATGGTCCATGGCGGCCAGGAGGTGATACTGGGCATGACGATTGACCCCACCTTTGGGCCGCTCGTGATGGTCGGCCTGGGCGGCATCCAGGTGGAGCTTATGAAGGACGTCTCTTTTTCCCTGCACCCGTTAACCGATTTGGACCCGGAGAGGATGCTGGCCGGCCTTAAAAGCCTGCCCTTGCTGGAGGGCTGGCGCGGAAGGCCGCCCGGGGACATAAAGGCGCTCACCGAAGCGATACTTCGCTTTTCGGCCCTGATAGAGGGTTTCCCGGAGATCGAACAGATGGAGATTAACCCGCTGATTGTCTTTGAGGCCGGCAAGGGCTGCGTAGCAGTGGATACGAGGGTCTGCATAAGGCCGCCATTTACTAAGTAAGGTCGCAGGGCAATGCCTCGCAGATGTCATTCCCGCAAAGGGCATCCGGAAGGGTTTTAAAGGTTAGGGGTCGGGGGTGGGGCCAGGTATTGCCTGATCTTCTCCAGAGTGTCCCTGTAAAGGGCCTCTTTTGAAGGGTCGGAGGCCTTCAGGCTGGTTGCGGTCAGAGCGAGTTTCAGGGCGTCATCCATCTTCTTTTTTTCCGTGTAGTAGAGCCATGCCAGGTTGTTATAGGCATCGGGGTCCGCCGGTTGTTTTTCTATGGCTTTTTTGTAATACTTTTCCGCCCCGCGGATGTCCTTTTTCTCGAAACAGACGTTTCCCATGTATTCATAGGCCGCGGGAAGTTTTTTCGAGGCGGCCTTGTACTGTTTCATCGCAGCATCGAACTCGCCCTTTTTTTCATAGGCCACCCCGAGATTCAGATGCTCCTGCGGCGTCAGGGGGTCATGAAGGATTATGATCCTGGGCAGAGACGCGCAGGCGGAAAGCAGCATGAGCACGATGACAAGCAAAGAGGTTTTTGTTTTTGACTTCATCTTGTTTTGCCACCCTGCGACGTCAATTTCGGGGGTCCGATTTGTGACCCGGTATTCGACCCCGCATTCTTTGGAATTATGAGGAGGCTCCAGAAGCCGGTCTTCTTCCAGGGGCCCAGAAATTCACGCCAGGCCACATGCTTGAAGGGTGTGGCCCCCGTATGTGCGACGATGCCGTCTTTGTCGTATCCGACTACTACCATAAAATGGCCTTGCTGGTAGACCCAGAACCCGTAATCCACAAACACGACAAGGGGCCGCCCGCGGTCTATCTCTTTTCTGATGTCCCCGGGCGCGCCCCGGTACTGCCTGGCCATGAATCCGGCCCTGCCGGCGTAAAGGGGCATGTCTATATCGAGGGTCCCGCGGGCGGTCTTGCTGTAGATGTCCCCTGCGATTGCGGAGGCGGTAGTCTTCGCCCCATAGTAATTCATGACCTCCGCAAGCGACGCGGGGCCGCACTGGTGCTCTTTCTGGGGATAGAAAGGGACATTTTCGATGACGTGCGCCCCTTCGATGACGCGCGCACCGTATTTCCCCGGCTGAGCAGAGACCTTCAGCCCCCCGGCCGCGCATGAAAAAAGGAGCAGGGCCGGGCCCAGGACGAAAAAGAAAACTGATGCCCTCCGAAAAAACGGCCGTCCCACGGCGGATAGCAATCGATAAAACGGGCTCCTAACGGAGGCCGGGTTTCCACGTCTGCCGGAAAGGCTGTTGGAGCTTTTTATTTTCAAGACCAAAAGGCCGCCAAGCGGCTCGTTATCTTACTATTACCCTGTGTCCCGTAAGCTGGAGGACCAATATCACCAGTATAACGACGATCAAAAGCGCAATGAGGAACTCGAACCCGTCGCCGCCGGTCTTTAATTTGTTCAGCTTCTGCGCGACCTGGTGCAACTGCGCGTCGCTTAGCTGGGAGAGCCTGGAGTTGATCTCCGCCTTTGTAAAGCCCAGCTCCGCGAGCCGCTTGGCGACCATCTTGCTTTCGAGCGCCTGCTGGATTTTATCAAAATCCTGGGCCCTGTCGAAATGCGGGAGCGCAACGAGTCCGGAGGGAGAAAAACTGGCCTCGACCCGGGGTGCTATGCCGATCACAAACATCGCAAAGACAAGATACCAAGATACCTGGCGCATAAAAGGCACTCTCATGATAATAAACCTCCTTTGGAACTGGTGTGCTTGGCACGGATGGCGTCCCGGCCTCTGGAAAATAGTACAAAAAAAGCTTCCATACGTCAAGGCGCTGCATCACCAAAGAAGCATTATTTCCTGAACAAATCCCCGGGCAGAAGGCGGGCGGATAAAAACAAAAGCCCGCGGCATGGCTGCGGGCTTTTATCCACCCCCGCACTCCCACAGGAAGAATTACGCCGGGTAAAGATGTTGCAAGGGGAATTTTTCTTTTCTGTTGCTCACAGGTTTTTCGTTATTATCATGCCCTTGTAGAATTCGCATCCCCTGCAGCCGCCTATCTTCTGGGCATATGCCCCCTGCATCGAGCCGTCGCACCTTGTGCCCTCGACGACGAAACAGACCCTTCCGGCGTTCGGGTAAGCGGGGCAGCCGCTTTTTTGTTCACGCGAGCATTTCCAGTAGTCCCAGCAATTCATCTTAAACACAATTTCAGTCCTCCGAGTTATATTTATTAGATTAGATTAGTGCGATGTCCCGCTCAGGCCGCCCGCCAGCATCTCCAGCACCTTCGACTGCTCCTCGTGGCCCATCCCGGCAATCTCGGCGCAGACCTTGAAGCCATCGCCCTTGAAGAACTCGATGCTTTCCTGCCTGTACGCGTTGCTCCAGAAATCTTCCATCGATTGAAGTATGATGGCCTCGGCAAGACTCTTCACGCTCTTTTGGTACACTGTTTCGCTCGGCTGCCTTACGGCCTCCAGTAAAGCCAAATTGCCCTCATACGTATTTCTCATGGCAAAACCCCCTTGATATCCCGCCGCGGTCACGGCGTTTAAATATGTTTCAGTTAAAAATGAAAATTTGGGCCCCCCCGGACTCTTCCTTAATGCCGAACGTGCCCTCATCGCGCGTGGAGGGAAGCCGCAGTTCGTCCATTATCCTCTGCCTCAAATCCTCGAACTCCGCAGGCTTCTCGATGCAGGCGAAATCCCCGATTGCCTTAAGGTCCCTTTCGATCTCCGGCGTAATGAAAGCCGTGAGCACGATGACGCGGGTCCTTGGGAAATCCTTTTTCACACGGGTCAGAAGCTCTAACCCGTTCATCTCCGGCATCTTCAAATCGGTGACCAGAAGGTCAATCCTGGGGCCGGCCCAGAATGCCTCAAAGGCCACCCTGCCGTTTTCAGCCGTCAGAATTCCGTATTCGGCGCCGGAATCCCGCAGCCCCTCCGAAAGACTAAGGAGGAATGACTTTTCATCGTCCACCAATAGTATATTTTTCCGGTAAGCATCTATAGCGTTCATGATTGATTTTTAAATTGCAAATAGGATGCCAGGCAGAGGATATATTTTTTTGTTATAAAAACAGGGAGTTTCAGAAAAGAAGCTGAGCGGGCCCATTTCCGGGCGGACTGTTTGAATGGTCCATTTTGAACCAGTGGCTCATTTTAGGCCATATTCCTTCACCTTTCTTTTGAGGGTGGAAAGCGAGATGCCGAGGGTCTTGGCAGTCCTTGTCAGGTTGTCTGAAAGCTTGGAAAGGGCGTGTCTGATGTAATTTCTTTCCACCTCGGCCAGGCTCACCAGGGTTTCCCCGGAGGCGGGCGAGGCCATCTGCCCACTCTCCAGCGTGGCTGGCCGCGGCCCGGCAGGCCCGGCTTCGGGCTCGTGAGGACATTGCAGCAGCTCCGACGGTCTCAGCACGCGGGAGTCCTTCTGGAGTATTACCGAGCGCTCGATGATGTTTTTAAGCTCGCGGATGTTTCCGGGCCAGGGGTATTCGATGCATTTTTTGAGTTCCGGTTCGGGGAAGACGAGCTCACGGCCGCCCATTTTCGACAGGAAGTAGTCAAACAGGGCCGGGATGTCCTCTTTGCGCTCCCGGAGCTGGGGCAGATGGATGCGTATGACGCTCAGGCGGAAGTAGAGGTCTTTTCTGAAACTCTCGCCGAGGCATTTTTCGAGGTCCTTGCCCGTTGCGGCTATTATGCGGACGTTCACGGTCCTTATCAGTTCGCTGCCAAGCCTGCGTATCTTATGGTCTTCGAGGACTCCAAGGAGTTTTGACTGGAGGTGCAGCGGCATCTCCCCTATCTCATCTAAGAGCAGGGTGCCGCCCTCGGCCATCTCGAAGATGCTCTTTTTTGCGGAGACGGCGCCCGTGAAGGCCCCTTTCTGGTAGCCGAAGAGTTCCGCCTCTATCAGGTTTTCAGGCAGGGCGGCGCAGTTTATGCTTATGAAGGGGGCGCGCCTGAGCGGGCTCCTGTAATGTATCGCCTTTGCTATGACGTTCTTGCCGGTGCCGGTCTCGCCGGTGATAAGCACCGGGGCCATCGTGGAGGCGGCCGACTGGATGAGGTTCGAGATCGAGGCCAGGCCGCCTTTCTCGCCTATGAGCACGGCCTCCTCGCTCTCCTTTGCGCTCTGGTATCTGTGTATCTGCTCGACGTTTTCAAGCTCCGTCGTCCTCAGGGCATGCTCTATCGCGTGGTCAAGCTCCGCCAGCTCGAAGGGTTTCGTTAAATAATTGAAGGCCCCGGACTTTATCGCCTTGACGGCGCCTTCATAGCTGGCATGGGCGGTGATGAAGATTATCTTGGTCTGTTCGTTGTAGTTGAGTATGGAGGTGCAGAGCGAATCGCCTTCAACATCGGGCAGTTTCTGGTCCAGCAGGACGATGTCGATACCGCCCCGGGAGGCCGCGGCAAGCCCCTCGGCCCCGGTATTGGCAACCGTGACGCTCAGGGAGCCCGTCTCAAGGTATTCCTTGAGGCTTTGGCAGAAGGTCTTGTCGTCGTCGATTATCAGGATTTTCCTTTCCGGTTTATTTTCCATCTTTGCCCTCCGGAATGAATATGTCCACTGCGGTGCCAACGCCCTGCTGGCTTGAGATCTCGATGGTGCCGTTCATCCTGGTGACCATCTTTTTGGCCAGCATGAGCCCCAGTCCGGTGCCGGTCGGCTTTGTCGTGTAGAAGGGCCGGAAAGCGTCCCTGACCTGGCTGGGCGACATCCCGCAGCCGTTGTCCTCGACATGTATGAGAATTCTCCCCCCCATCTTCATTATCTTTATGTCTATCCTCGGGGACGGCTTTCCTTCAAGGGCGTCGGCGGCGTTGGTGATTATGTTCAGCATGACCTGCTGGAGCGCCCTCGGGTCCGCATGGGCGCACCCGGCGCCGGGCTGTACCATGACCCCGATCTGTATGCCCTTCTTCCTGAAATCGTCGACGAGCAGGCTGCTGAGATTGCCGGTGAAGGCCGTCATATCCATGTCTTTGGCGTCGGGAGATTCGTATATGTTGAAGCTCTTCAGGGTCTTCAGCAGGTATTCCATCCTGGAGAGCTCGGCCATGGCCCTGTCGAGGTACCTCTCTATAAGCTCCTTGGTGCAGCCGTCGTCAAGCTTGCTTCTGAGGACGCTCAAGGCCATCTTCACGGAGCTTACGGGATTGCCGATCTCATGCCTTATACCGGAGAATATGTAGCCAATGTTGTCCATCGTGTTGACCGCCTCCGCGATCGACTCCAGGCGGAGCTTTTCGGTCACGTCCCTCTCCATGATTATCACGTTTACGACCCTGCCGGCGCGGTTTCTGACAGGGGCGATGGTCTCCTCCACGGTATAGGGCGTACCGTCTTTTCTTATGTTGGTGGCGGTCCCGGTCCAGGGACTGCCGCTCCTGACGGTCTCATCAAAGGCATTGCCGAATGAGGGCTGTCCGGTCTTTTGGGCCAGGTCTTTCAGGTTGGAGCCCAGGACCTCTTTTCTCTGATAGCCCGTTATCTTCTCGAAGGCCCAGTTGACATAGCGGATCTTGCCGCTCGTGCCGGTTATGACCACCGCGTCGGCCGATGAGGAGACGGCGGCGGAGAGCAGGGCGCTGTCTTCCTCCTTCTGCTTCTTTTCGGTGATGTCTTCGACCATCCCGATCAGATAGAGCTGTTTGCCCAGGGCGTCACGCGCCGGGTAGACCGTGGTGTTGCCCCACAAAAGGCCCCCGTTTTTTTTCAGGTAGCGCTTTTCAAGCCGCATACAGGCTATCTCGTCTTTAAGCAGCCGTTCCAGCAGATCAGACGTAATCTCACGGTCGTCGGAATGGACGAGGTCTGTAATGCGGGTGCCGTGGAGGTCCCCGTCCGCGTATCCGATCATGCGGCAAAAGGCGGGGTTGGCCTTGATATAACGGAGGTCCGGGCCGGCTATTATCATGCCCGCCGGGTTGTCCTCAAAAATCCTTCCGAACCAGTCCCCTTCCAGAGGCAACACCTTTTTTATTTCCATGCCGGTTCGCTTTCCCTGACCATTGAAAAAAACGCATCCATCGCTTGAACCAAATTTTATTAAAAAAGAACGCCCATGAAACGACTCCGGATTTCCCCTCTTAAGTAGAATAACGCATTGAAACTCAAAAACTCAATACGCCCGCAAGGCGCCGGCCCGCTTCAATCGGCCGGCAGGATGCCGTAAAAGGCGTCTTCGAGCAGTTTTACATTTTTTTCAATATCAAAGAGCTTTCCTGCCTTTTTCCTGCCCGCCTCGATGAATGTCCGCCTGCGCCCCTCGTCTTTAAGCAGGACCTCGATTTTCGACGCCAGCTCCGCGCTGTCGCCCGGCCTGAAGAGAAAGCCCTCCCTGCCGTCCGTTATTATCTCCCTTATGCCGCCGCCGGCCGCCCCGATGGAAGGCACGCCCGCCGCCATCGCCTCTATTAGCACAAGCCCGAGGCCTTCCCTGGGAGAGGGGAGGACATTTAAGTCCATAATCTTGTAAAAAGGGGCGGGGTCCTCCTGAAAGCCGCAGGAGGTGATCTTTTTTTTATCAAGGCCGCAGAATCCGGCCATCTCCATCATCATCTCAAGGGAGCTTCCCGCGGGCCCGAGGGCCAGGAGGTTAAAATCCATTTTCTCTTTCAGTCCTGCCAGCGCGCGGAATAGCACCTCGTGCCTTTTCATGGACGGCTTGTTTATCTTTGCCGAGAAGAACCTCCCGGCGATCCCTATGTTGAAGACGCCCGGGCGCGCGTATTTTTTCCTGGCGTCTTCCACCAGGGCCTGCGGGACGTTGTCGAACCTCTCGAGGTCTATTCCCCCGTAGACGGTCTTCACCCGGCCCGGCAGCATGCCGCCCGCAAGCAGGCTCCTCCTTACGGCCCGGCTGACGGCGATGTTCAAGTCGGCCGCGAAGTTGTAGAGAAAAAGGCCCAGAAGGGGAGGGCCGCCGGAAAGGCAGTGCCTCGTAAAGACCGTTTTCGATTTCAATCCAAGGTACTTTGCCGCTGTCAGGAAATGCCTCCCCTGTGAATGGTGGGCGTTTACGATGTCCACCCTCTCGTCCCGGCAAAACCTTATGAAGGAGCCCAGGCTGGCGAAATCCGCGCTGCCCTGCCGGTCAAGGATGAAAAGCCGGAGCCCGGCTGCCAAAGCCTTCGGGATGAGCGCGTTGTCCCCCGGGCAGCCGAATATGACCGCATGGCCCAGCCCCTTAAGCTGCTTCGAGATGTCCAGGGCGAGTATGTCGGCCCCGCCCCTTCCCTCGCCCGAAAGAAGGGTCATAACTGTAAGTGGTCTTCTATCCATCCTGGAAAATGGCCTTCCAGAGAGCGAAGTAATTTTTCATCGAATGCATGATAAAACCTTCGGCGTACCGGCCGGCTCCCGAGACCACGGCGCGGTAACGGTTCAGGCAGACCGCCGCGTCCAGCCAGTCATTGGAGGCAAGCTGGCTTGTGTATTTGGCGATGGCCTCTTTTTTTTTGTCCATCGTGGATGAGATGTCCACGATCAGGTTCGGCACAAGGGGGGTCCAGACCTCGTATGCGCAGACGGTGGAGTCGAAGCGCGTCTCGCTGAAGACGCCGCAGAGGATATGGTTCAGGGCCAGATGGTCATTGTGCCGGTCGAAGAGGGAGGGCAGATAGATTGTCTGCGGCCTGAAATCTTCAAGTGTTTCCTTCAGTTTTTGCGCCGCTTCCCTGCGATGGCCGTAAAGGCCCTTGGGGCCGTATTCCAGGAATTCAAGCCTGCCGATGCCTATGATGGAGGCGGCCGCCTTTGCTTCCCTTATCCGCGGCTCCGTGCAATCGGCAAAGTAGAGGGCCATCACCTCGTCCCCGGATGCGGCATGCTTTGCCAGGGTGCCGCCGCAGCCGATGACGTCATCGTCTATATGGGGGGCGAGGACGAGGACCCGTCCGTCTCCGGGCTTTTCCAGCCTGAGGGGCGATGCCTTCAGGTGGGGCCCGATCGCCTCATAAAGCCGTCTCATGTGCGACCACTTTATCCTCTGCGGAAGTTTTATCCTCATCCCGGCACCCGGAACGCGCTCATAAATTGAGGATTATAACAAAAAAAGGCGCGGCCGCTTCGGGGGGTTGCGATATTTGATAAACCATTAAAGAGAAATGAGAACCGGATGCTCAAAACAGAAACTTTAAAATTAAATAGTAAGCTCCTGGGGAGGGATTCGAACCCCCGACCAAGTGGTTAACAGCCACCCGCTCTGCCGGCTGAGCTACCCAGGAACATCTTATTTTATATCAAAAAAACCGCAGCCTTGTCAAACAACTCAGCCTAGGAGAGTTTTGAAAAATCGCAGAATTTCCGCGCCAGCTCCCATATCCGGCCAAGAAGCGAGAGCCTGTTTTCCCGTACCCCCGCGTCCTTGTCCATGATGAGCACGGCATCGAAAAAACCGTTTACCGCCCCGGTCAAGCCGGAGAGCTTTTGCAGGGCCTGCTCATGAAGGTGCCCGGAGAGGAGGCCGCGGAGCGACACCTCAAGGGCTGAGAGCTTTTCAAACAGCTCGCTTTCAGCCGGCTCCCTGAAGAGCCCCGCATCGACAGGCGGGATTTCCCCTTTTTTGCCTTTTGGAAGAATATTTTTTACCCTTTTTATTGCAGCCAGAAAGGGGCCGTAAAGAGGAGACTGACGGAACCGCTTCAGGGCATTGCCCCGGTCAAGGATATATTTCAGGGGCACTTCGGACGCCAGCGGCAGCAGAGAGTCCGTAATGTCGTTTTCAAAACCCTTAGCCTCGAATATCTGGGGCAGTCTGGACATAAAAAAGCGTATTATTTCCGTCCTTAATCCGTCGTCCGCCTTGAGCCCCTGCGCCGCCTTTTCCGCAAGCCCGCCGAGCGTCAGCTCAAAACCCCCCTCTATGAGGATCAGGGCGCAGGCGATGGTCTGTCTCCTCAAGGCGAAGGGGTCTTCGGAGCCCGTTGGAGCAAGCCCCAGGTAGAAGAAAGCTGCGATATTGTCGAGCCTGTCCGCGAGGGCCAGGACGGCCCCCATGTCCGTTGACGGCAGGCTGTCGCCCATGTGCCTCGGGAGATACTGCTCCAAAATCGCCTGGGCCACCTCCTCCGGCTCTCCGTCATTCAAGGCATAGTAGCGGCCCATTATCCCCTGAAGCTCCGGAAATTCCCTTACAACGCCTGTCACAAGGTCGCTCTTTGAAATGAGCGCGGCCCGCCTTGCCTGCTCGACCGATTCGGGGCAGACGGCCCCGGCGATAAAGACGACAAGGTTTTCCATGCGCCTGAGCTTGTCCTCGAGACTGCCGAGCCGCTCGTGGAAAGCCACCTTCTTAAGCTCATCGGTCCGCTGCCGGAGCGAGCGGTTCTGGTCCTCGTGGTAATAGAACCTGGCGTCTTCGAAACGCGCCCGTATTACCCGCTCCGAGCCTGCCTTCACGACAAAGTAGTTTTCCTTGAGCGTGTTGGCAATGACTATGAAATAATTGAGGAGTCTGTCCTTTTCGTCCTTCACGGCGAAATATTTCTGATGGTCCTGCATCACCGTGACAAGGAGCTCTTCCGGCAGTTCAAGGTATTCCTTCGGGAATTCGCAGAGCATGCCCACGGGATATTCGACAAGGTTTATGACCGTATCCAGGAGGGTCGGGTCCAGAACGGGCTTGCCGCCCGCGGTCTCGGCAAGCCTCTCAAGCTCGTAAAGGATGGTCTCCCGCCTCCTGGCCGCATCCACTATTACGAAGCTTGATTTCAGGGCGCCTTCATAGGACCTGGCATCCCTTAACTGAAAGGCGCCCGACGAGAGGAACCTGTGTCCCCGGCTTATGTTTCCGCTTTTTATCCCGTCTATCTCAAGCTCCAGTATCTCGGGGCCGAGCATCGCGGTTATCCACCTTATGGGCCTTACGAATTTCAGGCTCCCGTCGCCCCACCTCATGGATTTCGGGAAGCCCAGCGAAAGAAGTATTTCCTTAAGCATTGCCGGAAGGACGTCTTTTAGCGGGCTGCCTTTGTCCTCGATGAGGGCCGCCATATAAAGGCCGGAGTTTTTTTCCTTCGCCACGAGGTCCCCGGGCCTGACGCCCAATGAATCCGCAAAACCGGTCAGGGCCTTTGTCGGGTTGCCCTCTTTATCGAAGGCGATCTTTTTTGGAGGGCCGAAGACTTCCCTGACCCTGTCGGGCTGTCTGTCGGGCAGGCCCTGGACCATCAAGGCAAGACGCCTTGGGGTGGCGAAGACGTCGAGCGCGGAAAAAGTGACGCCGTTTTCCTCGAAGTGTCTCCTTGCCGATGCCTTGAGGTTTTCCATCGCCCCGGGCAAAAACCTTGCGGGGATCTCTTCCGCCCCTATCTCAAAGAGAAGCTCTTTCACCCTCGTCCTTCAAAAGCGGGAAGCCCATCTCCTCGCGCTGCTTCAGATAGCTCCTTGCACAGAGCCTGGCCAGGTTCCTGACCCTCGCTATGTAGCCGGTCCTCTCCGTCACCGACAGCACGCCCCTGGCGTCCAGGAGGTTGAATGTATGTGAACATTTCAGACAGTATTCGTAGGCGGGCAGCACCAGGCCGTCTTTTTGCAGCCTCATGCATTCGGCCTCGAAGGAATCGAACTGGCCGAAGAGCAGTTCGGTGTTTGCCAGCTCGAAATTGAATTTTGAGAACTCCACCTCCGACATGTGATGGATGTCCCCGTACTTTATCCCCCTGGTCCATTCAAGCTCGTAGACGCTGTCGACCTCCTGGAGGTACATGGCGATGCGCTCCAGGCCGTAGGTGAGCTCCACGGGGATGGGTTTCAGGTCGATGCCGCCTATCTGCTGGAAGTAGGTGAACTGGGTAATCTCCATGCCGTCGAGCCAGACCTCCCAGCCTAATCCCCAGGCGCCCAGGGTAGGGGATTCCCAGTCGTCCTCCACGAAGCGTATGTCATGCCTCATGGGCTCGATTCCAAGCCCCACGAGGCTTTCAAGATAGAGCTCCTGGCAGTTTGCGGGGGAGGGTTTCAATATGGTCTGGTACTGATAGTAGTGCTGCAGCCTGTTTGGGTTCTCCCCGTAGCGCCCATCGGTTGGCCTTCTTGACGGTTGGACGTAGCCCGCCTTCCACGGCTCCGGCCCAAGCACCCTGAAGAAGGTCGCGGGATGGAATGTCCCGGCCCCGACTTCCATGTCATAGGATTGCAGGATCACTGCGCCCTTCTTCGACCAGTAATCGTGCAATTTCAGTATAAGGTCTTGAAAATACATCGAAAGTAAATGGTAATAGAGCGCGGGAGATTTTGTCAATTCCCTCATCCCTCATCCTCCGCTACGCTCCCCCCCTCTCCCTAAGGGAGAGGGATCAGGGGTGAGGGCGGGAATAGGAGGGCGGCGGGCGGGTGGAATAAATCCTTGTCGTTGACCGGATATGGGATTTATTCTAAACTAAAATAGTTTCATAAAATTTAAACTGAAGCTGGAGGGATATAAAAATGCCGGTTTACGAATACAGGTGCGAAAAGTGCAAGGCCGAGTTTGCCTTCCTGAAAATCAAGGCGGGCGACGAGCCCGTCTGCCCGAAGTGCAAATCCGCGCAGGTAACCAAAAAAATATCGAGCTTCTCATGTTCGGGGGGCGTGGGCGCCTTCGGGGGCATGACGTCGCACGGTTCCGGCGGCTGCTGAAGCCCCTCTCGCTGAGGCGTGTCCCTCGGCATTTTATAAGAAAGACCAAGGCATCGGCCGTCAGGGGCACAGGGGATATGTTGTTGCCGTTGGCGGCCGGTTTCCCTTTCCTGTAACAGCAAAATGATAATGTCCGGTATGAGCAAAGTAGAAATGTCCGGTTTCCGCAGTGCTATACTGCCCCTTTTAAGAAGGAGGCGGGATGGCGGAAAGGGACATTATCACGATGAGGC
>JAJYJK010000046.1:0-677 GCA_021789555.1 Nitrospirota bacterium
GCGGACGAAACTGTATCTGCTGGACAGCAATGATCCGGCGAACACCCCCGCCCGCCGGGAGATAACCAGCGAGCTGTATGGGGGCGGACAGGAACTCCGTCTTGTTCAGGAGCTCGTGCTTGGTATTGGCGGCTGGAGGCTTCTCCGGGCCCTGGGCATCAGGCCCGAGGTATGCCACCTGAATGAAGGGCATGCCGCATTTGCCATCCTGGAGCGCGCCAGGGCTTTTATGGAAGAAACGGGACAGCCTTTCGAAGCCGCGCTGGCCGCGACCAAAGCGGGCAACCTGTTTACCACCCACACCGCCGTTGGCGCCGGTTTTGACCGCTTTCCCCCTTCGCTCATAGAGCAATACCTTGGTTACCGTGCGCAGAAAGCGCTTGGCATTTCCATCCATGATCTGCTGGCGCTGGGCCGCCAGAACCCCGACGACCCCTCTGAACCATTCAACATGGCGTATCTGGCGATCAGGGGCAGCGGGGTGGTAAACGGCGTGAGCCGCCTTCACGGCGAGGTGAGCAGGCATCTGTTTGAACCCCTTTTCCCCCGATGGCCGTCGGCCGATGTGCCGGTGGGCCATGTAACGAACGGGGTCCATATACCCACCTGGGATTCGGCGGAGGCCGACTCCCTGTGGACGGAGGCATGCGGAAAGGGCCGCTGGCTTGGCGACCTGT
>JAJYJK010000046.1:687-17505 GCA_021789555.1 Nitrospirota bacterium
AAGAGAACATAAAAAAGCTGCCGGACTCAAGGATCTGGAAATGCCGCACCGCGGGCCGCCAAGCCCTGATCGAATATGTGCGCGGCCGCCTTTCCCTGCAACTGGCGCCTTTCCGCCTTCCCGGGGAACTGGAAGCCACAGGCGCATTACCCGTGGGAGTTGAAGATGCGAGGCACATCTTTGATCCCAATGTGTTGACACTGGGTTTTGCGCGCCGTTTTGCGACATATAAAAGACCAAACCTGCTTCTGTACGACCCCGCGAGGCTCAGGCGCATCCTCACCGATCCGGAGAGGCCGGTCCAGCTCATCATTGCCGGCAAGGCCCATCCGGCAGACCAGGCCGGACAGGACTTGATCAGGCAATGGACCGGTTTTATCAGCCAAAATCAAATGTGGAAGCATGTAGTTTTCCTGAGCGATTACGACATGCTGCTGACAGGGAAACTGGCGCAGGGAGTGGATGTCTGGCTCAATACGCCCAGGCGGCCATGGGAAGCCTGCGGGACGAGCGGGATGAAGGTGCTCGTCAACGGGGGGCTTAATTTGTCCGAGCTGGACGGATGGTGGGCCGAGGCGTATACGCCCGACGTAGGCTGGGCTCTCGGGGATGGAAAAGAGCATGGAGATGACCCGGGCTGGGATTCCATTGAAGCCAATGCCCTTTATGGGCTGCTGGAAACAAAGGTCATACCGGAGTTTTACGACCGTGACGAAAACGGTATTCCGGCGGCATGGGTCTCGCGGGTCCGGGAGAGCATGGCGCGGCTGACACCGCGCTATTCGGCAAACAGGGCAGTCAGGGAGTACACGGAGAAATATTATATTCCCGCCGCCATTGCCTACCGGGACCGGGCTGATGATAAAGGCGCGATGGGCTCCATGATAGTGGAGTGGAAGCGTGCCGTCGAACGGAACTGGGGCCACCTGCATTTCGGAGAGGTTTCGGTCAGGAGGGCAGGGGAAAAACATGAATTCGAGGCCCAGGTCTATCTGGGTGACCTGGATTCGGATGCCGTTCGCGTGGAACTCTACGCGGACGGAATGAACGGTAAAGGGCCGGAGAGGGTGGAAATGACGCGCGGCCGGAAGCTGGCCGGCGGTGTAAACGTTTTCATATACAGTGCGGCCGTGCCCGCAACCCGGCCGGTTGCGGATTATACCGCGCGTATAATACCGTACCATCCGGGCGTTTCGCTCCCTCTTGAAGCGGCGGAAATCCTGTGGCAACAGTGAGCCAGCCGGGCTTCCCTGGGCAAAGTAAAATTTTTTCAGGCAAAAGGGGTCCTTCTTAAAAAATCAGACCGCTTGTTTGCCCTCTGTGAGGAGGTCATGAACAGAGCTCGAAGAAAAAATTTTTTGGCGGCAATGGTGCTTATCTTTTCCCTGTAGAATTGATGCCGGCCCCTTCGCTGCGTGTCATGCTCAGGGGACAAGTTTTGCGGGCGCCCAGGCATGTTTCGCCCAGTATTCCGGGTCATGGGAAGGGACGATTATGACGCCCGTCAAATCCTCCAGTTTGAACCAGTTAATATTTTGCATGACTGCCGGCAGATCGGCGGCAAGCCCCAGCGGGATGGACTTTTTCATGTTCTCAAGGGTGTACAGGGCATCTGCGGTATAAATGAAGGCATTGCCTCCCGTGGGCCTCACATACAGCGACTGATGGCCGGGTGTATGCCCGGGCGTAGGGAAGGCGATAACGGATTTATCACCGAAGATATCGAAAAGTCCTTCAATCTCCCGGACATTAAGCTCCTTCAGATGTTTAAAATCGCCGGGTATATAAGCCGTGCCCGTTTGCTGCGACACTACGATCTTTCTTATCTCAGCCAGTTCCGCTTTCTGGAAATAAACGGGCACATTCGTGCCCGCAAAATCCTCGATCGCGCCGGCATGGTCCAGATGGCCATGGCTGATGACGGCGGCCTTGAGGCCGGCCGGCTTGAGCCCCAGTATTTTGATCGCCTGCTGAAATTCCTGGCCGGGCCCGATCACGGGTAAATAGGCTTTGACTATTTCTTCACCCCAGTAGCCGGCAGGGTCACTGGCCGCCTCAGCGTTGCATCCCGTATCGAAGGCTATCCACTCTTCTCCATGGCTGATAATGAGAAATGGGACCGGAAAATCCATTGGGGCGCCAACGCGGGTGTCCTTCAGAAGGTATTGTGTTTCTGTTTTCACAAGACCTGCGTTGAAGGCATACACTTCAACATCGACGTTCCGCTTCAGATTTTTTTTCAGTCCTGGTGATTTAAGAGGTGCCTTCAAGGGGGACAATTTCCGTTGGATCTCTTGTTTCATCGCTGTTCCTCATCCGGAGAGGGCCTGGCCGCATTGCCTTCCTTATTTAAAGGCTAACATGCGGTCCATGGTTGTCAATTCATTGCCGGACTTAAAAAGAGCGATTTTTTAAAATTGGCCGTTATCTGCGGACCCAAAGGACGCCGGACAGGAGGGGCTTACTGTCCTTCCGGGCCTGAGTAATGCATTGCCAGTACCGTAATATCATCGGACTGTGCGGCTCCCGAGGCATAGTCATGCACCGAAGCGGCGATAATTTCGACTATGTCCCTGGCCGCCGCGGCGCCTGACTTTCGGGCCACATCGATCAGTCTGCCGGTCGAGAAGAGTCTGCCGTCCTTATCCATCGCCTCCGTTACCCCGTCCGTGTAGGCGACGATGCAGTCCCCGGGCAGGAGCGTTACGGTTTCATCCCTGTACTTCGCGTTGTCCATCGCGCCTAGAACAAGGCCCTCCGGCAACCCGAGCAACCCGGTCGGACCGCTCCTTCTTATCAGAATGGGCGGATTGTGACCGGCATTCGAAAAGGTCAATTCACCGGTCTTGTAGTTGAATTTGGCGCAAAAGCAGGTCACGAACATCATCGATTCGTTATTTGCGGAGAGCTCCCTGTTGACTTTGGCAAATATATCGGCAGGGCTTGGGTTGTGCGCGGCCGAGCTTTTCAGGAGCGTTTTGGTTACCGCCATAAGCAGCGCCGCCGGAACGCCCTTATCGGAGACATCGCCGACGCTAAAGAAAAGATGATCGCCCAGGACAAAAAAATCATAAAAATCCCCTCCCACTTCCTTGGCGGGGACCATAGTCGCGAAGAGGTCGAATTCGGGACGTGACGGCACGACAGTAAAGACACGGGGCACCATGCTCATCTGTATGTCGGTAGCGATCCTCAGCTCACTCTCTATTCTTTCTTTTGCCTGGAGATATTCGTCCCTTTCTTTTTTGGTCCTGCGCTCGCCGAAAAGGTTGTTTATGATATACAGGAAGATCACCACCCCGCCTGCATTAGACAATGTCATTGGTATGGCAATGCTCTGGACCAGTATCGCGGCCTTATCCGCCGGCTTGCAGAAAACAAGGATCTGCCCATAATGATAAATCAGGATGACAACTGACAATATGCCCGCGGCCCCGATGCTGATCAATCCGTTTCTTCTGAACCGCCCCTTGTTAAATACAAGGCCCGCAACGAGACCGGCCACGACAGTCGAAATCGCGCTTTCAACGTACGTAAAACCTCCACTTGCATACCGGTGTATCCCCCCGATAAGCCCGGTCCCCAGGCCCACAAGCGGGCCGCCGATGATCCCCGCCAGGAGCGGGCCGATATACCGCGTGTTGGCAACCGCTCCAACTATGCTGAAACCGCTGATCGTCCCATAAACAGAGAACAGGCCGAATATGAGCGTCAGGAGCGCCTGGTTTCCGGCAGAGGATCTTCCGTCCACCACATCACAAAAGAATTTCATCCGGCTCAGGATATAAGCGGCGACAATGACGACGCTCATACTGTTGATCAGCGCTATCAGAATACTAATCATTTCATCCGAATTGCCTCATCATGGCCGTAAGCCCGCCAGATCAGAAGGGTCCTCCGCTTACTGCGGCCTGTGCGCCAGCTTGTCAGAAAACATAGAGATAAAGCCGTCCGGCATTATATAGCCGGTGATTGCTTCCATGGCAGCCGGCATCGCTGAAAATTGACGCCTCTATGGGAGAGAAGAGGACCGCGAAGAGAAGATGGCGCAGTCTCACCCGCCACCCGGTCCCTTGAGGGCAATAAGCCTCAATATGTTCCTGTTTCCTTTATATGCATAGCGGACATCGTCCATCAATTCCTTCATGAGAAACACTCCGAGCCCCCCCGGTTGACGTTCGGTGATATCAGCGCGGATATCCGGGTCCGCGACAGAAAGCACATCATAAGGCTCCCCTGAGTCGGCTATCTCAATTATGAATTTATCATTATCAAGTTTGCAGGCGATCTCAACATCCCCCTCTTTCCCCTTGTATGCATAAGTGAAAATATTTACAAGGGCTTCCTCTGCGGCAAGTTCAATCTCAAGCGCTTTTTTCTGATTAAACCCCTGGTCTCTTGCGCAAGATGAAATAAGCTCCAAGCTTTCCTTCAGATGTTCAAGCCTTGCGGGTATTGTTTTTTGCCGTAGAATTTTCATTCATCGCCGCCAGCGCTTCTTCATCGGTGGAGAATATCCGGAAGATGGAATTAAACCCCGAGATTTTGAAAACCTCTTTGACGGGATCATGTAATCCGGTGAACAGCATTTCACCGTTTTTTTCTTTTAATTTTTCCCTCTTTCGCATTTATGTTGAAAGCCTGGGGCTGAGCAGGCCACAGTGCTGATGGATCTTGAGCAGGAAGTATTTGACGTCTCTGTAGCCGTAAGCCATGCGCTTAAGCCTCTTGATCTTGTTGTTGATGCCTTCGGATATGGCTGTAGTTATCTTGCAGATGAAGTAGTTGAGAACATAATGACGTTTCCTGAAGAATTTGTATCCGAGTTCCGCAAAGGAGGGCATGCCCGACTTGACGGCGGCAACAATCCACTGCCGCAGGTTTGCATAGGCAGCCTTGCGATCCCCTGCCTGATAAATCGTAAGAAACTGCTCTTTCAGAAGCATTGCCTTATAAACGCGCTTATTCAGGGATGACAGCCTTTCCAGCAGATTGCGCTTTTTATCAGACACGGTATTTTGCATCAGGATAAATCGCTTGTTGCAATGCAGAACGTCGGCAAGTTCTCCCTGCTTCTGCTGCCTGGCCTTTCTCAACTCTTCCTTCCTTACCGCATCGACGGCGTCATTGAGATACTTCTTCACGTGAAAATGGTCTAGGACAATCACTGCGTTCTCCAGATGCTCCTTGGTGGATGACAGGAACCCACGAGCCCCGTCACTGGCCACTGCTTCTATCTTCCTGCAGTCCTTTTTGCCAAGCTTCCGGTAGAACGCATCAAGGGTTGTCTTTCCGCGTCCATTGCAGTTCCAGATCACTTGCCGCTTTTCGATATCCACAACATTGGTCACATATTTATGCCATTTCTGCCATGCCACCTCATCAACGCTCATATAGCGAGGAGCCGGAATTTTATCGAGTCTCTGTAATGACAGTTCTTCCAGCATTCCCCTATCAACACGGTATACTTTCTCGTCATCCAGCCCTAAAAACCAGCCAGCCTCAGTATTTGTCGTGATAGATGTCAGCCGGTAGACATGCTCAGCAAAACGCCGGGTTACTCTTCCCCGAAGCCATTGAAGCTCCTCGGTCCTGATACGATCGTCTTCAAGGCAGAGTGCTCGCCGCTTCGGTACATGCAGGAAGACCCTTTTGCCGCTTATGGGCAAATCTTCAACAATAACGGTATCAGTGCTATGAACCGAGGTGCCATGAGCCTTGCCACAGCCGGAACAGATACAAGGATCATCCTTGATACGCTGTAACACAAGCCCGATGCTCGATTCACTGTGATTTATCATGTGGCTCACTTTATAATTTGCAATTCCTAACAGCTCTGTGACAGTATGTAATTGCATCGAATTTCTCCCCGGTATTTTTTGTCTTGAGCAACAAAAATATACCAGACACGGCAGAAATTCGATGCTTCACTCTTAAACCCCTATCTCGGCCTTTTGAATTGCTTTTCATACTTGTTTCAACTTTTTTGCGAAAGAACCGAAATTTTTGATAGATGGACCGCTTAAAGTGGCAAAAGAAGCTGTTCCTAATAAGAGGCTATAGCTGTTTCAAAATCCGGTCAAGGGACGATTGGCTGGACCATGGAGTCCCGGGACTCATTGGCCAGGAATGTGTCCACGTTTTCCTGTGTGATCACGTCAATGCCTGTATCAATGGCATAAGGCAGCCGGACACCCAGTGAGGCTTGCCACAACATCAGGATTGACATCGAGCCTTGCATCCTCGGAATGGTTGCCGAAGAGGATTCGATCAGGCCTTCTTTAATGGCATCGAGTATGGGTTTGATCCCGTCCATGCCTACCACTTTTACTTTACCGGTCTTCCCGGCCTTTTTTACCGCTGCCGCTATGCCTACAGGACCGGAAGCGTCACAGCATAAGTAACCGCTTAAATCGGGGTGCGAGCCGAGGACCGCCGAGGCCTGATGGCGGGCAGTCTCAATGTCGTCATTGTCAATGCCGCCGTCAACAATAACTATATCGGGATGCTTCCTCAGCTCAGCCATCTGGGCTTCGTACCGTTCTTTGTGGTTTGGGGCCGTGGGGTATCCCTGCATCACAGCCACTTTGCCTCTATACCCAATAAGCCTGGCGAGGCGTTCGGCCGCAATGGTCCCCTGCAGGGCAAAATTGTTGCCTATGCTGGTGATGCCGGCACCCGGTGATGGCGAATCGAAAAGGACCACCGGAATGGCCTGCCCCCTGATCTGATCGATCGCCGTCATACGGTCCACTGTGTCAACGGGATCTACAGCGATCCCGCCGGGACGGCTTCTGGCGGCCGCCTCCAGAACCGCATTCTGCTGGGCCGCGTCGCAAACTGTTGGCGGCATATAGTCGACCGAGATCTCCACGCCCAGCTCGCGGCTTAAGATCCGGGCCTGCTCCTGCGCGCCCTTGTTTACCTCGTCGAACCAGGGATGAGCGACTTTAGGGACGATGACGAACCGAAGCGCCGTTGCCATTTTTAGAGTCCTCCTGAAGGATCAAATAATTAATATGCCGGTTTTTTGTCTGTCTTGCCGCCAGGATATCTTCCTCCCTTGGCTTTGTGTGTTTTTTTTACAGGGACTTGCGGGAAATAAAACATCCTACACACAACTTATCGTGTGGAATGGGGACTGTCAATATAGGTTCGCCGCGGGCAAATATTCCTGTATGATTTAAATATAAAGAGGACGGGAGTGTATTCGTTCATAATCTTTCAAGATCCGGTTGCGCACATCGGTAAAAATATGATTGCGCAAATGATCGGGGACCCTTAACCAAAAAGCCATGAAGATTTTATGGGCGGTTTTCCTGTTGTTCGCGCTTTCAATTCCTGCCGCGGCGTCCAGCGATCATGTTTCCACGGCCAAAGGGCATGGCGGGGTAAACATGATGGAGATGCATCTTCTTCTTAATTCCTTTGCCGCCCTTGGGGAAGGGCATATTGAAAATGTTCTGAACGGCCTGAAGGTCTTGTCGGTCACGGATGAAGTGCAAAGTGGAAAATGGGACGAAATGAAACCCTTGCTGGCTGAATTCGCCAAAGGAGATATAAAAGCCACAGACGTGTGGTTCGCCCGGCCAGATGGTTCCTGCTACTCAGTCGGGAGAGGTTTGATGGGGCAGGACCTGCGGGACCGGGGGTTTTTCGCGGGACTTATGTCGGGTAAGGACGTGGCTGGCGACCTCGTCCTCAGCAAATCCACCGGGCAGCGTACAGCCGTTGTCGCTGTCCCTGTGCGTAGGGCCGGCAAGATAATCGGGGCTCTGGGCGCATCTCTGTCGGTTGAGCAGCTAAGCGGAATGCTGGAGGAGAAAATGGCCCTGCCCGGAAATTTCGTTTTTTATGCTCTCGATCGGAAGGGACGGACATCTCTGCACAAAATATCCGCGCTGATCTTTGCCTATCCTTCCGATATGGGAAGCAAAAGTCTGGCCGAAACTGTCAAAGAGATGCTGGCCAAAGATGAGGGGGAGGTAACATATGATTTTTATGGCGAGAGGCGGGTCGTATTCAAGAGATGCCCTTTGACCGGCTGGGTTTATGCTATTGGCATTCTTACCGGAAAACCGGCCCGGCCCGGGGAGGAACTCCCCCCCATCCTGAATGAATTTAAAAAGGAAATTACGGCAGAGCTGGAAAAAATGGATGCCGGTCTGCAAAAAACCGCAAGGAGTTTTTCGGGCAGAAAATTAAATTCATCCTGGGCCAGAAAAGTGTTGGCTGGCCTGTGCCGGTCCTATCCATATGCGGTGGATTGCGCGGCAGTCGACCGTAGAGGAAAACTGGTGGCGGTAGGGCCCAGGGCGTATTCGGGATTTGAGGGCAGGGACATAAGCGGACAGGAACAGTTTGTCCGTCTTCGCGAATCGGGAAAACCCGTTCTCAGCAACGTTTTCAAGACGGTGGAGGGTTTTGAAGCCGCTGATCTTGAATATCCCGTATTCTCTTCCAAAGGCGAACTGGAAGGCTCGGTGAGCCTGCTCTTCAGGCCCGGACCACTGTTCTCATATATCCTCGCTCAGGCCCTTCGGGGAATGCCCGTGGAGGCATTCGCGATGCAAACGGATGGCAGGATCATCTACGATGAAGACAAACAAGAGGTCGGGCGCATGCTGTTTACCGATCCGGCGTACAAACCGTTTCCTCAACTCCTTGCCCTGGGGAGCCTGATATCAAAAGAAAAAACCGGGGCCGGCAGCTACGATTACAGGCAGAAGGGGTCTGAAAGGGTGGTCACAAAGGATGCGCACTGGACCACCGTCGGTCTTCATGGGACCGGATGGCGGCTTGTGGTAATGCACGTGCGGACAGGGCATGCCGCTTATTCTAGCAAAAAAAACGGAGAGTATGGTCCGTCCGATAATGCGCTTAAAGCCCTTTCAGAAAATGCGGAACTGAAAAGCGCGATGTCCGGAAACGATATGACGAAAATTGAGGGCATATTCAGGGATTTCTATTGGGCGCACGGCGGGCTTTATTCCGTACAGTGGATAGATGCCCGTGGCATAAACCGTTACGGATACCCCGAAGAAAACAGCCTGATCAACTCGGACATGAAAAACTCAAAAACGCCTTCTGCCAGGGCGGTGCTGAACGCGCTTTCCGGAAAAAAAGAGAGTTCATTTGAACGTCTCCTTGTGGAAGGCAGGACAGGTATTTTTTTTATGGTCCCGGTTTTTAAAGGGAGTGACTATCTTGGGATGATATACACAATCCGCATAAAAAAGTAATGGCGGGGACTTTATGAGAATCCGTGTCCTGGCATGTTTAATATTTTTACTTGTCATTTCCGGGGCGGCGTACCCAAGTGATTACAATAACGCCGTTCAGATAAAAGTCATATTGAAGACACGTAAGGCGGAAAATGGACAGCCTATCCGGTATCTGAAAACTGAAAATCCGGAAGTGACCGTTCTGGACGTTGTACTTCCGCCGGGGGCGGAGACGGGCTGGCATTCCCACCCGGTGCCGGTATACGCCTATGTGCTATCCGGGACACTGGTAGTGAAAATGAAGGGAGGGGGAACGCATCTTTTTAAAGCAGGAGATGCGATCATCGAACCCATGGATACGCCACACGATGGTTTGAATACCGGCAATACACCAGTGCATCTGATCGCTTTTTATACCGGTGAAGCGGGCAGGCCATATGTGATCAAGACGCCTTGCCCCAATGCAACGGACAGGGGAAATGCAAAAAAAGGCTTTTAAAAAAATGCCTAAGGGGCGGCATGTCGCATCGCTTGAGGCGCACAAAACAGGACCAGCCTCAACGCCTCACGGTTGACTTCCCTTTGGCAAAAAATATTTAAAAAACAAAGGCTTTTAAAGGGCAGGGCGTGTAATCCATATGCCTGGCCAAAACGTCGCCGCTCTTTCAGCGGTCACTTCCAAAGTCTGCTCCCTATACTAAGATTCCGCCCGGAAACAGTGAGTTCGCCGCCTTCGGCTGCGCGTTTTTATCCGGCCGTTTTTTGTGCGGCCCTTTTTTGGTATATTAAATAAAGTGCTTTTTTAATGTTTATTTAGTGGGAAGGTACTGTCAAAGTGTCTGCTGACGAAGCAGGGAAAAAGCTGGCTCCCGTCTTTCCCATTGTCGCCATTGGCGCGTCCGCGGGCGGCCTCAATGCCCTTGAGTGCTTTGCCGGAGCGCTGCCCGGGAAGTTCGCTTTCGCGGTTGTCTTCATGCAGCACCTTTCGACCAAGCACAAGAGTCTTCTTCCCGAGCTCCTGCGCCACCGAAGACCGGACATTGATATTCAAGAGATATCCGATGGCCTGACAATTCTTCCCGGGAAAATCTATCTTTGCCCTCCGGGAAAAGAGGTAAGGATAAAGGAAGATGCTTTCCATATATCTGCTCCTTCAGCAGGCCATGTCCATCTCCCCATAGACGAATTTTTTACGGACCTTGCGGAGGATGCCGGAGGGCGGGTGATCGCCGTGATCTTCTCCGGGGCCGGCACTGACGGGGCCAGGGGGGTAAGGGCCATAAGAGATGCGGGAGGCTCGGTCTTTGTGCAGGACCCCTCCAAGGCCGAATTTCCAGGGATGCCCATCTCGGCAATCAACGCGGGGCAGGCCGATGCCGTGCTTGCGCCGGATGAAATCGCAAGGGAGATACTGAAACTCCACGGCGCTGTTACGGCCGGCGCCGAAAAGGACATTACCCCGGATCAGTTCGATATCCTGTCCCGGTTGATACACGAAAAAACCGGTTATAATTTCAGCCATTATAAAAAAAGCGTTATCTCCAGGAGACTGAGAAGGCGGATGTTCCTCAAGGGGGTCTCCTCCGTCCAGGCTTATTTGCAGATACTGGCCGAAAAGGACCCGGAGGCCGCCGGCCTGGCTTCCGACCTCATGATAGGCGTAACCTCTTTCTTCAGGGACCGGCTGGCATGGAAGGCGCTCCGAACGGAAGTTATAAGGAAGCTTGCCGCCACGGAGGAGGACCAGCCCGTACGCGTCTGGACGCCGGCCTGCTCGACGGGAGAAGAAGCCTATTCGATTGCGATGATGTTGCGCCACGAATTCGGGCTCGTGGACAGAAGGCGTGAGATACAGGTCTTCGCGACCGACGTAAACGTGCGCGCACTGGAGGGGGCAAGGGAAGGAAAGTATCCGGGCAGCATCGTTTCCGGCGTCCCACCGGAGTATATGAAGAAATATTTCGGCTGCTCCGAGGACGGCCTCTCCGTGATCGTCAACAAGGAGATACGGGAAAGCGTGGTATTTGCCAGGCAGGATCTCCTCAAGGATCCGCCTTTCTCGCGCCTGGACCTCATAATCTGCCGCAACCTCCTTATTTATCTGGAGCCCGAGGCGCAGGAGAAATGCATCGCCGTTTTCCACTACGCGCTCAAAGACGGAGGATATCTGTTCCTCGGCAACGCCGAGTCGGCTGGCAGGAACAGCGTCCTTTTTAAATCTCTCGGTCACAAGAAATGCCGTGTCTATCAGAAGGTTGTGACCAAGCAGGCAGCCATGCTGTCCCTGGCCGTGCCTTTCCCTCCCGAACCCGCCAGGGCTGTCCCCTTGCGGACGATGGGCGAGTGCCAGCAATCTTTAACTGAATTTGTTCAGCAGGCGCTGCTGGAAAAATGCGGGCCGGCCGCTGTGGCCGTAAACCAGCATTATGATATCGTTTACAATAACGGCCCCACAAACATATATCTGCGCCAACCCCGGGGGGCGCCCACACATAACCTCCTGGAGCTTTTGCCCGATGATCTCAGAAACAGGACAAGAGGGGCCTTATACAGGGCGGCCAAAGAGGGAAAGCCGGTGTCCATCGGGGGGAGTGTCCAGGCTGACAACGGGAAGAAAAAGCAGGCCGTCTTTAACATATCGAAAATAAGAGACAATCTCTTTCTCATTATTTTTAGCGATAAGGGCCGCGCTTCAAAGGAAGCGGAGACCGTTTGCCTTGGGCCCGCGGCAGTTGATGAAGGCGTTGTCCGCCAGCTCGAGAGCGAGCTGGCAGCGACACGGGCGGGTCTGCAGAGCCATATCGAACAACAAAAGAGCCTGAATGAGGAGCTCCAGTCTTCAAATGAAGAGTTGCAGGCGGCAAACGAAGAGCTTGAAACATCCAGGGAGGAACTGCAGTCTCTGAACGAAGAGCTGGTCACCGTAAATTTCCAGCTCCAGTCCAAGATCGAGGAAGAGGAAGAGATCAACAACGATTTGAACAATTTTCTCTCCAGCACCAATATCCCTACCTTGTTCCTGGACCATCGGTTCAGGGTAAAACGCTTCACTCCGGCGATGTCCCGGCTGCTGAAGCTCATCCCGGCTGACGTGGGCCGGCCGATCGTAGACATGTCCCAGAAGAACCTTGGTCCTGACCTCATATCAGATGCCCAGGAGGTCCTGGACCACCTGGCACCCATAAAAAAGGAAATCGCGATAAACGGCAACTGGTACATCCGCGCCGCCCTTCCATACAGGACGTTGGACAACCGCATCGAGGGCGTGGTAATCACTTACAATGATGTCTCTGACGTCAAAAAGGCCCAGGAGAGCATGTTCATGCTTTCATCTCTGGTGCAAAGCGCGGAGGATGCAATAATCAGTAAGGACTTAAACGGTATAATCCGGAGCTGGAATATTGGGGCCGAGAATGTCTTCGGATATACTGCGCAGGAAGCGATTGGCCGGAATATATCCTTCCTCATACCGCCCAGTCACACCAATGAAGAGCCCGGAATAATCAATAGAATTGCAAAGGGCGAACACATAGGGCATTTTGAATCGGTGCGAATGCGGAAGGACGGGACTGTTATTCCCGTTTTACTGACTTTTTCCGCAATTAAAGATGAAAACGGCAGTGTTATAGGCGTGTCGAAGATAGCCCATGACATCACAGAGCGCAAGCAGGTCGAGGAGGCGCTGCGGAATAGCGAGGGGGGTCTTGCCAGGGCGCAGGCAATCGCTCACCTGGCCAACTGGGAAGTGGACCTAAGGACCAGCATGGTAACCGGATCAGCTGAGCTTTACCGCCTGTTTAATCTGGAGCGCGGCCTGCCTCTGGACGCTTACATTGAGAAATTTCATCCGGATGACAGGTCCATGGTGGTTGAGGCGATAAACTCGGCCATTAAGGAAGGGAAACCCTACCATATTGATTATCGTATCATTCCCAGCCCGGGTGAAATTCGCTTTGTCCATGCAGAGGGGCAACTCAATATTGATGATAACGGCTGCGCGGCAGGTTTTTTCGGTACCGTGCAAGATATCACCGAACGCAAACAGGCCGAGGAGGCTTTTCGCAGGAGCCAAAAGCAAAATGAGTTTTTGGCAGACCTGATCCGTAATTCATCACAGCCGATAGGCGTCGGATATCCTGATGGGAGGTTGGGGCTTGTCAACCGGGCATTTGAGCAGCTGACCGGGTATACCGCAGAGGAACTGATGTCCATGGACTGGATAAATACACTGACTCCGCCTGGATGGCGCGAGATGGAGCGGAAAAAATTGGCGGAGCTGGAGCGCACGGGCCGGTCTGTCCGGTACGAGAAAGAATACATCAGAAAAAGTGTCATACGTTTGCCAATCGAGTTGTTGGTCCATGTTGTGGCCGGGACCGAGGGCAAACCGCAGTATTACTACGCGTTCCTGACCGATATCACAGAGCGCAAACTGGTGGAAGAGGCGCTCAGGGACAGTGAAGCCAGATACCGCTCCCTGTTCGCAAATATGTTGGACGGCCTGGCATATTGCCAGATGCTTTTTAATGATGAGGGCCTTCCGGTTGATTTCATCTATCTTACTGTTAACAGCTCATTCGAAAGGCTGACCGGCCTGAAAGATGTCTCCGGTAAAAAAGTCACTGAGGCAATGCCGGGCATCAAGGGATCTTCTCCCGAATTGTTCGAGATTTACGGGCGGGTGGCATCGACTGGCAAGCCTGAAAGGTTCGAGACATATTTGAAATCTCTGGACAAATGGTTTTCCATTGCCGTTTACAGTCCGAAGATGGACCATTTTATAGCGATTTTTAATAATATCACCGAACGCAAACAGGCCGAGGAGGCGCTACAGAGGAGAAAGGAAAAAATAGAGATTCTTGCCGATTCAGCAAGACGGCTTTTGTCCGCTGAGGAGCCGGAGAAAATCGTTCAGGCAATCGCTGAGAGGGTGATGAGATATCTGAAGTGTCAGGTTTTCTTTAATTATTTTGTCGAAGAAGGCAAGTCGCGGATGCATTTAAATGCTTATTACGGGGTCCCGGATGAGGTTGCGAAGCAGATAGAACATCTCGATTTCGGGGTCGCAGTCTGCGGGTGCGCCGCGCAGGACGGGCGCAAGATGGTCGCGGCGGACATACCTAATAACCCGGATAAAAGGACCGGTCTTGTCAGCTCTTTCGGTGTCAAGTCCTATGCCTGCCATCCTCTTATGTACCAGGGCAAGACAATCGGGACTCTTTCCTTTGGAGCATGTAACCGGACACATTTCGTTCAGGAAGAGCTCGACCTGATGGAAGCGGTGACGGACCTCGTAGCGGCCGCCATGGCGCGTAAGCGGATAGAAAATGACCTTAAAAACGCTGCGGATGAAAAAGAGACACTGATAAAAGAGCTATATCACCGCACCAAGAACAACATGAACGTGATCGCCAACCTCATGTTCCTGCAAATGAACAAGATCAAGGACCCTGATATGAAACAGCTCTTTAAGGAAGCCCAGAACAGAATTCAATCCATGGCCATCGTACATGAGATGCTTTATAAAACCAGGGAATTATCCAGGCTGGACCTGAAGGAATATTTCGGGCAGCTCGTGAAATATATACTGGCCAGCTACAAGAAAAAGAACATAAAGGTGCAGTACGAGATGGATTCGGTCCCGGTTTCTTTATACCTGGCCCTGCCATGCGGATTAATATTAAATGAGCTTTTATCCAATTCGATCAGACATGCGTTTCCCGGAAACAGATCCGGCGATATCGCAGTTCAGCTGAAGGCAAATGGGAGCGAGATAAGGTTGTCATATTCCGATAACGGCGTAGGGTTGCCCGATGATTTCCGCATGGAGGATTCAAATTCCCTTGGCATGCGAATACTGGATGGACTGATCAAAAATCAGCTTGCAGGGAACTGGGAAATAATCAGGAACCGGGGAGTGACGGTTAACATCACGTTTGATATGGCCCTGCATAATGAGTAATGACCCATAAAACCGAAAAGGCGCATTTAATGCTTCGACTAAGCATCCCAACTGCTGCGGTAAAATGCCTTGTCACTGCCTTTCTTTTATTTCTGCCGCTTTCTTTCAGTTAAAAAACGTTCGCCTATTCAACCCTGTGGGTTGCGACTGCTGCCGGTGCCCCAGCGGGATGGGAGAATGCCTTAACGGGTATCCAAGCTGCGAGGCCGCGTGCGGCCTGGTTGGGGGATATAACAATCAAAATCAGAACTGGATCAATTGGCGGCGGTGGCAGATGTACCAGCAGCAGCTCCAGATCCAGCAGCGGCTCCGGGAGGAGCAGTTAAAAAGGGAGAGACGGCAAAAGGAGCTTGACGAACAGGCGCAAACGGAAGCAAACCGGCGCAAAGAAGAGAGCGAGGAACAAAAGAGGGCTTTCATTCAGGACCGGGACGCGACGACCCTGAAGGGATCGCTCGGAAGCGGCCTGGGGCTCAAGGGAAGCATTGTAGACACAGGCATCAGAGGCCTCAAGCCTGAGACAAATGTCCGCGACCTGGGAGGCGCCGGGGCGGCGTGGAAACAGCTCAATTGCGCGGCATACATATCGGGCGGAGCGCGGCCTGCTTTTTCGCATACTCCAGCCCGGCTTGTTGCTTTTTTTTTGCTTTTAGCTTCAGTTGCCTTATTACGCCCACGGGGAGTCCATAGACTCCCTTAAAAGGAAGGCAGCGCAGGGTGATGCATATAGCGATATGCTTTAGGAAAGGCTTATTTATTGGGCAAAGGCGTGTCTCTGGATTACGCAAAATCGGTTCACTGGTTCAGGCTGGCAGCCGCGCAGGGCGATGCGTATGGAGAAGATGGCTTGGGCTATGCTTATCAAAACGGCAACTTTGCCCAGGCGCTTCAGGAAGGACAGCCGGTCATGGTTAATGTGTCAGTGCCTGGAGGCGAGCACGAAGTTGTGCTCGACAAGACATTTCAGTACGATGGGCAGACGTGGTATGAAATGATAGATTCCAATCAGGGCCCAATGCAGCGGCGCTATTTGAGCGGGGAGGAGCTGAACGGCATACTCCTTGAGAAAGGCGTGGCCTATCATCCCAATAAGGGGACCGTTCCCAGACTATTTCGATGATGCATCGGAACAATGGCCATCCGGAAAAAATTTTTTAGAGGGTAATTTATTGACTTTAAAGGGATTAAAAATGCCGAAGGGACGGTATATCACTTGAGGTACACAAAACAGGACCGGCCACAACACATTGTGGTTGACTTCCCTCTTATAAAAAATGTTTAAAGAAACAAGGGTTAACGGGTATATGAGAGATTCTATTTGACTTTAATGGCGCGAAGCCGATACTGGACCCCATGAAAATCCAAGGCCGAAAGCAAGACGAGCAAGACCTGATCTGCCTTTTGATCTTAAAATCGTCACTCCCCAGGAATTTGTCGGCTATCGGGTTGGCGAAAAGCCATAACTCAATTACACGTCAAGATTTCCTTAAATCCTGTCGTTACTCTCTTTCATAGGCGGCTTTCGATCATAACAACAAGGTTTCTTTTGGAAAGAAACACTCTGGACAGGCTGAGGCCAGGTTCGGAGTCCCCTTCTACTTCGCGTGGTTTGTAGAACGCGGCGGATATAAG
>JAJYJK010000047.1 GCA_021789555.1 Nitrospirota bacterium
CAACGCCGCAATCTATTACATCGAGAAAGGCAAGAGGACGCCAACCGCCGGGACACTGGGCCGGATCGCAAGCGCCCTCGAATGCAACGTCGACTATTTTTACGAGGAGAAACCCGGCAATAACGCCAATACCGGACAACTTGTTTGAGGCGGGAGGGGATCATGGAGCCGGTTCGAATAGAGTTGGGCGGCGCGTTGACGGATGTATCCGAGGAGGAGTTGCTTCACTGGGTCCGTGAAAACCTGGCAAAAATAAAGGGGCACGCAAAAAAATATCTTCCCTACTCGCCCTATGAACTGGAGGAGTTTATCCAGCAGGCTTATGAGACCGCCGTCAGGGCTTGCAGGAAAAACCGGCAAAAAAGCGACTTTGAAAAAATCTTCTGGTCTTCCTTCCGGATTGCCTGCATCAAGATGACTTACACCCAAGGAGAAAAGATTGAAGTGCGCCACGAGGAATACCGTGAATTCGGAGACGAGGAGGCTATGGCGACCCGGGTGCCGGCCGAGTATCTCGCAAGCGGAAAGGGGGCATTTCGATCAATGGACGACGACTGCCGTGATGTAATCGAGATAGTGGACAGCATGTCCCCGCAGGAGCAGAAGATCGTCGTTTCCCAGGTTCTTGCGCTCATGGACCCCAGGGAGAGGCGGGCCTGGGAATTCCATTTCCAGGGGTACTCCGGCAGGGAGACGGCGAAGCTCATGGGCGTGACCAGGCAAAGAGTGCAGAACCTCCTGAAAAGAGGGCTCAGGCGTGCCAGAAAGCAGCTCGCGCAGAGATGAGGATATGAAGAAAGAAGAATTTGAAATAAGAGACATCCGAAAGAAAGAGCAGTTCGTGGTCGATGACATCTATTTGAACGGGTACGCAAAGCTCTGTGGCATCTTTGCGACAGGCGTTTACATGGCCCTCTGCCGTCATGCCGACATTTATCATCAGACCTGCTTCCCCTCCATTTCGCTCCTGGCCAGAAAACTCAATGTCTCAAAAAGCCAGGTGATAAGGGCACTACAGATACTGGAGGACTGGAACATCATCCGAAGGGAAAAGACCGAGGGCAAGGGCAACCGGTACTTCCTCATCGACAAAAAGCACTGGAGGCCCGCTCCCGGGCAATCGATTTCTGCCGGTCACCAGTGCCAGTCAGGCACCAGTGTCTCACAGACACCGGTTTCTACCAGACACCGGTGTCCCACAGGAACCGGTTCCTGCCAGACACCAACCGGTGTCCATCAGACACTGGTACCGGTGTCTGACAGACACCCTAAGGATTCACATATAAGGATTCAAAATAAGGGAAAGAATATATATACCCCCCTCCCCCCTAAATCCGAAGAAAAAATATCTGAAGACATCCCCTATGAAGAAATCATCTCTTTCCTGAACCTGACAACTGGCTCCGCCTATGGCCATGAGAGGCCAAAGACCAGAGGACTCATAAAGGCGCTGTGGAAAGATGGGTTCAGGCTGGAGGATTTCAGGAAGGTCATCGGAAACATGGCTGCCGCCTGGGGGCAGGATCCGAAGCTGCAGAATTATCTGAGGCCGGAGACCCTGTTTTCAAGCAAGTTTGAATCCTATCTCAACTGGAAAATTGGAGGCGATAATGGAAACCATGGAGCAAACGGGCGCGGAAAAAATGAACACGGCGGGCCGGGCGCCGCTTCCGGGCTGGACGGCAAAAATGGCGGCAGCGGTAAATATTCCGGTATCGGCGAGGTCCTTGATTGTGGCGAATGAGGACAAAGAGGAAAAAGAAAGAGAACGGATTGCCTTTGAGGCCGCAAGGCAAAGGCTCGCGGAGAGGATAGATTTCTACCTCAGGAAAAGAGGCGTCCCAAAGAGATTCCTCCATGCCAAGATTTCGGATTTTCCGCAGTCGTGGGGCAAGCTCAAGGACAGCAGGGAAGGGGTCTTTCTTACGGGCAGCCGCGGCGTGGGGAAGACGCATCTGGCCGTGGCCCTGATACGGGAGGCCATGCTTGCTGCCAGGCCGGTGAAGCATTTCGACACTTACAGGATCGACCTTCACAAATTGCCTCTGTTTGTTTCAGTGCCGGAGCTTCTCCTTGAGATAAGGGACACGTATAGCGGCAACGAAATCTCGGAGAAGGAGGTTATAGACAAATACAGTTGGGTGGACGTGCTCATTCTTGACGACCTGGGAGTCGAAAAACCCTCCGAATGGGTCCTGCAGACGCTCTACATCATCATAGACAGGCGGTACCGGGAGGACCTGCGGACAATCATAACCTCAAACCTGGGTATCGATGAGGTCGAGGAGAAGCTAGACGACAGGATCGCTTCGAGGATTGCGGGCATGTGCAAGGTGCGCATCATGCAGGGCAGGGACAGAAGGGTCCGGAAATCATAGGGGCTTCGAGAATGGAAAAATTATTGAACATAGACGAACTGGCAGAGATACTGGGCGTGACCAAGGCAACTATCTATTCCTGGACCTCCCAAAACAAGATCCCCCACGTGAAGCTCACCAAGAGGCTTCTGAAGTTCCGGGAGAAAGAGATCATGGACTGGATCTCGCAAAAATCGGTCAGCGCTGATGCGCCGGAGGCCGGCAAAAGGAACAGGCACTATACCAGGCTTTCTTCCAACCTGTCCAATGACAGCATCGAGAGGATCATCAGGAATGCCAAAGAGGAAGTCCTTCACAGAAGTTAATAAACCGGCCTGTCCGTGTTACAATAGGGCCGGTATTTTCAAGCCTTGTCTGGTCCCGGAAAGGAGGGCAGATTAATGGGACTATACAGGCGGAATGACTCAAAAACCTGGTGGATGAGTTTTACCGCTGACGGGAAGAATTATCGGAGAAGCACTCAAACAGAGGACAGGGATTTTGCCAAGCGGATTCTCAAGAGCATTGAAGGAAAGATAGCGGAGGGGAAATGGTTCCCCGAAGCCGAGGAGAAACCGGCAGACTTCAAGTTCAGGGAGCTTGCGGAGAAATACAAGGTGTGGGTTGAAGGCAGGCAGAAATCGGCCGGCTGGAAAGGATACGTGATCAAGCAACTGCTTGAGGTGTTTGGAAACATTCCGCTCAGCCAGTTCAACACGCAAATGCTTGAGCAGTTCCAGACCAGGAGGCTCAAAAAAGGCAATAAGCCCGCAACTGTCAACCGTCTGCTCGCCGTGATCTCACACATGTTCACGAAGGCCGTTGACTGGAAGATGATGCAGAAGCATGTCGCCCAGGACCTCAACGTGAAAATGCTCCCTGAAAACAACAGGAGGCTGAGGTATCTCTCGAAGGAGGAATGCCTGGCGTTGATCGAAGCAAGCGATCATCACCTGAAACCGATCGTAATAACGGCCCTCAACACGGGTATGCGCCGGGGGGAAATTCTCGGGCTGAGATGGGACCGGCACATAGACCTGAAGCACGGGTTTATCCTCCTGGACAACACGAAAAACGGCGAGCGCCGCGAAGTACCCATCAACCAGACAGTGAGGACCGCGTTACAGGGTTTGACGAGGAGGATCGACGTCCCTTACGTGTTCTATGACCCGTCCACCGGTAAGAATTACAGGGACCTGAAAAAAAGCTTTTCGACAGCATGCAGGAAGGCAGGGATACATGACTTTCATTTCCACGACCTCCGGCATACCTTTGCGTCCCACCTTGTCATGTCCGGCGTTGACCTTCCTACAGTCAAGGATTTACTCGGCCACAAGGACATCAAGATGACGCTCAGGTACGCCCACCTGTCACCCACGCACAAGGCGAAGGCGGTGGAAATTCTGGATGGATCCCTGAAAGGCGATTTTCACGTTTTTTTCACGGTGAATGAAAAAGAGGCCACACCGGTCGGCGTAACCCCTTGATTTTAAAAGTGGAGCTGATCGGGATCGAACCGACGACCTCTTGAATGCCATATACATTCATAGCCCGCCCTTTTTCTTGCCCCTGCCCGCCCGTGCTTGCCATTGCTTGAAAAATCGGAGTCCGGGGGCGGCCCTATTGCATATTGCCCGCCTGTGTTTTACCTTATTAGGTGCACAAAAAGTGCACAGTCCCGGAAAATGGGGCTGGGGCTACTGAAACGGAGGGGAATGGAAATGAAAAAGGTCTTGATTCCAGGTGTTCTTGCCTTTCTATTCATCCTTGCCGGGTGTGTCACCGGCGATCTCATATCTCAACTTCGCCCAGGAATGTCCCAAAGCCACGTAAAGCAGATTCTTGGAAACCCGGATGGATACCAGAGTCAAGGCGATTATGAGATGTTCATATATGCTAATCGCCTCACATCGGCATGGTCATGGGACAAGGCGAATTATTACGTGATCCTGAAGGACGGCAAGGTTGCCGAATATGGTCATGGAGCGGTTCGCAGTGGTACAACGACGAGCCAAGCTTTATCTCAGTCTCTGGGAGCGGCAGCTGCGGCCATAGCTCCGAATTCATTTGGTGGCAGATTGGGGGCAATTGAATCAGGTCAGACAATCGAGCAAGACAATAATGATTCCGGTCCCATGCAATGCACTATGTCTCCAACTGAGGATGGCAATTACTCCGGCTTTTGCCGGTGATTCGATGAGATAAAATTTAAATAGTTTCAGGGGCTAGGGTAGCTCCCGAAAAGGCCGCACTCCACGGCCCTGCCCCTTGCGAAAGAGAATGGAAACGGGAATGGAAAAGGAACAGGTTAAGCGCGCTTTCTCGCCCATTTTTTACGGTATTCCCTCTATAAAAAGAAACAAAAATAAAAAAACTATCTCTGCAACCACCCTTACTGTATCCGGCCACAAAGTCAAAATTATCGGGCCCTATAAAGCATGGGAACGCCTGGAGCGCCTTTTTTATGAAAGAGCCGAAAACAGCGGTCTTTCGTTAAAGGATTTAGATGATAATAATCTTCTCATTCCTGAAAAATATAGGGCGCACCTGGAGGATCGCTACAAACAAAATGCTCGCGATTTTTCTTGGGACCTTCATGATTACTTCATTAAATGGGCGAATTCGAAAAATCCGCTCACAATCATTAAAGCCCGAGGTCGTCATGAAACGACTTGGTTAGAACAAAAGGAAATTCAGAGGGCCTCAGCACATGTTTATGTGCTTCTGAAATATTGGTGGAAGCGACCAAAAAACGAATGGCCGGCCGCACTCTTTCGACATCAGGAACTGCAGGACGTTGACCCTAAAGAAATAACGCTTCGAGGAATAACAAAGGAAATAATTGCCGGACACGGGCACTTTAAATCAGAAGCGCTTAAGGACGTTGACGATAAAAATTTTTATGACAGGTATATTCATAATCGTTCTTTCAATCACAAAAATATCAAAACAGCTCTCGGCTACTTTCATTTTCTCCCTGTAATGGAACCTCTCTCCGCTATCTTTCCTGACTAAAAAATGGACTTTTAGCTGCTGTATTTTCTTCCTTCTCGATTTGTAAAAATAAAATCGCAAATTACAACGAGAAAGGAAAGGGGACATGGCGCAAAAGACGTTCTCCACTCTAGACATTTCCACGGCAGCCTTCCTTGAATTAAACGGGATTCCGGCAAAATTTGAAAACCAGGACGGGCGGATTATCTTTTTATTCCCGATCAGCGACAGGCTTTATGAGCTTGCACACGCTTATAACTCAAATGTCCCTGTACCCGTGGCCGATTTTGTGACCTGCCTGAAAGCCCTCCGGGGCCGGATGTTGACGGCAAGGGGGGCGCGGAATGGATAAGAAAGACATCCTTTCTCGCCTCGATATCCGGGCCTATTATGCCGGGGAGCTTCCAACTCTCAAGACAAACGGGAATAGCCAGGCTCAAGCCCCTTGCCCTTTCCATGAGGATAAAACCCCGTCTCTTTCAGTAAACCTTGAAACAGGGGCTTTTCACTGTTTTGGCTGTGATAAGAAGGGCAGTGTTTTTGATTTCTATATGGAGCGGCATGGTGTGGACTTCCACGAAGCGAGACAGGCACTCGCGGAGAAGGCGGGGCTTATATCCGAACCAAAGATCATAAAAGCCGTCTACGACTATACAGATGAGGCTGGAAACCTTATTTTTCAGACTGTCCGGTACGAGCCAAAGGACTTCAAACAGAGGCGGCCCGATGGCAAGGGCGGCTGGATTTGGAGCATTAAAGAAGGTGTCCGGCTTGTCCCGTTCAACCTGCCGGAAGTGATTAAATCCAGGTCCGTCATAATCTGTGAAGGCGAAAAGGACTGCTTGAACCTCAAGGCCCTTGGCTTTACCGCAACTTGTAACCCGATGGGCGCGGGGAAATGGCGGCCCGAATATAACGAGTATTTTAAGGGCAAGCGGGTTGTCATACTCCCGGATAATGACGAGCCGGGCCGGAAACACGCACACCAGATAGCCCAGGCTCTTAAAGGGCTTGCCGAAAGCGTGAAGGTAGTAGAACTGCCCGGCCTGCCGGTCAAGGGCGATGTATCGGACTGGATAGCCCAGGGCCGCACTAAAGGGGACCTAATCGAGCTTATCAAGCAGGCCCAGGAATGGGAACCGAAACCGGCCAAAGACCTCCTTACGGCTCTTCTAAAGTGGAATGAAATTTTTACCCTCGATGTAAAGACTGAATATCTCTTGTCAAAGCTGATTCCTAAACAGAGTATAACCCTTTTATTCGGGCGTGGCGGAATCGGTAAGACATCTCTTTGTATGCAGATAGCCAGGGCAATTGCCGGGGGCCTTCCATTCGGGGATTTACAGACTATCATTACCCCGGTCTACTACGTTGATTTTGAAAACCCTTTGGCAGTCCTCAAAGAACGAGTAGAGCAAATCGGGAAAAGCGAGAATTTGTATGTCTGGCATATCTCGAATGAGACACAACCGCCGAAGCTCGATAGTGCCGGATGGGAGCTTTATAAGCAGTTACCTCCGGGATTAATAATTATCGACACACTCAGGGCTTCTCACCTATCAGACGAAAACGATTCAAAGCCCATGAGCGCCATAATGGGGCGGCTGAAAGAACTCCGGGAAATTGGATTTACCATCCTGCTTCTTCACCATACGCCAAAAGGGAACGAGAACACCTTCAAGGGGAGTACGGCGCTTCTTGACCTCTGTGATCATGTGCTCGGCCTGGAAGAAGTGAAAGACATCGAAGGGGAAAGCATAGAGTTTGATTGCCAGAACCTCTATAAGCTCGGTACGCGCATAAAGACAAGGTATGAGCCTCATAGCATCTACCTGACCTTTAATCCTGAAATAAAGGGCTTTGGAATAGCGGTAGACCCCGACTTTGAGAAGATGGAGGACATACGGGAGATATTGAATCGCGCGGGAAGCCCGCTTAAGCAGAAGGAGCTTAGGGAGAAGGTCAGGGCCGAACTGGACATTCCGGACAAAGAGGGTAGGCGGCTTTTGAAGAAGGGTACGGGCCTTTACTGGAATGCCGAAAAGGGCGATAAAGGGCACTCGCTCGAATACATCCCTATAGCGGAAAATTCGATTTGTCAAAATGTCAGCCATATATATAGTGGACAAATCGACAAATCAAAATCCATTAGCCCCGAACCTCCGACAAATCACCCATTAACTGATAGTCCCGGAACCCTTGATAATACTGGATTTGGCAATTTGTCAGGGGGGCTGGAACAAATCGACAAATCAACGGGAACCGATGAAATCAGTCTCACCGAGGACGACCTTCTATGAAATGCCTGGTCCTTGAACCCTTCCAGACAAAGCGCGGAGAGATACCCGCCGGGCAGGTGATCAACCTTTCCAAAGAGGCCGCTGTAAGGCTTATAAATGAGGGCGAGGTTGAACCTCTCGACCGGGTAGCCGTAAAGGTCTACTCCCGCATCCTTGACGCTTACCTTTGGGTAGTTCAGGATGAGGCCGACCGGGAGGCCCTTAAAGCCTCTGAGGGAGTGTCCGGGGCCATCTATACAGCCGATGAGGTAAGTATGCTTCACAGCCAGAAGCCTTCACCTGAAGTCCTCAGGCGCGTCCACGAGGTCAAACAACTATTCCCCGGCTCTATTGTCCGTGAGGTCAAAAGGAAAGGGGCGGCATGAAAACCCCTCTTTTTATGTTTGCAGTCACTTGTAATCATGAATGCAAATCCACTACAAAGGGGCTGATATGAAGGAAATACTCTCCCTTAAGGAGAAAGAAACTATCAAGGCCCTCCATGCCGGGGGGAAGACCTACTACGCGATCTCCAAAGCGGTAAAGCGTTCTCCCCATACCGTCAAAAAATATCTCCTGTCCTCTCCTGAAGTCATGCAGCAAGTCCAGGAGATCAAGCAGGAGCTTGCCGATATGTTCGAGGGGTTAGCGCGGAAGATGATAAGCAGCATTACCGAGCAGGACATCCAGGATATAAACGCTTATCAGCGCATTGTGGCGGCAGGCATAAGCACAGACAAGGCCCGCCTGCTTAAGGGGCAGTCCACCGAGATCGTGGATTTCAACCAGATTCAGACCAGGCGGGCGGAAATCCGCGTGCAGATCGAGGCGTTAAAAGCCCAGATTAGTCAATCAAGCGGTCAATCAGACGGCCAGGGGAACTCAATTGAAGAATAGGCCCCTTTTTGCTTTTCGTATACAGAGCGGAGTCTATATAGATATTCTCATTCCGAAAAATCCCCCTTCCCTCCCTCCTTATGAAGACCGAGCTTGAACCCCAGGACATCGAGGCGATAGCCCAAAGGGTTGCCGAAATCCTTAGGCCGATGCTTGCCCGAAATAACAGGCCCGCCGATGATACGATCTTTGATGTCCAGGGGCTTGCCGCTTATCTCCGGGTTGATGAGTCCTGGGTTTATAAGCAGGTCTCGCTAAAGGCAATTCCTCATTTCAAAGCGGGCAAGTATACCCGGTTTAAGAAATCCGCTATTGACAGGTGGTCCGAAGAGCGCACTATCAGGCCAATTCCCCTTTTAAATAGGCTTAAAACAGGGTAATTCCCAAGTGCACAATTCACGGCACAGCCTATTCAAAGTTATTGATTTTATAACTGTTTTTTTGGCGGGCTATTGATTGACTATCAAGAGGCCGCCTATGTATTCATTCCCCTTGACTTTGATAACTAAGTTATCATATACTGATTCCATGAAATGGAACCCGGCAAATATTAAAGACCTCAGGGCCGGATTGAAGCTTTCTCAGGCCGCGTTCGGGGAGCTATTGGGAGTAACCAGAAATTACATAGCTTACCTGGAAAGGGGGGAAAGGATACCAAGCAAAACTTTAATGCTTCTTTTGGACTGTATCGAGGAAAAGAAAAGGAAAGGAGAAAGGAAAGGACATGGCAAAGGGGGTTTATAAGCGCGGCAACGTGTACTGGATTCGCTATGCCGGTCTTGATGGCCGGATAGTCCGGGAATCCTCAGGCTCGGAGAAATTCAGAGAGGCCGAATCTCTGCTTATCAGTCGCAAAGAGGCCATAAAGCAGGGCAAGCAGCCGGAAGTCAAAAAGATTGCAAATCATATCTTCAATGAGCTTGCCGGGGAATACCTGAAATGGGGCGAACGGCAGAGAAGTTTTAAAAGCAAGGCATATCTTATCAATCAATTGGCCGGGGCTTTTGGCAGCTATCCCCTCAGGCGCTTTAATACCATGATGATCGAGCAATACCAGACAGAGCGCATTCAGAAAGGGAACAAGCCCGCCACTGCAAACAGACTGCTTGCCACTTTAAAGCACATGTTTACCAAGGCCGTTGAATGGGACATGGTTGAGGAAGAGGCCCTTAAAAAAATCCGCAAGGTAAAATTCCTTGAAGAAAATAACCGGCGTTTGCGGTATCTCTCCGTTGAGGAATGCGCGGCCCTGGTAAGCACCTGTGAAAGCCATTTAAGGCCGATAGTGATAACCGCCCTGAATACCGGCATGAGGCGCGGAGAGATTCTTTCCCTTACCTGGGACAGGGTAGACCTCAGGCACGGGTTTATCCTTCTCGATAGGACCAAGAACGGGGACCGCCGGGAGATACCGATAAACGATACCCTCAGGGCTGTTTTGCAGGGCCTTACAAGGCGGCTGGACATTCCCCATATCTTCTTTGACCCTCAGACCGGGAAAGCCTACCAGGACGTAAAGAGAAGCTTTCACACGGCTCTAAGAAGGGCAAAGATACAGGACTTCCATTTTCACGATCTCCGGCATACCTTTGCTTCTCATTTAGTAATGGCCGGGGTTGACCTTACCACGGTAAAGGAACTTTTGGGACATAAGAGCCTGAAAATGACCCTCAGGTATTCCCACCTTGCCCCCGCCCACAAGATGAAAGCGGTAAACATCCTGGACGCGGCCCTGAATTCAAGTGCACAAAAACTGCACAATCCAATAAAAAAGGAGCTAGCCGCAATTGGCTAACTCCTTGATTTTCCTAAGTGGAGCTGATCGGGATCGAACCGACGACCTCTTGAATGCCATTCGCCGCAATGGGACTATGGCAAGTGCTTGAAAATACCATAAAATTCTTATTTATCAAAGATTTACTTTTTCCATGTTTTACTATGAAAATCGACGAATTTGGACCTTTTTCGCTCTATTTTTTCACGTTTTTTTCACGCTTTTGTTTTTTGTGCAAAAAACGTGAAAGAATTTGGTTCAGTTCGATCGAATAAGACTTCAAATAATTCAAAGCTGGCAATGATTTTACGATTTAGTTCACCGTGAAAAAAATTAAAATGGGGAAATATTGTCTGGTTCTGCAAATGTTCCAGAGCCTCCATCCCTATGAGAACGTGAAAATGTTTGTTTTTTGTTCATATTTATGTTATGTTCATTATTGATGAACAAGATTTAAAAGTGAACGAAATGAAAAGAACCAGAGATATTGAGAAACAAATTCTTGACCTCGCCATCGAGGCGTTTAAGAGGAATTTGCCTGGCCAAGCGCAGATCACGACTGAACCTGTCGTTCATGCCGGTCTGCGGCCGGATCAATTGATGCGAATAACAGCGCAGGGCCGGGAGATTATATACTATGCCGAGATGAAGACCGCCCTTACGAAAGCTGAGCCGTTTCTGCTGCGCGCGGGAGGATATAGTGAATTGGATCATCCTCTCCTGCTTGTCGCAAGGCATGTGAATCCGCAAATGGCGGAGCAGTTAAAACGAAACGGGGTGGAGTTTATTGACGCTGCCGGCAACACCTTTATTAATCAGCCGCCGCTATATATTTTTGTGAAGGGGAACAAACCCCCGGAAGGCCTCATTCCGGCCCCTCCAAAAAGGATTTTCAGGGCCGCCGGCCTCAGGGTAATCTATGCCTTCCTATGCAATCCCGGCCTGGAAAACAGGAATTACCGCGAAATAGCTGTCACAGCGGATGTGGCGCTTGGAGCCATAGGCTTGCTGCTGGGAGAGCTTAAAGAAACTGGATTTCTCCTGGACATGGGGAAACGCGGCCATAAGGTAACTCAGAAAGAACTCCTCTTGCAACGATGGGTGACCGCGTATCCGGAGCAGTTAAGGCCAAAACAGATGATTGGGCGTTACAGGGGTGAGTACGGCTGGTGGCAAAATAAGCGACTGGACCCCGTTAAGGCCCAATGGGGAGGAGAGGTCGCGGCAGCCAGGCTGACCCAATATCTTCAGCCGGAGGTGATAACAATCTATACAGCGGACCGGCATATCAATGAACTCCTGCTCGAAAACAGGCTGAAAAAAGACCCGGCCGGAAACGTTGAAGTGCTTGAAAGGTTCTGGATTCCGGGCGAGGTCCGTCAGAAGGATGATCTGGTGCATCCCATTCTTGTCTATGCCGACCTCATGGCAACCGGTAACGAGAGGAACCTGGAGGCAGCCAGGATGATTCATGAGCAATATATTATTCAACTTATCAGGGAAGATTGACCAGTATACGATAGCAGCCCTCTCGGCCGTTAAGAGGGCCGCGGACTCTCTGAATATCCGGTTCTTTGTCATCGGAGCAACCGCGCGCGACCTCATTCTCAGATATTGTTATGGCATCGAGCCGCCCAGAATGACGAGAGATATCGATATTGGAGTAGAGGTTGCCGGCTGGGAGGAGTTCCAACAACTGACGAAGGCTCTTACGGAGACGGGAGAGTTCGTTCCCGCAAAAGAACCCCATCGATTTCTCTTTGGCCTCCTTCGAATCGATATTGTCCCTTTTGGCTCGATTTCTGATAAAAACATGCGCATCAGTTGGCCGCCAGAGCATGAAATATTCATGAGCCTGGCCGGCTTTGAGGAGGCTTACAAATATTCGATTACGGTCAGGCTCAGTTCCGACCCCGACCTCTTTATCAAATTGCCAACCCTTGCCGGGTTGGCAATCATGAAGCTTATCTCCTGGAAAAACGGGTATCCTGAACGCGGGAGGGACGCCGAGGACCTGTTCTTTATAATGCGCAAGTATGAAGAAGCGGGCAATACCGAGCGGTTATATACAGAAGAGCAGGGATTGCTTGAAGAGGAAGGCTTTGATACGGATTCTGCCGGCGCCAGGCTCCTGGGCCATGATATGGCCAGCATAGCTAACCCTGACACTCTTAATGCAATCATAGGCATATTGGGGAGTGAAACCGGAGAACACCCGCGATACGGCCTCATTTACGATATGATCCGTGGTGTACCGGGTTTCAGTGATGATTTTGAAAAGACATTGCGTCTTGTGGAAAAACTTAAACAAGGCATCGAGGGGAGGCGTCGCCAGTTGTAACAACTGCAGAAAGGATAGCCGCTTACAGAAGCTGTAAGAAGTGTGACATCCCGGGCGTCAATTGATTAAAATTGAAAATGAGTTCTTCAGCCCATCACAAATGGGATTTTGCCCCGCGCTTCCGCCGGAACGCCTTCGGATGGCGCTCGCAGCCGGCTTTGACGCGCGTAAAAGAGGCCGTGGCGGAGGTAAAGAAAACAGCCCGAAAGGACCCGGTCCTGGCCGCTGAAGGCGCCGTGCTGTTTCTGGAAAAGGTGTCTCCCGCCCTAGCCCACGTTGACAGTTCCTCAGGAGCAATTGGCTCGGCGGTGAACAATGCCATAGATATCCTTGTTCCCATAATAGCCTCCGCTTCGGCGGATGATACCGTGCGGGACAGGTGGCTGGAGCGCCTCTGGCAAGCGGTCGAGGAGGACGACATCCCCTATATAGAGTTGCTGCCCGAATACTGGGGGGAACTCTGCGCCACCCCTGAACGGGCCTCAAAGTGGGCGGATATGTTTATCGAAGGGGTCCGGATGGCATGGGACAAAACTTCTCCAGGCCATTTTGTTTATTTCAAGGGTACGGCCGCATGTTTCAGCGCCCTTTTGAAGGCTGGGCGGAATGAGGATATCCTCTCCTTGCTGGAGCGCTCACCGCATAAATTCTGGGATTACCGGAAATGGGGAGTGAGGGCCCTGGCCGCCATGGGCAGAAAGGCGGAGGCAATCCGTTTCGCCGAGGGCAATATTGAAATCAACGATCCTCAAATCGAGATTGCCCAGGTCTGCGAGGAGATGCTCCTTGCAAGCGGCATGGCGGATGAAGCATACGCCAGTTATGCGATAATTGCGAACCGGGGGACCACAAATCTGGCCACCTTCCGGGCCATAGCAAAAAAATATCCAAGGAAGACAACCCGCGAGATTCTGCATGATTTGGTCGAGAGCACGCCAGGGGAAGAAGGCAAGTGGTTTGCCTCCGCGAAATCGGCGGGCTTGTATGACGAGGCAGTCGAATTGGCCAATATGACGCCCTGTGATCCGAGGACGCTGACGCGCGCTGCCAAAGAAGCCGCCGCAGATCACCCTGAATTTGCGGTCGAGGCCGGGATGGCCGCGATCCGTTGGATTTGCGAGGGGTATGGCTATGAAATCACTTTCGGGGAAATCCTCGATGCCTATCGTTATGCGATGGAAGCCGCCGCAAACGCCGTCAAGGGGCCGGAGACGTTGGAGCGCATACGCAGGCTGGTGGCCGCGCAGACCCCAGGCGCCCGGTTTGTTGCGGAAGCGCTTAGAAAAGAGTTGGAGGCAGGACAGGGTGGATAATACAGACCGCGACAAATTCATTGAAGAGCTTGACAGGAAAATCAAGTTTTACGAGGGCCTCCAGGGAGATTTGTACAAAGAATCCTTAAAAGAGCAGTTTGCCCTTGCGAAGCGCTTTTACGGATTTCTACTGAAGCCTGATGGAAGCCCCGACAGCGAGTTGTTCGAGGATATCGCGTTTTCCATGGACGCCGACCTCATGGGGTGGGTCGTGGAAATGCCATTCGCCCTTGCCGACCATGCCTCCATGGTTGATGAGGCAGTCGAGATAGGAAACTTGTTTGCGAATGTCCACTCCCCGGAGAACTTCTATGGCGATATGGCGGCAATACTCGCCGAGGCGGGCAGGCGCGAAGAGGCATTCGAGAGTATCTCAAAAAACCTTGAAATGTTCCCTGCTAACGCATGGATAGTCATAAAGGCGGGCCACTCGTATCAGGAATTGCAAGAGCTGGACAAGGCGATTGAGCTTTATAAGCGGGCTTATGATATGACATCTCCTCTTTCTTATGACAGGGGTGGCGTGCTCCAGTTTCTTGTCCCTCTGTTAAGGGAAATTGGCATGGACGCGGAGGCTGACGCCATGGTTGGAATCGAGGAAAAGGCGGAGAATGCCAGGGAGGAAAAGTACAAAAGATATGAAGAGGAAGAAACAACTTCCTCTCCTGTCACGAAGGAACGGAAGCCGGCGACGGTAAAATCCAAAAAAACCGGCAGAAACGAGCCATGCCCTTGCGGCAGCAGCAAGAAATACAAGAAGTGTTGCGGCAAATAAATCCAGAACTAATCATATACCGCAGTGCGGTGCTGTAGCGCCGCACTGCCGCTTGCCATCCGCCGCCTGATGGCTGCTCGCGCTGCGCGCAGCCTGGGGCAGGGCGCACTGGTTGCGGCATTCACGCTTTACCTGCATGCCCTAGGGTGGTCGGCGCCCGGGATCGGCGCCACACTTTCCGCGGCACTGCTGGTGGGCGCTGTGCTCACATTGGCTGTGGGCCCCTTGAGCGACCGGCGCGGCCGGCGGCGCTTCCTGCTAATATATGAGGCCTTGCAGGCCGGGGCCGCATTGTTGGCCCTGGTCACTTCCTGGCCCCCTGCGCTTGTGCTGGCCGCTATCGCAGGCGGGTTCGGCCGGGGCGCAAACGGCAGCGCGGGGCCGTTTGCGCCCCTTGAGCAGGCCTGGCTCGCTCATGCGCTGCCTGCGGAAAACCGCGGCGCAATCTTCAGTGTCAACGCCGCCATCGGCTTTATTGGCATGGCTGCCGGGGCGCTGCTCGCGGGGAGCGTTCAGCTTTTCATCGGACCACTGGGCACGGTGCTCGCCTACCGGCCGCTGTTTCTGCTCTCTCTGGCCGGTTCGGTCGCGGCTTTCGTGCTCATCGCCGGCCTGCACGAGCCGCTTCCCGGGCGGCGGTCAGCCGGCCAGCCGGTGAAACATTCGGAGCGTCATAACGAAAACCGCATGCTGGCGCGCCTGGTCATCGCCAACACGTTTAACGGGCTGGGCATTGGCATGATCGCTCCGCTCATTGCCTACTGGTTCGCGCTGCGCTTTCAGCACGGTCCCGGATCCATTGGCCCGGCGCTCGCCGCAAGCTTCGTTTTGGGCACCCTCGGTTCGGTTGCCGTTGCATGGTTTGTCTCGCGGCATGGGTTGGTCCGGCCGGTGATCTCATGCGCGGCATGGGGCTCGTGCTGCTGTCAATGGTCCCGCTCATGCCGGTATTTGGCGTCTCGGCGGCTTTATATGCGCTCCGGACGGGTTTCAACCAGTGGACCGCAGGCGTACGCCAGGCGCTTGTAGTGGGTTTGACCCGCGACCGTCGCGGGCTGGCGGCCAGTTTGCAAAACGTATCGATCCAGGTCCCCCGCGCATTCGGGCCGTTGGTCTCCGGGTTCATGCTCCATGCGAAGATGCTGCGAACACCGTTCTTCATAGCCGCCGCCCTGCAAATGGCTTACCTGGTCCTTTACGCATGGTTCTTCCGCGGGTATGCGGCGGGCGGCGTGGAATAGCTCGTGCCTATTCATTCCCCATCTGCCCGTTTTTAATGCTGAGATGTTTCTTTTCGACTACGGAATGATAGGCGGCCGCCCCGTGCGGGCATAGGTGTTAACTTAACGAATTAAAAAAGGCCCAGTGTCGGACTGGTTTTATTCTTGCTTTATGCCGATAGCATTTATTATGCTATCGGTTAAAGGAGGGAAAAGCCCATGTCAATAAAGAAAAACATTGACCAGTTAAAACAGAGGCTTCTGAATCTTGGGCCGGTATTGCCAGGCAGTATCAGTGAGCAGTGGAACGTCTGCGGAACGCCAGGGTGCAAATGCAAGGACGCTGTTGCCCCGAAAAAACATGGACCTTATTATCAGCTCAGTTTTAGCGTGGGGGGGCGCAGTTCTTCAATGTTTATAAAAAAGGAAAATATCACCGAGGCCCGCAGACGAGTAAAACGTCATCAGGAGTTCAAAAAGCTGACCATGGAGTTAGTCCAAGCATATGTCAATTTGATCCGTTCAGAAGGATTTGGGAGGGGCACACATGACTGATGAATTCCTGAAGCTCTTTAAAAAAAACGCTTGATAAATGGGGTCGGCAGACAGGTTTCATCAGACGCAAGAAAGTTTTAAGTTCCTTTGATTTCCTCGCATTAATGACAGTTGGGCAATTTGGTATGAAACATCCTTCCTTGGCCGGAATGGTCGCAGCCATAAAGGGGTTGATAAGTAGGGAAGGCATGCATCGCAGATTTACTGCCTCTGCAGTAATCTTCATGAAAAAATGCGCAGAGTTTGTCCTGAAGCAGAAGTCATCCGAAATGATCCAAATTCGAGCGAATATTCTTCGGCAATTTAAACGTGTCCTCATTTTTGACAGCACGGCATGGGACGTGAATCCCGCATTAAAGAATGTCTTGCCTGGATCAGGCGGCGGGGCGTCTGTTGCAAATTGCAGAATGCAGGCTTGTTATGAGTACAAAAGCGGCTCTCTGAATTTCTTCGAGATACAGCCTGGCATAGTATCCGATACCGGCTACACGCCTAAATTGGCTGGGCACCTGCAACGCGGTGACCTATTGATTGTAGACTTGGGGTATTTCAGCATGAAAACATTTCATCGGATAGTTTCTTCGGGTGCATTTTTCCTGTCTCGCTACTTTATTGGGACAAAGCTCATGTGTCCTGAAACCCTGAAACCACTTGATCTGCGGACAATATTGAAAAGGAACCCTGCGGACATCCATCAAATGCATGTACTGATGGGCAGCAGGCTAAATAGGCGAGTGCAATGCAGGCTGGTGTGTCTGAGAGTCAGTCCTGAAGTGGCAAACGAACGTCGCAGAAAGCTCAGACAGGAGTTTAAGGATAAAACTCTTGGAGCGGCCCACCGAGCAAGTAATATAGCGGATTTAGCGGTCTTTAGGGCGTAAGACCCCACCGGCATCGATG
>JAJYJK010000048.1 GCA_021789555.1 Nitrospirota bacterium
ACGTCCTTGGGGATTTGCCGGGTGGGTCTCTAAACCGCCCGGCCTCCGTCAATCAAAGGCCGGTAAATGGGTCCGTAAACCGGCCAGGGGTGGGTCCGTTTTAAACCGGCCGGAACAAGCTTAGGGAGAAGATGGCGGAGGACATGAAGTTGAGCGGCATCACGACGCCGACCCAGAAGAAATATCTGAGAGAGGTCGGCAATCTGGCGAAATATTTCGGCAAGTCACCAGCGGACATCGGCAAGGAGGAAGTAAAGGAGTATCTGGTCCATCTTCTGGAGGACAGGGAAATAGAGGTGGGAACGTATAGGAACTACGTCGCCGGGATCAAGTTTCTGTACAGGGCGACCCTGAAGCGCGAGGACATTGTCGATGATATCCGGTATCCGAAGGGCAAGAAGAAGCTGCCAGTCGTTTTTTCCCTTTCGGAGATAGAGTCTCTTTTTTCCGTCACGGAGAACATAAAGCACAAGGCACTTTTGATGGTCATGTATTCTTCGGGCCTGAGGATAAGCGAGGTGGCACACCTGAAGATAACCGACATCGACAGCAAACGCATGATGATACATGTGCGTCAGGGCAAAGGGGGCAAGGACCGCTACACCATCCTCTCGCAAAGGGCGCTTCTTTGTCTGAGAGAGTACTGGAGGCTGTACCGCCCCAAGGAGTGGCTGTTCGAGGGATACAACGAAGGCACGCGACCGTAAGCGGGATACGGCAAGTTTTTCTGAACGCGGTGGAAAGGGCCGGCATAACAAAGCCGGTCACGCCGCATGCCACGAGGCACAGCTTCGCCACACATCTGATTGAGGCGGGAGTAAGCCTGCACCATGTACAACTGCTTCTGGGCCACAGGTCCCCGACAACGACAACCGTCTACCTGCACGTAAGCCAGGTGGCCCTTTCTCAGGTAACAAGCCCCATAGACAAACAGCTTTCGTAGCCCGGGTGAGGGCCGAATACGGCGTCGAGGTGGCGGACATATTCCGCCAGCACGGCCCCGGATACAGGGAGTCCCATAAGCTTCCGCCACACAAGCATCGGGCCATGAATGCCATCGAGGTATGCAGGACCAGTGCGCTTGGCGGGCATAGGGACAAGTGCGACAACGAGGATTGCGATAATGTCAGATTATCGTACAACTCCTGCCGGAACCGGCATTGCCCAAAATGCCAGACTCTGCAGAAAGAGAAATGGATCTGGGACCGGGCAAAAGACCTTCTGCCCATTCCGTACTTCCATGTGGTCTTTACCATCCCCGCCGAGCTTAAACCAATTGTCCTTAGCAACCAGAAGGTCATGTACAATCTGCTTTTCCGCTCGGTCTCGGAGACCCTCATGAAACTGGGCAAAGACCCCAGGCACCTTGGCGCCAATATCGGCTTCACCTGCGTCCTCCACACATGGGGACAGAACCTTATAGACCATCCGCATATCCATTGCATAGTAACAGGCGGTGGGCTGTCCTCTGCAGAGGATAAATGGATATCCTCCTCCAAGAAGTTTTTTATTCCCGTGCGTGTAATGGGCGACCTGTTCAAGAAGAAGTTCCTGGCTTACCTGGAGGAAATCCACGAATCAGGCAAACTCTCATTTCCCGGAGAAACGGGTTATCTTGAAGATCCCTACGCTTTCAAAAGGCTGCAGAAAAAGCTTTATGACAAGAAATGGGTTGTCTACTGTAAGCCTCCGTTTAACGGCGCCCAAGGCGCACTACAATATCTGGGCAGGTACACCCATCGGGTGGCCATAAGCAATGACCGCATCCTGAAGCTGGAGGATGGCAGGGTCTCTTTCCGCTGGCGCGACTACGCGGACGGCGACAAAAACAAGGTAATGACCCTTGATGCTGATGAGTTCATCAGAAGGTTCCTCCTGCATATACTTTCCAGTCGCTTTATAAAAATCCGGCACTACGGGATTCTGGGAAACCGCCTTCGCAAATATTATATCTCTCTGGCTCGTCACCTTCTCGGAAGCTCACAGGTTGAAGTAAAAGCCAGGAAGCCTCATGAAACATGGCAGGAATGGTTCCGCAGGGTCTCCGGCATCGATGTCACCCTCTGCCCCGTCTGCAAAAAAGGCAGGATGGTCACCGTGGAAATACTGTATCCGTCCTGCAATGGCCCCCGCAGGAATGCAGACTATGAACACCACCGGGAAAAGCTTCCGATCAGGGCCTGGCGAAAAAAATAAAATCTCTCGCCGCAGCTCCCTATTGCCAAAAATCAGGTCTCTGCGCCCGATTATTCGGATGCCGTGGCGCCCAGAGTTTTTTTATCTGTTCAGTATGGCCCGAATCGGCCGGAAATCCTCTCGCGCAGCTTCAAAAAAACCTCATTTGTCCCAGCAGAAATAAAAACGGGCGGGATTGAAAGGGCATAGCCTGCAGTGTCGCGGCGTTCGTTCTTCACGCATTATTCCGCAATTTCACAGACGGAATGATGCTTATTCGTTATTCGCACCGAAGAAAGTATTAACGGCCGCTTAAATCCCTCCACATGGTCAAAGGTGCTCCCGACCGGACCTCTTCCCTTATTCTCAGACAGCCTCCGTATAGAGTGACAATCGAAATTGAACAAATGATTACAATTGTAGTATATTGTAGACATGCGGATGGTGTTTGACTCTTCCACACTGATCCTTTTGGCCAAGGTCGACCTTCTAAGGGAGACTGCGGAGGACATCTCGATCGTTATGCCGGCGAAGGTGAAAGAAGAATGCCTTCTAAAGGACAGTCTGGATGCCCTGTTGATAAAAACTCTCATTGCCGAAGGGAAGATTAAGGTGGAAAAGGCCGGGCATCAGGAGGCGGTTAGTAAGCTTCAGGCGGACTTTAGAATCGAGGGGGCGGAAGCCCAGGCGCTCTGGATGGCAAAAAAACTCGGCTGCCCGGTGGCAGTCGCCGACGGGCCCGCGATAAAGGCCTGCAAGGTTTTAGGGGTGCAGTTTGCAACGGCGATCCATTTTCTGATAAATCTCAAGGTCGGAGGGCAACTGGAGCTCCCCATGGCGCTTGTCAAACTCGATGGCCTGGCCACTTACGGCAGGTACTCAAGAAAGATAATCGAGGACGCCGCCAAACGGCTGAAAGGAGAAAACTAAATGGGCGTAATAAGCCTGAGACTGAAGGAAAGGGACCTGGAGAGGCTCGAGGAGCTCTCCAAGGCCACCCACAAGGACAAATCCACCATGGCCCGGGAGCTTTTGGAATACGGGTGGGATTTCCTCATGCTCAAGTACTACAAGGAGGGGAAGCTTTCCCTTTCCGGGCTGGCCAAAAAACTGGACATATCCATAAGTGAGGCCATAGACCTCCTTAAGGAGCTTGGCATAGAGGCCCCGCTCGGATTTGACGACTACCTGAAAGGTTTTGAGGTCTTTGATAAGGCAAAATGAGTGAAAACACGGCGGATAATGTAAGCCAGGCCGGACAGGCCAGCTTTATTCCGGTCACCATAGACAAAAGCCATATAGTAACGATCGGTGAGAGGCTTTACGCGGAAAGCATCGAATTCGTGCGGGAGCTTGTCAATAACGCCTACGATGCCGATGCGACCCTGGTGGAGATCGCCTTATCAGGAGATACAATTGAGATCAGGGACAATGGGAGTGGAATGGACGTGGAAGGGCTAAAGCAGTATTTCAACATAGGATCCCAGCAAAAGCTCTATTCCCCAAGGTCGCCGGTGCACAACAGGGACAGAATAGGCCAGTTCGGGATCGGGAAATTCGCAAGCCTCTCGGCCTGCAGGCGTTTCGAGGTACTTACAAAAAGGGGTGATTTCGCCGCCAGGGTGGTTTTTGACAAGGACCAGTGGGAAAAGACGGGAGATGTCTGGCAGTTGCCCTTTGAGGTCCTTCCCGCCGATTCGAGGAAGACCGACGGCACCACGGTAACGCTTAGCGGCCTTCAAAGGACATTCAAGCCTGAGGACATAGAGGAAAAGATCATCGAGGGGACCCCGATAAAGGCTCCGGATTTCAGAGTGAGGATAAACGGCCACACTGTAGTGCCCCGGAGCCTCTCCGGCCACAGGATACCCATACTTGAGGGAACGGCTTTCGGGCCGGTAAGCGGGGAGATAATCATCCTTCCGGAGACCGCCTCCTCGGCCGCCGACCTGGGGATAGAGGTGAAGGTAAAGCAGGTGACTGTACGAAGGGAACTCTTCGGCATGGAGACCTGGGGGAAGGTAATGGCGAGGGTGCGGGGAGAGGTGCATGCCGATTTTCTCCCCATAACAAGCGACAGGACCGGCTTCATACGGGACTCAGAAGAATATACGGAATTTCTAAAGGTCATGGAGCGGCTGATTGAGGATGTGAAGGTGTCCCTCCAGAAGATGACCATGCGGCGGGAAAGCAAGCGCGTGGGCCGTGCCCTCAAGGAGGCTCTCCAGAGGATATACAAAGCGCTCGCCGAAAATCCCGACTTGTCCCCTTTCGGCGCGTTGCCCATAGGCGAAGGGACGCGTGGCGCCGGTTCCGCTGCAGAAATTGCAAAAGGGAAGGAAGGCGAAACGGCAGAACAGGTCAAGGCCGAAGGACAAGAAAAGGAAGAACCAACCAAAAAGAAGAGGAAGAAAAAACCTAAGGTAAAGACGCTTACGCCCAACGCCATCATAAAGAAGATCAAATTCGGGCAGACCGGGGTTTCGTGCGTGATAGATTGCTTTGGGGAGGAAGGGCCGGAGGTCTTTTCCGAGGAGACGACGATCTATATAAACCGGGACCATCCGCTTTACAGGAGGGAGTCAGCGAAGCTTGAAACCCATACGCTCAACCTGGCCAGGCTCATCACCCAGGAGATAGCCCTCATGAAGGACCCCAAAAACCCGCGTCAGGCCTTCGACAGGCAGAGCAAGCTCCTCAAGGACGCTTTCATCGATAAAAAAGAATGACTGGCCCTGCCTCTCATAAGGACAATCATCCAGCAGGTTCCCTTTGACTTGAAGGAATATATAATTTTATATGGTCGGCGCGATCGCGGGTGACATTATCGGCTCTGTCTATGAAAACCACCCCATAAAAACAAATTTTTTCGATCTGTTCAGCCCGGCCTCAAGGTTTACCGACGACACTGTCCTGACAATTGCCACAGCTGAATGTATCCTGAAAGGCGCCGATTACGCCGTAACTTACAGGAGATATGACAGGCTGTACCCGAATGCCGGATATGGTGCGGCGTTCAGGCGATGGATATCCTCTGACGGCGCGCCGGCCTACGGCAGTTTCGGAAATGGGTCGGCCATGCGTGTAAGCCCCGTGGGATTTGCCTTTTCCCCGCTTGAGAAAGTCCTCGATGAGGCGAGACTGAGCGCAGCAGTCACTCACAACCACCCTGAAGGCATCAAAGGAGCTCAGGCGACTGCGGCAGCGGTCTTCCTTGTCCGTGAGGGCGAAAGCAAGCATGGAATAAAGAAGTACATCAGGAAGCGGTTCGGTTATCCTCTGGATCGGAAGCTGGATGAAATACGGCCCGTCTGCCGGTTTGAACAATCATTTTCCGCCATTCTGAAACTCTTCAAGATTCACCGGGTGATCCGTGGGGACCATTACGACCCTTTGGAAGCTATTTCAGAGGGTTCGCACTTGACAGTAAACGTACGTTCACCATAGAATAGGGGATGAAGCTGAAAGAGGAAAGCCTCAGGGAAAGAGTGAGGGAGATATCCAGCTTCTATCACGAAAGGGGCAGGATGCCCAGTTTCTCGGAGATAGGTGAACTTGTGGGCCTTAGCTCCAAAAACGCCGCCTCCAAACTCGTGGTGAGGCTTGAAAAGATGGGCATCCTCAAGCGGGACGAAAAGGGTCGGCTTGTCCCCGGGGCAATGGCGCATCCCGTAAAAGTGCTCGGCACTGTCGAGGCGGGCTTCCCGAGCCCCGCCGAAGAGGAGCTTTCAGACACCCTGTCGCTGGATGAGCTTCTGATACAGAACCGGGAGGCCACTTTCCTTCTAAAGGTATCCGGGGATTCCATGTCCGGTGCGGGGATACTCCCCGGCGACATGGTTATAGTGGACAAAGGGCTGACTCCGAAGAGCGGTGATATCGTCATCGCTGAAGTGGATGGCGCCTGGACGATGAAATATCTGAGAAAAAGAGGAAGCGACGTGACGCTTCTGCCCGCAAACCCGAACTATAAGCTAATAAAACCCGAAAACGAACTGAAGATCGCCGGGGTCGTAACCGCGGTTGTAAGGAAATACAAGTAAGCCTTTATTTCTAACATGGATGATCAGCCTCTTACAATCCATTCGTGGCCACAGGCAATCCTTCATCTGGACGCGGACGCCTTTTTCGCCTCCTGCGAACAGGCGATACATCCGGAATTGAGGGGCAAACCAGTCATTACGGGCAAGGAGCGGGGCATTGTGGCCGCCGCAAGCTATGAGGCCAAGGCAAGAGGTGTTGCCCGGGGAAGGAGGCTTTTCGAGGTGAAAAAGGTCTGCCCCGATGCCGTCATCGTGCCGTCCGACTACGAAACATACAGTCTTTTCTCGCTAAGGATGTTCGAGATCCTTAGGCGCTTTTCACCGGACGTTGAGGAGTACTCAATAGATGAGGCCTTTGTGGATCTGACGGGTCTAAGGCGGAGCTTTCACGGCCCCTACAGGATGATTGCAAAGACGATGCAGGAAACCATAGAGACCGAACTTGGCATAACGGTCTCCGCCGGCGTAAGCCTCTCAAAAGTACTTGCCAAAGTAGGCTCCAAGCACGGAAAGCCAAAGGGCCTTATACTCATCCCCGGCGGGGACATTCACCTGTATCTTCAGAACCTACCTGTTGAAAAGGTCTGGGGCATAGGGCCAAATACGGCGGCCTACCTTAATAAGTTTGGCATTAAAACGGCCCTCGAATTTGCGAGGAAGGACGAGAAGTTCGTCCAAAAATATCTTTCAAAACCCTATCACGAGATCTGGCATGAGCTTAACGGCCGAAGCGTCTATCCCGTTACATGTGAGTCAAAAAGCACTTACCAGTCCATAAGCAAGGCTAAAACCTTTACGCCTCCCTCAAAGGATGAAACTTTCGTTTTCGCCCAGCTTTCAAGGAACCTGGAAAACGCCTGCCTAAAGGCAAGGCGCTATAACATGCTGGCCTCAAGGCTTATCGTGTTCCTGACAAGACAGGATTTCAAAAGCGCCGGAGTGGAACTGAAGCTAAGCCTTCCGACGGCCTTCCCCGCCCAGTTGTTCGGGCCGCTGAAAGAGGGGTTCAAATACGTTTTCCGCCAGAGGGTCCTTTACCGTCAGACGGGCGTTGTTCTTGCCAGCCTGGTGCCTGAAAAAAGCCTGCAATTTACCCTCTTTGACGACACCCGGGGGATCGAGAAGATGACCCGTGTCTATAATGCAGTTGACAGCCTCTCCGAAAGGTTTGGCAAGTACACGGTCCTCCACGCGGCAAGCCTGCCCACAAAGCTTCAGTCCCAACATGAGGGGGAAAGAGGAGATGTCCCTGGAAGGAAACAGGACCTGTTCAAGGGGGAAAACAAAAGGCAGCGGCTAGGCATTCCTGTATTGAAAATCAAGGTTTAAGAGGGGATATGCTTATTTTTTTGTTGGACAGATGTTTTTCACGCGTTTTGCCGGGTCTTGGCGATAATAATCGCTAAGGACCTGGTAGAGGTCGGGAGCGCTCTTCTGAAGGTCAATGGGACGGTCGAAGAACTCCTCGGTCGCCACGGCGAAGAACTCTGCCTCATTCTTTGCGCCATAGGCATCAAGGAAGGTTTTATGGCCCTTCTCGGCGAGGTGACGCAGCCGCAGGAATTCGTGGGAGCACACGGCGACCCATTCGGCGAACTGGTCGCGGTCGGCGTGCCGTCGGCAGCATTGTCGAGCATGTCGAGCTTGTGGACGAACTCGTGGTACGCCAGGTTATGCCCCTGCTCGGGATGGCGCGCCCAGTGGGCGATGGTGTCCCACACTAGGACCACCGGACTCCGGGCGAGGGCCTGGCCCAGGATGGGGACAGAAGGCTCTACCGGGCCGTCCACGCGTTCGAATATGCCGGGGCGATGCTCGGAGCCATTACGGTGGACGGGTAGACGAGGATCGACTCGACATCGGGATAGTAATCATGGGGGAGTCCCATCTGCAGCAGACACGCCTGGGCGGCGATGGTGACGCGAATCTCATCGGTGAGGTCTAACCCTCCACACCCTTCCCAGTATTTTTCCTCCAGGAAGACCTGCATCATTGCGTGGAGTTCGGCGCGCTCAGCGTCATCGAGCACGCAGTAGTGGGCCACGTTCGCTCGCACGAAGGCCTCCCAATCGGGAGGAAACGGGCGCCTTCGCGCCTCGGCACGGCGGTCGCGGAGCCAGTGGAACATTGGATTATACCCTTTTAGTAGTTTAACACACCGGGGTGCAGCCTCCTTTACTGCCGAATTCCTCAGGCGACTGCTCCGGATTTCGGAAAATCAATTCCCGTACGACAGGAGGTTCAAACTCTGTTATGCATCTTTTCCCGAAAGGCGTTTGCACATTAGGACAATGCACTCTAATTCTTAGGCGCCCATTCTCGGGATATCTGTAAGTAAGAAAAATTCGTTCTGGATCATCTTGTTCCGGGTAGTTACATTTTCTGCACCTTGGTGCCTTTGCCTTTTTGATTTTAGTTTCCATGCTCATTTATGCGCCTCTAACCATTTTGAACCCTCTGCCTTTTTAATGCAGATGAACAGATAGCCATTTTGCGTCTTTTGCACCTGCAAGGCGTAGCTGGCGCCGAGGACGGCGGTGCAATATTCTTTGATATTGGATAAGGCACTGTGGAGCCCGTTCTGATGGTTATGGGCCTTATCTTGAATTCCATCCTGGGGATGATCTGCCGCTGCCGCCAGCGCCGCCAGAGCAGAAACAAACAAGATAGCCATAATCATTCCGAATTTTTTAATCTTTTCCCCCTCTAAGTTCACCTATTACTATCTGCCGCAGTTTTCTGATCCCCACGGTTTTCTCGATGCAAACATAATCTCCGATTGTCTTTAGCTGCTCCTTAATTTCCGGCGTGATGAAACCCGTAAGCGCGATGGCACGAGTTTTAGGAAACTCCTTTTTCACTGCGGCCAGAAGCTCGAACCCGTTCATCTCAGGCATCTTTAAATCGGTGACCAGAAGGTCTATGGCGACGCCGCTTCTGAATATTTCAAGCGCCTTCCTGCCGTTTTCAGCCGTGAGTATCTCGAATTCCCCATCGGAAGCCTTCAACCCTTCCGACAGGCTTATGTAGGCGGCGGGGAAAAGGAACCGATTATGGCGACGAGGGCACCGAATACGGCGCGGCCGGTTCCCTGTATGATAGAGGTGGGCGCCGGCCTGCCGCGCTGAAGACGAGTTGGCCCATGCCCTTGGAGGCGAGTTTTTATCCGGCTTGTTGACGAGCATCTATTTCCCGCCTCTATAGGACCTCCCTTCGAAGGTGATGAACCTGCCGTTCATGCTTAGCCTGTCCAGGATCGCGGATGCCGTTACCGTATCGAAGACCTTTCCCCACTGGGACGGCAGAAGGTTGGTGGTGACGATGGTCGTCGCGATCTCCGTCCTTTTAGAGATGATCTGGAAGATACAGTCCGCCTGTTCCTTGGTCGGGATCACATAGCCCAGTTCATCCAGGCAGAAGACAGGCACCTTAGCGTAGTAGTCGATGAGGCTGTAAAGGTTTTTGGCCCTGGCCATCTTGGCCGTAAGGTCGAAGAGGCTCAGGAATATCGTCTGGCGCCCTTTGCCGATGGCGTCATGGCAGAGGGCGGTGGCGATATGGGTCTTGCCCACGCCGGCGGGCCCGATCAGCACGAGATTGCCGGGCTTCTTCAGCCAGTCGGTGCCGAGGTATTCCATTATCTTGTCCCTGGGGACCTTGGGGTTGAACTTCCAGTCGAAATCGCTCAGAAGCTTTATCCGCTTGATGCCGGACATCCGCATAAGATGCTGCATCTTGCGCTGCTCCCTTTTTTGCAGCTCCTGATCGAGAAACTTCTGAAGGACGGCTTTTTCCTGCTCGGAGATGCTTTCGGGCTCGCTAATGAACCTGAAATATTTGAAAAGCTCAGATAAAGGTGTCATAGTCGTCGAGGGACCTCCCTTCATAGTCGATGCTCAACAGGCCGGTATTTTGGGGATGGACAGGGTTGTCCCGGCAGGCGGCGGGGCTCAGAAGCCCCCGGATGTAAGTCGTTTTGTATGCAGGGATGCCGTTTGCCTCTCTGACCGCGGAGATGAGTGTCCCCTTTGAGATGCCCTTCAGCAGTTTGAAGAGCTCATAGGCGACGGCGAGGGGGGCCTGTCCCTCCTGCTCCGCGCCCGCAAGAAACCGCTCAATGGAGGCGTCCATCCCTTTCATAAGCTGGTATATCCGCTGATTCTTAAAGTGAGGCGTGCGGTCCAGGAGGCCCCGCCTGTGGCCAGGATGCTCGATCTTCTGATGGCGGTCAAAACGCCTGTCATGCTGCGCGATCTTTTTCTCCCCTACAACGACCTCTATCTGCCATGGATAGATGAGCAGATCGCAGTGCTGCCCGCAATAGCCGCTCGGCACGGAATAGCGGTTGGTGTCCGCGGTAATGAACCCGGTTTTGCTGATAAGGGCGGGTTCATGGCGATAGGGCTGATACGGAGTCCGCGGCAGGGCTTTCAGCTTCTCTTCCTTGAACATCCCGGAGGGGGCCTTGCCCGTGCTTCTGTGCTCTCGGTTATTGCGATTGGTCCGCCAAACCGAAACCTTGCGGTTTAAGTCGGCAAGATCACTGAAACTCTCAGCCCTGAGGAAGCCGTTTTCAATATCCCTTATGGCCCGCTCGACACGGCCCTTTTCGTTTGCCCTTCCGGGCGTGCATGCGTAAATTTTGAAGCCGTAATACCGGGCGAAGTCCATGAAGCGGGCATTATAGGTGATGTCCGGCTTTCTGCTTATCACGACCGATTTGAGGTTGTCATATTTGTGGCGGTGTGCAACGCCCCCGATCTCCTTGAACGCCCCTATATGCCCGTCAAGGAAAAACTCCATCGAACTTCGCGGATAGAACGTCACGTACAGATACCGGCTATAGGCAAGCAGGTATACAAACCCGTAGACAACGCCAAAAGGCGTATTCCAATGCATCCAGTCCACTTGCGATTCTTCACCAGGCAGGTATGAAAGCTCGTGAAAAGATTCTCTTGGCCGCCGGGTCCTGAACTGGCGGGTGTACCGCTTTACCGCGGAATATCCTCCCGCATAGCCGTATGGGCGGAGCCGTTCAAGCACTTGTATGGCCTGAAGGAAGGGGTATTGCTTATACCACTGTCCGATCAGCCCCTCATAGGGCGAAATGATGCTTTCCCGCGGCTTCCGCTGAAGATTGTTCTGCCGTACCAGGCGGGTTATTTTCTTCCTGGACACCCCGAGCGCCCTGGCTGCCTGGGTGAGAGACAGGCCCTCCACCTCCAGGAGGTGCCGGGCCCGGCTCTGAAGTGGTGATTCCATTTTTCGCCTCCATCGTTCCGATTGAGTAACGGTTTCCAGTGTATATAATCGTCCGGAGGCGGTCCATCTTGTCTTGTATCACGGTCCATACGCCGCAAACGTAGATGTATCAACCCTCCGCAGCCGTATCTCGTCTTGTATCATCCCCATTCGGCCGGCCGGTATCAGCAAAACCAGCTCCTGTAGCGGCTTTGCAAGGGGTATCTCGTCTTGTATCATTTTCCGTCGGCCGGGGTCCTTTGCTTTTTTTCGGAGCCGCCACTCCTTCACGTATTCGTACCGGCCCCTGAAATAACCGGGGTTTTTGCCGCTCCAGACGCTTTGCGCCTCAAGCTTCCTCAAGTGTTTGCACTCAGCCCGGCCGCACGCCTTCTGCCTGGCGCCTGCCCGGCGGTCAGGGACAAAATACCTTCCGCAATACTGGCATTGCTTGACCAATGAGTACCTCCAACACGGCGGATAAAGGTCTCATTGTATCGCGTGGGAATAATCAGGCGGGTAAAAACCAAAACAGACCTGGGCAGCCCTAACGGCGCCCCACTACTTCAGTGCCAAAACATCTCCATAATCGGTTCCTTTAAAACGCCCCCTACAGGCTTAGCAGGATGTCATTGTCATCATCCACCAGCAGGATATTCTTTTTTCGGATGTTCATATTTTCATTTTTCACCTCACTTAAGCTAAGGCATGCTGAGGGCGATCACTTTTGACTCGGATGCGGATTTCGGCCCATCGTGACCAGTCATTTCGGAGGAACGCGCCCACCTGTTTCGGTGCATTGCAACCACCTGTTTCGCTCTGATCGCGTCCATATTTTGAGCGTTTTCCGAAACAGGTGGGCACGATAGCGAAACGGCCGGCCAAACCGGCCTTGGCGAACGCATTTCGGCGCTTATAATCTCGACCCGAATCGGGCATCGTGTCCTGAATACACTTTAGGAGGAACCGATCAGGCGGAAAGGGATATCCATGCAGAAATATACGAGAGATTTTAGGCTTCACTTTGTGTTTATTTCCAGTGCTTCCTTGCCGTTTTCAGCTGTTAGTATTTCGAATTCTTCATCAAAGCCCCTTAAGCCTTCTAAAAGGCTCTGCCGAATACCCTCGTCATCATCAATCAATACCGGGGAATATTCATATTTCACATCCTACTTTCTTTACCCTTCCAAAGAAGAATTCCTTTTTTAGGCATAACATCGTTTACCATTCGCTTATAGAAGGCGTATTTGTAACGCGGACCAGAGAGTTTGCGACTCCAGTATTCATGTACAAGATATCAGTGTAACAATTTGAATTTATGGCTAGAAGCCAGGTGTTTTCACCAAATCCAAATATATTGCTGCCGAAACCTCCACAGTTCGTAGTCCGGGTGGCAAGATCAGAAGGTAGAGTCCCCATTATCTGGAGCATATTGCCTGTTGAAGCATCATAAGCTGAGATGTTCCGAGAAGAGTCCTGCAGGAATATAGTGTATACATTTTGGTTATGAAATTCCTTTGAGCCCCAATTTAGCATTTGCCACATATTCATTGAGCTATTGGAATCAGAGGAACCGACCCAAGAGGCGTTTTGGATTTCTTTTTTGCCCGTGCCGTCGGCATTTGCTATTCCGGCAATCGTGCCGCTACCGAGATTGTAATATACGTGATCTCCATTGGTCCCCTCCACTCCGTCAGAAACGCTTGGCCAGGAACTGCTATCGCTTGCAAGGTTTATTGGAGACCCGCCAGCTTTGGAAACGGATTTCAGGACATAAGAACTGCCGTCAAAAGCATCAGCATAGTAAAGAATATAGTTGTCGGTTAAACCTGCCAAAATTGGCTCTGTGGAGTTCTCAGTATAAAGAGTTGAAAAGGTCCCATTGCTTGAAAGTTTACAAACAGAGTCGCCATAACATATAAAATAAACGTCCGACTTATCATTTTGTATAGAAGAAGAAACCGTGTCGGACAATCCACCATCTTCGAAAGGACCTGAAACTGTGCCGCTGTCGGCGTCGTAAATATATGCAAACTTATTATCAGCAGAGCCCGAGAGAATTGCGGCTCTATCTGAATCCGCAAACTGGCGGACCGGGTAATCGGGCCAGCCGGTAGAAGGAATTTGCAGTTTGTTGCATGAGGTGAAATAGGGTGTACACGCATCGAATTCATTGCCTGTGTACACGATTATGGATTCAAGGGCTCCAGTGAGAATATTATTAATTGCGTGCATTGCTCCGGTTTCGGCCTGAATAGGCAAATCCGATGCGGACATGCCTAATCTTATCACTTTGGTGATATCGTCACTGTCTCCGCACTGCCCATCCGGGCCGGCCTGAATATATGGAATAATAGAATTGTTCAGGTTTGCCCAATCATAAAGTATTCCATCACCCTTAGTTTGCAGGCGGCAAGCTTCAGTTTCGGTAGAAATCTGTACCGGTGTAAGTGCCCCGGTTACGTTAAAAATTTTTCCGCCTTTTATATACACCAGCCCCTGAATATTCATATTCGAAACCTGGCCGGCGGTGCTGTTATATATGCCACCGAGAACCGGACCCGAAGAAGAAGACGAAATGAGCACGCCAGAATCAACCTGTGTAGGCGAGGATGGGTTTGAGGGGTCATCTGCATAAACTCCACCAGTTGTGCTAACCGCATTGGACCCCAGTGCGATTGCGCCACTCATATAAATTAAATCCGAGGTGACACTACCTGAGCTCCCACCTGAACTGTTTGGATTACTTGTATTGCCGCCACTATTATTCGAACTGCCTGCTATGGAAGACGGCCCCATGCCGCATGCCGAAAGAGCAAACACGGCGGAAACAATCAAGACCCCGAATGTAACAAATCTTGAAATTCTGCGTTTCATATTAAAACCCTCCTCTATAATGACCTCAGAAGATGACGTGTCCTCACATATCCAGGTTCACACCTACGCCCACAAGTACCCCGAAAGTATTGGTGATATAGGCGGGGGAGTCGGCAAATGTCCCATCCAGATAAGTGATTTTCCAGGCCGGAATCTTCCAGTACTGCCAGTAGGGGGTCAGGAAGAGAAGGATTTTTGTCTGCCTGGGCTCCATCCAGAACGCATTATCTGATTTATAGACGTCATATGTAATGGGCAATTCAACCCTGTAGCCGAGATCGGGATTGATGTCCGAAGTGCTTGTCTCGGGCTCGCCGTTTGATTCGCTTAATTTCGTGCTTGTGAAGAAAGGCACCTGGAGGCTCCCGTCAATACCGAAGGTCAATCTTTTTAGACGGCCTATGTAGTTGAAACCGAGCGGAATGTAAAATGAACTGAAATCTATCGTGCCCATGGGGAAGCCATTCTTCCAGTCCCTATAACCCAAACCTACGTAAAGGGTGAGCGTAGCGGGCAGCGGCCGGTCGGAATCGAGCGCCTTTGCCCCAAGATCGCCCTCAACGTTCAAAATCTTTTGGCTTGAGGAGCCGATCAAATTTGGATTTAGAAGGGGAGCCGCCTCCGAAAATGCGGGGCTCCCCGTGGAATAATCCGCCCTTAATCTGGACCAATAATCCTCGGTTTCCCCCCGCAACTCCCCATAAAAGCCGTTCATGGTGCCTGAAGCGACGGTTGCGCTGGGGTTGTCGGTGGAGAGGTTGAAGTAGCTGGCGTCGTAGCCCACAAGCAGGGTCACACCCAGGTTGCCCGAGCCCGGGTCCCAGGGGTTTGCGAAACTCCGGCTTGCCATAAGCAGCACGGATGCCATAAGTATCAATTGGCAAATTCTTTTGGTTTTCAAGATGAATAACTCACTCATTTTTGGCTCAATGATTTATCCTGGCTATCAAGCCATGGAGTGCCGGATATTTTCGGATATCCTTCCACAAAACTGATATCGGCATGGGTCTCCCTGGAAATATTTCTCACCACATCCAGCAAGGTTTTCTCGGTCCATTCTTCGGGCGTGCCTACCATAGCATTGGCCAGGGAACGGCCCAGCTGCATCAACCCCCCCTCCTCCTTGGAAAAAACGGCATATTCGTCTACCTGATATCCTCCCTTGTACTGGAAAAGGCAAACGGTCAGATTAAGGTCACTGCTGTTTTTTGTATTTCGATTTGCTTTAGCAATCCACACAGCCCCGTCGCAGGAACAAAGCTTTATGCCGTTTGCCGCGAGTAAACTTCCCATCCCTGTATTCCCAAACGGGTTAATCAGCTTGAAACGTCCAGGCTTGGCCGGCGGTTCGGTAAAATCCGGAATCGGGGTGGATTCATTTGCGTTATTCACATTTTCTCCAAGCCCTTTGCTCGCGGCATGAATGATCTGATCTTTGTCGGCGGATGTTTTTACATCGTATATCCGATAATATTCAATGCGTTTTGTTTTTTCAGATAACGCATTGTTTACAGTCCCACAGCCGGCTAATAAGAAGATAAGGCTTAGACAGGCCAGGATTCTCATTTTATCCCTCCAAAAATGAAATATTTGCCCCGTGATTGGGCCTTTTCCCCCTTCTACGTTAAGCCTTGGTCAGATCACCCCGCTCTCCCGATTTCCAATCATAATGTGAGTCATTTTTCCCTCTGTTTTGACTCGTCAAGTATATTTTTTAAACGAAAATATAGTTAACAGGCATAATATTATAGCCAGTGCTGCTTAAAAGTAAAGAAAAATATACCTATTAGTGCATTCACTATTCCTCCTGATTTAAAGCATGATTACCGGGAGGAAGAAAATGGATGAAAAGGTCTATATAGGGAAAAGAATCAGTGAGTTACGCAGAAAGCAGGGGCTCTCCCAAGAGCAGGTTGCTGGACGGGCGGATATAAATCCGAATTATCTGAGCCGCATCGAACGCGGCAAGGAAAACCCGACCCTGGACATGCTCATAAAGCTTGCTCACGCGCTTGGAACTGAGATGTGGGAAATGTTTGATTTCAGCCATATCGGAAATCGCAAGGACCTGCAGAAAACCATCCAGAATCTTGCGCAATCTGCCGATGAAACATCCCTGCGCCTGGCTCTTAAAGTTTTCAGGGCGATCACCAGATAAAAAACGGGGCATCCTCCCTGCCGATCTCGTCGCAATATTAGAATATGTTAGTAAACGGGAGGCATCATGAAAAACACACGGAAGCTGCTTGGGGCGAGAATCAAGGAACTAAGGAGGGGGCGCGGCCTTTCGCAGATCCAGATGGCGGAAAAAATAGATTTAGATTTCAAGCACTTAAGCCGCGTCGAGGTTGGTGGAAGTTATCCCTCAATGGATACGCTTGAGAAAATCTCCGATACCCTGGGCTGTGAGCTTAAGGACCTGTTTGAATTCTCACCGACGAGACAGGCAAAAAAAGAGATAATAGCCCTGCTGAAAGAAGCGGACCAGCAAAAGTTAAATATGATCTACAAAATCGTGAGGGCTATTGTGCGGTAATTCCGCTGATAACGCCGGTTAAGAACGGACCAACTCGCCGGATAAACCGACCCACCCCGATTCCGGCTTCCGGGCAAATCTCCAGGGATACTTTCATATAATTGCCGGTTTATTTTTCTTTTTTGCCTTTTTTACCTGCCGAATGCTTTTTGAGCAGGTCCTCAATTGCCTCTTCCAGCAAAATAGAGGGCTGCTTTTCGCTTTCTACCGCCAAAATTCTGAGTTTCTTAATAATCTCCGGCCTTAGCCTTACCGAATAGGTCCTTCTGTCGCTCATTTTTCCACCCGCCCATACCAGGATTTATACATTATTAATAAATTTCATTAAATACTTCAATAAAAAATCACTTTCCCAAAAAAATTCCCCCAAATTCCCCCAAACCGCCTGTAACAGCAAAATGATAATGTCCGGTATGAGCAAAGTAGAAATGTCCGGTTTCCGCAGTGCTATACTGCCCCTTTTAAGAAGGAGGCGGGATGGCGGAAAGGGACATTATCACGATGAGGCAGA
>JAJYJK010000105.1 GCA_021789555.1 Nitrospirota bacterium
GGGGGTCTACGCGCTGAATTCCTTTTTTGGCCTCCTCATCCTCTATCTGGGTATTAGGGCCTGGGAGGAGGACGACGCCCGGCTGCTCTATGTAATCGCCTTCCTCTTCGGCCTTGGCTCCGGCAACCACCATACCCTGGCCCTGTTTCTCTTCCCAGCGCTCGTGCCTTTCTGGGCCGTAGCAATCGGAAAAAAGAGATGGGGGGCCATTTTCTGGTGCGCGCTTTTTTTCGCCGGGGGGGTTCTCATCTATCTGCATCTCTATCTTCGGAGCCTCGTCCTCGCTCAGAGAGGCTTCATCTACAGCATCGCCACGGATTTAAGCGGATTTTTATACATTTTTTTCAGGAAGGTCTATCACGTCGGCACCATTGGCGGACTAAAAACTCTTGGAGCGACTCATGCGGCCTCGTATTATCTTCACGGGGCAGAAAATGTCGTCAGATACGTGATCGCCACCCAGTACGGCGCTGTGATGACGGGGATTTTTTCCCTCTCGCTAATTTTGCTGGTCTTGTCGCATGAGAAGAAGATATTGAAGGCCTATATTCTCCTGGCCGTGTTTCCCTGGCTTGTCCTTCTGCCGGAGATGACATTCGGCGGCCCCGCAGGCGAAGGTTTCATACAGGTGGTGCGGCCGTATTTTCTGCCGGTCCTTTTTCTTGTCGCCCTCGTAATGGCCCTGGCCGCAAACAGGGCCTGGCTTTATCTGAAAGGGAAAAAACTGAAAACACTGAAAGTCGCGCAGATTTTCCTCCTGGTCCCCCTTATTTATCTGCCGGGAACGCTCAAACATTCATTAAGCAACAGCTACATAGCCTACGACCACGCAAGGGACAGCCTGAGCGTGCTGCCCGCGGGCGGCGTCCTTCTGCTTTACGGAGACAACCCGACGTTTGAGGATTACTATATCCATTGGGTCGAAAGATACAGGGAAGACATCCTTGCCTTCTCAAAGATTCCTGACAGGGAGGCTTACGCGATAGCAGGCAGATCCGACTATCTCTTAAACAAGAATCTTTTCAACGCCTATATGGAATCAACCGGCGACGATGATCTGAAAATGAATTTCTCCAAACTCGATGTGCTTTCACGAAATGGCAGGCTCTTTGCAGTCCACGCCGATGCCATGACCCAGATATTGAAGACAAGATATAAAACTTCATTTTCAGGCCCGCTTGACTACATGGTCCTTGAAAGAGGGGCCCCGCCGGGGCCGGCAAACGAATTTCTGCTTGAAAACTACCCGAAGCTGAATTTTGAGCGGGCGGAGGCTGAATATTCCGGGGACAGCTTCGTCGAAGAGTTAAAAAACCTCTACGGGTTCTCCTTGCTTTCGGCGGCCACAATAAGCAAAGACCAGGCGGAGAGCAATCGTCTTGCCGGCGCGGCGCTGAAACTCGTTAATCCGGAGAGCTTTCTTCCCTATTACACCGTCCCCATGGTGGAAAGGGGGCAGGTGGCGAATGCCCTGGGCTTTCTGCATCAGATGGAGAGCAGCCTGCCCGACACAAGCATGGCCTCAATCGCCCATGTCATGGAATATATCGTGCTTTCAAAGACCGGCGGGCCTGACGCGGCGGCAAAATATGAATACTTGAAAGAGCACGGCCTTCTGATCTACCTGTCCGATGTGAGCGCTATTTGCCGGCAGATGGGCCTTCCAGCGAAGGCGATTCCTTCGAGCCCCTCACCCCAACCCTCTCCCACCGGGAGAGGGAGGAGCGAAGCGGAGGGGTGCAGGGGTGGGCTAAAAAACCACCATGCACTGGGACGTCCCGCCCAGCTCGAATACGGTCTTGCCCGTCCGGCTTGAAAACTCGTCAAACGCTTTTTTAACTCCGGGACAAGAAACCGAATTGTAATCGTGCGAAAGGATGACCCCACCGGGGACCATCCTGGGGGGGAAAAACTCAAGCGCGTCTTTGGTGCTCTGATATAAGTCCACGTCCAGGTGGACCAGTGAAAAGGAAATTTTCATTTCGAGCACCGGAGAGGCCGTCTCCGGGAACCACCCCTTATGGAAATATATGCCCTCGAATCCGCTTAGATACCTCTTCACGTCCTCGATGCGGCTGTCGGCGAAGTCGCCTTTTGCGTGCCTGTCCGTGGACCCGGAGACCTTTATCATCCCCTCGAAGCTGTCAAAAAGGTGCAGCTCTCTCGCCCCTTTTCCGAGAGCTATGAGCTTGGCCGTACCGCCTTTATAAACCCCCACTTCGGCAATCGCGCCCTTGAGGTGGCCTGTGGCCCTCACGATATTATGTATGTTATACAGTTCCTCTATCCCCTGAAGAAACCTGTCCCCCTTGTAGACCTGCATAACGTCCTCTAGCAGGCCGGGACCGTTCACCATGTTGATGTTCCTGTAGTCCACAATGCCGAATTTCAGCTTTCGCAGCACGAAAAGCCGCGCCGCTTTTATGATGCGTTTCTTAAATGAAAGTCCGCTCATGGCTGAGATTTTACTCTAAGATTGCATGAAAAATGAAATTGGAAATGAAATAAAACTCTGGCCGGGGAACGACGAATTTTTTACTTTTCGGCATCCTGCCAGGCTATGCCGGGTGGGTCTGTTTGGCGCCCCGACGGGGCGCCTGGGTTTAGTCTCAGCCGCAGGGGAAGTAGTTTATCTCGTAGCCCTGCGCAATAAAGGCGGACCTTATGCTCTTTCTCTGCTCGGGGGTAAGCGAGACATAGAGGGCCTGCACCTTGTCGGCGGAAGGCTCCACGCAGTTGTAACGGTAGAGGTCTTTTTTCATATCGGGCGGCACCATTGAACTCTCAAGCACCCGCTTGAAATCGCCGCTTGCGCAGAGCATCTTGTAGAGCCCTTTACTCTTGCTGGCGAAGTAGTAGGCCCTTCCGTTTTTACGGACGATAAACCGGTCGGTGCTGCACCCAAGCAAAAAGACCGCCGTCAGGAGCAAGGCAACCAGTAAAAAACCCTTCTTCACACTCATCTCATAAGCTCCTTTACTTTGCCGATCATCTTTGCCGAGGTCCAGTCCTGCGCGCCGTAATACTTGCCTGCCAGGTCCCCGTTTTTATCGATCAAAAAAGTGACCGGAAGGGCAAAGACCGCGTAAAGGTCAAACGCCACTTTCCTGTCCGGGTCTTCAAGGACGGGGTACGGCAGGGGCTCTTTGCTCAGGAAGTCCTTTATGGGGCTCTCCGACGCGTCAATCGAGACCGAAATTATCTGCAAATTCCCCTTGAACCTTTTGGCCAGGGCCTGAAGCCCCGGCAGCTCCTCAACGCAGGCGGGGCACCATGTGGCCCAGAAATTCAGCAGCACCGCCTTTCCCCTGTAGGCCGAAAGGCTGTAAGTCTTGCCGTCAACCCCCTTCAGGCTGAAATCCGGGGCCTTTGATTTGTCCCGGTTTGCATTGGGCGCGGCCTGCGCCGCCCGGGGAGATAAAACTCCGGACAGGCCGAAAATCAAGCCGGAAACAAGCACAAA
>JAJYJK010000049.1 GCA_021789555.1 Nitrospirota bacterium
GTGATAATGTCCCTTTCCGCCATCCCGCCTCCTTCTTAAAAGGGGCAGTATAGCACTGCGGAAACCGGACATTTCTACTTTGCTCATACCGGACATTATCATTTTGCTGTTACAGAGTAATGCGGCGGGGTGTCATGCGGCGGGGTGTCATGCGGCGGGCCTGTTGTTTATCGTGTAATGCGCCAATATCGGCCCGATATTGAAGGGGGCCTTCCGGCCCCCTTTCCGGATGCAATTTTTGCTTATACGACAGTGCTTCCAGCCATCCCTATTTCTTTTCCAGCTTCTGCATCTTCTTGACCGTTTTGAGCACGGGGACAAAATTCAAATAGCTCACATCCTCGGCAGGCAGGTCCAGCCTGGTGCCCCAGACTATCCAGGAGGCATCATAGTTTCTGACCTTATGGAACCCGAGCTCTCTCAGCACGAAATACGCATTGGCCGCCCTGGTGCCCGTCTGGCAGTAGGTAATTACCTCTTTCTTCCTGTCCAGCCTGGCGTAAATCCCGGCCAATTCGGAGGCCGGTTTCAGAGTGGTGGTGCCGGGCTCGTAATTCTGCTCGAAATTCATGTTTAGGGCGCCGGGGATATGTCCTCCTCTTAAGGACCTCACGTCTGTCCCCTTGTATTCGCCGGGAGTGCGGACGTCCAGGATGATCACATTGGGCTTGTGAAGATTCGCCCTGACGTACCGGGTAGTGGCATATTTGCGCGGGTCGGGTCTTGCTTTGAAGGTGGAGGCCGTCAGTTTTTTAGGGGTTGTTGAGGTTTCTCCCTTCCATGCCTCGATGCCGCCGTTTAGCACATGGATGCGTTTCATCCCGAGGTAATCGAACATCCAGTATTCAAGGTATGCCATTTCCTTGCCCGCGCCGTACAGCACCACATCGCTGCCCATAGAGAGCCCGTCTTCCCCGAGTGTCCTGTCAAGCTTTTTAACGGGATACAGGATAGCGTCAGGCTTGCTCTGAAGATCGTTTACCGGGATGTTCACGGCATCCGGGATGTGCCCGGCCTGATAAGCCTCCTTGTTGCGAACATCAACAAGGATTACCCGTTGCCTGTTTTTCGCCAGCCAGGCGGCGTCGACGAGGGGGTTTTTGCCGGCCTGACTTGCGGCCGGAAACGAAAACAGCGCCAGGATGCCCAGGGCGAAAGCCAGTAAATTTATCTTACGTATCATCTTGTCCTCCTTTTTTGATTTGCCGGGCCGTCTGCCGGCATACATAAAATGCTTCAATTGAATTCTATAGAAATAATTTTCAGGAATCAATCCTGCGTCAGACAGCCGGGCGTTTTTCCGTAACGCTCTCATCAGACTCGAAATAACTGCATTTCGTGGTGGGGGAGAGGAAGAGATTCAGCCTGCTGCACAGGCCGGCCTCCCCCCTCACCGACGCGAATGCCGAACTAAGGGCGTTCAGACCCGGTATCGAAGACTCAATCAGCCTGGGGTTGTTCACGAAGTGCCTGCATCCGAAGCACAGGGCCATTTTTGGTCTCCTCCCGCCCTTATTTTGAGAGGTCATTTGCCCAGCGCCGACCAGTGGCTGCCGAAGACATAGGCCGAAAGGACGAAGCCGAGCACCACATTTACTAGCACGCCGGTTGTGAAGGCCAGGAACGGTTTCACGCCGGCCGACTTAAGCTCCCTGAACCTGGTGGTGAGCCCTATGGAGAGGAAGCAGAATATGAAGGCCCAGGTGCGCAGTGAGACTATGGGCAGGATGAGGCCCGGTTTTACGACCTTGTTGAAATCGGCGCTGGCGTAACCGGCCGTGACCGCCGTCATGAAGATTGACGCGATAAAAAAACCTATGACGAACTTGGGGAACCTCCACCATATCTCCATGGCGTCGGGCCTGGTGCCGCATTCCTCCTTCTCCCATTTCAGGCAGGCTATGAGGGCGAATATGAAGGACCAGATGCCTATCCACATGTCCCTTCCGATGACCTTCATCAAGGTGAACCCCTGTATGGCCGCGTTCTCGTTGCCGGCCATCTTGCCGTAGGCCGAGGCGGCCGCAAAACCCGCCGCGTCCGCGAACTCCGAAGTGCCCACCCATGCCCCGGCTATCCCAGGGTTAAGGCTAAGCAACTTTGATGCGAAGGGTATGAAGAGTATCATCACCAGCGCCCAGACCACCACCAGCGTTACCGTCGTATAAAGGTAGTCCTTTTTGGCGCCCACGGAACTTGCTATCGCCATCGATGCCGACACGCCGCAGACTGCGCCGCCTACACCCAGGACCGACGCGAACCTCTTGTCCAGGCCGAAGACCTTGGTGGCCATGAAATAGATGACAAGACAGGTGGTCAGGGAGATGACTGTCGCCTGGAAGAGCGCGACAGGCCCGGCGGAGATTATGAGTGTTACCGGGAAAGTGGCCCCCAGCAGCACGATGCCCGTCTTGATGTAATATTCCACCCTGAATCCCGAATCAAGCCATTTGGGGAGACGGACCAGGTTGGCAATGGCGAGCCCGACTATCAAGGCCACCAGCGGGGGCTCGAGGTTGTACTTCGACGCGTTCACCCAGCCGCTGATCGAGAACATCACGATAGACAGCAGGTAGAGGACTATAAAGGAAGGGATGAACTCACGGGTCTTTAGTCCCATTATCCTGGTCGATACGCCGAATACTACCAGCCATGAGATCATTTGGATGAAATAAAGCGGCAGGTTCTTGCTGAAGTGGTCCCCAAGCTGCCCCAGTGAAGACCATTTCAGCCCGCCCGGGTTAATTGCCAGGGACTTTACAATGTTGCTGCCGCTAAGGAATGAAATCAGGGCGACAACGGTGATGCCGAGCCCCAGGTATATGGCCCACCAGTCCTCCTTTAAATAAAGCTCCTTCCAGCCCATCGGCTGCTTCGGTGGCGCCTCCGCGCACGCCTTTGTCTCACAGTAGTCCGCCGAGCCTTTTGAAACATTTTCAGACTTTTCAGACATAGGTTCCTCCCCTCTCGATAGAGATTTGTATTGTTATTGCAAAGGCCGTACCATCTCAGGCCGATTGTAAACCAATTGAAAATAAAGGAAATTTTAGGAGATAGGGACTGAAAACCGCCGCTTGAGTGAACAAAATATATTGCAGTGCTATTTTTTATTTGCATTTTTCCGGAAATCAGCGGGCCTGACGCCGCATTTTCTTATCAGGTGTTGCAGCGACTGGCGCTCGATGCCGGCCTTCTTTGCGGCCAGCGTGACATTGCCTTCGACCCCCTTTAACAGACAGGTCAGATATCGGCGGTTGAATTTTTCGAGGACAGACCTTCTGGCGTCCCTGTAATCCATTGCGGAGGTTGCGGAGGCGTCCTCGTCCGGGCAGAGGCCCGCGCCCTCGGGATTAAAATCCTCCGTTTCGACGACCTCACCCTTGGAGAATATGACGGCCCTCTTTATCTCGTTTTGGAGTTGTCTGACGTTGCCATGCCATTGCCGCGACACCAGCGCCCTGACCGCGTCCTCCGAGAAGGTCTTGCGCGGCGCGCCGAATTCGGCGCAGAACCGGGACAGGAAGTGGTTTGCGATATAGGGTATGTCCTCCGGTATCTCCCGGAGCGAGGGCGTGTGGATCGAGACCACGTTGAGCCTGTAAAAGAGGTCCTCCCGGAACTGGCCGGAGGCGATCTTGTTGCCGAGGTCCTGGTTGGTGGATGCGATTATCCTTACGTCCACCTTGTACGTCCTGTTGTCGCCAAGGGGTTTCACCTCTTTTTCCTGCAGGACCCTGAGGAGCTTGGCCTGAAGGACAGGCGAGATGTCGGCGATCTCATCCAGCACTATGGTGCCGCCGTCGGCCGACTGGAAGAGCCCGTCCTTGTTCTCGGCGGCCCCGGTGAACGCGCCTCTCCTGTAACCGAACAGCTCGCTCTCCAGGATGTTTTCGGGTATGGCGGGGCAGTTCACGGTTATAAAGGGTTTTACGGCCCTGGCGCTGATGGCGTGTATAGTGCGGGCGGCGAGTTCCTTGCCGGTGCCCGTCTCCCCCGTTATGAGCACTGTGACGTCGGTCTTGGCCACCATCCGTATGGTCTCGATGAGTTTCTGCATGGCGGCGGAGTCGCCTATGAGTTTGTCGAGCGTCTCCCTGTCCTTTATCCACCTTTCCAGGTCCAGGTTCTTCTTCAGAAGCGCGCTGTACTCCAGGGCCCGCCTGATCGTGAGCAGGAGCCTTTCGTCATCGAACGGCTTGGTGATGAAATCATAAGCGCCGAGTTTTAGCGCCTCCACCGCGGTATCGATGGTGCCGAAGGCGGTCATCATGATTACGATGGCGGATTCCCTCACCTGCCTTATCCGGGACAAAAGCTCGAGGCCGCCCATCCCCGGCATACGCATGTCGGCAAGGACCATCCCCGCGCCGCCCGCCTTTACGATTTCCAGGGCCCGCCTTGCGTTGTCGGTGGTGATCACTTCCAGGTCCATTTCCTTGCCCAGGAGCCTCTCAAGCAATTTCAGCATGTCCTGTTTGTCGTCGACTATCAGGATGGGTTGCGTCATGCGCGCTCCGCATCGATGGGCAGGCTCACCTTGAACGTGGCGCCTTTGCCCTCTTCGGTCTCAAAGGTGATCTCGCCGCCGTGCTCCTTTATTATCCCGTAGCTGACCGCGAGGCCGAGCCCCGTGCCCTGTCCGGGCTCCTTGGTCGTGAAGAACGGGTCGAATATCCTGCCCTGTATCTCCTTGGGTATCCCGCTGCCGCTGTCCGAGAACGCAGCCGCCACCCTGCGCGATTCAGGTTCGAGCCATGTGGATATCTTCATCGATCCCCCGGGGCCCATGGCCTGGCAGGCGTTCATCAATATATTCATCCATACCTGCTTTATCTTTCCCGAGTCCATGGTGACCAGCGGAAGCCCGGGGCCGTAGTCCCTGATGAATTTCATGTCCGCGCCGAACCTGGCCTCGACGACGGAGGTTATGGACTCTATGGTGGAGTTCACGTCCGCTTTCTCATACCTGGTCTTTGTCTGCCTGGAGAAATCCAGGAGGTCCTGCACTATCTTCTTGCAGGCGCGCGCATTGCTCTCTATCATCGAGAGGTCTTCGCGCGCCTGCCCGGAGGCGTCCTTCATCATGAGTCCGGAATAGCCGAGGACTATGCTGAGGGGGTTGTTTATCTCGTGGGCGATGCCCGCCGCAAGCTGCCCTATGGAGGCCAGCTTGTCGGACTGCCTCACCTGCTCCTCCAGCCTCTTTCTTTCCGTGATGTCCTTGACGATGCATTCATAGCCGCATATCCGGTTGTCGGGCTCTTTCCTCATGGTTGCGGCAAGAAGCACGCTGGCCTCGCCGCCGGCGGCCCTCGTGAAGACCGCCTCAAGGTCCTTGACATAGCCTTCCTTTTCCATGCGCATGAGGAACTGCTCCGCCGTCTTTACCGTCATGAAATCATGCAGGCCCATCCTGCTTATCACCTCCTGCTTGTTTTTTGCTCCAAGCAGTTCCAGCCCTGAATTGTTTATCTCAACGACCGTCCAGTCGCAGTCCGTGATTATTATCGCGTCCTTCGACGCCTCGAATATGTGCCTGTACTTCAGCTCCGAGGCGTTTAGCTCATCCTGGGATTTTTTGAGGTGCTCCATCATGGAGTTGAAGGACTCGGCAAGCTCCGCTATCTCATCATCCCCCTTCGCCTTGAATTCGGTCTCCAGCGCCTTCTCGCCGTTCACGACCGACTTGAAAAAAGAGCTGGCCTTCTTCAGGGGCCTCACGGAGACCACGTAATAGAAGTAATTGAGGGCCAGAAAGAGAAAGGCCATCCCGCCCAGGCCTATCAGGAAGATGGACAAGGCCACTGCCCGCAGGCGGCCGAATGTCTTGTCAACCGGTATGGCGATGGACTCCACGCCTACTATCTTGCCCACCTTCCAGTTATGGCCGTTACTGGCCCCGTAACGGACAAGAAGGGATTTCGGGGAGAGCGACGGGTCGCCGTGACACGCGAGGCATTGCCGCTCCATCTTCACGGCCCTGAAATATGCAAAGTACCGGCTGCCGTTTTTTCTGATCAGCCCCTTCCATACGTTATCGCCTTTGCCCGCCAGGGAAAACCTGTTTATCAGGGCGGCCTCGAACGCGTCGGCCCGGTTTTTGGGGTTCATCGGGTCCAGGGCGACACGCCTGTATATGAAATCCGGGAACATCCTTACGAACCTGTCCATGATGCCCTTGTTGACGAAAGATGTGGACATGGCCTCGCGGACGAACCTGCCCTTGCCCAGGATGTGGTACATCTCGGGCCTAAGCTCCTCCTTTACGTATTGCATTGTTGCCTCGACATGCCCCAGGACTATAGCGGTCTTCTGATACGCCTCCTTGATGTAGAGACTCTTTAGCTCCCCATAAAAAAGTATGGAGATGAGGCCGAGGACGGCGATGAGTATCACACTGATGCCAAACATGAACTTGGTCGCAAGCTTCCTGGGCCTGGGGGGAAAAAATCTTCTCATGGCCTGGACCCCGCCCCTGAAAGTCTTTCCCGGCATTGCCAATGCATATTCATACGGCGTCCGCAAGGGGAGTGGATTTCTTTTTGAAAAGACCCCAGGCGGGGGATTTTCTGGCCATTTTCCTCATGCCCTTTTAAATAATTTAACCTGAGAGGGGAGGAATTTTCCAGGCCGGTCTTTGCGCCGGGCGGGAAACCGGACTGACGCCGGAATCCGGATTATGATATTATCCTATAATTCTGATTTTATAAGCGCCTTTACCGGGGGGCGGCGAGTCCGGTCCGGGGCCCCCCAGGGGTAAAATTAAAAGTAAAGGTTAAAATTAAAGGTGAGGGGTTAAAAAAGGAGGAGGCAGGGATTATGAGACGTTTTCTCGCCTGGGTGGTCCCGTTGTTTGTTTGCGTGCTGATGTTTTCAGGCGTGGGATTTGCCGCAGACGCCGCAAGAGGGCAGCAGGCCGCACAGACGGCCAGGGGGTTCATAAAGGAGCTTGCCCACGCGCTGAGGAATGAAATGGCCGCCGGCGGCCCCTCCGGGGCCATGGATGTATGCAGCAAGCTCGCCCCGCGGATTGCCGGGCGGATCTCCCGCGAAACCGGCTGGAAGGTGACACGGGTCGGCACAAGGGTGCGCAATCCGCTGCTTGGGATGCCCGATGCCTGGGAGCAAAAAGTCCTGGAAATGTTCCAGGAGAGGGCCGCGCGGGGCGAATCCATTGACCAGATGAGCTATTTTGAGGTGGTTACCGAGCCGGACGGCAAGTTCTTCCGCTACATGAAGGCCATTGACGTGAAGCCGCCATGTCTTGCGTGCCACGGCTCCGAGGCGCAGATAGCCCCCGGGGTCCGGGCCATCCTCAAGGAGCGCTACCCCAAAGACAAGGCGACTGGATACAGGCTTGGCGAGCTGCGCGGCGCGATAAGCATCAAAGAGCCCCTCCAATAGAAATAGAAAATAAAAAAGGGGCGTAAACACCGAGACCGTCAGGATGCCTCATATCATTGTGGCGTTCAGGCTGCGGCAATCTCCCTTGCCGACTCATTTACCCTGCGCCGGTCCTGTTATGGCCGCATGACAAACAAATCCGCGCAGTTCCTTTCTGATAAAAATCTATTACGACAAAATTATCGATAGTGACAAAATTGTGGGGTTTTTTTAATATATTGGCTTGGTTTCAGACAGAAGATTTTTCCCAGGGTGTAAATTTCACGGGCAGGAGGAGGTGCAGACCGGATGAAGATGGTAACGGCTATTGTCAAGCACACCAGGTTCGATGTGGTCCGCAGGGCGCTGGTGGAAGTGGGCGTGGAGGGGATGACCACGACCGAGGTGCGCGGGTTCGGGAGGCAGAGGGGTTACAAGGAGGTATACCGGGGGGTCCAGTACGAGGTGAGGTTCCTGCCGAAGGTGAAGATCGAGGTGGCCACATCCGATGAAAAGCTGGATACCGTGGTCAGGGCGATCGAGGAATCCGCGAGGACCGGAGAGGTCGGCGACGGTAAGATATTCATCACGGAATTGGGGCAGTGCATAAGGATCAGGACCGGGGAACGGGGAGAGGAGGCTCTGTAATATGATCAGTAAAGGCGATACCGCCTGGATGCTTATGTCCACGGCGCTTGTGATGTTGATGACCCCCGGGCTGGCCTTCTTCTACGGCGGGATGGTGAGAAGGAAAAACGTCCTGGGCACGCTGATGCACAGCTTTGCCGCTATCGCGATCGTCAGCATCCAGTGGATGCTGTTCGGGTATTCATTGGCCTTTGGCCCTGATGTAAAGGGGATTATCGGGAACCTGGATTGGGTGGCGCTGAGGAATGTGGGGTTGCTGCCGAACCCCGCTTACGCGCCCACGGTGCCGCACCTTGCCTTCATGATCTACCAGGCGATGTTTGCAGTGATAACCCCGGCGCTTATCAGCGGGGCCTTTGCCGAGAGGATGAAATTTTCCGCCTACGTGGTGTTTGTGCTTCTGTGGTCCACCCTGGTTTACGACCCGGTGGCCCACTGGATATGGGGGGCCGGCGGCTGGCTGAAGGGCCTCGGCGTGCTTGATTTCGCGGGCGGCCTGGTTGTGCACGCGACAAGCGGTTTTTCCGCTCTTGCGGCGGCCCTCTTTATCGGCAGGAGGAAGGATTTATCAAGGGAGCCGATGCCTCCGCACAATCTGCCGATGACCGTAATCGGGGCTGGCCTGCTGTGGTTTGGCTGGTTTGGTTTTAATGCGGGCAGCGCCCTATCTTCCGGGCAGTTGAGCACCCTTGCCTTTGTGACGACCCATGCGGCGGCGGTCGCCGCAACCGCCACCTGGATTGTCATCGAATGGCTGCACAGGGGGAAGCCCACCGTGTTCGGCGCCGTGACCGGCTCCATTGCGGGGCTTGCAACGATAACGCCCGCGGCCGGTTTCGTCGGTCCGGATGCCGCGCTTGCAATAGGAGTGCTGGCCGGAGGGATATGCTATGCGGCGCTGAACTTGAAACCGAAACTCGGTTACGATGACTCGCTGGACGCCTTCGGAGTGCACGGCGTGGGCGGGGCAACCGGCACCCTGTGCCTTGGTCTTTTTGCCGCCCTGGCCGTGAATCCCGCAGGAGCGAATGGCCTGTTTCTGGGAAATGCGCAGCAGTTCTATATACAGTTGGGCGCGGTGGCGCTTGTCGCGGCATACTCCTTTATTGTCAGTCTTGTCATTCTAAAAATTGTGGACGTCATTGTGGGGCTCCGCATAAGCCCGGATTATGAAGACAACGGTCTCGATATAAGCCTGCATGGCGAGGAAGGCTACTATTTGTAAGGTTGCACCGGGGCGTGGGCGGGGTTTTTCTTGGAAAATGAAAAACCCCGCCAGCCGGAAGGGATGTCGTCGCCGCGTCCGGGGCCTTTTCCGCCGGGATGCAATATTTCCCGTCAGTGCCAGGGGCCTCAGTTCAAGACAGAAATCGCGTCCGCGATATCCCCGCCAAGACCGGCTAGCGCCTTGCTCATGGCGGCTACAAATGCTTCATACGTGTCGCCATGCGCTTTCTCGCTGATAACCGATTGCCTGTAGAAGCTCACATCCCGCTCTCCGTTGAATATCGCCCACTGGGCCTTGAGGAGCACGGACTTGCCGGGAGCGCCTTCGAAACGTACGATATTGACCTCGCTGGGCGGCGAATGAGGCGCCGGTGCGTCCCGACATGATGATGCCCGAGGAAGCGCCTGCGCGCCGCACTGCTGCATCGTGAGAAAGAGGTCTGACCGGCGGAATCTTGCCGTGCCCGCAGCGAACCGCGTGAAGGCGACAGTGGCCTCGCCGATGAACGCCGTCATTTCCAGAAACGCCCGCCAGAGCGCGACTGCCGGCCCCCCGAACCGTTCAAGGACTGGAATTCGCGCCAATTCCCTTCTCGCGCCCTTTTTCTCGGGCGACGCGGAGGCAAGGCTGAGAAGACGCTGAACACCCATGGGCAGTCCGCTTTTGTCCACGCCGATACCGGCGTGGACGCAGTAATCGATTACTCTGACCAGAAACGTCAACAGCCCCGTATTCCAGTCCCCGAGTTCGGGCGTGTGAAATGACACCCGCTCTATTCGGGGGCCGGAGCCGGCCTCCCGCAGGATGCCGCCCGTCCCGGGGATGTCCTCTCCGATTATCCAGTCCCCGGCAAGGCGGATCTGCAATGTATTGTTGTCCGGTCTGCGGAAACTCACTTCTGGTTTCACTTTCCTGTCTAAAGGATATCATGCAATCGGGATTAGAAAAATACCTTTCGGGGACCTTCTGTTCGCATGACCATCGGGCCGCATCAATCATCGAGCATCTGCCTTATTTTCGCAAAAAAGGCCTTTGCCTCCATTTCCTGACGTTCGGGGTCTTCCGGCTCCAGGCGTTCAATTTTTCTGACGACATCCGCCGGGACCTCATCAAGGAACCTCGACGGAGTCGAGGGCGTTTTCTTGCCATATTTGGTCCTGAACCGTGCGCAGGTCAGATAAAGTTCTCTCATGGCCCGCGTGATGCCTACGTAAAAGAGCCGCCTTTCCTCTTCCGTGCCTTCCCCCGGCAGGACCGATTTTTTGTGCGGGAGGACATCTTCTTCAAGACAGGCGATGAAGACCGCCGGGAACTCCAGCCCCTTGGCCGAATGGAATGTGGTCAGCACCACGCCGAAGGGCCTCTCATCCTTTTCTTCCGGATTGCCGTCAAGCGCCAGGTCCTCCAGAAAACCCTGGAGGGTCGGCCCCTTTTCCGCTTCCGGGAGGGCATGCTCCTCGTAATGGAAAAGAGACTGGATGAAATTCTCCGCGTTTTCCATCCGCTTGAACGCCATCTCCTGCGACTTGTAAAGCTCGCCGATATAGTCGTTAAAGCGGATTTCTTCGACAAGCGCACGGAAGGTTTTTCCCATCTCTCCGCGTCTGCCGAACAGCCCTGCGTATTTTTCGATCAGCAGAGCAAATGAGCTCGCGGTCCCGGCCGACCTGGCGGACAAGCCATCGGCCTCTTTTGCCCTCTTGAATGCCTCCAAAAGGGTTATGGATTTCTCCCTGGCAAACTCCGCCAGCCTGTTGGTCGCTGTCGGGCCAAGGCCCCTTTTCGGAGCGCATGAGGCCCGCAGAAGACTCAAACCGTCCGAGTTATTGGAGATTATTTTTAAATAGGCCGCGAGGTCCTTAATCTCCTTCCTGTCAAAATAGCTGGTGCCGCCAACCACCGTGTAGGGGATGCGCGCAGTCCGAAAGGCCTCCTCGAAGGGTTTGGAGAACGAGTTTGCCCGGTATATGACCGCAAAATCCTCGTAGTTCAGGCCCCTCTCGTATTTTATTCTCGTTATCCTGTCGGCAATCCACTGCGCCTCGTCTTCGCCGTCTTCCGCCTGGTACAGGCGGACCTTCGGCCCATCCGCCCTGTCTGTGCGAAGGCATTTTTCCATTCGTTTGACGTTGTTCCTTATGACGCCGTTTGCGGCGGCCAGGATATTGCCGAAGGAGCGGTAGTTCTGCTCAAGACGCACAATCCTGGTCCCGGGGAAATGCCTCTCGAAATCAAGTATGTTGTGCAGGCTTGCTCCCCGCCACCCGTAGATGGACTGGTCATCATCGCCCACTGCGCATATGTTTTTACTCTGCCCCGCGAGGAGCCTAAGGATTTCATACTGGACCTTGTTTGTGTCCTGGTACTCGTCTACCATCAAATATCGAAGCCGTTTGCGGTATTTCTCAAGGACTTCCGGGTGCTCCCTGAAGAGCCGCAGGGTCAGCAGGAGCAGGTCGTCAAAATCGACCACGTTCAGAGACCTCATCATCTCCTGATACCTTGGAAACAGGTCTTCCGAGAGCGCCTCCGCATTGAGCGCATCATCCCCGCCCTTCAGAGGGCTTTTAAAGCCGTTTTTGAGCCTGCTTATTTTTTCGAGTATCTCCTCCGGCTTGAAACTCTTTTCAAATACCCGCAAATCGCTGAGCAGATGCCTGAGCAGCGAGACCTGCTCCCCCGTATCATATATGGTAAAATCCCTGCGGTAACCCAGCGTCTCTATTTCCCGCTTCAATATGTTCAGGCACAATGAATGAAATGTGGAGATGACCGGCCGGTTCCCGTTTCCGCCGTTTGAGCGCTTGCCGCCGAGGATGGATTGCGCTCTTTCCCTCATCTCCGTCGCGGCCTTGTTTGTAAAGGTCACAGCCAAAATTGACCCGGGCGGGACGCCCAAATGGGTCAGATAGGCTACCCGCATTGTTATCACCCTGGTCTTGCCGGAGCCGGCGCCCGCTAGCACCAGCAGGGGTCCCTCCGTGCAGGTCACCGCCTCTTTCTGGGCGGGATTGAGCCGGTCCAGTTCAGTCTTTATGTTCATCAGGGCGCAAATCTCCTTTACCGGTGCCAGGCCGCTTTCCGACAGGTGGAAATCCCGCCGGCTTAAAACAGAAACGCAGGCCGATATGTTACATTCAGGGCGAAGGCTTTTTCAAATGTGACTCCTCGAACTGCCGGTCGGCTTCGAACCCGTGTTGCCGCCCTGAATGCGCCTGGTTTTTTTTACCGGTCGATTGCGGGGGGCATCCGTCTGTAGTAAATTTATATTAGACAGGATTAAGCAGTGCCCGCAATCACAGTCCCTAGCCTCACGCAAAGCGTCTGAAAGCTGCTCCACGAACGCACGCATTTTCAAAGCGGAGGGAAATAATCACGTTAAACGTCCCGGCACCTTTGGGCAGGAGTGGAATATCCATATAAGCATTTCCCCTGTTATTCCGAAGCTGATAAAGGGCGCCCTTTTTGAGTGAGATTACCGCAGCTTGCCGGAGTAATGAGGCACCTGCATGTAAACAAGGTAAAAGAATTTAGAAGCAATGAAAGGCGGTATATAACATGAATACAAATTCGACCAGACTCGGCAAAGCAGGCGCGTGGGCCGCAATCGGCTCGGTCTTGGCGGCCGGGGTGTTGCCCTGCGGGGCCGCCGCACAGGAAGTGCTGCCTGCGCCGCCCCATGCCTTCAAAGGGCAGATCGGCCTGAGCGTTAAGGATTCCAAGCCCGATTTTCCGCGGCCCGTGCAGGCGCCCAAGGGGGCGCCGAACATCGTCCTCATACTGCTGGATGACGTCGGCTTTGGGGCTTCGAGCACGTTTGGCGGGCCGGTAGATACGCCCACGCTCGACCGGTTGGCCAAAAACGGGTTGCGCTACACGCAATTCCACACCACGGCGCTCAGCTCCCCCACCCGCGCGGCCCTGCTCACCGGGCGCAATCACCACTCGGTGGGCACCGGCGTTATCACCGAAATCGGGGCCGCCTATCCGGGCTATAGCGGCCAAATCCCCAAGAGCGCTGCGATGATATCCGAAATCCTGCGCCAAAACGGCTACAGCACCGCCTTCTTCGGCAAGAACCACAATGTCCCCGATTGGGAGACGAGCGTCTCCGGCCCGTTCGACCGCTGGCCGGGGCTGCAAGGTTTCGAGCACTTTTATGGTTTTATCGGCGGGGAGGCGAACCAGTGGGCGCCCGCCCTCTATCGGGATAACCACCGGGTGGAGATGAAAATCCCGAAAGGAAAAGAAGGACACTACACGCTCAATGACTCGCTGGCGGACGAGGCCATCAAGTACATCTTCCAGCAGAAGTCGGTCACTCCCGACAGGCCGTTCTTCGTCTACTACGCGCCGGGCGCGACCCATGCCCCCCATCATGTCCCAAAAGAGTGGATGGATAAGTTCAAGGGGCAGTTCGACCAGGGCTGGGACAAGTACCGGGAAGAGACATATCAGCGCCAGCTCAAGCTGGGCGTTATACCGCCCGGCACGGAGCTCACGCCCAAGCCAAAGGCTATCCCTGCCTATGACAGCCTCACACCGGACCGGAAGCGAGTTGCCGCGCGATTGATGGAGGCTTTCGCGGGCTACACCGTTCAGACGGACTACGAAATAGGCCGCCAGTACTTCGAGATGTTCGGCAACCGCGCCATTTACAAGGACGGCTGGATCGCCTGCGCGCGGCATGGGCGGCTGCCCTGGACGCTTGGGACATACGATTTCAACACGGACAAGTGGGAGCTATATTATCTGCCCGCCGATTTTAGCGAGGACAACAACCTTGCCGCGAAATATCCCGGCAAGCTCAAGGAGCTGCAGGATTTCTTCTGGGTTGAAGCGGAGAAATACCAGGTGCTTCCTCTGGACGACCGCCTTGCCGAGCGTTCCGATCCAACCATGCGCCCAAGCCTGATCGAGGGGCGGACGAAGTTCACCTATTATCCCGGCAATGAACAAGTCCCGGAAGGCTCCGCGCCGCCAATCATGAACCGGTCGCACACTATTACGGCCTACGTGGATATACCGCGGGAGGGGGCGGACGGCGTCCTGGTGGCGGAAGGCGGGGTGGTGGGAGGCTATGTCCTTTATATCAAGGACGGGCGGCCTACCTACGAGTACAACTATATCACCCAGACCCGTTATAAGGTGACCAGCTCCGAGGTCCTTTCGCCTGGGCCGAATGTCATCCGCATGGAGTTTCATTATGACGGGGGCGGCCTCGGAACTGGAGATCGATCCCGCGCTCTTTACCCCCAAGGACCAGATACGGAAATGGGTCCGCGTGGCCAACTGGCCCGCGGAGGCGAAGATCAACCCGGCCGATTTCATGGGCGGCGGGCAGAAACCGAAAAAGCAAGGAACGTAGAACGTGGACCACATTGACCATGACCTCGTTACCGGCCCTCAGCCGATTCCCATGACCATCCTCACGGGCTTCCTCGGCGCGGGCAAAACGACCCTGCTAAACCGTATCCTTAGCGGCAATCACGGCCTCAAGGTGGCGGTGCTGGTCAACGACTTCGGAGCGATCAACATCGACGCCGAACTTGTCGTGGGTATTGAGAGCAACGTCATCAGCCTCGCCAACGGCTGCGTCTGCTGCACCATCCGCGACGACCTCGTCGAGACGGTGTCGGAATTTTAAAAAGTTACGATGCGGCCGAACTGCGCTGGCGATTCGATGAGTGTGTCATCCCGCAACGCGTAAAAGACGGGACATCATGAAAACTGAGCGGGCAGGTGTGAACACGCATAATGGTACTTTTCGGGGCATCCACGTCGTGGCCAAGCCCATAGGTCCGCTCTGTAATCTCAATTGCGAATACTGCTTCTATCTGGAGAAGCGGGCGTTGTTCGGCGAGGGGGAAAGATTCCGGATGACCGATGAGGTCCTTTCCGCCTTTATCGGCAACTACATCGAGACTCAACCCACCCCGATAGTTGAGTTCGTCTGGCAGGGCGGAGAGAGCTGGCCGGGAAAAACTAGACAGGGACATAAGTGATAAAGCTGCTCTAAAATAGGAGACCTGAAAGGAGCAGCAGAGATGGCGAAAAGACCGAGAAGGAATCACGGGGCGGTATTTAAGGCGAAGGTCGCCCTTGAGGCAATCAAAGGCGACCAGACGTTAGTGGAACTGGCTGAACGTTTCCAGATTCATCCCAACCAGATTACAGAGTGGAAAAAGCAGTTACTGGAGCGGGCCGAGGAAGTATTTTCCAAGGATAAGAAAATCGAATCAGGTCCCGATGTAAAGGACCTGCATGCCAAGATCGGTCAGTTGGCCATGGAAAATGATTTTTTATCAATCGCGCTCGGGCGCATAGCCGAGCCGAGCGCCAGGAAATGATAGACCGGCAGCATGCATTGCCGTTAACTCGCCAGAGCGAAATCCTTGGGCTATCCCGATCGAGTTTATATTACAAGGCGGCACCGGTGAGCGTCCGCGATCTGGAGCTGATGAGGAATATTGACGAGATTCACCTTAAATATCCGTTTTGGGGCAGCAGGAACATACGTGACGAACTCAGAAGCCGGGGCTACGAGGCAGGCAGGGGACATGTAAGCACTCTCATGAAGAAAATGGTCATAGCGGCCTTTTACCAGAAGCCCAGGTTGTCAAAGCCTCATCCTGCCCATAAGGTCTATCCTTATCTGCTCCGGGGGATGGAGATCACGAGGGCCAATCAGGTCTGGGCTGCCGACCTGACGTATCTGCCCATGGCAAGGGGTTTCTGCTATCTCGTGGCAGTCATGGACTGGGCCAGCCGGAAAGTCCTGGCATGGCGGCTGTCTAATACCCTTGACGCCTCATTCTGCACGGAAGCGCTTGAAGAAGCCATCATGAAATATGGGACGCCGGATATCTTCAATACCGACCAAGGCAGCCAGTTCACGGCGGATGCGTTTATAAAGATTCTCGAAAATCATGGCATCGATATCAGCATGGACGGAAAGGGCAGATGGCTAGACAACGTGTTCATTGAACGCCTGTGGCGAAGCGTAAAGTATGAAGACGTATACCTGAAAGCATATACCTCGATTGCCGGGGCGCGGCAAGGACTCAGGCAGTACTTTGAATTCTACAACCGTAAGCGCAGACATCAGAGCCTTGACCGGAGGACGCCAAATGATGTTTACTGGAGCACCCTACCTCAGAAGCAGGTAGCAGTATGAACCGCAGCAGCTTATCACTTAAAAACGGCTTCAGCCTGTCCAAACAAACCCGGCCACCTCTGGCTTCAGGATAAGGGCGGAGGAAATGGCGGCCGGCAACCGATGATTTATCGCGTGAAATTCCGGACCGATGACCCGGAACTGATAGAGGCCCTGGGAAAGGTCAGGAAGGCCGATTTGGTGAAAAAGGTGTCAATAGGCGTTGAATTTTGACCCGCTATCGGCATCCAATTTTGACCCACCCCAGATAGTCAGTTTTTGTTTGTGTTCCTCGTTTTGATTCTCCAGCTCTCGAGATCGGAA
>JAJYJK010000008.1 GCA_021789555.1 Nitrospirota bacterium
AGCCCCCCCGGCCTGGAGGCATACGGCCCCAGGTGGAGCAAATAAGTGATGGAAAACAAGAAAAAAATTATAAAAAAAATATACGAGGTGGGATGATGAAATCTTTGAGATGGTTTGCGCTGGCGCTGGCCTGCGGGATTGCGTTAATGGCCGCCGGGTGCGCCGACAACGATGAGATCAGGGCGGACATCAACAACCTTCAAAGCCAGACCTATTCGCTCCAGAACCAGGTGCAGGCCCTGGAGGGCAATGTCCAGACCACGCAAAAATCTTCCTCCAGCCAGACCGAGGCGCTGCATACCATGAGGACCTCCCAGGCGGACGTCGTGGACCAGATGTCCTCCATGCAAAGTGATATTAAAACATTGCGGGGCAAACTGGAGGAGGACAAGCATTTCACCCGGAAACTCCTTGCGGACCAGTCCTCCCAGACCTCGGACCTCGCCAAGAGGGTCAACCAGATGCAGGCCGCGCTGGACGCCCAGGGCCAGAAGCTGACCGCACTGGATTCGGAGATAAAACAGATACAGGCCCAGGCCGCCGCAAAGCCGGCCCCGCAGGCGCCCCCCCCGTCCGCACAGAGCCTCTACGATAGCGCCTACAGCGCCTACAAAAGCAAAAAATATCCCGATGCAAGGAAGGGTTTCGAGGACCTCCTGAATAAATATCCGGAGGACCCGCTTGCCGGAAACGCGCAGTTCTGGATCGGCGAGAGCTATTTCGAGCAGAAAAATTACGACCAGGCCATCCTCTCCTATGAAAGCGTGCTCAAAAACTATCCCAAAAGCAGGAAGGCGCCGGCGGCCCTCCTGAAGCAGGGTGTCGCTTTCATGAATACGAAAGACAACAAGGTCGCCTCCGCGATCTTCCAGCAGGTCCAGGACAAATACCCCCGCACCGAGGAGGCCAGGAGCGCGAAATCCATGCTCGCCAAGCTGGACAAAGGCAAGAAGAAGGCAAAGCGGAGGCGCCGGTGAAAACTCCTGCCGGCGGCCCGGATGCGCTGACCCATCTTGACGGCAGGGGCAGGGCGCGGATGGTCGATGTAAGCGGCAAGCCCCGCACCCGGAGGCGGGCCGTGGCCCGGGCCACCGTCCTCATGAAAAAAAAGAGCATCGATCTTATCAGGGAGGGCCGCATGCCCAAGGGCGACGTGCAGGCGGCCGCGCGCATAGCCGGCATAATGGCGGCCAAAAAGACTCCGGAATTAATCCCCCTGACCCATCCGATCGCGCTCTCACAGGTGACCCTGGACATCCGGCTGGATGAAAACAGAAACGCCGTGGAGATAGAATCGACGGCAAAGACCGTGGGTGAGACCGGGGTCGAGATGGAAGCGCTGACCGCGGCCTGCGTGGCCGCTCTCACCGTTTATGACATGTGCAAGGCCGTCGACAAAGAGGCCGTCATCACGGACGTAATGCTCATGGGAAAAAGCGGCGGGAAAAGCGGCACGTATAAAAGAAAAGTCAAGGCCAAACAAAAATAAATCTTTTTCCTGCCCACCCGCCGCCCTTTAAAGCATGGGGCTCCGCCCCATGCCCCGGTTAACGACAAAGGCTCATCCAATTCTTAATGCACAGGGCAATTATCTGCCTGCCCTCGAGAGAGGAAGCTGGCGGACGGATACACATCGTCGCGCCCTGACAACCGTTTGCCATTCGCCATGAAGACGCTTCAACAAAGCCATTTGGACACGCCCGGAACCGCGCGACCGAATGAAAGGGCGGGCAGATAGTTGTTTACTCCCCCAACCGCTCCAGTTGCTCGCGCGCCTTCCGGTTTTCTGGGTCCAGCACGAGGGATTTTTCGAATTGCCGTATGGCATCCTGGATTTTCTGCTCCTTCAAATAGACCAGGCCCAGCTCCAGGTAGCAGTCGCTCTCCAGCGGGTCTAGCCCTATCGCCTCCAGCATCGCCCCCTCCGCCTCCTCAAAAAAGCCCCCGTCCTCGATCAGGGCAAGGGCAAGCCGCCTCCAGCCCGCAGGGTCCGACGGGTCAAGCCTGACCGCCTCCCTCAGGGCGTCAAGCCCCACGGGAATGGCCGGAGCGTCGGCCAAATCCTCCGGCCACTCCTGCGCGGTATTAACGGGTTCCGCAAGACCGGCTGGCTCCGGGGACTCGCCAGGCGCCTCAGGGACGACCGGCTCCGGAGAATCCGGCTCAACGGCAGGGGCCTCAGGCCCCCACTCCTCCTGAGCGTTTACAAGGGTTACTGTCTCCTCTTCAACCGGTCCCGGAGGCCCGGCCGATTTGTCGGGGCCTATGGGAAAGGCATCTTCCGCCGCTTCGAGCGGGGACGACAGCGAGAGGTAGGCATTTTTGACCGCGTTAAATATCTCGACCAGCTTGTCTCTGAGATGCTGGTCCTCCGAATCGAAAACCCTGTCGGGATGGAACTCCCGGGCGAGACGGTAATAGCTGTCTTTAATCTCCTGCAGGTCCGCGGTCTCCGAAACGCCAAGAAGCTCGCGGGGGCCCGGTTGCCGGAGCCTTTCGTGCACGGAGGCCACCCTCGCCTCGAATTCGTCCCTGGGGTCGTCGTAGGGTTTCAGGAAAAGAACATCGGCGCTGATGTTTCCGTTGTCGCTTTTTTTCTCGGTCAGTATGCCTATCGCCCAGAAGACATAGACAATCTTCATCGACTCGAAACTGTTCAGGCAGGAGTCCTCGATCACCTGCTTGACCGTCCTTTTGCCGTCCACGAAAGACAGTATCCTCTTGTCCTTCGCCGAGAACTGGACGCCCTGAAAGAGCCGCATGGGGTCGTCATTGAGTTGGAGGACGGTCCAGGCGGACGGCAGCTCCTCTTTTATGCGTATCAGGTTGTCGATGCGGCCGACCCCTTCGTATATAAGGCTCCCCATGCTCATCATCAGCGTGATGACTTCCTCCGGTATATCGCCTTCCACGAATTCGTAATCGGCGCGGTCGTACTCGAACATGCTGTAGATTATCTCCCTCACCTGGAATTTCACCGCCCAGAAAAGCTCTTTTGGCGTGATATATCCCAGCTCGACCAATACCGCGCCGTGCCTTTTGCCGCCTTTCTGCAGTATCTCGGTAGAGTACTCGAACTGCTGGAGCGTTATCTTGCCCGCCTTTACCAGGGCGACGCCGAGCCAGTCGTCCTTGCTGCTGGAAGAGGCAAAGACGGCCTCCCCCTGTTTCATGTAGAGTTTTTTGGCGAGGTCGCCGGATGAGATGCAGAGCGTGCCGGTGCGCCCGGAGGTATGCAGGTACATGAGGAGCCCGGGGAGCGTCTCACTCCCCGGGGAAAAAGTCCCCTTAAACGGCGGGACCTCCTTCATAAGTATCTCTTCACCTCGAAGCGGTAGATGTCGAGGTCCTTTTCCCAGGGGGGGATCCCGGCCTTTGCCATGGCGACCCGGAACTGGTCCTCAACAGTGTCCACGCCTTCCAGGTCGGGCAGAAGGAGCCCCTTTCTGCCGCCTTTCACGACTATCACGCCGTATCTCTTCACGTCGAGGTCCGAGAGGTCTTTTATCTTTTCCGGCGGGCAAAGGACGTCAACGGAATAGTCCAGGTCATCGAGTTCGTGCTCCGCGACGGGCGGGAACCTCGGGTCTTCCGAGGCCGAGGCTATCGCGTTTCTGATCGCCTCCTGGGCGGCGCAGGCCGTCGCGGGCTCGATGGTGCCTATGCAACCCCTCAGGCGGCCTTTTTTCTTGAGGCAGACAAAAACGCCGGCCTTCTCGATCATCTCACCGGAAAGTTCCCCCGTATCGGCTACGACCCTCCCCTCTTTTACATAAAGCTCGACAGCCTTTCTTACAAGGTCGACAAACGGATGCATCCCCTAAAATTCCCTTTGCAGGGCATAATCGGCAAGGGCCAGAAGCTCCTGCCTCTCCGGGCAGTCCCTCAATACGGAAGTCTCCGCCTTCGCCTCCTTCAGGAATTCACGGGCCTTTTCGAGCGCAAGACCGACGGCGTCGTATTTTTTAAACAATTCGCGTATCCTGTCAAGCCCTTTGGGTGAAGGGCTCCCCTCGAGGATGGTCTTTATCTCCGCACTCTCATCCAAACCGGCCTGCCGGAGCAGATAGATAAGCGGCAGGGTGATCTTGCCCTCCTCGAGGTCCTTGCCGAGTTTCTTGCCGAAACCGTTTTCCTGGCCGGCCACGTAATCCAGTATGTCGTCGGCCATCTGGAAGGCTATCCCCGCCTTGAGCCCGAAGCTCGCCAGCGCCTCTTCCTGCTCGGCGGACACGCCCCCCAGCAGGCCGCCTATCCTGCAGGCGGTCGATATCAGCACGCCGGTCTTGGACGCGATTATCTTTACGTAATCCTCTTCGGTAATATTCACGTCGCCCGATTTCTCCAACTGCAGCAGTTCCCCCTCGGACATCGAAGTCACCGCCTGGGAGAGCGCCCCCACTATCCTTACGTCCCCGCAGGAGACCGCCCTCCTGAGAGCGTTTGCATACAGGAAATCGCCCACGAGCACCACCACCTGGTTGCCCCACGTGACGTGCGCCGCGGACCTCCCCCTCCTGACATCCGCCCCGTCGACCACGTCATCGTGCAGCAGCGACGCGGTATGTATGGATTCTATGACACTGGAAAGCGATATGTGGTCCTCGCCCTCATAGCCCGCGAGCCTGGCGCTGACGAGGAGGAAAAGGGGCCTCATCCGCTTTCCCCCGCCCTCGATCAGGTAACGGCCTATCAGCGGGATGAGGAAGACATTGCTGGCAAAAAGCTCCCTGAGTGAACCCTCCATGCATGTGAGGTCCTTTTCGTAGGAGCCGAAAATCTTCCTTATATCGCCGGTTATCTGCTTGAGCACCTTGCCCCCGGTAAAAAATAACTTGCCCGCTCCGGGCTGAAACGCCTGCCCCCGGAGAGTTTCTTTATATCGCCGGGCCTGAAAACCCCAAGCTCGGTTATTATGGCGGTCACATAACGCGCGGGGGTAACGTCAAAGGCCATGTTCCTGATATTCACCCCGCGGGGGGCTATTCTCTTGCCCGCCACCGAAGCCACCTCCTCCGGGTCCCTCTCCTCGATGGGTATCATATCACCGGAGGGCATGGAAAAATCAATACTGCTTAGCGGCGCGGCCACATAAAACGGCACCCGGTTTTCCTTGCAGAGCACGGCCACCGAGTAGGTGCCTATCTTGTTTGCGACATCCCCGTTTCTGGCCGTCCTGTCCGTACCGACTATGGCCAGGTTGATCTCTGCCTTTCGAAGCAGGGCGCCGGCCGAATTGTCGGTTATGAGCGTCATCGGTATGCCGGCCTCCTTCATTTCGAGGGCCGTGAGCCTGGCCCCCTGGAGGACGGGGCGGGTCTCATCGACGATGACATGCACCTTCTTTCCCTGCTCATGGGCCGCGAAGATGGCCGCCGTGGCGGTCCCGTAGCCGCCGGTCGCAAGCGCGCCGGCATTGCAATGGGTGAGGACGACGTCGCCGTCGCTGATGAGCTGCGCCCCCCACTGCCCTATAGTCCGGTTTATCCTGATGTCCTCTTCATGGATGAGCGCCGCCTCCCGCCAAAGGGTTTCCCTGGCCGCGGAGGCGCTGCCGCCCCCTGGGGCGAGGGCCATCCCGGCAAGCCGGGCCTTCATCCTGTCCGCCGCCCATTTTATATTGACAGCCGTCGGCCTGGTCGCCAAAAGCCCCTCGAATACCGGCCCAAGGGCCTGGCAGAGGTCCCGCGCGCTCCGGGCCTTCGCCGCCTGGGCCCCAAGGGCCACACCCATCGCCGCGGCTATCCCTATGGCCGGCGCCCCCCTTATCTTGAGCCCCTTAATGCATTTCGCCACGTCCCGCCAGTTCCTGCATTCTATCCATAAGATTTCGTGGGGGAGCCTGCTTTGGTCAAGGATGCGGACCTTGCCCTTTTTTTGCTCTATGGCGTTAAGCATTTATGCCCCTATTAAACCAGTCCTTGAAGGGTTTTTGCAACATTACGGGGTTTTTGCTTCGCTTTGGCCGGGCCGCTTATCTAAGGCCGAGTTTTTTAAAGATCAGCCCCGCATATTTGTTCAGGAAGTGCCGCCTGGGCAGGAAGGGGATGACCGGCTTTTTTCGGAGCCCCAGGGATTCAAGGAGTTCCACGGCCTCCGGCATGGGCTCCAGGGCAAGCCCTTTTCTCACGATCTCAACCGCTTCGGCCTTGCGCCCGGCCCTGAGATAGAGCCTGCCCAGGTTCAGGCAAACCAGGGGTTGCCGGGGATATGTGCTCGCCAGCTCCTCCGAGGTCTTTATGGCGCGGTTCAGCTCTCCCCTTTCAGTGGCCGAAAGCAGGGCAATATAGGACTTGCAAATGGGGTCCGAAGCGTCAAGGCCGGCGGATTTCTCAAAGCTCGCAAGGGCGGCGAGCCCTTCGCCCTTCCTGAAGAGATACTCCCCTTTATCGAAAAACTCTTTCGCAGAGTCGTCCATCTTCGCTTTCACGCGCTGCCGGAAATTTTATCAAAACTATAAAAATATTGCGCGCCCTTCACCCTCCGCTTCGCTCCTCCCTCTCCCACATTATTTATAAATCCTTCATTAAGTTATCAAATTTGGCTCTTTTGAAATTCATATGGGTACTTTTTTACTGGCCCGGTAGCAACAGAAAACCTTAGGGGCGACCCGCCCCGGTGCCTTCCCGGGATGGGATTAAGGGGTGGGTCAAAGGTTGTGGGGCTTACGCCTTCATTGACGCTTCGGGGCATGGGGCGAAGCCCCATACCTTAAAAGGGCGGGCGGGCGGGTTACAATAAATACCTTTTCAGATACCGGCCGGTATGGGAGCGTTGCGCCGCGGTCAGCTCCGCGGGCGTACCCTGAAAGATGATCCGCCCCCCCTTGTCCCCGCCTTCGGGCCCCATATCGATGACCCAGTCCGCCGCCCCTATCACATCCAGGTTATGCTCGATCACCACGACCGTGTCGCCCCTCTTGACGAGTTTCCCCAATATCCTGAGCAGGGCCTCCACATCGTGGTGGTGCAGCCCCACAGTGGGCTCATCAAGCACGTACAGCAGCCCGGCCTGATCGGAGAGCGAAAGGCCAAGCTCGGCGCAAATCTTCAGCCTCTGAGCCTCTCCGCCCGAAAGCGTCGTGGCGGGCTGCCCCAGTTTTAGATACCCCAGGCCCGTCTCCATGAGCTGGGCGAGTTTCTCCGTGACCCTGGGGACCGCGCTGAAAAAATCGATGGCCTCCCCGACCGTCATGCCCAGCACCTGGCTTATGTCCTTCTGCCTGTAGTGCACGCGAAGGGCCTCGGGGCTGTAGCGCCTCCCTCCGCAGTCCTCGCATTTTATGTAAAGGTCCTCGAAGAAATACATCTCGAATTTCTGATAGCCCTCGCCCTCGCAGGTCGGGCACCTGCCGCCCGGGACATTGAAGGAAAAGAAACCGGGCCCGTAGCCGTGCGCCTTCGCCTCCGGCTGGGCGGCAAAGAGCTTCCTGATCTGGTCGAATATCTTCAGATAGGTGACTGGGTTAGAGCGGGGGGTCCTGCCTATCGGGCTCTGGTCTATGAGCTTCACCCCGCTTACGGCCTCGACCCCGCGCATCGCCTTGAAGGGCAGCGGGGGCTCGGGCTCCACCCTCAACTGTCTTGCAAGCGCCCGGTAAAGGGTCTCCACGATGAGGCTGCTCTTGCCGGAGCCGGAAACGCCGGAGACCACGGTGAAGGCGCCAAGCGGGATTTTCAAATCCACGCTTTTCAGGTTGTGGCCCCTCGCGCCGGAGAGGGCGAGCCACCGGAAAGGTCTCTTGCCCCGCTCAGGGCAAATAGCCTTTATCCGGTCGGCGCCCCTGATATATCTTGCCGTCAGCGTCTCCGCCCCGGAAAGAAATTCCGTTTTCGGCCCTGAAAAAACGATCTCCCCCCCGAACTGGCCGCCCCCGGGGCCAAGCTCCACAATCCAGTCCGCCCGCTCGATAATGTCCTTGTCGTGCTCCACCACTATCAGGGTATTGCCAAGGGCGGAGAGCTCAGCCATGATATCGGCCACCCTCTCCGTGTCCCTCGGATGCAGCCCCACCGTCGGCTCATCCAGGACGTAGAGAGTGCCCGTTAGGCGGGAGGCAAGCTGGTTCGACAGGTTCACGCGCTGATATTCCCCGCCCGAAAGCGTCCTTGCCTCGCGGTCCAGGCTCAGGTAATCGAGCCCCACCTCGCTCAAAAAACCGAGTTTCAGATTTATCTGCCTCAAGGGCTCCTTCGCTATCTCCGCCTGGCCGGGCGAAAGGGACAGAAAACCGCCCGCGGAAAAGAGCCTCTGAAGCTCCCCTATCGGAACCCTGGTTATATCGGCTATATCGCGGCCGTCTATTTTATATGCCAGCGCCTCCGGCCTGAGGCGTTTCCCCTTGCAGGAGGGGCAGGTCTGTCCTTTCCTGTAGCGGGAGAGAAAGACCCTCACATGGAGCTTGTAACGCCTGGCTTCGAGGTCTTCAAAGAAATCATCGATGCCGTAGAAATCACCGCTGCCCTTGAAGAGGACCGTTTTTTCCGCGCCGGAGAGCTCCCGCCAAGGCTTGTTTACGGGAAATTTATCCCTCAGCGCCTTCAGCATCTGCCTCCTCCACCACCTGTAGGCGGGTTTTTCCCAGGGCTCTATCGCGCCCTCCGAGACGGAAATATAAGGGTCCGGCACTATGAGGTCCTCCGAGTATTTAAGGATGTTTCCAAACCCCTTGCACTCCGGGCAGGCCCCCACCGGGTGGTTGAACGAAAAAAGAAGGGGGGTCGGCTCGGGCAAAAGCTCCCTCCCGCAGCTGTCGCAGACATTGCCCGCGCTGAACCTCAGTTCCTCGTATCTCGCACCGCCCTCACCGGCGCCCTCCACAAGCAGGACTTTCATCCTGCCATTGCCGTGCATGAAGGCGGTCTCGATCGAGTCCGCAAGGCGGGGCTCGTCCCTTATCACGAGCCTGTCAAGCACGACCGCTATATCCATCGGCGGCGGCGAAACCCCGGCCCCTTCGAACTCCACCACTCGGCCGTCTTTGAGCTGCCGGTAAAACCCCCGCCGTTTCAGCTCCTCCGGGGCCTGGCGGCTCTCGAAAACGACGAGGGCGCGCCCGCCCGGATGCTCCTTTAAAAGCGCCTCTTTTATCTCCTGGGGCTGCCATTTCCTTATAACGGCCCCGCATTCGGGGCACAACGGCACGGCGACCTTTGAATAAAGGAGCCTGAAATAGTCGTAAATCTCGGTGATCGTGCCCACGACGGAACGGGAACCGCGCACCGGGTTCCTCTGCTCCAGGGCGATGGCGGGGCGAATGTTCCGGATGGCGTCAACCGCGGGCCGGTCCATCTTCTCCAGGAAAAGCCGGGCGTAGGTAGACAAGGACTCGATGAACCTCCACTGCCCCTCCGCGAATATGGTGTCAAACGCCAGCGAGGATTTCCCCGACCCCGACACCCCCGTTACGGCGATGACCTTGTCGTGAGGCAGCACGAGCGAGACATTCTTGAGATTGTTCTGCTTAGCGCCTTCTATTATCAGCTCATCGAAGGACATCGTAGTATTTTAACCTAAATGCGAGGTCGACGGCATTTCTGTAAGGGAAGTTTCCTATCCTAAAAAGCGGGCAAGCCTTTTAACGAGTTTTTTGGTGTCTTTGATTTCGCATTCCCAGACCACGAACATCCGCCAGCCAAGCGCATTGAGCTTGGCCTCATTCTCTTTATCACGCCGCTTGTTTTTCGCCAGCTTGGGCACCCAATATTTAAGCCTGGTCTTGGGGATATGCGAATCAATGCAGCCGGGGTGCTGATGCCAGAAGCATCCCCTCACTTCGATAATACGCTTCAGCCGGGGGAGCACAATATCGGGTTTGCCGGGGAGCCTGGTATCATGTAAGCGGAACCGGAAACCCATGCCGTGAACAAGCCGCCGCACCAGGATTTCAGGCGAAGTATCACGGCTGCGTATCTTTCGCATATTCGCCGAGCGGCGTTCGGGTGAGAGCGTATCCATAAGCCGGAACTCTTTAAGTCCAGTAATGCTCTATTCTACAATTATTTTTCGAGGATCTCAGCCGTCTGTTTAGGAAATTTTCTTATCAGCCACTTGAGTACTTCGACCTGATCGGCCCCTGTCGCGCGCCGCACTTGCACCAAAAGCTTCTGCAATGACGGCCGGTCCAGCGTCAGATTTTGTGCTCCTTCATTGCAAACAGAACAAATGGCTCTTAGATTAGATGGTTCATCACTGCCGCCCATCGACTTGTCTATTATGTGGCCGATATGGAGTCGGGTCTTCCGGGCAGGATCGTAAGGATGCGGTTCTCCGGCAACAGCCCCGCACATCTGGCAAGTGAACCCGTTACGGTCTAAAACATAAGCCCTGGTTTCTTTCGAAATACCACGTTCAAAGGCAGCAACCGGCTTGGGATTTAACAGCAGGTATTGTCCTGGTTTCAAGTTGCTGCGGTCATTATGAGTCAGAATCTGGTATCCCTCTTCGGTGCGGAGCTCCCGCACACGCCGCGCCCATTCGCTAATATTCCCCGATGCTCTCCGGAGTTCATTCGACTCCATTACGCGGCCTATATTCGCAAGGAAATATGCCCGGAGCTTCGCACGAGCACCTTTACTATGTTCGGATTTCATTACTAACCCGCTATTCTAACTAAACGAGGCGCACTAAGGCAGATTCTCAAACGTTCAGCAACTGCCCGCGCGTATGGAGGAGGAAAAGCGTTTCCGATTTGGCGATACATCTGTGTCTTGGTCCCGGCGAATTGCCAGTTGTCCGGAAAGCCTTGAAGGCGGGCAACCATGCGAAGGGTGAGTCTTGGCATCCCTATAAAATCAGGGGCAGGGGCTTCGTTTGCTATGCCAAGCCCGTCCACGCCGAGCGAGGCCCATGCCCTCCGTGCCCGTGTCGGCCCTAGATCAGGCCCCCCATGCTTATGGGAACCGCCAACTATAGTAGGAGCAATTTCATTTGCCTGCCTTGCCCATGCCTGCGCGCCGCTCCAACCGTTCGCCGCCATTAAATCAAACAGGCTCTCTCCAACCGTCCTCGGCGGAATATCAGATGCCTGCGGCCATGAAAAATGCCCGGTCAAATCTTTTTGCACGGCAATAAAAACCACTCTTGGGCGTAACTGCGGGACGCCGAAATCACAGGCGTTCATGAGTTTCCAGCCAGGCTCATATCCCAATTTAACAAGCTCTTTCCTGACGTAACCCCGGTAATCCTCAAAAATGGCATCCAGGATGCCTCTTACGTTTTCAATCATCACAGCGCGCGGCCGGATTTGATCCACCAGCCGGATCATGGCCGGAAAAAGATTTCGTTCGTCTTTCTTCCCAAGCTGTTTTCCCGCAATAGAGAAAGGCGGACACGGCAAGCCCCCTGAAATAATATCGGCACCTTTGAATGCCGCTCCATCGAAAGTGTTCAGGTCATGCTCGATTACGTTCCAGCCGGGGCGGTTCAAACGGAGAGTGGCGCATGCGTGCTTATCAATTTCCACCAATCCGGCATGCGCTATACCAGCTTGTTCCAAGCCGATCGCCTGGCCGCCGGCCCCGGCACATAATTCCAGAGTAGTTATACTGCTGCACCCCCCATTGCTTTTAGCCGGACCGGACAAAACTGTATTCCAAGGGTTCTCCGGCCCCGCAGGCATGCCCGGCAACAATAATCCAGATGGGAAAAATCGCTTTTTCATATAAATTTTAAAATTTCAGTCCAGCAGTTATCATTTCCGGCAATATTGCCCGTCCCGCACGAGATAATAATTTAAGTAATTAAACCTTTTTACAATGTAAAAAGCAAGGCCAATCAGGGAAATTCAAGAAAAAACTTATTTAAAAATTTTGCCCTTTCTGGTATAAAATCCGTATATCCCTTTTGAAGGAGACAAAACTTGCTGAGTCTTATAGAAAAAGCCAACACCCTGGTGGAGGCGCTCCCCTATATAAAGAATTTTAGCGGCAAAACTTTCGTTATCAAGTACGGCGGGGCCGCGCAAAAGGACATCTCCCTCAAAAGCGCCTTCGCCCAGGACGTCGTCCTGCTGAACTTCATAGGCATCCACCCCGTCGTCGTCCACGGCGGGGGCCCCAGGATATCCGAGATGATGAGGAAACTCGGCAAGGAGCCCGCGTTCGTCGACGGCCAGCGCGTCACCGACCCCGAGACGATGGAGATCGTCGAGATGGTCCTCGGCGGACTCATAAACAAGGAGATCGTCTCGCTCATAGGGAGCCACGGCGGAAAGGCCATAGGCCTCACGGGCAAAGACGGCTTCCTCATCAAGGCCGAAAAGAAAGCCGTGCCTCCGGGGGGCGCGGACCTGGGCCTGGTGGGCAACGTCAGGGAGATAAACAGCGAGATACTCCTAAACCTCCAGAAAGAGGACTTCATAACGGTCATCACCCCGGTCGGCGTCGGGCCGGACGGGCAGAGCCTGAACATAAACGCCGATACCGTCGCCCAGGCCGTGGCGGCCGCTCTGAAGGCCGAAAAACTTATCCTCCTTACGGATGTGCCGGGAATACTTGAAGAGGGCAAAACCGTCTCAACCCTCGGCGCCAATAAGGCAGCCCGGATGATCGAGGAGGGCGTGATATCGGGCGGCATGATTCCAAAAACCCTCGCGTGCCTCGATGCGCTCCGGGCCGGAGTAGGGAAAACCCATATCCTCGACGGGCGCATCCCCCATTGCCTCCTGCTGGAAATCTTCACCAGGGAAGGCGTCGGGACGGAAATCACGCACTAAAAACAAAAAACGCGTTAAAAAACAAAAACACCCTCTCCCAACCCCCTCCCTCAAGGGAGGGGATTTCACTAAAAAGGCAACTTATGTTCAGACCGCCGGTTTTTCTGGGCTTGGGGGCGAAGCCCCCAAGTAAAACAGGGCGGGTGGGTGGGAACCTTTCACAGAAGCTGCAGGAGCCAAAACCTCTCCGCCTCGTACTCGTCCTTGCCGGCATATCTGATACCGGCCCCCGTGCCATTGCCAAGCGCCACGGCCCCCCTGTTTTTGACCGCCTGCGGAAGAAAAGAAAGCACATCCCGCGCGAGCTTCCCGAAATTCAGGAGCGAGGAGTACTCCTTTCCGCCCCCGAGATAGGAATAATCGAATGACTCGCCGCAGACCCTGAACGCTACCCCCCCGGGGGACAAACCGCCGGGAGATATGATGTCCAGATAATGACTCAGACCCTGCCGTTTGGCGGGGGCGCCGCCTTTGTCTTTTTTTTGACCCGGTTTCAGTTTCCCCAGCGACGGCATGCCGGTTGCGATTGTAAAGGCGGCGCTCTTCACTATGTCGGAGATTTTTATCCCCGGCCCGTCCTGGGGCCCTTGCGCCCCCCCCGAAATTGAAACCTCCTCCTCGATAAAACTCCCCGCGCAGACCAGCGCGGAAGCAAAAGACCCCCAGGGGATTTCGGCCTGGCCCGCGCAACCAGCAGGCCCGAGGCCGGTCTCGATTATCAGGCCCCGCTCCGAAAACGACGCCTTCCTGATATTTTTCAGCGGCGGAAGCTGCCTCAGTTCGGAGGCGGCGATGATGAATGAATCGAATCCGGCAACCGCAAGCCTTTGACTCAGGCCCTTTGCGCGGCCGAGTTCGTCCGTCTTGAGAAGAAGCCCCCAGTTTCGCCTGAGGCCCGCCGCCGCGTCATGCACGGGGACCCCAAACGCGCCGCTCAGGAGCGCCGCAAGCTCCTGGAACGGGAAGGAATCCGCCCGCCGCAGGATTACGCAGAATGTCTCTTTGCCTTCAAGCAAATTCCCGCCAGGCACTCCAAAATGTTTTTTTGTGAAACCCTCTCCCTCAAAGGGAGAGGGTTGGGAGAGGGTGAAAATACTATCCTATCTTTTCAATCCCCATATACGGCCGCAAGGCATCGGGGATGACGATGCCGCCGTCTTTTTGCTGGTAATTTTCGAGTATCGCCACCACGGTGCGCCCTATCGCAAGGGCGGAGCCGTTTAAAGTGTGCGCCAACTCCGTCCCCTTCTTGCCGGTCCTTCTAATCCTTATGTCCGCGCGCCTCGCCTGGAAATCCTCGAAATTGGAGCATGAGGATATCTCCCTGTACCTGCCCTGCCCCGGAAGCCAGACCTCAAGGTCGTAGGTCTTGGCGGAGGAAAAACCCAGGTCCCCGGTGCAAAGCACAATCACCCTGTAAGGGAGCCCAAGTCTTCGCAATATGTCTTCGGCGTCCCCCGTCAGCTTTTCAAGCTCGTCATAGGAGTCCTCCGGCCTTACGAATTTAACCAGCTCGACCTTGTTGAACTGGTGCTGGCGGATAAGCCCCCTCGTGTCCTTCCCGTAGGAGCCCGCCTCACGCCGGAAGCAGGGCGTATAGGCGGTGTAACGGATGGGGAGTCTTTCCTCCTCGAGTATCTCCTGTCTGTGGATGTTCGTCACCGGCACCTCGGCCGTGGGGATGAGGTACAACTCGGGATCGGCTATCCTGAAATATTCCCCCTCGAACTTGGGGATCTGCCCGGTGCCCGTCATGCTGTCGCGGTTCACGAGTATCGGCGGAAAGACCTCCGTGTAGCCCTTCGAGGTGTTCAGGTCGAGCATGAAATTCATGAGCGCCCGTTCGAGCCCGGCCCCCGCGCCCTTCATGAGGGAAAAACGAGCGCCCGCTATCTTCGAGGCCCGCTCGAAATCCATTATCCCGTGCATCTCGCCCAGGTCCCAGTGATTGAGCGGCGCGAAATCGAACTGCCGGGGCTCGCCCCATCTCCTTATCTCGACGTTCTCGGTCTCGTCCTTGCCGACAGGGACCGAGGCATGCGGAACATTCGGCACGGCAAGCAGGAACTCCCTGGCCTTCCTCTCCGCCTCCCGCTGCTCTTCCTCAAGCTCCTTTATGCGGGCGGAGACCCCTTTCATCTCCTCGATGAGCCCCGCGGCGTCCTGCCTCTGCTTTTTCAGCCGGGATATCTCCTCGGATACCTTGTTCCTCTGCTCCCGCAGCTCGTCAAGCTGCCGGATGTTTGAGAGCCGCCCCTCCTCGACCGCCATGAAGGGGGCCAGGTCCATCTCCATATTGCGCTTTTGGAGCGCAGCTTTCACTTTTTCGGGATTTTCCCTTACGAATCTGGCATCGAGCATGGTTATAATATATCATAAGGCAGTTGAGGCTTTGGCCCGTGAAATGAAAATAAATTGGAACGAAAATAAAATTGATAAAAGGGAAAATAAAAAAGACAAATTGGTAAAAGAAAAAGCCCATCAATTGAGGGGGTGACGGGGGTGACGGGGGAAAAACTCGGGGACATCTACAGGAGGCTTCTTGACGCCTTCGGCCCGCAGCGCTGGTGGCCGGGCGAAACGCCGTTCGAGGTGGCCGTGGGCGCCGTCCTCACCCAGAACACCAACTGGGGCAACGTCGAGAAGGCCATCCATAACCTGAAAGAGGCAAACGCCCTTTGCAGTCTGGCCATGGACAGGATGTCAAATGAGCGGCTTGCGGAGCTTGTCAGGCCCTCCGGATATTTTAACGTGAAGGCCGTGAGGCTCAAGGCGCTCGTCTCCTTTATCGTGAGCGGTTACCAGGGAAATGTCACGCGGATGAAAGATACCGGCACGGCCGCGCTCCGGGAAAAACTCCTCGCCATAAACGGCATAGGACCGGAGACGGCCGACTCCATCCTCCTCTATGCGCTCGAAAAGCCGGTCTTCGTCATAGACGCCTATACGAAAAGGATACTCGCACGGCACGGGATCGCCCCCGCAATGGCGGACTATTCGCGCCTCCAGGGGCTTTTCCATGAAAACCTGGAGCCGGACGTAAAACTCTATAACGAATTCCACGCCCTTATAGTGAAGACGGGGAAGACCTTCTGCAGGCCCCGCGCCCCGCTCTGCCGCGCCTGCCCGCTTTCCGACGGAGCAAATAATTTTTCATCCGACGGGGCAAATCGGGCCTGATGGGCGGCTTTGTCCTGAGGATAGTCATCAACGCGGTCTCGCTCGCCGCGGCCGTGGACCTCGTGGGCGGGCTTAAATTCGAGGGCAAATGGTGGATGATGCTCCTCATCGCCGTAATCTTCGGGTTCGTGAACTCGTTCATAAAACCGCTCATGAAACTCCTCATGCTGCCCTTCCTCATACTCACGCTGGGATTCTTCACCCTTGTGATAAACGCCTTCATGCTGGAGCTTACGGCCTGGCTGTCGCGGGGCTTCAATATGGGCTTCTACGTGGAGGGTTTTTGCGCCGCCTTCAAGGGGGCGCTCGTCATAAGCATCGTCAACATGCTCCTGCAATGGGCCACGGCCGGCATGTACCGGGAAAGATAAAAGGCAACACCTAATACCCTCTCCTAATCCTCTCCCCTTAGGGGAGAGGATTTTATAAAAATCCGCCTTTTGTGAAACCCTCTCCTTCAGGGAGAGGGTTGGGTGAGGGTGTGCCTTTTTTTTACAGGGCGGGGCCGCCCGTGAGGTCGTTGAAGGCGCTTATGGCGGCAAGGGTGCCCTGGGAGACGGCGACGGTAATCTGCTTCTCGCTGCCCGTGATATCGCCGGCCGCGTAGACAAGGGGCATTGACGTTTTCATGAGCGCATCGACCTTGATGTATCCCGCGTTGTCGAGATCGAGTCCCATAGTCCTGGCGAGCTCGTTTGAGGGCTCGTATCCGATGGCTATGAATGCCCCGTCCACCTTTATGTCCCTTACGGATTTGTCCTTCAGGCTTTCGAGCCGGACCTTTTCGAGTTTCTTTTCTCCCAGAAACTCGACCACTCCGGACTCCCACAGCGTAGGCAGGTCCCGCTGGAAAAAACTCTGTTTCAGCCTGTCTTCCGCCTTCAAAGTGTTTTTTATATGCACCAGGGTCACATGGGCGCCGAGGCCGTCCAGGTAAAGGGCGTCGGTGATTGCCGTATTGCCGCCGCCGACGACGATGACCGTCTTGCCGTCCTTGAAGAGATAGCCGTCGCAAGTGGCGCAGTAGCTGATGCCCCGGCCCGCGAGCCTGTCTTCCCCGGGCGCCTTCAGCTTTCTGTAACCGGCCCCCGAGGCGATAATGACGGCCCTCGCCCGGTAAATCCCGCCCGTAGTGGCGACATCGAAAAGGCCGTCCGTCCTCCTTACATCCGTGACCCCAACTCCCTGCCTTATGCGGGCGTACTGGGACGCCTGCCTCAGCATCATGTCCACGAGGGTCTTACCCGCCACGGTCTGGAAGCCGGGATAGTTCTCGACGATCGGGGTTATCGAGACCTGCCCGCCGACGTTGGCCTTTTCCAATAGCAGGCTCTTTAGCCCGCTCCTGCCGGCGTAGATGGCGGCGGTGAGCCCCGCCGGACCGCCGCCCACGATTAGGATGTCGAGCTTCTCCTTCTCCACCGGCGCCTCTTCGGCGAACTCCGCCGGACGCCCGGCCAGCAGCGATGCGATGAACTCCTGCTCCGTTTCGAGGTGGGAGGCGGTAAGCTCTTCGTTTATGTACGTCTTCGGAACGGACATCGCGGAATATCTCTCCGCGAGATCGAGGTTCTCGTAAGTCTCTATTATCTCCACGCCGACCAGACCGGGTTTTTCCACCGCCGCCGCAATGCCGTAGGCGGCCTCCTGAGGACAATAAGGGCAGGTGGGGCTCACGAAGATCTTCACATCCCGCCTGCTGTCGAGCGCGGCGAGTTTTTTTGCGGACTCCGCCCCCAGAAAACCCCTCCCCGCCGATGCCATGAGGATAGCGGCTATGAAGGAGCGGCCCTCCTCGCCGATGGGGGCCCCCGTGTACCTGACCCTGTACCTCTCCGGGCCTATAAGCAGGGTGGGCGACCTCTCGACGCCGTAGCGCCTGGAGGCCACATCCCTCTCGTCGCCGATGTCATGGAAGTACGCCTTTACCCGCTCGTCAAGAGAGGCAACACCCCTGACGAGGCCGGCGAGGATGTCGTTGAACTGGTCGTTTACCCCCCTTTTCGTGAATACGTGGAGCGTGACATCATCTTTAAGCCCTTTAAAGGCCTCCTTGAGGGCCTTGACGACTTCCGGGGTCATTATCTCTTCAGCCATAAAACCTATTATATGGCTAAAAAATGATCGAGTAAACGTGGGACGAACTTCCATATAAAAGCTCTTGACAAAGAATCATTTTCAACTTAGAATAATTTTAAATGAAGAAAAGCGCAAAGCCGGGGGCGGAGAGAGTGAAGCAGGGATCCGGGCCGGAGGGCATATGCAGGGAGCTGGGCCTGAAGCTCACGCCCCAGAGGCTGGCGATACTTGAATACCTGGACGGAAACACCGCGCATCCGGGCGCGGAGGAGATATACGAGGCCGTCTCCGGGCGGTTCCCGGGCCTGTCGCTTGCCACCGTCTACAACACGCTTGCCTCTCTCAGGGACAAGGGGCGGCTCCTGGAGCTTGCAATCGACCCGGCGAAGAGACGCTACGACCCCGACACAAAGCCGCACCATCACCTTATCTGTGTCGCGTGCAGGCGCATCGTCGATATAGAGCACACGTTCGACCTCGAAATACCGGATGCCCTCAGGATGGGGTTTGAGATCAAGGGAAACGAGATAGGGTTTTACGGGCGATGTCCCGATTGCAAGAAAACGGACGCAAGGAAACAAAAACGGGACTTGCGTCAGGGAGGCGCTTATGTGCGTCGACCATAAGATAATCTGCAGGTGCGGGCGGGCGGCGGCCAGCTTCAATCTGAGGGACGAGATAATGCCGGTCGAGGTCATAAGGGGACTTTACTGCCCCGGATGCTCGGTAGGCATCGCGCTCGATCCGGGGTCGATGATAGCGGACAACGGCTGGGTGATAGACTACGACATGGATATAGCCGGGTTTGCCTCTTTAAACCGGGTGGCAAACCTTCCGGCCTCAGGCGTTACTGCCGAATTCCTCTTCGACGAGGGCTACTGCACCTGGAAGGGCCTTTATCCAGGGGACGCCGAGGACTCCGCGAGGGAAAAGGCGGAGCTTCTGGAGCTAAGCAGGCAGGACCGGCTGAAATACATCCGGGAATTCAGGAGATGGACGCTTGATCGCATTGCGCGCCTGGCAGGCATGGGATGGAGAAAGGCGCAGGCTGCGGACCTTGATTGATGGACAGCGAGGCCTGATGGACGGCTTGGATTAATGGGCGGCGGGCTTTCAGTCTTTTACAACCCGCTTTCAGTCTTTTACAATCTGTCTCTTGCCCTCTGGATAGGCGGGATGGCCACCTTGTCGTGTCCCAGGGCCTCGATGGTCCAGAGCGCCCGGGCGCTCTTGGCGGTGTCCTGGGCGTTTATACCTTCATCATAGATAATGACGAAGGAGCCATTGTTAACGCCGTAGCTGCGGAGCATACGTACAAGCTCCGGCGCCTTGGGCATCATGTATCCCACGAATTCGTCGTTCATCGTCCGCCAGGGGCCAAACGCCCTTGCCGCCCCTGGTATATGCTGTCTTTCATATTTAGTAAAGTCGCTGACGTCGAGGACCACGACGCCGGACGTCTTAAGGTTCCCGGCCAGCCAATCGACGCTGACCAGGTGTGTTGCCGCCAGTGCGGCCGACGAGCAGCCGATTAAAATCACGGCGGCCAGGATGCCAACCAGTTTAGCCTTGAATGTATGCATCATGACTCCTCCATGTTATTGAAATATCATGCCCTTACTTCGTTACAAAGCCCCACGCGAATTTGACCAGGGGGAGGTTGTGTTGCGCGTATTCGAGCATCGAGCCGTCGTACACCTTGACGTTCCTGTAACCGAGAATGTCATGGAGAACGAAGTAGCCCATGCCGGCAAACTGGGCGGAATTGCAGTAAACGATGACCGGCCTGGCCCTGGCGGCGGGAAGGCCGACCCCCCGCGCCATGACCTCCAGCTCTTTGCTGCTCTTGATAGTGGCGGGAGCGCGGTTGGCCCCGGCATTGCTCATAAAGGGCGCGGGAAAGTTTAGTGAACCGGGTATGTGGCCGAACCGCATTACCGCTGCTTCCTTCGAGGCGCCGAAGTGCTGCACGGGGGACCTGGCATCCAGGAAAATCGCCTTTTTGGTCTTCAGGTTGGCGATTACGTCGTCGAGTGTGGCCACCTTGGACATGTCCGGTTTCGCCGTGAAGTTGCCGGCTTGCGGCGCCGGTACAGTTTTGACCACTTTCCGGCCCTCGAAGGTCCACTTGGTAAAGCCGCCGTCAAGGTAGGACACGTTTTCAACCCCCATCGCTTCCATGACCCATGTCGCGGACGTCCCCTGGGTCGCATCGCTGATGGTGTTGCCCTGGCCGTAGATGACAACATGTGACGACTGGTTGACGCCGGGAGAGCGCATCATCTTGCTGAACTCGGGCGGGGTCGGCATCAGGCGGCACATCTTTTCCTTGTTCATAACCTTGCAGCCGGTGAAGTACGGCAGGCTGACCGCCCCCGGCAGATGGGCGAAGGCATAGTTCGCGTCAGTCCTTACATCGATAACCACCAGGTTCGGAGCGCCGATGTTTTTGACGAGCCAGGCCAACGAGGGCGCCACGGCAAGCCCGAACGCCAAAAGCACAATTATAATCGGCTGTATAAGGGTCCTCTTCATGAAGTAGCCTCCTCTATCGCTTACCGGCATAAAAGTTCCTTCCCCCGGCCAACCGATCATTTTTTGATCCTCGGCGGAATCTTGCCGACGATGACCTTGAGGTTGGCTTTGGGGTCTCCAGGCTTCAGGTCGTCTTTTGTCAGGAAGAGTTCCTTGCGCCCATGGCAGGAATTGCAGGAGCGGTTTTGCGGGGTCCGGAGCCGGATGGTATGGATCGAGGCCGAGTTCCACGTGGGCAGGGCGTCATAGTTGGAAATCAGGTCCTTCGGACCGAATCGACGTAATCCTTGTCGACGCCCCAGACGTCCCGGCCCCTCACCTGAGGGGCGGAAACGCCTCAACCGGCTATTGTCGCGGCGCCTGCGCTGCTGGCGGCCGCGCCATAGCTGTCCATCTTGTTGAAATCGATATGACACTTGATACACTCACCGCTGGATGCCCCCGGCTCCGCGGCGGCGAGGACCCCCGCATGGCCCAGCACGAAGACAATTCCAATGAGGACGAAAGCAACAAAAATCAATTTCGCCTTTTTCCCCATCTCATCCCCCCTGAAAGCCGAAGTTGGTTATTACTTCTCTGATCTCAAGAATTTTTCCGTTCTTTTTTCAAATTCTAGCCCTAAAAATAGAATCCGCCAGCCTTCTTTTGCGCGGGAATGACTCGGAATCCCAAAAGCGGGAAAGGAGGGCGCAGCTCTACACAAAAACAGCACATCCCATTTTCAATGTTCCAAGCCGAATTCGGGAGCCATTCCTGCCTATGGCATTTGTCTCATCCGGGGGCATAGGGGCGAAGCCCCTATGCCATAAAGGGGCGGGTGGGCCACCGGGGCATAAGTCCCGGGTGAAGATTAAGAAAAATATGCATTCATACCGGCCGCGCGGGCTTTAGCGCAATGTTCGCGCCCTCCCTGAAATGCATATCCACAAAAGCCCTCAGCTCCGAGAGGAGCGCCTCGCCCGGTTTTATCCTTGCGAGCTTGTCAAGGGGGAATTCCGAGAGGCTCTTGTGCAGGCCCTTGAGCGCGGCGGATATCTTTATCGCCGGGCCATCCTTTTTGCAGTTTTCGCAGAGTATGGCGCCGTCTCGGGGATAGAAGCAAAAAATTTCCGATTGCCTGCCGCACCGGGCGCATCCGTTCAGGGATGGGGCGTATCCGGCAAGCGCGAGGACCCTCAGCTTGAACACAAGCGGGACGAAGGCGCTTCCGGGCTGCTTTTCGAGCCCGTCAAGCCCCCAGAGCAGAAGCTCGAAGGTCCCCGCCGCCCCGGCCGTCTCCCGTTCCGGCAGGAGTTTCAGGACGAGCCCGGCCAGGCCGCAGGCCTGGACAAAGCCGCCGGAGTTCTCCCTGAGAATTTGAAACGGCCTTATGATGTCCGATTGCGTGAGCCTGGGCAGGTTCGCGTCCTCCCTGCCCAATAGCGAGATGCGGGCGTGGGTGAAGGGCTCCAGGGAGCCGCCAAAGCGGCTCTTTATCTTCCTGGGGCTCTTTGCGAATGCCGGGCGGATGCCGAAATCCCTTGTCAGATACTCGACGATGAGGTCGGCCTCGCCCAGGGGCCGGCTCCTCAAGACGATGCCCTCGGTCCTTCCGAGCATTTTATCCTACATTATGTTGCCGAAGTCCTCCGGCTTCAGGTTCTTCAGCCACTCATCAAGCTCGTCGGAGTTCTTGAGCTCAAGTATGCTGTCCTCGACGTATATGGGGGCGTTCATCCTGAGCGCCACGGCCACGGCGTCCGAGGGCCTGGAGTCCACCGGGGTCTCCTTCTTCCCGTCCGTCAGATGGATGAGGGCGTAGTAGGTATTTTCGAGCAGGTCCGTTACGACTATCCTGCTTACCTTCACCTTGAGGTCGTCTATGATATTTCTTACCAGGTCATGGGTGAGGGGCCTCGGGGTCGTCACCTTCCCCAGGGCCAGGGCGATAGAGTCCGCCTCCGGCTTGCCTATCCAGATCGGCAGCGTGGCGGTCCCCTCCATCTCTCTCAACAAAAGTATATACATATTGCTCCTTGGATCGAACAAGAGCCCTTCCACTTTCATCTCTACGAGCATCTTCTAAGCTACCGCCTTTTATCTTGGTCCACACTAAAACCCAGTTCCCTTATGGACCTGGCATCCGAGCGCCAGTCCCTCTTGAGCTTCACCCAGAGCTGCAGATAAACTCTCGCGTTTAGGAGTTTTTCGATATCCAGCCTGGCCGCAGTCCCGATTTCCTTTAGCATACGGCCGCTTTTCCCTATTATAATACCTTTCTGGCCTTCATGCTCGACCCAGATGTCCGCGCCTATGTGGATGAGGCCGCCGGCCGCCGCGCCGGCAGGCTCGCCCTCCGGGGGCTGGCCTCCTGGGGACTGGTCCCCTTGGGGCTGGCCTCCCTGAAACTGGTCACTTTGAGACTGCTCCTGTTGAGACCGGTCTCCCTCACGCCAGTCGACAACATCGACGGCCACGGCATGCGGGACCTCCTCGAAGGTGGCCTCCATCACTTTTTCCCTTATTATCTCAGAAACCATGAATCTTTCAACCTGATCGGTGAGAAGGTCCCCGGGATAGTATTTCGGCCCCGCCGGCAGATGGAGAAGGAGTTTCTCCAGCAGTATGTCCACGCCGTCGCCCTTCAGGGCGGATATGGGTATCACCTCATCGAAGGGGAAGAGTTTTGAATACGCGTCGATAACGGGCAGGAGTTTCATCTTCCTCACCGTGTCCACCTTGTTTATGAGAAGAAAGACGCTTTTGCCCTTTTCCCCGGCCCTCCCGATGAGCCTTATTATCTCCTTGTCCTGTGCGCCGGGCAGCCTCGGCTCCACCATGAAAAGCAGGGCGTCCACCTCGCGCATCGCCTCCCTGGCCTCGCGCATCATCACCTCGTCCAGCCTGGTATGGGGCTTGTGAATACCCGGCGTGTCCATGAAGACGATCTGCGCCCTTTGCTCTTCGAGCGTCTTTATTCCGATTATACGGTTTCTGGTGGTCTGGGGTTTTTTCGTTACTATGGCGATCTTTTGCCCAAGGACCGTATTCAGAAGGGTGGACTTGCCCGCATTGGGCCTTCCAATGATGGTGACGAAACCGGAGCGATACGGATTTTCATTTTCTTCCATATTGAATTATACCCCAACCCCGGGCCTGCATCATGAAAGTGGGTTTGTGTATTTTGTATTATTTGACGTCATTCCGCACCCCGATGCGGAATCCAGTGACTTTGCCGTTTCCTTTAATATAAAAATCAAAGATGGCTTAGAGGGCCTGCAGGGCCGCCCGAATCCGTTCAACCCCCTTTTCTATCTGCTCGATGCCCGTCGCGTAGGAGAGCCGGATAAAATCATCGTCCCCGAACGCATCCCCCGGCACGACGGCGACCATGGCCTTCTCCAGCAGATACATGGCGAGCTTCGAGGAGGACGATATCACGGGAGATTTCGCATAAAGGGCCCGCGTGTTTGGAAACACGTAAAACGCCCCGGTGGGCGGGATGCACCTGATTCCCTCGATGGAGTTTAACGCCTCCACGATGCGCCCTCTGCGCTTGTCGAACTCGGCGGCCATGCGCGCAACCGAATCCTGCGGGCCTGTGAGCGCCTCGATGGCCGCGGCCTGGGAGATCGAGGTCGGGTTGGAAGTGGACTGGCTCTGTATGGAGGTCATCGCCTTTATGAGCGGGGCCGGACCGGCGGCATACCCGATCCTCCAGCCCGTCATCGAATACGCCTTGGACACACCGTTTACGACGATGGTCCTTTTCTTGACCTCTTCGCCCAGCGAGGCGATGCTTACGTGCCTGGCCCCGTCGTAAAGGAGTTTCTCGTATATCTCATCAGATATTATGTAGATGCCGTTTTTTACGGCTATCTCCGCTATGCGCCCGAGGGCCTCCGAATCATAGGAAAAACCCGTCGGGTTCGAGGGTGAGTTCAGTATGAGCGCCTTCGTCCTGCCGGTCACGCTTTTTTCAAAGGCGGCCGCGGTGAGCAGGAACCTGTCCGCCTCGAGCGTCTTTACGAAGACGGGCGTTGCCCCTGCGAGGGCGACCTGTTCGGGATAGCTTACCCAGTAGGGCGCTGGGATTACGACCTCGTCGCCGGGATCGAGGAGCGCCTGCATGGCGTTATAGAGGCTGTGTTTCGCGCCGCAGGAGACGATTATCTCCGCCCTGCCGTATGCAAGCCCGTTGTCCGCCTCCAGTTTGCCGATAATGGCGTCCTTCAGTTTGTCGGTGCCCCCCACGGCCGTGTACTTCGTAAACCCGTCTCTTACGGCCTTTATGCCCGCCTCCTTTATGTTTTCCGGCGTGTCGAAGTCCGGTTCCCCCACGCCGAAACTTATTACGTCCAGGCCCTCCGCCTTCATCGCCTTCGCCTTTGAATCTATGGTGAGGGTCGGGGAGGGTTTAATCTCCTTTGCACGCTTTGAGAGCATTTGGTCCTTGACCTCCGAATGAATTTAACTAAAATTTTACCACATGGACTGAAAAATGATAAAATAGGGTCAATATATAAATCAAAGAGTTTAGAAATCATCGAACTATTGGTCCCCTCACCCCAACCCTCTCCCAATGGGAGGGGGAGTCCCGCCTTCGGCGGGACGGAGGCTGAGGGAATTTTGGACAATGAACCACCCTGTAGCAAGCTATAGAGAATTGAAAGTTAAATTATGCTGGAATCAATAAAAATCTCTAGGAGGAGACGATGAAGAAACCGGTTGTTGATTTTGACACCTGTGTAGGCTGCGGCTCATGCGCGGAACTCTGCCCCTCGGTATTCGAATTGAGGGACGAGAAGGCCTATGTGATAAACGCGGAGGGCTGCGGCAGTTGCGACTGCGAGGCGGCGGCGGGGGTCTGTCCCGTAGAGGCGATTTCGCTGGTCGACTAAAGCAAAGACCTTAAAGCGGCCCCGCCTTGAAACCGCGGGGCCGGGTCTCTCAAGTCTTGTCCTCGGATTTTAATCTCTCGAGGGCTTCCCGCGCGGCGATGGTCTCGGCCTCTTTTTTTGTCCTGCCTTTGCCTCGTCCGTAGAGTTTTTTGGAGATGAAGACCCCGGAGGTGAAGAATTTCTCGTGCTCCCTGCCTTCCTCCTTCAAAAGCCTGTAGACGGGCAGCCCGCCGAAGAGTTTTTGGCAGAGCTCCTGGAGTTCGGTCTTCGGGTCGCGGAAATGTCCGCTTTCGATTACGGTCTCCAGCTTTTCCCCGAATATCCCCATTATCGTCTTTCTTGCCGCGGAGTAGCCGCCGTCCAGGTAAACGGCCCCGATTACCGCCTCGAAGGCCCCCGCCAGGATGGACTGTTTCGCCCGGCCGCCGCTTGTCTGCTCCCCTTTGCCCAGCAGCAGCGCCCTGCCCAGGGAGATACCTCCCGCCGCCTTCGCAAGCTCGGAGCCCCGGACCATGAGCGACCTTATCCTTGACATCTCGGCCTCGTTGAAGCCCGTCTGGTAGAGGTATTCGGAGAATACGAGATTTAGGACGGCATCCCCCAGGAATTCAAGCCTCTCATTGTGGTTGGCCGCCTGCGCCCCGCGGCCCTCGCCAATATAGGAGCGGTGGGTCAGCGCCTGCCGGAGAAGATTTTTGTCCTTAAAGCTGTAGTGGAGGTCCGGCCCGGTCTCTGCGGCCTCAGGGCTCAAATCTCTTGAAGAGGAGGCAGGCGCCCGATTTTATCAAAAAATTATCCAGGACTATCATGCGTTAAGGTTCAAACCTCTTGAAGAGGAGGCAGGCGTTGGTGCCGCCAAACCCGAAGGAGTTTGACAGGGCGTAGCCCACCGGGCGGCGCCTCGCCTTGTGCGGGACATAGTCGAGGTCGCATTCCGGGTCCGGGTTGTCCAGGTTTATTGTGGGCGGGATGATGGAATTTACGATTGTGAGGACCGAGACCGCCGCCTCGACGCCGCCGGCCGCGCCAAGCAGGTGGCCGGTCATCGATTTGGTGGAACTGACGGCCAGCTTCATTGCATGCGCGCCGAAGACCTTCTTGATGGCGGCCGTCTCTATCTCGTCGCCCTGCCTGGTGGAAGTGCCGTGGGCGTTTATGTAGTCGACCGCCTCGGGCGGCGCCCCGGCGTCTTTAAGGGCGTTTGCGATGCACCGCGCCGCCCCGTCTCCGTCGGCGGAGGGGGAAGTTATATGATAGGCGTCCGAGCTCATGCCGAACCCCGCGAATTCCGCGTAAATCCTGGCGCCCCTGCCGATTGCGCCCTCACGCTCCTCCAGTATGAGCACGCCCGCGCCCTCACCCATCACGAACCCGTCCCTCCCGGCGTCAAAGGGCCTGGAGGCCTTCTCAGGCTCGTCATTTCTGGTGGAAAGCGCCTTCATGGCGTTAAACCCGCCGATTCCTAGAGACGCGATGACGGCCTCCGTGCCCCCCGCGATCATGGCGTCCGCGTCGCCGTACTGGATGATCCTGCACGCCTCGCCAATGGCGTGGCTGCCGGTGGCGCACGCGGTGGAGACGGCGGAATTGGGCCCCTTGGCCCCGAACCTTATCGATACGTTGCCGGCGGCCAGGTTGATGGAAAGCATGGGGATGAAGAAAGGCGTTATCCGCCTGGGGCCCTTCTCAAGCAGTATCCTGTGATAGCGCTCTATTGTCTGCAGACCGCCGATGCCTGAGCCGATGACGACGCCGACCCTCTCGGCATTCGAGGGGCCGACCACCAGCCCGGAGTCGTGAAGCGCCATCCCCGAGGCCGCAAGGGCCAACTGGACGAAGCGGTCAGTCTTCCTGGCCTCCTTGGCGTCCATGAAATCCTCGGGATCGAAACCACCTACCTCCCCGGCTATCTGCGTGGGGAAGGCCGAGGCGTCGAATTGCGTTATCCTCCCTATGCCGGAGCGGCCCTCAACAAGCCCCTTCCAGCTCTGCTCGACGCCGATGCCAACCGGCGTGATAAGGCCCAGACCCGTTACGACTACCCTGCGTTTCATCTGTCTTGATAGATCATGCTGATCGCCCGATTTGCCCTTCCCCGCGGCCCAGGACCGCGGGGAATCCAATGTAAGGGTTTAACTTAACTTTACTCGCCTTTTTTTGATTTTATATAATCTATGGCGTCCTGCACCTTGACTATCTTCTCGGCGTCCTCGTCCGGGATCTCGATGTTGAACCCCTCCTCGAAGGCCATTACGAGTTCCACGGTGTCAAGGGAGTCCGCCCCAAGGTCCTCGACGAAAGATGCTTCGGGCTTCACTTCGGCCATGTCCACCCCAAGCTGTTTGGCTATGATCTCCTTAACGCTCTGTTCTACCATTACGCGCTCTCCTCCTTAGAATGTCGCTTTTTTCTGTTTTAAATATTGCGTCACATGTACATCCCGCCGTTTACGTGCATGACCTGTCCGGTAACATAGCCCGTGGCAGGCAGGCAAAAGAAAGAAACGGCATGGGCCACGTCCTCCGGGGTCCCGAATTTCCCGGAAGGTATCGCCGCCAGCATCTGGTCCCTCACGGCCTCCGGGAGCTTTTCGGTCATCGCGGTGATGATGAAGCCGGGCGCAACGGCGTTGGCGGTAATGCCCCTGCCCGCGTACTCCTTCGCGATCGTCTTCGTAAGCCCGACGATCCCCGCCTTCGACGCGCCGTAGTTCACCTGCCCGGGGTTGCCCATGAATGCCACCACCGAGGCGATGCTCACAATCCTGCCGTAGCGCTGGCGGGACATTATCTTCACGGCCTCCTTCGAGCAGAGAAACACGCTCCGGAGGTTCACATTCATTACCGCGTCCCAGTCCTCGGGCTTCATCCTCAGCAAAAGCCCGTCCCTGGTGATGCCGGCGTTGTTGACGAGGATGTCGAGCCTGTCAAAATCATTTTTTATCGCCTCGAAGGTCTTCTCCACGTCCTCGGCCCTGGAGACATCAAGCCCGTAGGCGGCACACTCCGCCCCGCCCGCCTTGAGGGCCGCTGCGGTTGCCGCCGCTTCTTCGAGGTTCATATCGCCAAGGGCAATCCTTGCCCCCCTGGCGGCCAGGGCTTCGGCGATTGCCTTGCCAATCCCCCTTGCGCCCCCGGTGACGAACGCTACCTGCCCTTTTAGCTCCATTTGTTTAAAAAATGCCTCCCCTGCAAAAAATTAGAGTAGATTTTAACAAGAAAAAGGAATATTTTTCCACAGCGGGCGTCAATCTTTCAGCAGGAACTTCCTTAAATCGCCCACACGCATCGTCACCTTATGGGAGTCCAGGTACTCAAGAAAGGGCAGTGCGTATTTCCTGGTCGTGCCGAGCACGTCCCTGAATTCCGAGACCGCCATCCCCGGTTTGCGCGAAAAAAACCCCTTCAGCAGCGTAAGCATCTCACCGTAAACGGAAGCCGCGAGATAGAGCGATTCGTTTATCCTTACGACGGAGCCCTCCTTGTCCATCAGCCTGAGCATGTCGGTGAGCCTCTTTTCATCCATAACGAGCCCTTTTGCAAGCTCGGCCTTTTCCGGGGGCTGAAAGCGGGCCGCCTCGAGCTCCTTGACAATCTTCTGTCTGACCTCCTCTTCCTTTCCGCTAAAAGCCGCCCGGAAGGATTTTAACCGTATCGAGTCTTTCTCCTGTACGAGTTCGGGGACAAGCGGCACCAGCCCGGCGAAGACCTTTTGGTCCACCTTCAGGCCGGCCCGCAGCTCCTCAAGGGGCATGCCCGGTTTCAGCGGGTTTTCACTATGAAAACGGCCCAGGAGGCGAAGGGCGGCCTCCCTGAAACCCGCATATACTTTGGCGTGCACGAAGCTCTCACCCAGGGGGGCCACCGTTTTTTCCTCCTCCAACTGGGAGAGCGCCTTTTCCACTTCGGCGGTTTCGGCCTTTATCCAGCCCTCCAGTTCCATCTTCCCCATCGCCTTGAGGGCGGACTTCATTATCTTCATCGCCAGTTTTGCCTTTAGCTCGCCCCGCTCATAGATTTCAAGGTCCTCAAGCGTGGCGGCCCTCCTTCTTCGCCCGGGTGAGACGTCCAGGACAGAGCCGCCCCCGATGGTCTCAAGCGGCGAGAAGCGGCGGATTACGAACCTGTCGGTCCCCTGTGCGACTACAGGGCCGGCGAGCCTCAATTGGGCGTAGCAGGACTCCCCGCCCTTAAGTTCCTGCCTGCCGTAGAGGATGACCCTTGCCACCTTCTCCGATGTGCCCAGGTGGAAATGGACGCTCGAGCCGGTCTTTACGGCGGGCGCCCCCGCCAGGAGTTCGAGCTTCACATCCATCGCCGAAACAGGCAGGAACCTCCGCGGGCTTACGACCACGTCCCCGCGTTCAAGCTCGTCTTTTTCCACCCCCTGAAGGTTCAGGGCCACCCTCTGCCCCGCGAACGCCTCCTTCACCGGCTTGCCGTGGCTCTGGAGCCCCCTTATCCTTGTCTCTATCCCCTTGGGCAGTATCTCCACCGCGTCTTCCGCGCGCACCATGCCGGAGAGGGCCGTGCCGGTGACGACGGTGCCGAAACCCTTCAGGGTGAAGACCCTGTCCACCGGGAGCCTGAAGAGCCCGCCGGAGGGTTTCGCCCTGACCTCCACCGCAATTTCCTTTACCTTTTCCTTGAGAAGTTCGATGTTTTTCCCCGATTTTGAGGAGACCGGTATTATCGGGGAGCCCTCGAGGAAGCTGCCCCTGATGAAATCCTTTACCTCCCCGGTCACCAGCTCCAGCCAGTCTTCCTCCACCAGGTCCGTCTTCGTCAGGGCCACAAGCCCGCGGCTTATCCTGAGGAGCTCACATATCTGGAGGTGCTCCCGGCTCTGGGGCATCACGCCTTCGTCCGCGGCGACGACGAGCATCACGATATCTATCCCCCCGGCCCCGGCAAGCATGTTTCTTATGAGTCTTTCGTGCCCCGGGACATCGACGATGCCCACGGTGAGACCGGCCTCCGGATAGTCCAGGTTGGCAAAACCCAAGTCTATCGTAATTCCCCTCTCCTTCTCCTCCTTGAGCCTGTCCGGATCGGTCCCCGTGAGGGCCTTTACAAGCGTGCTCTTCCCGTGGTCTATATGTCCGGCCGTGCCAAGCACCACATAACGCATAAGGTTAATTATAACTTAATCCCGCCCTCCCGCCCTTAACCCTGTGGGGGGATACGATAACTAACCCCCCGGAAATGCGATAAGTCGGTTTTTAGATTCTTAAAAAAAGGATAAAAGAAGGTTTATAAGGGTCTAAAATCAAACCAGTTTTGATTTTAAGGGAAGGGGAAGTCTCAAGGGCCCTCAACCTGGCCTCCTGACGGCTGCTTTTTGCCGTCGCGGCCGCAAATCCCATTAAAAAATCCCGCCGCCCTCTTCCGACCTAGCCTTAATTATTTTTCCGCCATCAGCTTTTTATATTTTCCTCGGGTGGCTAGGTATGCCGGGAAACCAACTATCCATAATCCAAGGCATACAACAAACCAGCCGCCAGGCCCCATATCCGTCAGGCCTTTTATAAGCCCTTTGCGCACGCCGATGGCCTTTGCGTCGAAATAAACCCAAATGCTCGTCACTAAAATAAATAGGATAAAAAACATTTTTACTGCCCTCCTTTGTTTTAATATTGAGCGGTTCCAACCTTTTTTATATAGGCCGCTTTGAGCGTAGGCACATCCAATTTAGCACCGAAGGCATTCTCGCCTTCAAAATTATCCCCGCCTTCGCCCCATATCTCTATAATATCGTTCTTGTAAATCTTTAAGGTGCCAGGGTAATAAACAATTACCTGGTCCATGTCATTATCAATCCACATCTGGAGGGCTGTTTGCCCGTTCTGCTCCTCAATCGTGAATATTGTCCCCCTGATTTTCATCTTTCTGCCTTTATATTCGGCGGGGTTTTTTACGTAGTCTTTATAATAAATTCCCTTTTCGTTGTCTGTATAAGTTACAGGTGTTGCGGTGGCCTTATAATCAGACTCGCTCAAAACAGGGGGAGCCGCAGGAGATTCAGTATTACTGCTCGGGGCGCTACCTCCCTGGTTGGTGCATCCCACGACAATAAAAGCCAAGACAAATATCCATTTTTTCATTTAGAGCCCTCCTCTTTCTTTTTCCCGGGGTCCGCGAAGGTAATCAAACTTTGTATCGCGGCCATCTTTCGGAAATCCCCCTCATCCATTATACGCATAAGTGCCCCGATCATATTATTAAGAACCGTATTATTATGACGGCGGATTAGATCGCAGACATATTCAGCCTTAGATTCCATTATAATTTCACCTATTTCAGATGCTTCCATCATCATCGCGCCACTTCCTTTTTGAAGCCATTCCTTATTTATTGCATAGAGATTTGATATAACTATAAGGATCGTGTCCGACGGTTCTTTATAGCCCTTCTCTATCTCACTTAAATAACCCTGTGAAATACCTAAAGATACAGCAAATTCATGCTGTTTTAGGTGATACTTCTGCCGGATTAACCGTATTCTCTCGCCTAAATTGCTATGCAATTTTTCTCCTTGACTTTTTATTGCTAGGCAATTTAATATTTCCAACAGGTAATAACCTTTACAAAAAAAGGAAAAAAAGAGATGTTGATGTGCCGAATGAACAAAAAAGACAGACGCTGGGCGATACGCACAAGGCTTCTGCGCCATGAGATTTCGCAAGCTGCCATCGCCCTCCAGGCGGGTGTTACGCAAGGGGCCGTATCCCGTGTCATTGGCGGCTCGCTCGATGCGCCGAAAATACGCCGGGCCATAGCGGACGCCCTGAGGCTCAAGTATGAGGCTATCTGGCCCCGCGAAGACAATAACAGAAAGAAGGGCGCGTAACTCATGACCGCTGATAATAAAAATCTCGCCGCTGAAAAGCAAGCAAAAAAATCAAGGAGGAAAATCTTGAGCGAAACCAGCCGCTACCGCATCGACGCCGTTTACAACGCCGGGCGCATCATCGAGATCATTTCAAACGCCAGGGAGCCGATGGGCCCCTCGGAGCTGGCCCCCAAGGTCGGCGTCTCGCCCAACACAGCCTTCCGGATGTGCGAGACACTGGACGAGCTGCGCATCCTCCAGCGCGTGGGGGACAAATATACGCTGGGCATGGCCCTGGCGCATTGCTGGGCCCGGTACAAATCCCGCCGCGAGGGCGAGCGCGACAGGATAGATCAGGAGTTAAAAAATCTTGAGATACAGGGAGGGAATGATGGCAAATAAGCCCAGAAAACGCTACGACGAGGAGTCTGAACACGCGCTGCTGGTGGAAAAGGAGCGGATAGCGGAGGAGGATCACGCCCTGGTAAGGCAGCAGATAGCCCGCAAAAAGCTCCTGGAGCCCTACTCGGACGGCTTGCCCTATAACCGGGAAAGGGTCGTCGGAGAGGCAAAAAGGCATTTATATCAATCATTTAGTAGCGCAATCGAGTGCGGGAAAGCGCTTATATGGATTCATGAGGAGGAGGGAGGCCAAACGTTTGGCCAAATTATGAGAACATATTTACCCTCCACATCATGGAGCACTGCTAAGAATTTCATGCGCCTCGCCCGGCTTTCCGTCGAACATCCAAAATTACAGGGATTCATCGAGAAAAACCGCTCCAAGGCCATAGCGCTCCTTGAAATCCTCAGCGAGGAGGACCTGAGGGAGTTCGATGAGGCTGATTCCATTGCTGGCATGGAGTTGGATGAGGCTGAGAAAATACCCGTCAGGCAGTTTAAGGACGAACTGCGTTCCTACACTAAAAAGATCGAGCGCGGTGCCGTTCAGCTCCGCGAGGCTGAGGACAAAATAAAGTCCCTGGAGCAGGACATCCAAGACCTCAAAAACCCGAAGCTCTTCGGCTCGAAAGAGGAGGAGCTTTTGTCTGTCGTCACGGACCTCGGCAACCGCTTCGAGCAGATACTCCTGCTCATAAAGACGCGCATTGCCTACGACAAGGGCACGTGCCCCGAGGCCATCATGAAGAAGCTCTATTACCTGCTCGTCTATATGCAGAAAGAGACGATGGAGGAGCGCCTGAGGCTCGCCGAGCATTACGAGGGCGCTGAGGACGATATCCCCTGGGAGCCGGACACCACTGAAATCCCGCCCGATCTCCATAATGGCGTCCCGCACCTGGAGCCCGTCTTGAAGGCGATCCAGGAAAGGAAAGGGCACGCATAGGCAGTCATGGGCCAGGTATCCGAGACCATACTCCAGCACGTCTACCAGAGCCTCTCGGGTCTTACGGACGGACAGGTAAAGAGCAAGGCCGACGAGCTCGCTGGTTATTACGGCGTCCACCTGGCAACCGTGTACCGCTGGGCGTCCCTGGGGGGCTTGCGCTGGCGCAAACAGAAGGCCAGCAAGGGCCGGTCCAAGGTGCCGGAGTCGGCCCTCATGCAGGCCGGTGCGCTCCTCTATTCATCCCGTCGCGTCTCGAACGAGATCCCGCTTCCGGGCTGTGACGCCGTGGAGATCCTCGCTGACTCCGGCCTGCTGAATGTGGACGTCTCAACCGGCCGCTTCCTGGGGATCATGAGGCAAAAGCAGATATCCGCGCAGGACATCCTCCGCCCGTCGCCCCACCAGACGCTTTTAAGCAAACACCCTAATCACGTCTGGCAGTTCGACGTGACTAATTGCCTCCAGTATTTCCTTGACACAAGGGGCATGGGAGAGCGGGACCAGGAGATGGAGTTGTACAAAAACAAGATCGTAAAAACCGCGAAGACGATCAAAAAGGAGCTGCTCCGGTACGTCGCGGTGGACCACTGCACGGGGGCTTTTTATTTCCGTTATTTCTACGCCAGCGGCGAACGCGCCATAGACGGCTCTCAATTCCTTTTTGAGGCCATGCGGCCCAAGGACGAGCTTCTGGAAAAATATTTCCCGGAGCCGTTGGCCAAATCCCGCGCCGGCAAATACCGCATGCACGGCGTGCCATTTATCCTCATCCCGGATAAAGGCTCCATCATCGTCGACAAGGCGAACAAACACCTTTTTGAGTCCCTGCGGATGGAGGTCATCCCCCACATGCCCGGCAACCCACGGGCAAAAGGCGCGGTGGAAGGGATGATGCATTTTATAAACAGATTTGAATCCAGGCTTAAATTCAAGCGGCCGCGCGAACTGGACGAGCTTAACCGCTGGGCGCTCGACTGGTGCGTCAAAATCAACGCCATCAACCTCATGCGCGGGGTCGCGCCCCGCTCCGCGATGTGGTCCCGCATAAAACCGGAGGAGCTTCGTCTCTGTCCGGAGGAGCAGGTTTATCGCCTGCTTATAAGGAAGCCCATAATCACGCCCACGGCGAACGGCGCGTGCATCATAAGCGTCTTGGGCGGCAGATACAAAATCCCTCACTCTGGGGCCGCGCACCGGCAGGTGGAGGTGGCGATTTACCCGTATGAATACGGGCGCGACGGCTCTATAGAGGCGCATTTCGACGGGCAGGTCTATCTGCTGAAACCCATCCCGCGCGACGACTACGGCAGGCTGTCCCAGGGCACCGTATACGGCGAATATCACACGCCGAAGGAGACGGCCACACAAAAGGCGAAGAAAGAGTTTGAGAAGATCGGCGCGGAGTGGGGGCTTACGTTCAAGGGCACAGGCGATAAGCGCCGCGCTAATGCGCCGGCAGTGGATTTTGAATCTCCGCTCCAGGTGTTCGGCCACCAGGCGGACAAGGTGCCTAACATCGCGTTCATGAACCCCAAAGGCTCGGAGCTTGAGATAAAGCGGCCAGATGGGCCGATGAATGAGGCGATAAAAACGCAGGGGCCTATCGAGGCGGACCGCGGCATCGTAAACCGGCGCATCCCGATCATGGAATTTCTCATGCGGCTCCGGAGCGAGCTGGGCTCGTTGACAGCCGCGATGAATACGCGCATCCGCTCGGAGTTCGGCGAATCAATCGAGATCAAAAAAGCGGAGGAGGTGATAGAGGGCATCAAGGCGGCCACATGGCCCGCTGCCGAGGATGCAGACGCACCGGACGCAAGACGTGAAGCCATCTAGACAGGAGGGAAACGAGAATTGCCGACTCTTGCATCAAAAGCGCCGTACAACCCAATCCTGCTGCGCGCATTAGTGGCGCAGGCGCCGGGCATGTCCCAGGGCGAGATAGCGCGCATCACCGGCTACTCGAAGACGACGGTCAACCTCGCACTTTCGAGCGGACTGTTCCCCGGCGGCGACGATGCGTCGCGCGCAAAATTCCGCGCCGCCGTCGAGCGGTATGTCTCCTCGAGCGTAACCGCGATGGAATGGCTGGCCGCCCGCGGGGCGACATTGACCGGCATCTGGGAGCGCGCGGAGAAATTCGGGCTCACCATAGGCAAGCAGACGATGCCTGTGGACCTCGGGGCCCTCGCCCGGGCCGGGCACGCGAGGGGCCGCGCCGCGCTCGTGCTGGCGGACCCCGCCGCAATCGAAAACCATGAGGAGGTGGAGATGTTATCACAGGAGGCATTGAAGCATTTCAGGCTCTTCCGCTCCCCGTTCACGGGCGACATCCGGGACGTGGGCGATATCTACATGTCCGACGAGCACCGCTATATCGAGGCCGCGGCGCTGGACGCCGCCAGGCACGGCGGCTTCCTCGCCATCGTCGGCGAGGTTGGCTCCGGCAAATCGACTATCCGCAAAAAGGTCGTCGCCGAGCTGCAAAAGGACGAAACGGTGCGCATCGTATATCCGCGCATCATAGACAAAACCCTCGTCACCTCGCAGCACATCATGGACGCCATCGTCGCGGACCTCTCCGACGAGAAGCCCAGAATGCGGCACGAGGCGAAGGCGAGGCAGGTGGAGCGCATATTGCTGTCGCACAGCAAGGCCGGCTGCCAGGCCTGCCTCATGATCGAGGAGGCGCACGACCTCACCGTGCGCACACTGAAGCTCCTTAAGCGCATCTACGAGATCGAGGACGGATACAAAAAATGCATCTCGATAATCCTCATTGGGCAGCCGGAGCTCGGGCTGCTGTTTGACGAGGGCTCTCACTACGACATGCGCGAGGTGATCCGCCGCTGCCAGGTGGCACGCATCGCGGGCCTGAACGGCAACCTGGCGGAATATCTCTCGCTGAAATTCAGGCGGGCTGGCGCTGATATGAATAAGGTCATTTCGGCGGACGCCCTGGAGGCCCTCGGCAGGCGGCTGATGGACACGGACACGCGCGGCCGCAAGGTCTCCCGGGCATATCCGCTCACGGTGAATCTGTATGTCACCCGCGCAATGAACCTGGCCGCGGAGATGGGCGAGCCGCTTGTCTCGGCCGAGGTGATAAACCAGTTATGAAACCGAAGATGTCGTATTGCCCGCTCTCGCGGGAGCTGTGCGAGCACAGCAACGTGCAGCGCATGGCGCGGGTGCTGCTGGGCGCGAATTACGTCTACGCCTGCCGCCTGGTGGGGATGCTCGTAAAAGACCTGAAAAAATGCCCAGAGGGCAGGGGCGCAGTCTCCGCGCCCGAAGGAGGGAGCAATGCTGAATGACCCTTACACGGCAGCGTGGTTTATCGTCCTGGCCTTTATCGCCGGCATTGTCGTGGGGTGGGTTTTTACCAACCTGGGCAAGGCGGCCAGGTGCATAAACTGCGTGGACCGCAGCACAGGAGGGGGAAAATGATCTGCATATACCGGACAAAAAAATACGGCGCGCATTTTTGCCTGAGGCGCGACACGGTCGGCGGAGGGGTGACGCATTGCGGCGTCCTCCGGGTGCTGATCTGTATATCCAAAAATCTGCTCGGCTTGGCCCTGGCCGCGATGGGCAACAGGCTAAGGAGGTTGGCGGGATGAAAGTCTGCGGATGCGGACGAGAGACAATGGTGGGGAACGGCAACTGCGTGATCTGCAGGGGCACGATAGAGCGCGGCTTCTGCGGCTCGTGCTTCGGTCCGCTCTCTCCGAAAGAGGACGGCAACTGGGAGTGCGCCACGTGCCAACAGGTTTATTACGCCGCTATGCCGGAGGCGAGAGAGGACGCCGCCCCGGAGGGGGATGAGATCGAGGAAGAGACGAGGCCTTTCAATCCGGAGCTTCCGGAGGAAACCAAAACACAGGAGGACGATGAGATGAGATGAGAGGAGTAAAAGGGTCGGGCAAAAAGGCGAAGAGGGCCTATGTGAGAAAGGCGAAAGAGGAAACCGCGGACACCCCGGAGAGCGCCATGCCGCGCGCGAGCAACAAGGTAACGCTTGCGGGGCTTAAATGCATCCTCGACGGAGACGAGCTTGAAATCTATCTGCGCGGGCTCGTCCGGCAGGAGGTGCGCCGTGCACTCAGAGAGCTGGGAGGGGCGAATGCGTAAAAGGGTAGCGGCGTCAAAACTGAAATCGTGGGACGAGGTGGACGACTGCCTGAAATTCGTCGGCCTCATAGATTTGAAATTACAGCAGATCGAGGGCGAGCTGAATATCGCCGTCATCTCCGCGAAAGAGGCGGCGGCGAAAGCGGCCGCGCCGCTCATCGAGAAAAAAGAACTGCTGGAACTTGCTATGAAGGAATACGCGGAGGAGCACCGCGAAGATTTCGGAGACCGGAAATCGCGTGCTCTTACATTCGGCACGGTGAGTTTCCGCGTCTCGACGCGGATACTGATCACGAACGCAAAAAAATGCGTGGAGCAGCTCAAGGCTCTGGGTCTGCGCAAATACCTCATAATCAAAGAGTCTCCCAATAAAGATGAGATGGCGGCCCTGGACGATGCCACGCTCGCCAAGGTCGGCGCGAAACGGAAGACCGAGGACGCATTCGGGTACGAGGTCGATTTCGAAAAATTGAAAGGGGAGGTGACGGCATAATGGAGGCCCCTGATTTCACGCCGCGCCAGGCGGCGTACCTGGCGGACCTGGTAAATAACAAAATTCAGCCCGCGTATGGCGCGCTGGAGAAACTCACCCAGGGCGAGGCCCCCTCGCGGGAACTGGCCGGCCTGTCGCTGGCTGCGCTTACCGCGCTGGCCGCGCAGATAAATGGGATAGTAAAACAGGCACACGCGGACGCGATGATGGAGGGTGAGCGTGTTTAAGGACCGCTTGGTTCAAACGGCATTTGTTTTTGTATTAATGTATTTTTGTATTAATGTATTTTTTCCCGCGCCCGCATTTGCCGGCAATTATCCCCTCGGCGTCCGTCCCGATCCGGCGCTCACGCCTGGGGCCGTGGACCCCACAGTCACCCAGGCAAATATCCGGCAGACGATCTGCGTGCATGGCTACACGGCGCAGGTCCGGCACATCACGGCGGCGGAAAAGCGGCACGACCTCGCCAGGTACCGGGCGAAATATTCCGCATGGCCCGCGGGGCCGTATGAGATCGATCATCTGATCAGCCTGGAGCTGGGCGGCAGTAATGATATCCCTAATCTCTGGCCGGAGCCGTATTCCGGTCCGCTTGGGGCCCGCAAAAAAGACCAGGTGGAGGATTATCTTCACCGCCAGGTCTGTGCCGGCAAGATCACGCTGAAGGACGCCCAGGAGGCAATTAAAAACTGGCCAGCGGTTTATAAGGAGATGAAGCATGGCAAGTGAATACACTGCTCCTGGACAAAGTTGCGCAGTAAAAACTCCTGGTATCCCGCAGCATTGTTTTTTTACGGGACTGATGTGCGTATATGCGATTTATGCCGCTACCTGTAAGGGCCGGGAATTTCATTGCGCCCGCTGGTTTTATATCCAGGAGGAGGTAAACCATGCCAGGTAAATGCCCCTACGCCCAGATACTAAAGGACCGCTTCAAGGACTTCAAAGGCGTCATCGGGGCGGCTTGCGTGGGATGCAAGGGTACCGGCTGCGATCACCAACGCGAGGCGAACTGGATGTGGGACCCGAAAGAGGTGGGGCTGCTTTCATCTTCTGCCGTCATTCCCGCGCAGGCGGGAATCCAGTGAAATAAATGCCTGACCAGCTCTCCATAACCTTCGCGGGGCCGCATAACCCGAGGCGGCACTATGCCAGGGTGGAGGGCTCGCCGCGGCTCCAGAGGCTCCTGCGGGTGCTCCTGGACGGGCAGTGGCACTCCACGCGGGATCTGTCCCTGCGCTGCGAGTGCTATTCCGTCGGGGCGAGTATTCAGGAGCTGAGGGACGAGAGGAACGGCTGCATCATCGAGGCGAGGCATACGGCCCATGGTGGCCATCAGCGGTGGGAATACCGGCTTACCTACTGCCCGGAGAGGCTGAGGGAATTTATGGAGGGGAGATGATGTCGAATGCCTGAGATAACCCCCACGCAGATCAAACTCGTCCACATCGGCAAGGCGCAGCTCGGCCTCTCCGACGCGGACTATAGGCGGCTCCTGAAGGGATATGACGCCGTCACATGCAAGGGCCTCACGTATGAGGCGGCCTCCGCGCTCATAGATGAGATGAAGAGGATGGGGTTCGAGCTTGCAGGGGCGCGGTCGCCGCGCCCCAAAAGGCCCAGGGGCGTGACGGGGCTGCCGTCGGCGGCGCAGAGGGAATATCTGGACGCGCTGGCCGGGCAGATAGCCTGGAGGGTGGAGGACGGTTTCGAACGGCTGTGCGCGAAGATCATAAAAAAGAAACGGCCGGCGACCAGCCGCGAGGCCTCGCGCATGATCGAGTGCATGAAGGGGATGCTGGGGATAAAGGATGTGCGCAGGGGCGCGGTTTCCGCGCCCAAACAGGAGGATCCGTTTTGAGGGTAATGCTCATAAAATACAACCCGGAGCGGGAGGAACTCATAGACCTGCGCTCCGACCGGAAGCTGCGGGAGCTGCCGGGCAACGCCTGCTGCCTGCGGTGGGCGGGGATGGGCGAGCGCGTCCATATGCCCGGCCTGGGCATGAGGGACATGGGGTTTAACTTTTGCCCGACGTGCGGGAGGAAAATCAAAAGGTGAGCGACGATAAACTCATAGCGCGCCTGCCGGAGGTCCTGCGGGAGCTCGCCGAGCTGTGCGGGGTGGAAAACGCGCTGAAAATCGCGAAAAAATTCGGCGGCACGAGGCCATATATCCCGAAATTGGACGACATCCTGCGCGAGGTGAGGGATGCGCGGATACGCGAAGAGTACGCGTCCGGCAAATACACTATTGAGCGTATGGCGACCCGGCACGGATTGTGCATCAGGCAGATATCGTATATATTAGGCGAGGAGCCCCGCGAAGCCCCCCCCACTCTCCCCCTCTCGTTTTAGGGCAATAAAATATCTGCAACACTGCACGTTTCCGGCTGCACGATCATTCCCGTAAACTCAACGCATGATGAGTTCAGCCGCAACTCGGATTATTGCATTACCGGCCTCATTCCCCTCCCATAAGGGCGCGGTCGCGGCGGCCGCGCCCAAACAAAAGATCAATTGGAAGAATCATGAGCAGAGACCCTAACCTCCTGGCCCCGTGCGTGCGCCTGAAACTGGAGGCCCTCCAGGCCGCGGCGGCACATAAGCAAATCGGCTTTGAGGTTATCTGCACCCTTCGGACGGGGGCCGAGCAACTGGCCCTGTTCGCCCAGGGGCGAAAGACGCTGGCCGAGGTAAACCGGCTCAGGCATGACGCGGGGCTGCCGCCGATAAACGGGGAGCAAAACCGGCGGCCGGTGACGTGGGAGTTGACCAGCATGCACATGTTCGGCTGTGCGTTCGATGTGGTTGTAATCCGGAGCGGCCAGGCGGACTGGAATGATACTGCGGACTATACGCGGCTCGGCGAGCTGGGCGAGTCCCTGGGGCTGCGCTGGGGCGGACGGTTCGAGGCTCGGGACCTCGGGCATTTCGAGCACCGGGGCGGCCTGAGCGTCGCGGAGCTGCAGGCAGGAAAGAGGCCGGAGGTATGAACCTTTTCTCTGAAATCAAACTGGGCATGGAGACGACGGAACTATACGGGCTCACAAAGGAGGCAATGATGAAAAATTGGAGGACGACGTTGACGGGGCTTTTTGGGGCCCTCGCGATCGCGGCACACGCGTATCTCTCGCAGCACGGCATTAATGCGGCTGATGTGATACAGATGCTCATCTCCGCGGGGCTCGGGTATTTCGCCGCGGATGGCCACGCGAAATAGATGTACTCGGAAACCGGCATCGAGACGGAGGACGACCTCCTGCTCAAGCGCGAGGGGATACGGCGGCTCATGTTTTCCGTGAGCGTGCCGCTCGTGAAAATCGGGGGCGCTTTAAAGGCGCTCATAAAATTCGTTTCGCAAGGAGGAATATGAGTTATTCGCTGAACACGCCGTGCTCTGGATGTCCCAAATATGGCGTTTGCGCCGACGGAGAAATCCTCAGGGGTGCCGTCAATATCATTCACAGCCTCATGGCGTATGACCAGAATACTAAGGTCAGTTGCAACAAAGGGCATCATGGGAGCGGTCATATCGAAATGACCTGCGGGCGCAAATGCGAGTATTGCAAGGAGGAGGAGGAAACGAAACAATGAAAAGACTTGGCTTCATACTCATAACGATGATGGCGCTTTCATTCATGGAGGCGAGCGCGGCGGATACGGCGACGGCCGCGCCGTCGACGACGGACATAGCGTCCAGCATCAGCGCCTACGTGCAGCACAACACCAACGCTGAGAGCACCCTGGGCATCGTATTCGGCAGTGGCGCACCGCAGTTGGGCGTCGGCGTTTTCGTAGGCATCTACAATTCGCCTTCCGGCTTGTGGTCTGCCGGCGTGAAATATACGGGCGTTATCACGAGTGTTTCCCAAGAGAACCTCCTGGGCCTCGGGGCCAAGCTGAAAATTTTAAAACTGCTGCCCGGCAACATGGCCCCTCCGCTTGGGATAATCGATCCGTCGTTTTATATCTGCGGTGACAACGATCTGGGCATGATCTTCAAACGGTGGCGGTTCGAGGCCGGAGTTTCGATCATCAACCTTAAATTCAAGAGCGTGCTGGGGTTGTAAATGAGGGGAACGCTCTTTCTCCTCGCGGTCGCCCTGCTGCTCGCGTTCTGTCTCGCGCCGAGGCCGGCGAGCTCCGCCATAACGCTGACGGGCAGCAACTGGGCGTATAGCACCCTGGGGACGGCTGTGTCCAATGCGGCACCGTCTCTCTCGGTCGGCAGCGGCCAGGGCATCCGTTTCCCGGCGTCGGGCAATTTCCGGGCGGTGCTGTTCGACGCCGCGTGCATCTCTCCGGCCGGTTGCGCGGACAGGGAGATTATGACCCTTACGCATTCGTCGGGCGACACGTTTAATATTATCAACCGCGGGCAGGAGGGGACGACGACGCCCCCCTTGTGGGTCTCCGGGTCGCAGATATGGGCACCTTTGACTGAGGGGCGGCTAGATGAGATCGACAACGATCTCTCCGGCATCGAGGGCGGCACATACGTTCTGAATAACATCCGGACGAAAGGCCCCTGGGTGGACGTGCGCGCCTACGGCGCGACCGGCAACGGCGTCACGGACGATTCGGCGGCGCTTCAGAACGCGATCAACGCGGCCCATGCGGCGGCGGTAATCGCAAACGTGACATCGCTCAGCGCCGGCGCGGTAAACGGGCAGACATATGTCACCGTCTACGCACCTACGGGCTCGTATTTAATTAAGTCCGCGCTCTCCGTGACCGCGGGCGTCGACCTCCGTTTTGAGGGAGAGATATTGAACGGCCTGACGAATGCGACCGCCCCCGGCATCGTTTTCCATGCGTTTTCGGCGTGCGACCTCCTGAAGTACAACGCGCAAACGCATGGCGGCGTTTTGTTCGGCGATGCAAATACGCAGAACCAGATACGGATAGGCTACGCGAATGTTGCGCAGGGATCGTACAATCCCGTGTCCGGCGTACACGGGGTTAAATTCCAGGGATGGAATTTTGTGGCTGACAGACTCGAGGTGAACGGCTTCGATCACGATGTCGATATGGCGTCCGCTTCGGACGTCCGCTTCGGGCAGGTCATCGTGGTCGGCGGCTACAGCGGCCTCGTACTCAGCGGGTGCGAGCACATATTTGTATCGTTCCTGGACGCCGACACGGTGGACCAGCAGGGCATCGCGATAGATGGCTCCGACGATATAAATCTGAGGGGGACAATATGGTACAACGATTCTGGCGGCGCTCCGGCGATAGCGACCGCCGCGTTGATAGGATATTACAGCTCGTCGTCTCCGGATGAAAACCTGCATCTCGATCTGAGCATTGCGAATACAGGGGGGGGAGGGATAAAGTTGGCGTACGTGGGGCATTCCGTAGTCCGCATCTCCCTCCTCGCCAACGCAGGACTGTACACCGGCAACACCCATCCCCTCACTACGGGTATCACCTACGCCACGGGGGTGGATCCCTCCGTCGTGGTCGAGGGATACATCGACCCCACAATCACGACGCCGATCTCCGGCGCGGTCATCGGGACGCTCCGGACGAACCTCCGGGAGGATTTGGCGGGCGAAATAAAAACGTATAACGGCATCGCCACGGCGGCGGTCGGGATGCCGGCGATTTACGCGGCGGCGGACCCGACCGCGCAGGGCGCAGCCATCTCTAATACGGTTATCTATACGCCGCCCGCAAACGGAAGGTATCGCGTCTCCGCGTATATCGTCGTGACGCAGGCGGCCACTACGTCCTCCACGATGCCCGCCGTCAACGTGGGCTATACCTGCGCGGACAATTCCACGGCGCAGAGCATCCCGCTCACCAGCACGAGCGCGGGCAACACGCTGACGACGCTGGCGTCGGGCAGCGCGATAATCGACGCCAAAGGGGGTGTCCCCATCACGTTCTCGGCCTCCGGGTATGCGAGCTCCGGCGCGACCCCCATGCAATATGCCCTCCATATCAGGGTGGAGGCGCTCTGATGTTCAGCCTGTCCCCCGCTATCGTCCAGGCGCTCATAAACGCGGGCGGGGGCCTGCTCATAGCCCTGGTCATCCTGCTCGGCCTCTACAGGCTGGCGGACAAGCACGGAGTGCAGTTTATCGCGGCCCAGCAGGCCCAGGCCGTGGCGATGGGGAAGCAGGCGGAATCGATGGAGGACATGAAGACCGCGATAAAGGAGTTCGTAGGGCGGGACAACTCGGAGCACCGGGAAATACTCATATTGCAGAAACTCACGATAGACAAACTAAAGGACCTGGAGGGCGCGCTAAATGGCGGACGCGAAAAAGGAACGGTATAGGCGCATCCGGGGCCTGATACTCAAGCTCCTGGTCTACGTCCATCCGAAGACTATGGACCCGCTGACGCTCATGAAACTGCTCGACGACCTCGACTACAGGATCACCGAGGACGAGCTGGACAGCTATATCGATTACCTCGAAGAGAAAAAGCTCGTTGAGGTCATTGAGCGTAAGGGTAATGGCGTCCGTCTGAAAATGGTGAAAATTTCCCCTCGCGGGATTGATGTGCTGGACGGCGAGTCGGAAACCGGCATCGACGTGTGCGGACTGTGACGGACACCAGCGGGCTATGACGGACCCCAAGGGCAAGGCAATCCGCGCGAACATCGAGATGGCGTTCGGGGTCTACTGCCTCCTCGGCGGCAATGTATCAAAGACCCTGGTCGAACTCGCAAAGCGTGGGTTAAAACTCTCCCGGCCGACCATGGACAAGTGGATAAAGGATTACCGCTTCGCGGAGCGCATGCAGAGCGCGGACGCCGAGCGGCAAAGAGCGAACGATAGTCAACTCTCTTTTGAGCAGGCGATGATGTCGAAGCTGGTCGCCCAGATAGAAAAATACGAAATGTACCTGGAGAGCGCGCCTGGCATCGACAACCAGGCGACGTATGCGTACACGAACCTGCTGAAAACCGTTGTGGAATTATCGCGCAAGGTGAAGGTGAAGGAAGACAAAAATCCGGAGGCGCTGAAACAGGCCGCGGATGAGATACTGGAGAGCGAGTATGGGATTAAAAGATAAAATGGAACCCACCCTCCCGCCCTCCAATTTAGATGGGGGCTCCGCCCCCAGGCCCCCGAAAGGCACGGCAAAATCAAAAAGCATTTTACTGCCATATCAAAGAAATTGGCTGAACGATAAATCTCAAAAAAAAATCTGGCTGGCCGCCAGGCAGGTCGGCAAATCCTTCGCCCTCTCGATGGAGGCCGTCGTGGAGGGCCTGGAGGCCCGCTGTAACAATATGATCCTCTCATCGAGCCAGCGGCAGAGCACGGAGGTCATGCAAAAGGTCTATACCCATCTCCGGTACCTCAAGGTCCGTAGCGACGACGTTATACGCGCGGAGAGGGAATCCCGCGAAGAGGTCGAGTTGCCAAACGGTTCCAGGATAATCAGCCTGCCAGCCAATCCTGACACGGTGCGCGGTTTTTCGGGCAACGTGTTCCTTGACGAGTTTGCCTTCCATCGGAACTCAAACGAGATCTGGAAATCGATGTATCCCGCGATCACGCGGGGGAAACGCATCAGGATATCGTCGACGCCCAACGGCAAGAGCAACATGTTTTATCGTCTGTGGACCGAAAGCGATTTCTCGAAGCACCAGACCAGCATTTACGAGGCGCAGGCCCAGGGCCTCGACGTGGATATAGAGGCGCTCAAGCGCGGCATCGCGGACCCCGACGCCTGGGCCCAGGAGTACGAGTGCCGCTTCGTAGACGAGGCGACGGCGTTTATCACCTATGAGATGATAACGGGCTGCGAGGATGAAAATGCGACGAAGGAATTGTCGGGTTACGCTCCGCTAACCCGACCTACGGGCGATTTTTACCTCGGCATGGACGTGGCCCGCAAGGGCGACCTCACCATCTTCTGGCTATGGGAGAAGGTGGGAGACGTCTTCTGGACCAGGATGGTCAAGGAGATGAGAAACACGCCGTTCAGCGTCCAGCGGGATTTTCTGTATGGGTTATTGGGCGGGGAAACCGTAGGGGCAGACCCGCGTGTCTGCCCAGATGGGCGCACACATGGGTGCGCCCCTACATTCCGCATCCGCCGCTGCTGCATCGATTCCACCGGCCTCGGGGCCCAGCTCGCCGAGGAGGCGATTGACAGGTTTGGTCCCACTGTAGAGGCCGTGCTGTTCACGCAAAAGGTCAAGGAGGATTTGGCAGTGACGCTGCGGCGGAAATTCGAGGACCGGCAGGTCCGCATCCCGGCCGACAGGGACATCCGCGAGGACATCCATTCGGTCAAAAGATTCACAACGTCCGCCGGCAACATCCGCTTCGATGCGGAGCGGACGGAGCTTGGCCATGCGGACCGTTTCTGGGCGGCCGCCCTGGGTGTTCACGCCGGCACGGGCGCGCCCTGGGTGGCCGAGTTCGAGGTGCCGGCGAAATCGGAGAGGGCGTTCCTGGGGATGAGGGGTTTTTTCGGGGAGCGGAGGGCGCCGGCATGGCAATAGGCCGGCTTAGCCAAATGCCCCAGGATCGACTTAGGGCGCTGAGTGGCTATCTGGATAAGGGTCGCCCGAGGGTGAACGCGGGTAAACCGTTTACCCGGGGGTCTGGAGCGATTCTGGCGGCATGTCCGGGAGGTAATTTTAGGATGGGGGAGAGGTTTGATGCCTGACGACCCTAAAACCGGCACGCCGGAAATCACCACGGACCAAAACCAGGCGGCAATAATCGCGGACGCCCTGGCGCAGCCGCGGCAGGACCTGGACACGGAGAAAAAGCCTCTCATCGATGTCGAGGTCGCATCGCAGATCTCGGACCCCTGGTGGGCGTACTACACCGGCAAAATCCTTCTGAACCCGGACAAGACCCTCCGCACCGAGGGGCTCCAGAACACCGAACTGTACGAGGACCTGCTCAGGGACGCGCTCGTCCGTTCGAATCTCCAGACGCGGAGACTCGCTGTCATCGGCAAGGAATGGGACGTCGTCCCCGGCGGCGATCGCCGCGCGGACCAGAAAATTGCGGATTACGTGACCGACGTCCTGGAGAACTTCGATTTCGATACCGCGCGGTTCGCTCTCCTCCAGGGGATACTCACCGGCTTCAAGGTCTCCGAGATAATGTGGGAATACTCGGAGGGCGACGTATGGATAAAGGAGCTGATCGCCAAGCCCACGCGCAGATGGTCTTTCGGCCTCGCTCGCGAGCTGCGGATGCTCACGCGCGCGAACACGTTCGAGGGGACCCCGGTGCCGGACCGCAAGTTCCAGGTGTTCCGTAACGCGGCGGACAACGGCTCGCCCTATGGGGACGGCCTCGGCAGCTCGCTTTACTGGCTCGTCTGGTTCAAGAAGAACGCCATAAAATTCTGGATGATTTTCTCGGAAAAATTCGGGTCTCCCACGGCGGTGGGCACATACCCGCCGGGGACGACGAAGGACCAGCAGGATGCGCTGCTCGCGGCCCTCGCCGCGATACAGCAGGAATCGGCCGTGAAAATCCCGGAGACGATGAGCGTCTCGCTCCTGGAGGCCCAGCGCACGGGCTCTATGAACAATTACGAGATGCTGCTGAGTTTTTTTAACCAGGAGATCACGACCCTCATCCTGGGGCAGACGCTCACGACCGCCTCCGGCCACTCCGGCCGGTCGGGCTCCGGCGGCCAGGCCGCGGCGAAGACGCACGAGGAGGTCCGGGAGGACTATATCAAGGCGGATGCGGACCTGCTTTCAAACGCGCTCAACAGCCAGTTGATCCGCTGGCTGGTGGACTATAATTTTCCCGGAGTAAAAAAATATCCCAAACTGTGGATCCGCACGGATGCGGAGGCGGACCTTAAACCTCTGTCGGACCGCGATGCGATCCTGCAAAAAATGGGCCTGCGGATACCGGCCTCGTACCTGTACGACACCTACGGCATCCCCGAGCCGCAGGAGGGCGAGGAGGTTTTAACGCCCATAGCGGGAGGCGCGGCGGCCGGCGCGGGCAACGCCTCAACCGGCGGCGATGCCGGGACATTCGCGGAAAACCAGAAACGCCTCGTCAGCGGCGCGCACATTCTGGCGAGGAAGGCGCACGTGGTGGATGATCTCGCAAGCCGTCTTCACCGGGACGCCCCCGCGGATGATTTTATGGCACCGGTGATGGAACTGGTCAAAAACGCCCGCAGCTATGACGATATTCGGGACGGCATCCAAAAACTGTATGGCAAAATTGATCCCGCTAAAATGGGCGCGATAATGCAACGCGCCATCGCCGCGGCTGATTTAGCCGGACGCGCCCTGGAAGCGGGCGCGGGGGGCGAGAATGTTTAATGCCCGGAAAACGCCTGAAAACCCGTTTATAAACGCACTGGGGGCATTTCCCAGGGCCATCCGTGGCTCCCATAATCTGTTTTTTACGGAGGCGTATCCTCTCAGCCTCCCTTTCGACGAGGCGATTAAATTTTTCCGCCAGAAAATCAACCTCTCATCCAAGGACTGGACGGAGATATGGGAGGCCATGCACACACGCGCCTTCACCGTCGCCGGCGCGATGAGGGACGATCTCCTGCATGACCTGCGTGACGCGATCGACAAGGCCCTGGCCCAGGGAACGACCATAGAGGATTTCCGCCAGTCATTTGACCAGACCGTCCATAAATACGGCTGGGACTACAAGGGCGCCCGCGGCTGGCGCACCGGCGTCATATTCGATACCAACCTCCGCACCGCCTATGCCGCCGGCCACTATCAGCAGATGACTCAGCCTGAGGTTTTGCGGGAGCGGCCCTATTGGCAGTATATAGGCGGCCTCTCAGAGCATCCCCGGCCGCTGCACCTCGAGTGGAGCGGCACGATATTGCGGGCGGACGATCCCTGGTGGAACACGCACTACCCGCCCAACGGCTGGGGCTGAAAATGCATTGTGGTGAGCGTCTCCGGTCCGGAGATGTCGCGGGACGGGCTTAAAGTCAATAAAGCGCCTGATGACGGCACGTATGAATGGACGAACCCGCACACGGGGGAGATCATCGAGGTGCCTAAGGGCATAGACCCGGGGTGGGCGTATAACCCCGGGAAGGTGGCCGGGGGCCTCGTCTCTCCCGTACCGTTCGGAGGTGAAAAATAATGTCTGGCTCAATGATACAGCTCAGCGTTGACGACCGGGAGGCCCTGGGCGCTATTTCCCGCCTGGCCGAAAAGGGCCGGGACATGACGCCGCTGATGGAGACGTTAGGCGAGACGATAAGGTCGTCGGTCGTCAGGAATTTCGAGGCGGGCGGCCGGCCGGACAGGTGGCCCAAATCCCAGCGGGTAATAAAAAAAGGCGGCAAGACGCTCATTAAAAGCGGCAGGCTCATGAACTCGATCCACGCGAGGGCGTATCCGAATATGGTAGAGGTCGGCACGAATGTCATCTATGCCGCGGCCCACCAGTTCGGCAACAGGAAATCCTTTTTCGTGGAGGTGGGGGAGCACATGAGACGCGCGCACTCCCGTGACGTCCGGGAGGGCGGCAAACCGCGCGGCAGGCTGCTCGCGGCAGGGCAGGCGCACGTGAATATGCACCGGCGCATGCAGCACATGAATCTGCCGAAGCGGCCGTTCCTGATGATTCAGGACAAGGACTGGCCGGTGATACTGGGGCACGCGAAAAACTTTTTAGCGGAGGCGAATCAATGAGAATAGCGGTTTTCAGGACGGGCAGACACACGGACTCAAAAGGCAATAAAAAAGAGTGGACGGAAGGGGACCTGGATGAGATCGTGGCGAAATACGATCCCGCGGCCCACGAGGCACCGGTCGTCATCGGCCACCCGAAGGATAACGCCCCGGCCTACGGCTGGGTTGAGCGGCTCCAACGCGTGGGAGACACGCTATGGGCGGAAATAAAACCCACCGTGGCCGAGTTCGCGGACTGGCTGAAGGCGGGGCTCTTCAAAAAGCGCTCGATCTCGCTTTATCCGGATTTATCGCTGCGGCATATCGGTTTTCTGGGCGCGACGCCCCCGGCCGTGAAGGGGCTACCGGATTACGCGTTTAACGATCCGGAAACCGCGGTTATTGAGTTTTCTTCTGATGTCATTCCCGCCGTGGGGAAAGATTCCGGACAAGCCGGAATGACAAATGAAGAATTTGCGGATGCCGCCGGCATGGCCGCTCACATGGCCCGCGCCAAAAAACACGGCATAGGCATGAAAGCGGGCGGTAACCGCACGAAGCCTTCCAGGTACAAGGACATCCCGGACGACGAGTTCGCGGACCCGGTGAATTACCGTTATCCCCTGGACGAGGAGCATATCCACGCGGCCCTGGCCTATTGGGCTAACCCGCACAACAGGGAGCAATACAGCAGCGAGGAGGTAAAAAAAATCACGGCTAGGATCCTCGCCGCCGCGAAAAAGCACGGCGTCGAGGTGGACGAGAGCAAGTGGAAATTCAGTGAAAGGAGATCAGCTATGAGTTTATGGGAAGAGTTTAAGGCCTTCCTGAAGGGGAAAGGCGTCGATGTCGATGTCGATGATGGTCCGCAGTCTTTCAGCGGGGACCAGGTGAAAGCCGCGGCCGCCGCGGCGGTCGCGAAGGCGAAGGCGGATATGGACGCCAGCTTTGCGGAGAAGGAACGGCAGCTCAAGGCACGCGAGGCGGACCTCGAGAGGCGCGCCCTGGAGGGCAGGAAAAAGGAGGTCGAGGATTTTTGCGAGTCCCTCAAAAAGCGGGGCGTCCTCACTCCGGCGATGGAGAAGATGGGCATGGGGATAACCTGCTTCTTACAGGCGGTCGCCGGCCTCGATACAACGTATGAGTTCGCGGAGCCCGGCGGCGACGGCAAAAAGGGAAAGGAAACTCCACTGGAGTTCGCCCAGGCGTTTCTGGCGCACCTGCCAAAGGCGATCGAGTTCAGGGAGCTCGCCCAGGACAAGGATGATCCGGGCGGCGGCAACTTCGAGGAGAAGCGCGAGCGCGCGATAACGGAGTATATGGAACACAACAAGGACGCCGATTACAAAACGGCCTTCCTCGCGGTATCGAAAAAACATCCCGAGCTGTTCGAACTGGAAAGGAGATAGACGAGCATGTCAATGCGCGCAACATCAGGAATCAGCAAGGCGGCAAAGTGCACGGCCGCTATAGCCACGCAGTTTCTGCTTTGCACCCCGGGAGCGGACAACGACACGTTCTCCGTCGCCTCGGGCAGCCAAAGTCCCCTCGTGGGTGTGTTTCAGTCGACGACCCTTAACGCGGGGGACTCCGCGGAGGTGATGGTCTCCGGAATCAGCAACGTCGTGCTCGGGGGCAATGTGACGCGGGGGCAGGAAGTGACCTCCGACGCAAACGGCAACGCCATCGCGGCGGCAAGTTATGCGCCCGCCTCCGGGCTGCACACGGCGGGGATCGCCCTCGAAAGCGGCGTGGCTGGAGACATCATAGCGGTCCTCCTGGAGGCCGACCACATGCAACCGGTGGCCATAAAGGCGAACGTGGCCCTCGGGGATGCGGCCGCCACCCTCACCGCAGCGCAGATGATCGGTTCCGGGATGTTCCAGATCACGCCTACGGCCGCGCGGGCACTGACCTCGGACACGGCCGCGAATATCGTGGCCGGCGTCCCGGGGGCCCAAGTGGGAAGCTGGTTCGATTTCACTATCGTATGCCTCGCGGCATTCGCCGTCACACTCGGTGGGGGCGCCGGCGTCACGGTAGTGGGCTCAGGGGCCGTAAACAACGCCTCCGGATCGTTCAGGGGTGTCATCACCGACGCAACCCTGGGGGCGGAGGCCGTAACAATCTACAGGCTGTAAGGCCTCGGAGAAAAACGAAAGGAGATTTGACCTATGCCACCTGTCGGACAGTTACATATCGATAGCGCGCTTACCAACCTCTCGGTGCGCTACCGCAACGAGGCGATGATATGGCCGGCCGTGCTGCCCATCGTCCCCGTGCAAAAGAGGTCGGACAAATACTTCGTGTACACCAAGGCGGACGCCTACACCCTGGCGGACGACACCGTCTTCCCGAAGGCCCTCCCCAATGAGATGGACTGGGGGACTTCGACCGGCAACTACTCCGTCACGGACCACGCCTTCGGCGACTGGCTCCCGGAGGAGGTCATCGAAAACGCGGACGTGCCCCTGCAGCCCGAGGTCGACACGAACGACTACCTGAACCTGCTGCTCGATATCGCGGAGGAATCGAGGGTGGCCGGCGTGGTTTTCAACGCCGCCAACTACAGCGCCGCCAACCAGGTGACGCTCTCCGGCGCGTCCCAGTGGAGCGGGGCGAGCTCCACCCCCATAAACGACATCCTCAATGCGGTCGAGTCCTGCTTTATGCGGGCAAACACGCTTGTCTTCGGAATCCAGACCTGGATGGCGCTCCGGACGAACCCTCAGATACTCGACGCGGTGAAGGCGGCAACGAGGCTCCAGGCGCATGAGGGCGGCATGGCCACGAGGGACGAGGTGGCGAGCCTCTTCGAGGTGGACCGGATACTCGTTGGCCGCGGCAGGTACAACACGGCCAAGCAGGGGCAGACGCCCGCTTTCGCCAGGCTATGGGGAAAACACGCGGCCGCGCTGTACGTGGAGCCGAAGCCCGGCATCAGGTCCATCACCTTCGGCGCGACCTTTGTCGAGATGCAGAGGCAGACCCAGCGGGACTTCGACCCGAAGCGCGGCATCAAGGGGGCGCACTACCTGAAGGTCGCCTGGAACTCAGCCGAGGTCGTGATCGCAAACGACGTAGGGTACTTCATCCAGAACGCGGTGGCGTAAAGGAAGGAAAAGGAGGCGAGTTGGCCGCAGTCAACCGGCTGCGGCCCTCGCAAAAGAGAAACAGAAAGGAGCGTCATGAGGATGGCCGACACGAAGAAATACATCGTCCAGGGCACGACGATAAAGCATGGCCGGGGTACGGAGGCGGGAAAAGTTTACGCCCACGGCGATGAGATAGAACTGACGGAGGAGGAGGCCGCCCCGATTAAAAAGCATTTGACGGAGGCCGAGGCGAAGACGGCCACCGGAGACGGGAAGGGAACGAAGGGGAAAGGCAAGTAAATGTACTGCCAGATCACCGACATACAAAACGTGCTGCGGGAGGATGCCCTCATCGAGCTGACCGACGATGAGAACCTCGGACAGATCAACGAGGGCCGGGTAAACGAGTGCATCGCCCGCGCGGACGCGACGATAAACGCCGCTTGCTCCTCGAAATATATCGTCCCCTTCGCGGCCCCCGTCCCGGACCTCGTCCGGATGCTGAGCGAAGACCTGGCGATCTATTACCTCTACTCGCGTCGGGGCGAGGCGATCCCGGAGTCCGTGGGGGAGAAATTCAAGGCGGCTAAAAGCGATCTCCTGAACATCGCCAAGGGGATCATAAACCTGGGCGTGGCGGACGCCGCCGCCCCCGCGGTGGACGAGACGGAGATCGGCGTCAACACTTCCACGGACGGCCGTGTATTCACGGACGACAACACGCCGGGGCTCGGCTCCAGCGGATCCTCAATGGGGGGATATTGAGCATGAAAAAGCTTTTGGTCCTGGCGACGATTTTCCTTCTGTCTTTCGGCGTGGATGCGCCGCTGGGGGCGGCGTCCAGCGTCACCTCGACGGTCTCATGGACAGCCCCCACGACGTTCGTGTCCGGCGCTCCCATCCCGGCCGGGGCGGCGATAACCTACCGTGTGTACGAATCGGACACGCCGGCCATTTCCCCGGGGGCTGCAGGGACAATGCTGGCGGCGGACGGAATAACTGGGACAATGTATACATACTCCGGCACGGGCTGTTTTGCCGTATCGGCCATCTACAACGGAGTGGAGTCCGGGCTGTCGAACGTCGCGTGCAAACTCGTGCCGGGCGCGCCCTCAGGGTGTAGCGTGAAATGAAAAAACTTTTACTCATCACGGCCCTGATTCTTTTTTCGGCGCGCATGGCCCTCGCCGGCGCGCTCTTCGTGCCCTCGAAGACGGGCGACCTGGACGACTGGAAGAACGCATCGCAGGCGGGCGGCCAGTGCGCCATCTGGAACGCGACGGACTCCAAATGGGAAAATCAGGCGTGCCCAAGCGGAGCGGGCGGCCAGCCAATTGTGTTTATAGGGTTTGCAAACCAAGGAGTTGCCGCCAGCGCGATAACGTACTTTTCAATAGCGGGCCCACAATCCAGCTACTCAGCGGGGGAAGTGAATCAACGAATATTTGTGCCGGTATCCTGCACCCTAAAAAATCTGTACGCGTCGATTGGCCGCCCGCAGGACAGCACAGGCAGTCTGATTTTAACGTTGTTGAAAAATAGTACCGCAACTGCATTAACGGTCACATTCCCGGCCGGGTCCGCCCAAGCGACCATGGAAAAAGATATAACGGATACCGTGTCTGTTACGGCGGGAGATTATCTCGATTTCAAACTGGCGAATAACGCCACTGTAACATCGGCGGACATCATAGGGACGTCACTAGAGTGTCAATGAATAAAATAAAAATAATAATCCTGTGTGCCTGCCTGCTGATAGCCGCCGGCAGGGCGGGGGCCTCCACCGTCTCGGTCTGCAACTTCCCCTCGGGTTCGGCGGCCGAGGTGAGGATTTACGACCTCACGAGCGCATCCCTCGTCGTGAACACGACCGCCACCGGCGTCACGGAGCGGGCCGGACTCGGGCTCTCGAAATCCTGCTACGACTACACTGTGGCGCTGACCGCCGGGCACGCCTACCAGATAGACTGGGAGGATGCCGCCACGCCCGCGCATGTGGCGAGCGAAACGCTGTATGAAGAGCAGACATATGCCGATGCGGCCACCAGCTCCAGGGCCTCGCAGACGAGCGTAAACGCCATCCCCACGAACCCGCTTTTGACTACGGACACGAGGCTGAATAATTTAAATGCGCCGGTTGGAAGCATCCCCACAAACCCGCTATTGACTACGGATGCGAGGCTCAATGACCTCGATGCGGCCATATCATCCCGCCTGGCCGCCTCGGCCTACACCGCGCCGGACAATACGCATATCGGCCTCATAAACGGCGTGACGGGAAAACTGCAATTCGATGGATCGAATAACGTGAAGAGCGCCCCGCAGACGGCGGCCACGCTGACGAGCGCCTACGATGCCGCCAAAAGCGCCGCCTCCCAAGCGAGCGTGAACGCCATCCCCACAAACCCGCTATTGATTACGGATGCGAGGCTCAATGATTTAAACGCGCCTATAGGGAGCATCCCCACAAACCCGCTGCTTACGACCGATACGAGATTGAATTATCTCGATGCAAATATATCCTCGCGCCTGGCCGCCTCGGCCTACACCGCGCCGGACAATACGCATATCGGCCTCATAAACGGCGTGACGGGGAAAATCCAGTTCGATTCATCGGGCAACGTGAAATCTGACCCGCAGACGGCGATCCAGGCGAGCGTCTCCGCCCAGGACAAAACGGACATCGAAAACGGGACGGTCATCCTGCTCACCGGCAGCCTCACTCCAGGCGCGTACCCGGCGAAGATGACCGTGAACTCCGGGCAGCCGATGAATATCTTCCGCGGCGACAGCCCCACAATAGATATCAATCTGCCCGCCGGCTGGAATTTGCAGAGCCCGGCCGGACAGGCCGTATGGTTCGCGGTGAAGGTGGCTCCGGCCGACCCGGACAGCAGCGCAATCGTAAACAGCCAGGCGACCATCACCGGGCCGCAGACGGCCACGATCACGCTGACCGGCGCGCAGACGGCGACGGTGGGGCGCTACTGGGCGGAGTTTAGCGTGGTGGACGCAAGCGGAAACAAGCTTGTGGCCCAGCAGTTCAAGCTCAATATCTTGCAGGACGTGCGGCAATAGGATGCTCGCGGAGATCGAACAGGCGATTATCTCCAGGATCACAAACAAAAATCTCGGCCTCGTGACCGCGCGCGTGCAGACGGAAAAAGGGCCCGTCGCCCGCTATCCCGCGCTCTATGTGGCCATCGGCAGCGAGAAGATGCGCAGGACCGGCAATAACCTCAAGTGCGAGCCGGTAATATCCGTCATCCTATTTTTCAAAAACTTACAGAGAGAGGAACAGCGGCGGGCCGGCATATATCCCATCCTGGAGGGGATCAGGCAAGCGCTTTTCAACCAGTCGCTCGGGATGAGAATCGACGCGCTGCTGCCGGAGATCTGGCGCGACATCACGACGGACGATGAGCGCGAGGAGGGATTTCTGATATTCGGGATGGAGGTAAAAACGGGCTACGTGGTGCATACCGTGGACGATAGCGACGTAGCCGCGGGGAATGATCTTATCACGATCGGGCTCAAATATTACCTGGAGCCCGACATAAACAGCGACGGCGCGGCGGACGCCGAGGACGACGTAACGACAACGCAATGACCGGTTTTTAAAGACGGCGTAAAGGAGGATTAAAAAGCATGAAAGTTTTGGCGGCAAAAGGGACGAAATGCCCGATGGAGCGGCAGCCAAGGAAGTATATCCTGGACACTCCCCCTGATGGGGAGACGGGCTTCGAGGTGCCGGAGGCGGTGTATTACCTGCGGCTGCTGCGGGACGGCTCGCTAGTGCCCGCTCCGGCCGACACGGCAAAAAAAGGAGGTAACAAATAATGGCAGAAGCAATCCAGTTCAGCCAGATACCCTCCGGGATACGCAAGCCCGGAAAATATTTCGAGTTCAACACGTCTTTGGCGGTGCGGACGCTGCCCGGCATCGACTGGCAGGTCCTTATAATCGGCCAGAGGCTTGCGGCCGGCAGCGTGGCGGCGCTCGTCCCCACGCAGGTATTTTCCGAGCAGGATGCGGAAACATATTTCGGCATCGGCTCCATCGCGCACAGGATGGTCCGCGCAGCATTGCAAGCGAACCCGTACCTTAAACTCACGGTCTGCACGCTGGACGACGCTGCCGCCTCGGTCGCGGCGAGCGGCACCGTCACTATCGCAAATGCGGCAACCTCGACTGGCGTGCTCAGTCTATATGTGGCCAACGAGGAGGTGGACGTCGTCGTGAACTCCGGGGACACCCCCACCATCATCGCCGGAAACATAGTTACGGCGATCACCAACCTTCCGGACCTGCCGGTCACCGCCTCGGCCGCGTTGGGAGTCGTCACGCTCACCGCCAAAAACAAGGGCACAGTGGGCAACCAGATAGGGATGGGGTATCTGCTTCAGAACGTCTCAGCCACCACCGTGACGATCGTCCAGATGGCAAACGGCACGACGGACCCCACTCTGCAGAATGCGCTGAATGCCGTATTCGCGCAGCAGTTCGATATTACGATCACGCCGTATAATACACAGGCCAATCTGGCCATACTTAAAACCCAGCTTGAAACGCTGAGCAACGCCATCGAGCAGCGCCCGGGCGTGGGTGTCTATGCCGTGACCGGGCCGCTCGCCGCGGCCACGACGCTCGCCGGGCAGGTGAACGAGGGACGTATCCTGGGCGCGTATTTGCGGCTCACTGCCGGCACCACGCAGCAGATGAGCGCGGCCTACGAGCTGGCCGCCGCTTACGGCGCGGTAATGGCGAGCGAGCCGGACCCCGGCAGGCCGCTCAATACGCTTGCGCTCACCGGTATCTCGCCCCCGGCCATGGCGGACAGGCTATCGAGGACGGAGCAGGAGAGCTGCCTGGCAAACGGCGTGGCGCCGCTCGAGGTGGGGCCCGGGCTCACCGTCCAGATCGTAAGAGCCATCAGCACATACACGCTCAACCCGGCGGGGGTCCCGGACGTCTCGCTCCTGGACATCACGACGATCCGCGCGCTCGATTACGTGAGGCTCTCCTGCCGGACGAGAATAGCGCTCCGCTTCCCCAGGGAGAAGCTTAACGCGGTGAAAACGCCGCCCAGGGTGAGGACTGAGCTGCTGGACGTGCTCAAGCAGTTGGAGGACCTCAATATGGTGGAGAACGTGGACACCTATCTGCCTATGCTCGTGGTGCAGCCTGACGGCCAGGACGCCACGAGACTGGACGCTCAAATCCCGGCGGACATAGTCCCCGGTCTGCACATCTTCGCCGGCGTGATATATCTACTGCTGGGTGCGTAAAAAAGGAGCTTTAAGGGCGGAGCAAGCCCCGCCCTTAAAAAAAAGAAAGGAGCCCAAACATGGCAGACCAGTACGTCTCAAGGATAAATCTGGAAATCAACGGGCAGGACGTGGACGATTTCAAGAAGTGTTCGGAAGGGGAAGTGGAGCTTGCCAAGCAGGTAAAGCTCATGAATAAAACGGGCCATTGCAATACGGTCCCCCGGTTCGAGGTGGAGGTGGATTATGTGATCCCGTCCGGCTCCCCGGAGTTTGACTTCACGCAGCTGACCGCGGCGAACCCCGGCACCCTCACCATAGACCGGCAGGACGGCACGCGTATCACCTACCAGGGTGTGGTGACAAGAAAGATCGGTAAAACGGAGTATAACGAGGAGAAAGAGGCATCCAAGACGGTTACCCTCGGCGCTGCGGGGAGGATCAACTCATGATGACCGAAAAGGGGACCTTGCCTGTAGGTGTTGAATACGAAGGTAAGCCGCAGCGGGATTTCGAGCTGCGGCCGCAGCTCGTCCAGGACAGCGTGGACGCGGTGGAAGAGGAGCGGGCGCAAAGAAACGAAAGCTACCTTGGCGTGTGCGTGCTGGCAAAACAGCTTACAAAGCTGGGGGACATCCCGAAGGAAAAGATAACGCCCACGCTCCTTATGGGGATGTACGAGGCGGACCTGGGCGTGATATCGGCGGCTGCGCGGAGGCTACAGCAGCGGCTGGCCCGATTTTCAGGAGCAGACGAAGCCCCTGAGAAAGGTGCTGCTGGCGTTGAGAAAGCTGGGGTTTAGCGGTGAGGAGATATCTGCGATGCCCTATGCCGAGGCAGATGCCTGGCTTGAGGCCTATAGCGAGATCGTTAAGCCGGAAACTGGCAGGAAGACGTTCATCGTGAAACGCGAAAAGTCAGGACGCTCCAGAAGAGGACGCCAATGAGCATGGGGACAACAGCGTAATGGACAAGCTGGAAATGGTCCATAAGGGGCCAAGCAAGGAAATATGCGCCGAGGGCGAAAACAGCCGCGCCCGCAAGGTAAAGGATGGCCAGGAGCACATGGTGCAGTTTTACCCATTTGATAAAGGTGAAAGCCAGGGCGAGGCCCAGCGCTATTCCAAGATAAGAGGCCAGCATGTCTGACACGATGAGACTTACCCTCCAGTTGACCGCCGTGGATATGCTCCAGGGCGTCCTTTCGGCTGCCAGGCGGTCTATCCTCAGTTTAGGCGATGCGGGCAAAAAAGTCCAGAAGGACTTCGACATCATGACCTCCAATATAACGCGGGGGTTGCGGAACATTGCCGTCGCCCATTACGGCTGGGAAAAGATGAAGACCGGCATCAATTACGCCGCCAGCCTCCAGGAGGCGCTTCGAGATGTGCGCATGGACATCACAAGGTCCGGCGAGTCGGCGGCGGACCTCAACCGGAAACTTGCGCAGGTCCGGAGCACGGCAGTCAGTATCCAGGCGTTTACGCCATTTTCGGCCGAGGATGTGGTGCGCGTCGAGGATACACTTTTGAAGGCTGGCCTTAAAATGAAGGACGTGGCAGGCCAGGGCGGCGCAGCCTGGGCGGCCTCGGCGCTCGGCACAATCACGGGGAATGCTCCCGAGGAAATGGCGGCAGGTCTCGTCCATATCGCCGCTCCCTTCAACATTCAGGGCACCGGATATGGCAAGCTGGCCGATGATCTACAGCGCGTTGCGACGGCAGGCGGCATGAATATGCAGGATTTACTGCAAGGGATGACGTTTGCCGCCGGGCAGGCGGCGAGCATACATATTCCGCTCCACGAGGTGCTCGCTACGATAGCGACTGTGTCCAAATTGACCGGCATGAGCGGCGGCCGGGTGGGACGCAATATCCAGATGTTTCTGGCTATGCTGCCCGGGTTGACCGCCCAGAACCGGCAACTGATGCAGCAATTGGGCATTTCGGCCTATGACGCCCATGGCCAAATAAAACCGATGCTCGATATTATCAACCAGTTGCGGGTTGGCCTGGGGAAACTCAGCCCTGAACAGTTGACTATCGTGGCGCATAAATTGTTCGGGTCGGAAGGGGTGCGCGTCGTCAATGCCCTGATGAACAAGGGGCAATACTCTTACGAGTCCATAACCGGACATATGCGGGAAGCGCTTTCCCTTCAAGATAAAATAAATATAAAAACGGGGGAATATATCACCAACCTGCACGCCTTGCAGACGACCTGGCAGTCCACGATGGCCACGTTTTTCAATCCGCTTTTAACGCCGCTAACAGACCTTCTTAAATTCCTGAATGATATAGCCTCGAAGCTCGGCGAGTTCGGGGAAAAGCATCCGGCTGGCACCACGGCGTTTTCAGGGCTGGCGCTTGCGGGCGTTACGGCTGTAGGCGGCTATGGCATCCTACAGCTATTAAGGGGAGGCGCAGCGGGCGCTCGTGTCCTTAAAGGTATGGGTGGCCTGAAAGGGCTTTTAGGCGGCATTGGAAGTGCCGCTGTCGGCATAACGGAAGGGAAAGTGGTACAGGCCGCGACCGGGGTCACCCCCGTCTTCGTCACCAACTGGCCATCGAATATCGGAGGGGGGGTCGCGCCCGCTGCAGGTTCCGTACTCAACGGCGGATTAAACGAAGCGGTCACCCTGGCGGCCATCGGGAAAAATGCGGGGCTGATAGGCCTGACTGCGGCCGCAGCTTACGGTGTCGGCTCTATTATCAATAAACTCCCGAACTGGTTCGGCCTCAGCAACAACAAAAACGGCCTCGGCGGCATTATTGGAGAGAAGCTTTATAACCTCTTCCATGGTGAATTGAAACCGCAGGTCACTACCACCGTCAATATAGACACGCAGAGCGGCCGTGTTTACACGGCAACCAACGGCATGAAAAATCAAGCGAGCGTGAACCTTAAGCGGGGGCGTCAATAATGCCGGACACCTATCAGGCGCAGCTCGGCCCCTTCAACCTGGACATCCAGGATATCGAGGACACGTTTGAAAAAGCGATCGCCACATACGAGTTCCCCTATGTTGATGGCGCGCTCCTGGAGGACATGGGCCAGAAAGCCCGGAAGATAAAATTCCGCTGCTATTTTTATAACGATACATATCAAACGCATTTCGATCTCATAAACTATCTGGAGTACCGGGGCATGGTGGACCTGGTCCATCCGAAATACGGGCTCGTCAAGGGCAAGATAGAGTCCGTGAACGTGCGGCATGACGACCGGATTCGGATGGCGCAGATAGATATTGCCTTCACCGAGAACCTCCGCGGCTCCGCGCAGCCCATTGCCACGGTCCAGGTGCAGGGGGCTGTGGAGGATGCGTTCGCCTCCGGCCAGCAGGACCAGATGGACTGGTTCTCCAGTTACACCAGCTTGCAAATCGGCGCGGAAGGCGCGGCAGTGCTCGCGCAGACGCTCGACTACACGCAGCCCGGTGTCCTTTCGCAGTTTACCGGGCTGTCGCAAAAAGCGCAGGCGTATATGGCGCGGGTGGATACGTACGTCCGGACGCTGGACGGGACGCTCCTCGATGTCACAAACCCCGCGAACGGTCTGGTGAGCGTGCTCGATTACGGGACGACGCTGCCTGGCCGCGTGGTGAGCGCTGTCGCGCGGACGATAGAGAGATATGCCGTTCTCTGCAATACCGCCGGGTGCGCGCCCTCGCGCTTCCTCAATAACCTGCAACAGGCTATCGGTACGCTGGCCGCGGCCTCGGGGGATTTCGCGGACCAGACGCAATGCGCAGGCGCGCAGCGGCTCGCCCTGGAGACCTCCTATATCTACGATGCCGATGAGCAAAATTATGCCGCGCAGAAACAAGCTGAAAATCAAAAGGCGTTTGACACTATGGGCAACTATACAGCCCTCGCGTCGTTGGGCGCCGTCCTCACCGTCGAGGACCTGGAAGCCACGCTGGCCATCGCCATGTCCGCCATCGAGGCGAGCATAACGGCGGGACGCCTCGCGGGCGAGCTGACGCCCTCGCTAAAAACACAGGCGCTCGCGCTGCTTACGTGGGTGGAACAGGTGAAGATGGAGCGCGCGACCGTCATCACGATAGGCGTGGCCAACCCCACGCCCATGCATCTGCTCTGCCTTCAGTACGGCCTCGACTACCATGCGGCCGAGCGGGTTTTCGCTATCAACAAAATAAAGCAGCCATCGTTTACCCAGGGGACAATAAATATGTATTCGGGAGGGGTGTAATCGTGCTGGATACGATCGAGCTCCGTGCCCAGGGACAGAAGATACAGCATTTTGAGCGCTACCGCGTGGAGGGGGACCTCTATTGCGCGGACCATGCCTTTGAAATCACGCTGGCCAACCCGGAGATAAAGTTCACCGCCGGCATGCCCTGCGAGATTCAGATAAACGGCAGCCGGGAGCTATATGGGATACTGGACTGCGTGAACCCCTCGGGCGATAAGGACAAGGGCCGCAAATTGAAAGTGGCCGGCCGGGATTTAATGGGTTATTTCGTGGACGCATATTGCGAGACGTTTCAGACCCTCCAGGGCGTCACACTGCAGCAGCTCACGCAGAGCCTGCTTAAAAATATCCCGAAACAATTCCGCGGCCTGATGAACATCACGTACCAGCAGCACGTGGTTGGCGTGCTCCTCAAAAAACAACGCAATACCAAAGGCTCCGTTGCGGTCTCGGATTTCCCGCAGGCGTTTAGCCAGATAGAGCCGGGCATGACCATTTTTGAGGTGCTGAAAGAATACGCGCAGAGCCGCGGCATGATGTTTTTTTGCGACAATCACGGCGATTTCACTTTCGGGCGGCCGAAGGCAGGCGGCGCGCCGCTGTTCAATATCGTCAACTCGTTTTCCGGGCAGGGGAATAATGTCCTCGAGTGGGAGCTGCACGATAATATATCGAGGCGGTATTCACAGGTGACAGTGGCAGGACAAAAACAGGGCGAGGGCAGCGACGCGGGGCCCTCCGCCATAAACGTAAAGGCAACGGTTACGGACCCGGCGTTTCCTTTTTACAAGCCTTTTGTCCAGCGCAATAACAACGACCGCTACAGCCCGAAGCTCCAGGCGCGTTTCCTGATGGAGAAACTGAAGGCGGACGGATTCCGTATCCGCTACAAGGTCGCCGGGCATAGCCAGAACGGCCATAACTGGCAGATCAACGAGCTGGTAAAAGTGCAGGACGAGCCGCTCGGCCTGAACGGAAATTATCTAGTCTACCGCCGGACGTTCATGTTCGATAAGCAGAGAGGCCCGGAGACGGAGCTGATATTAGGCTACCCGGGGCTTATAGCGGGAGGGGAATGATAAGGGCCATTATTCAAGCTATCGCGGACACATTGCATAATGTGCGCCGCTTCACGGCAAGCGGCCGTCCGGACGAGACGATAACGGACCGGGAGTTTTTCCAGCAGTACGGTTTCAGCTCCAGCCCGCAGCCCGGGGCGGAAGGCATTGTTATTAATAACGGCAATCATTATATTATGATCGCCACGGAGGACCGCCGGTACAGGATACCGATAGTGGCAGGCGAGGTATGCATCTACACGGACGAGGGGGACAATATCCTTTTTCAGAGGGGGAAGCAGATCACCGTAACAAGCGGAAACAAGATCGTGGCCAACGCCGCCAACGAGGCCGATGTCACTGCCCCAGTGGTGAACATAACAGCCGCCACAAGCGTGACTGTGACCTCTCCTACAGTGACGGTGAACGCCTCGACGCAGTGCGAGATATCAACGCCGCTGCTGAACCTCTCCGGAGACCGGAGCGCACTCCGGACGCTCGTGGACGACAGGCTGCTTGCAATTTTTAATGGGCATACGCATCCGGACGCACAAGGCGGCAATACCGGGACTCCCAGCCAGGCGCTGACGGAGGCCAACACGTGCACCAGCAAGGTGATGGGGGCATAGATGGATTTAGCGATCACAACAGAGGGCGGCCTCGGCCAGATGACGTTCGACCAGGCGACGAATTATATTAATAATGTCTACCTGTCGCTCATGGTCGACCGGGGCTCATTTTTTCAAAATCCGGGTTTCGGCAGCCGCCTCTATCTGCTGAAGCGGGCCAAGCTCACGCCTCAGACGGCCGCGCTGGCCGTGGACTATGTGAAAGAAGCCCTCCAGTGGATGATTGACGCCGGGCGGGCCACTGCGGTGGATGTGATTACCCAGGAAGACCCGCAGGTTACGGGACGCCTGAATGTGCAGGTAAACGTGACCCAGGCCAACGGCTGGATTATTACGTTCAATACATTTGTGGGGGTGGTGTAAATGGCCACATTTTTGGAGGATTTTGATAGTCTTTTAAACGCCCTTTTAACGGATTACAAAAATCAGTTTCCCGGCGTTGATACATCCCAGGGCAGTATGGTCTATATCAAGAGCGCGTGCCTGGCGTCCGCACTGTGGGGCATCTATAAATATCAGGATTACATCGCGGCACAGATTTTCCCCGACACCGCCGACTCGGCGGACCTCGACCACCATGGGTATATTTACGGGATAAGCCGGAAGTACGGGGAAAGCGATGCGGACTACCTGGCCCGTGTGCTCGCGCGCATACAGGAGCCTCCGGCGGGAGGAAATGCAAACGATTATGTGGAGTGGGCGCTTTCCATCCTGAACGTGAAGGCCGCTTGGTGCTTTCCGCTCGCCCAGGGCGTGGGGACCGTCGACGTGGTCATCACGGCCAACTCCACGGTCACAGGCAGCGAGATCCCCAGCTCTCATGCGGACACCGGGACGGCCACAGCGCTTTCCGCCGGCAACCTGGTGGATGCGGCCGCGAATTTCTTGGGCTCGACGCCCGTGGCCCCAGGGGATATCGTGACTAACGGCGCGACCGGCATTACCGCGACGGTAACGGCCGTCACCAGCGCGACGGAGCTGGCCCTCTCGGCCGATATATTTACCGCGGTGGGACAGGCGTATACAATCGCATCCCTCTGCGCGCAGGTGGCGAGCCATATAAATTCCGTGCGGCCGGTGGGCATGAATTCGATGGGGGTGCGTGTATTGCCGCCCACGGTCCTATCGCAGAATATCACGATGGCCGTTGCCGGCGCGACCCCGAACAAGGCGCAAATCGTGGCTGACATGTCCGCATACCTGGCCACGTTTGCGCCCGCGCAGACATTGCACCTGTCACAGCTCGTCGCCATCGCCATTCAGGACGGGGCGGATAACGCCACGATTTCCGCGCCCGTGGCCGATGTTGTGCCCGTGGGATACCAGATGATACGGCCGGGGGTGATCAATGCCCAATAGCGACGCACTGAAAATATTGTTTCCAGTCGCCCTGGAGGGTGTTTTTGACCAGGATATCCAGATCGAGGGAGAGCTATTGGATGCCGCGCAGGCAAGCGCGGACCGGTTGCTGAAGGAATTTTTTGCCGACACCACGACGGCGCTGATAGCGGACTGGGAGCGTACTGTCGGTGTCTCTTCCGCCATTAGCGGGGCGTCGCCGCCGGCTCCTGGGGTGGGCGATGGGTTATTGGGCGATGGGTTATTGGGCGATGGGTTATTGGGCGATGGAGGAGCGCTCGCGCAGCAACCGCCGTCTGTCCCAATGCAGGCCAGGAGGACCGCCATTTTACAACAGTTACAGGCCCGCGGTGGCCTGAGCAAGCTCTATTTTATCGGCCTGGCCGCCGCGATGGGGGTTACCATCACGATAGATGAGTTCCGGCCGTTCATGGCCGGCCTCGGCCGCGCTGGAGACCCTATCTATGTGCCGGAGGCTGTGTTTTGCTGGCGCATAAATGTGCCTGGGGCGACATGTTATTATTTTTGCGCGGGCCAGTCCTGCGCGGGTGAGCCGCTCCGCTGGTGGCTCCCCCAGGCATCTCTAGAGGCGATTTTTAACCGGCTAAAACCCGCTCACACCTATGTTTTTTTTAACTACAGTTAAAGGAGGATAAAATGGGTAAAACGATTTTTACCGATGGCGACCCCTTTGCCGGCATCGCCCCCACTACGGTGGATGCCTCATTCTTAAACATGATTTTCAGCCACCGGCACGACGGGTTGGCGCAGGACGGGAGCGCGCCCGTGGACTATGCGGCCGACACCGGCGCGGCCAATGCGTATGCCATAGCGCCCTCGCCGGCGCTGACGCAGTACATAACGGGCATGCTGATTGTTTTCTCGGCTGCGAACACCAATACGGGGGCGAGCACCGTGAATATCAATGCGCTGGGTGCGAAGCCGATAAAACGGCGCACCGGGGACGATTTACTGGCCGGCGATATAGAGGCCGGGCAGCTGGTGGTAGTGGCCTACGATGGCGTGAATTTTCAGATTTTGTCGCCCGTAAACAAAGGGCAGTTGAAGTACATATCGCTCACGGCGAGCGGTAATTTCACGACTCCGGCCAATATCTCCGCGGCAACCATGTTTAAAATCACCCTGATCGGCGGCGGCGGCGGCGCGGGCGCAGCCTCCGCGGTGAGTTCGGTTTCACAGGCTGGAGGGGCCGGCGGGGGTGTTACGTTCTATGTTAGCGGCCTCTCTCCTAATACGGCGTATGCTGTTGTGATTGGCGCAGGCGGCGCAGGGGGGGCGCAGAGCGCCCCCAATAACGGTGGTGGGGGTGGCACCACCCAAATTACGATTAACGGCACTGTATACTCCGCAACAGGAGGGTTCGGCGGCGCAGGCACAGCTTCCGCCGCGATTAATGGCACTGCCCCCCAAGGGGGGACTTCCCCCGGGGGTATCCAGATATTCCAGACAACCTCTGTAGTAGGGGTGGCACTGAGCGGGAGCCTCGGATTTGCGAGTTGCGGAGCGAGTCTGCCTCCCTATGGCGGGGGCGGAGGGGGTGGTTACTCCGGCAATGGGAGCGGCGGGACCGGCATAGGTTACGGATCGGGCGGCGGCGGCGCGGTTGGAGTCGGCGGCGGCGGCAACGGTGCCCCCGGCATAGTGATTATCGAGTGGGTGGGGTAGCAGGCGCGGCATGGTAATATAGGCAATATCGGAGGCGCCGCCGGCGGGGGAGGCGGGTGGCAGCCAAGCAACGCCGCGGGGGGCTGCGGCTATAATACTACAGATAGCAGACCTACCCCCCATCCTTTAGGTTTCCCCCCCCCAAATATTTTTTTCTCCCCCAAAAAAAAGATGCCCCAGCCTGAAAACCAGGGCATCTTTTTTGAAAATCAAATCTGTTTTGACTCAGTCAAATGGTTTCCGGCGGCGAGTTATCGCATTTTTCCGGCTGGAGTTATCGCGCCCGGCTACATAACCCACCCCTTAACCCCCTCCCTGGGAGGGGACTTTGAAGAACCAAATGCGCCTCTGACGGCCCTTGCCGCCCCCGGTTCGGGTTATAATAAGAGCGTAAATGGAACGGCCCTTTGGACCAATGCGATGAACAAGATGCTCCTTTCCATCCTGAAGGTGCTCGGCAGACATGAGAAATCGGTCATCGGTTCGAGGGAAATCGCAAGGCAACTGAAGCACCAGGGGGTCTCCCTTTCCGAGAGGACCGTCAGGTACCATATGAAACTCCTCGATGAGCGCGGGTTCACCGAAGTGTTCGCAAAGGAAGGCAGGAAGATAACGGAAAAAGGCAAACAGGAGCTTCAGAAGGCGCTCGTCTCGGAGAAGGTCGGTTTTGTCATAAGCCGGATAGACACGCTCTCCTACCTCACGGACTTCGACCTTGAAACGATGAAAGGCAGGGTCATACTGAACGTCTCCCATATCCCGGAAAGACATTTCCGGGAAGCGATTAAAAAGATGAAACCCGTCTTTTACTCCCCTTACACGATGAGCGACCGGGTTGCCGTGGTAAGGGGCGGCCAACAGTTTGGAGAAGCATTAGTGCCTGAAGGCGTTATCGCCCTGGGCACCATCTGCAGCGTGACCATCAACGGCATATTCCTGAAATCCGGCATACCGGTGCTGTCCCGCTTCGGCGGCGTCCTCGAAGTGGAAGGCAAGGCGCCTAAAAGGTTCGTCTCCCTCATAAGCTACGAGGGCTCTTCCCTGGACCCGCTCGAAATCTTCATAAGAAGCGGCATGACGGACGTGGCCGGCGCCGTCAGTATGGGCGAAGGCAAGGTGCTCGCAAGTTTCAGGGAGATACCCGTGGTCTCTCTGGACAAGGCCCTTGGGGTGGTGCGGGAGCTTGAGGCAAGGGGCATCAGGGGCATCATAAAGATCGGCGAGCCCAATAACGCCCTCTTTGAAATCCCGGTGGGTATGGACAGGGCGGGGGTGGCGATTACCGGCGGGCTCAATCCGCTTGCGATACTTGAGGAGATGGACATCCAGTGCCAGAGCAAGGCCATGTCCACCCTCTATGAATACTCCCGGCTCCTGCCCTTTAAATCCCTCCTTTAGAATCCCCCTCTTTAAGATGCCTGTATAAAAGGGCATCGACTTTATCCAGAAGCGCCTTGAAGGCCCCGCCGTGGCTCTTCGAATCGGAGAAAAGCTCCGCCCGCAAAGCCGCCATCTCGCCCGATGAGACATTTGAAAAAGTAAGCGATGAGGCATTCGAAAACGTAAGCGTCCGGCCCTCTTGCAGGGCAAGCCTCTCCAGCATTAGAAGGGTTTTCGCTTTTTCAGTAAAACGGCGAAGCTCTCCGGCCAGGGCCGTTATCTCCTCCGGCGGGATATCTTCGGCGCAGGCAGCAAGCTCCCTTATCATTTCACGCAGCGTGAAATACTCGAGCCCGCGGACGCCCCTCCTCCACTGCACCACCCAGCCGCGCGGAAACCAGAGGAAATTCCTGAGCCCGAAGCGGTAAAGCCCCTCCACCGGCGCTACAAGCTCATTAGCGGACCAGGCGGGCCAGCCCGCGGACCAGTCCGCGGACCAGTCCGCTTTCTTTTTATTATGTCCTGCCGTTTTTTCATTTCGCCCCTTGCTGTAACCCCCGCAGCCCCCGCAACCCATGTATTCCCACAGGTTTTTAAGCGCCCTCCGGCCGTTAAAATCCCCCGGCGTGTCGAAATGTATGAGGGTTATGAAGACCCTGCCGGAGCCGTAGACGCCTTCCATGACAAGCGGCGAGCCCCGCATCCGACCGGGGTCCAGGTTCAGCCTGTAGAGCTGCTCCAGTTTATCCAGCTCCGGGGTGTCCGCGACGTTGAAATCCGAGCTGAAGGTGTCTTCGGTTTCGCCCTCGAAACTCGCGAGTATCTTTATCGACGGGTCGTTTTTGTCCGGCTCCATCTGGGAGGGCCACCAGATATGGAATTCGGGCCGCGCGCCGCCTCTTTTTTTGTTGTTGATCCTCTTCCAGACGGGGTGGGGGGAAATCCCGGCCATTATCCTTCCGCTTAATGAAGGGACCCTCTGATCGAGCGGCCGCCTCCTGATATTCAGCAGCCTGAGACCCTCGCTGGTTGCAAGCCCGGCGCCTCCGCAGACTCCGACGTACGAGCCGCCGCCCTCCACGAACCGCTTTATCCCTTGCGCCCCCTCCTCCCCCAGGGCCTTCAGCTTGTTCGACGCCCAGCCGCCCGGCACATATAAAAGCCCGTAGTCCGCCAGCGCCCCCTGTCTTACGTCGCCGGAATTTATGAGCGTGAAATCAAGCCCCGCTTCCCCGAGCGCACGGCGGGCCACAAGCCCCCAGAGAAAAGACTCGTCCCACAAAAGCGCGGCCCGCCCCCCCCCCGCCCCTCTGGAGACAGCGCCTTTAATAGGAATATTTCCTCTCATATCCCCTTGGCGTAAGCATCAGCCTGTCGCCCAGGCGGCGGCTCATCGAATTGCCGATGATGACCGTGCTCCTCATGTTTATCTCATGAGCCGGCATGTCTTCAAGGGTGGTGATGACGGCCTCTTCGTCTTCCCTGGTTGCGTCCCTCACGATGCCGACCGGCGTCTGCCTGTCCCTGTGGGCCAGCATTATCTTTCTCGCCCTTTCTATCTGTGTTGTCCGTCCGCCGCTTTTGGGGTTATAGAGCACCGTGACAAAATCCGCCCTCGCTGCGGCCTCGAGCCTTTCTTCTATCACCTGCCAGGGGGTGAGCCTGTCCGAGAGGCTGATGACCGCGAAATCGTGCATGAGCGGGGCCCCGAGCACCGAGGCGCAGGCGTTCAGGGCCGAGATGCCGGGGATTATCCGGACTTCCAGATCGGGGTCCGTGTTTGCGGCCATCTCGATTGCAAGGCCGGCCATGCCGTATATGCCCGGGTCGCCTCCGCTTATGAGGCAGACCTTCTTTCCGCTCGATGCGAGCCGTGCGGCCTCTTTCACCCGCGACACCTCCTCCGTCATCGCGGAAGAAACGAGCGTCTTGCCCTTTATCAAGGGGGCTATGTGGGCCAGGTAGGATTTATAGCCCACGATATGCTCCGCCTCACGGATGGCGTCGATCGCCTCGGGCGTAAGGTGATTAAGCCCGCCCGGCCCGGCGCCCACCACTAAGAGGGTATTTCGCCTTCGCGCCCCGATCCTGGCGGCGGCGACAGTTATGTTTTTGCCGGCCTTCTGTTTTTTTATGATGAGCCCTCCGCCGCCCGCCAGCGCCGCCGCGGGCTCCGCCACGGCCCGCGCCCCCAATGCCCTCATCGCCGCATCCGAAGGGGCCGCGGCGTTGACTGTATTAAGCTGGCTGCTTTGAAATCCCTTTATCTTCAGACCATGCCTGCGCGCAAACTTTTGGAGCTCCGGGTCTGTCGTCTTTTTCTCATGTGTCGCGATCAGCCCTATTGAAAAGACCGAAAACCCGGCCTCCGCAAAGACCTTCCCCACGGCCTCCTCTATCTCATCGGCCCCGGTGCCGCTGTTGAACCCGATCCCAAGCGCGATGTCTTTCGGCCGGAGATATAAAAAGGGCTTTTTACCTCTCATGCCGGCCGCATGGAGCCTGTCGGTTATGAGGACATCCGCGTCCTCCGGGGTCTCCTTTTCCTCATAGTCGGGCGGCAAACCGGCCCCGACATTCGAGTAGACGCTATCCGAGTAGACGGAGAGCCTCTTTTTCTCCAGCTGCCTGGCAGATACCGCGGGCAGGGCCTCCGGGGGATCGAGCGCAAAGCCATGACCGGCGGCAAACACATCCACCGGAGTGAGCGAGTTGATGTCCGTTGCCGTTGTTATTACGGGATTGCCGCCCAAAAAATCCGCCGTCTCGCGCGCAAGGCGGTTTGCGCCCCCCGCATGCCCGGAAAGGAGGCTTATGACGTTTTGTCCCTTTTCATCCATGACGATTACGGCCGGGTCTTCCCGCTTGTTTTTCAGAAGGGGGGCGACGGCGCGCACAGCGATCCCGGCCGCGCCTATGAATAAAATCGCCCGGGCCTCCGGCCAGAGGCCGGAGAGCGCGCTGCCCCAGACATCGCGGAGCCCCCGGCATTCCTGAAACCTCATGAGCCGGGCCTCCGGAAACGGCCCGCCTTTTAACTTTTGGGCAAGCTTCAGGCCCGCCGCCGTTAGGTAAATTATAAAAATCCCTTTATCTTTTTTGCTTTTTATCCCGGAAGCCATGGCTGAATTCCCCGTTGTATAGTTTCGATCTCTTCTTCAAACCGGCCGGCCCCGGCAAAAGAGCCTCGCCCACGAATATGAGCGCGGTCTTTTTTATCCCCGCCTGTTTTGCCTTCGATGCGATGTCTTCAAGGCTGCCCGTTATGACCCTCTCTTCCGGCCACGAGGCCCGCTCGACGATTGCGGCCGGGGTTTCAGGCATATAGCCGCCTTTGATGAGTTCAGTGACTAAACTTTCGATCATGCCCGCGCTTAAGAATATGACCATCGTGCTTTTGTGCGCGGCCAGGCTGGCTATGGACTCCGGGGCGGGCACGGGTGTCCTGCCGGCCATGCGCGTCACTATCACGGTCTGCGAGATTTCCGGGACCGTCAGCTCCTGCCCCAGGGCGGCCGCGCCGGCCCCCAGGGACGAGACCCCAGGCACGACCACGCACTCTATGCCCTCGGCTTGAAGCAGGGCGATCTGCTCGGTAATCGCGCTGTAGAAAGAGATGTCCCCGGAATGAAGCCTCACGGCCAGATGCCCGGCCCTTGCCGCATCGCTTAGTATCCGGGTGGTCTCCTCAAGCGTCATCCCGGCCGAATCGTAAATTTTCGGTTTTTCCCCTTTCCCCCCCTTTTTGCCTGCGCCTTTCAAAATGGCCGGGCTCACGAGGCTGCCGGCATAGACAACCGTGCCGGCCTCATCGAGGAGCCTGCGCCCCTTCAGGGTGAGAAGCTCCGGGTCCCCCGGCCCCGCCCCTATGAAATAAACCGGCCTCATCGAAGGCCCCCCCCTCCCCGCCTGCCCCCCC
>JAJYJK010000009.1 GCA_021789555.1 Nitrospirota bacterium
GCCTCATCGTGATAATGTCCCTTTCCGCCATCCCGCCTCCTTCTTAAAAGGGGCAGTATAGCACTGCGGAAACCGGACATTTCTACTTTGCTCATACCGGACATTATCATTTTGCTGTTACAGGAAAATGTGTTATTTTCCTTGACAATTTTGTTGACCCTGGTGTATTTTTCATCTAAAAAACATAAAAAAACAATAACTAAAAAGACTGTTTTCTTTTATAAATGCCAGGGGGAGGCGACATGGAGTATATCAGGAGGAATCTGGCAATACTGCCGAAGAAGGCCCTGTATGCTGTTTTCGGCAGTCCGGTCGTCGTCGGGGTCTTTTACCTCCTTATAGCAATCTTCAGCAAGGCATCCCCCGCGCTCGTCATCGAGGGCCTGCTTGCCGCGGCCGCGGCGGGCGCGCTGACAGGCACTGCAACGCTTTTCTTCATAGGCAGGACCCTTCAGCCGTATATGGAGAGCCATTCCGACGCCCTCGACAAGGGGCCTTCGAATGCCAGCCATATCGAAAAACTCCTGGACGGGCTGGGCGCTTACAGAGAAGAGCTTGCCGGAGTGGGCCGGAACATCACAGCGAGCCTGCACGATATCGAGGCGAGGGAGAAAGGGCTCTTCGACATGCTCAAGCAGGTCTCCGCTTCCACAGAGACGCAGCTTGTCCAACTCGGCATGACCACCGATGAGATCAAGCAGATTTCCACGACGATAGACGGGATTTCAAACGATACCGGCGAGCTTGTCGAATACAGCCGCGTGGTATCGGGGGCGGCCACCTCCGGCAATGACGCGATAGACAAGGTGCAGGCCGAGATGGGTTCCATCTACGAAAAGGTGGACGAATCCGCGCAGAAGATCCAGTCCCTGGGCAAAAGCTCGGAGAGCATCGGGGAGATCATATCCGTCATAAGCGCAATTGCCGAGCAGACGAACCTCCTCGCCCTGAATGCGGCGATCGAGGCGGCCCGCGCGGGAGAACAGGGACGGGGGTTTGCCGTTGTCGCCGACGAGGTGAGGAAGCTCGCCGAGAGGACTACAGCTGCCACGAAGGAAATAGCCACGATGATCAGGACGGTCCAGGGAGAAATCGCGGAAGTGGTCGGATCGATAGAATATATAGTCCACGGCGTCGAGACGGGCAAAGACCTGTCGACAAGGGCGGGAGAGTCCTTCAAGCGGGTCAACAACGGGGTCTCCGAAATGAACGGCCGCATCAGCTCGATTGCGGCCTCCGCGAACCAGCAACTCGACCAGAGCAAGGACATGAGCGCGAAGATGGAAATAATACTTGCCGAGGCCAGAAAGATAGCCATCGGGATCGAGAATGCATGGGATTCAATGGGGGACCTGATAGAGACGATAAAAAAGGTGGCCCAGCTCGGCGGCGCTTGTAACAACCGTTAAAAAGTTAGGAGGACGCATGGCCAAGATAAATTGCTGGGAATTCATGAAATGCGGCAGACAGACGGGGGGCTCAAATGTGGCGCAGTTCGGTGTATGCCCGGCATACCCGGACAATGGCCGGAGCTGCTGGCTGGTAGCCGGCACGTTCTGCGGCGGGAAAGTGCAGGGCACATCCGCCCAAAAGCTCGGCAACTGCTCCGGATGCAACTTTTACACCAAGGTGAAGGCAAGGGAAATCTAGTTACTTCATCTCCAGCCAGGCCCGCCTGTTGCGCCAGCGCAGGGCAACGGGGACCCCGAAAAAAGAGGTGAGGTTCCTGGCGGTCAGGATTTTTGCGGCCTCGCCGGCGGAGTGCATCCGCCCCGACTTTAACAGAAGCACGTGCGTGAAGACCGGCAATATCTCCTCCAGGTAGTGGGTCACATAGACGAGGGTGAGGGGCGCCGTTGCCGGGGGATTCGTCCCGGCAAGGGCGCCAATTCCCTCCAAAAGCTCTTCCCTCGCAAAAAAATCCAGGCCGTTTGCCGGCTCATCCATTATAAGGAGTTTCGGGCGGCCCACGAGGGCTCGCGCTATAAGCACCTTCTGCTTTTCTCCCTGCGAAAGTGAATCGTATCTATGCCCCGCCAGACGCCCGCAGTTTAGCCGCTCCAGGACGCCGCGGGCCATGGCCAGGTCCTTCCTGCGCGGAGAATCGTAGAGCCCGATGGTGCTGAATATGCCGCTTAGCACTATTTCCCCGGCGGTTTCCCCGCCGTAGAACCTCTCCTGCAGCGAGGAGCTTACGAAACCGATGCTCTTCCTGAGCACCCTCCAGTCGTAAGCGCCGTAGCGCCTGCCAAGCACGCGCATCTCGCCCGATGAAAGCGGCACGTAGCCGTTTATGAGGTTAAGGAGGCTGGTCTTGCCCGAGCCGTTTACGCCCAGTACGGCCCAGTGCTCGCCGGGCCTCACAACCCAGTCTATCGCATGGAGGATTTCGGTGTCTTCCACGATTGAGGAGGCGGCCTTAAGCTCGATGATCATTCGCATAAGCTGGGGGCTACAGGGCCTTCCCGATCGCCTCCAAAACCGTCCCGGCGTCGATTTCCATGCACCGCATGTCCTTGCAGGTCCGTTTCCTGCAGGGCGAACACATTGCGCGCCCTCTTATCACGACCCTCGCGCCTTTTCCGTAAGGCCCGGTAAGCTCCGGGTCGGTCGGGCCGAAGACGGCGAAGACCGGCACCCCGAGGGCCGCGGCTATGTGCATCGGGCCGGAATCGTTCGTCACGATGAAGGCGGCGTGGCGTATTATCTCCACGAGTATCTTCAGCGAGCTTTTCCCCGCGAACTCAATTGCCTTGCCCCCGGAGTGACCGGCCACCTCGCGGGCAAGCCCGATTTCCTCCGCCCCCCCGATTATCAGCGACTCCAGCGGGAGCCGCCGTGCAAGCTCTCCGAACCTCTCCGCCGGCCACCTCTTGGACGGCCACCTCGCCCCAGGGGCAAGCACCGCGTAGTGTCCCAGGGGCGGCACAAAACCCTCCATCACCGGCAGCGGGAACTCCACCCTTGCCCTGAAACCCGCGAACTCGGCCATCCGGAGGTATCTCTGTACGGCGTGCGTCTTCCCCGGGACGCGCACCTTATGGGCATAGAAAAGGCTTGCCCCCTCCCTCGCCGTTTTGAAGCCGACGGTCGTGCCGGCCCCGGCGGCCCTCGTGATGATGGCGCTCCTTAAAAGACCCTGCAGGTCGAAGACGGCGTCGAATTTCTCCTCCTTAAGCCCCCTTGAGAGGGCCGAAAACTCCCTGCCTGTTTCGAATATCCTGCCGGGTTTCTTCCATTCGTCCTTTTTTATCTTCCAGAGGCGTTCGATGAGCAGATGGCCCTCCAGCAGCGGGGCCAGTTGCTCCGCTATCACCCAGTGGACCCTCAAACCCGGCATCTGCTCCTTTACCGAATAGAGGAAGGGCAGGGAATGGATGACGTCCCCGAGGGAGCTTGGTTTTACTACGAGGATCTTTCCCCTTATGATTTCCTGTAGAGACCGCTCGTCCATATGACGTTGAAAATATAGGACTCCTGTTTCAGGAACTCCTCCAGGGCGCCGCCGGGGTTCTTGTTCTTTTTATAGCGGGCAAACTGGCTGTCTATGGAATCGAAGACGGACTGCCTCACCGAAGGGTCCCCCCCGAAGGGATATATGCAGGCGCCCATGACATGCCGGCCGGCAAGGCTTATGATCCTGGTGGCGAAAAGGCCGCCGGCTTCGAGCCCGTCGAGCGGGACGCTTTTTAGCGAGCAGGCGCTTCCGAGGAGCGCGTCCTCAAGCTCGGCCCCGCCGCCGCCGGCCGATTTCACATCGTAGAGGCTTATGAAAGAGCGTTTTAGCGCGCCGAGCGCGGCCGATTTTTCCTTGTCCTCTTCCTGACCCGTCTCCTTCAGGTAGAGGTCCGTGACAAAACCGGTCTCGGGTGTGTTGTAATCGCATATGAACCAGTCCTCGAAGTTCACGAAGCCCAGCTCCAGAGGCAGGCCGCTTAAAAAGTCCTCCGGGTATTCATCCTCCCAAAAATAGTCGTAGGCCGCATCTATGAGCTCCGGATGCTTTTGCCTCATGTGGACAATCACCTCGTTGTAAAGCCCCGCCCTAAATTCCTCTGCGTCTTCCTGCCTGCCGTTTTTTTCGTTCACCTAAGCGTTCTCCGATTCAATTATATAATCGACGGCCTCCGTCAGGGACCGTGCCGTAAAATCCGCGGTTTCAACCTTCGCCTGTCCAGGCCCCTCCGCCGCCAGCATGATGGCCCTTGCCCCGGCCGCGCGGGCCGCAAGGACGTCCGAGCCTCTGTCTCCTATCATAAACGAATTCTTCAAATCGATGCCCAGGTCCCGCCTCGCGTTAAGGAGCATGCCCGGCGAGGGTTTCCTGCACGAACAGAACTCCCCGGGATGGTGCGGACAGTAGTAGAACGCGTCAAACCCGTACTCGCGGCCGAAATAGCCGTTGACCTCTTTTACGAATTCTTCCTTTATGACGCCTCTGTTTACGCCGGACTGGTTGGTGACGCCTACAAGTTTAAAACCCGCCTGCTTCAATCGCGACAGTTGCTTAAGGTCTTCGCCGAAAGGGTAAAAATCCTCCCAGCGGGCCAGATAGTTTGCGTCGCGGCAGAGGGTGCCGTCCCGGTCGAAGAAGACGGCCCGCCTGGCGGGCAAAACGGATTTCAACGATGAAAAAACCTCGGAGACGGTGATGGCGTCCATGCACGGAGCGGAATTCCCCTCCCGGGAGGGGGACCCGGCCCTGGCGCACTCCCGCTTGAAACACGGGGAGCAGGGCAGGTCCTTTTTTATGATGACGGCGCTTCCCCCGGCTTTTATGACGGTATCGACCCCCGGGCCTGTGAGGGCCGGCTCGGTTGAGCCGAAGAGGGCGACAAGCGGGGCGCCTACGGCGTAGCCCACATGCATCGGTCCCGAGTCGTTAGAGACCAGGGCGTCACACTCCGAGATAAAGGCGGCAAGCTGCCGCAGTGTTGTATTGCCGGCCATCGAGACCGCGCCCTCCAGTCCGCGCGCAATCTCATCGGCCGCCGGGGCCTCTTTTGCGGAGCCGAATATCAGAACGCCGCCGCCAAGTTCCCCGATAATCGCCGTCGCAAGCTCCCTGAACCTGGCCGCCGGCCACCTCTTTGCGGGGCCGAATGCCGCCCCCGGGTTGAGCCCCACAATGGGTCTCCTGAGGCCGAGAGCCGCCAACGCCTTTCGGGCCTTCAATCTCTCCTCAAGCTCAAGATAAATCCAGGGGTCCTCGCGCCGATGCCCGCTTTCCGGGGCGGTTGCGGTTATACCCGCCTTTTCGAGCAGGTTTAGATAATACATCGAGTGGTGCATGTTCCTGTCCTCCCCATGGCAGGCGACAGGCTTGCTGAGGAGCCACCCCCGGGCATCCCTCGCGTATCCGATCCGGGTCGGGATGCCGGCAAGAAAACAAAGCAGCGCGGCGTCAAAGGCGTTTTGAAGGAGTATCGCCTCGTCAAAATCCTTTTGCCTCAGGGCGAGGGCGAGCCTGAGTTTTCCGTTTATGCCCGCGAACTCCTCCCCGTAGAGCATAATCCGGTCTATGTTCGGGTCCTTCTCGAAAAGCCCGGAGACCCAGGGTTTCACCAGAAGCGTGATTGCCGCCTCCGGCATCGCCCTTCTTATGGCCCTTATGGCGGGCATCGTCATAACGGCGTCCCCTACCCAGTTAACGCCCCGTATCAAAACCGAAAAACCCCCGGAACCCATCTGATTAGTTTAACTCATATACGGCGGCAAGGGGCAAGGCCTTACTCCACCGCCACCACCACCGCCATCACCACCAGCCTCTCCCCCTTTGATGCCTTGAAACCGTGCTCGACCATCGGGTCGCAGAGGATCGCCGTTTCCTTATCGGCCTCTATCTGCCTGTCGCCCACCGTGAAGACGCCGCTTCCTTCCACCGCGTACATCAGCAGCCTCATGGGCGCCTTGTGCGGGGCCAGTTCCTGCCCCGGCTCCAGGCACATAAGCGCAACCCTCATCTCCGGGGTCTCCGCGAGCATTTCCCTCGATATCCTGTCCGGATAGAATTTCTTGAGCCTTTTCAAATCAAGCACCTGAACGGCCGACTTTGCCTGCTTCATGGATTTTTAATTTTCCTCCTTCAGTGTCTTCATGGGTCCTGGTGTTTTCATGAGCGCCGGCTTTCCCAAATTCTATCACCCCGGCCCTGTCTAAATACTATATAACGGTCCGGTGACCTGCCCATGACGCGGATCATAAAAAAGGCCGGACAATGCCTGAAAGGGCCGAACATGCGGTGTACACTCATAATTTAGTATGATGTCCCCCGAATTGCGAATTGAAGGTGCGAATTGTCTCGAATTGTCCGGGAATCAAAACTGCTTAAGCAACGGTATAAGCACAATGCCGATAAAATCCTGAAGGAAGTGCATTACGATAGGAGCAATCAGGCTCTTCCGCCATTGGTAAACGAGAGCAAAAACAGCTCCCATGGCGCCAATGGTAACAACGCTGGCTGTTCCTTCATAGCCGTGCCCGAGGGAAAAGATCACCGCCGAAAGCAATACCGCGGCGGCGGGGCTTGATGTTATGGCCTTGATGCGCAGCATGAGATATCCACGGAAAATGGTCTCCTCTGCTACGGCGACTACAACGACCATAAAAAAGGCCATCAGAAATTCCGCCGGGCCTTTTTCGCTTATTAATGCGGGCAGCGGGGTCGACGGGGCTGAGAGGCCCGCTCTATGCAGCAGGTTTTCAAGCACAGAGGAAGCAAAGAGCAAAGGAATAAACAGCCCAATGCCTATGCTTGTTTCTTTCCAGATACCTCGCGCCGTCCAGCCAATCGCCATGACAGGCTCCCTATCGCGCCAGATAAAAAAGAGAATCAGGCTTACCAGGGAAAGGTCGCGCAGAACGGTTGCAATTGATATGAGCATGAAGCTCAGGCTTCCTTGTCTGACCGCGAAAAATGAAAAAACCAGAGAAGGTAAAATAAGGAAAAGAAAAACACAAAGTTCTACACACCGCTCCCTGCGATTTAAGTACCGGGGCCATTCACCGCTCACACGAGTGTGTAAATCTTCCGCCATGCGATAGCCACGCTTCTTTTATTTCCCTGGAGCGAAAGGGCGCTCGCCTCCTGGAATACAGTCAAAGCCAACTCCTCCGCAGCTGCTATTATCATCGCACCTCTTCACCCTCGTTTCCTCCCTCATCACCTTCGCCGATCCCCCCGTCCCCGAAACCATCGCCGTAAAATTCATCCCCGGAAGGGCCTCCATAGTAAAACGGAGAGTACCCGCCGTAATAATAAGGCGGATAGTAGGCTGGATACCAGGCCCTTGCTCTTTTCCAGAGATGGATATCTTTAATCATCACCACCGGATAAGTGTAAGACTGTTTACCCTTCAGGCTTACTATTTCCCTCTCGCCGGCAACCTCGCCGGCCAGCGTGACCTTTCTTCCCCTGCGATACACCAAAGAGTCAAGATAAGATGAGCTTATCGCAATAAACCGTCCCCGGGCATAATCGCTGCCCTTAGGTTTTTCCCTGGATCCTAACGGCGTCTCAAGGATAAAAAGTTCGCTGCCATTTTTGAGATTGACGGTCCTGATAATCACTCCTCCCCAGATCACGATAGACCCTTTATAGGCCGCCGGGTCCTGAAAAACCAGGGGGAAGGTCACGTTGGGGGTGGCCTCTTGCCTGTAACGCTTCGATATAGGGGCGGCACACGAGGATATGAAAATTAATATATACATACCAAAAAACAGGTATCCAAAAAATTTATAACGTATCATTTTTCGCCTTTTTTTTCTCAGGGGATGGACTCCCTTTTTTTGTTATCACACGCAATTTCCACTTGAACATATCCGGGAAGAGATAAAAAAACAGGCACTGCTTTTTATCCGACGATCCTCCTGCTTATGAATTATCATGGCGGATGCCTTCTGTCAATCCCATATCGCCGCATTGAACCCGATTTTGAATTCCGAATTCCGGGGACGCCTCCGCGGCCCATCCCATTTAATAAACGCCTTTCTTCCCCGCGCTCCCCTTGACAAGCCGCCGCAATTAGGGCAGTCTTTCTGAGGGGCAAAAATGGAGGCATCGGGGAAACGCAGAACACAGAAGGGCTCCGCCTACAGGCTCATCGTCTCCATGGGGATGGTAAGCCTGTTTGGCGACGTCACCTATGAGGGGGCAAGGAGCATCACGGGCCCGTACCTTGCCGTGCTTGGCGGCGGGGCCGCCATCGTCGGCCTCGTATCCGGCCTCGGAGATTTTCTGGGTTATGCCCTGCGCCTGGCCTCCGGGTATATAGCCGACCGCACGAAGGCATACTGGCCGCTCACTTTCGCCGGTTACGCCCTCATATTCTCCATCCCGGTCATGGCCTTTGCCGGCAACTGGAAAACCGCCGCCCTGCTCATTGTGCTCGAACGGCTCGGCAAGGCCATAAGGACCCCCGCCAGGGACACCATACTTTCGCACGCCGCAAAAGAGGTGGGGCGTGGATGGGGGTTCGGACTCCATGAGCTCTTCGATCAGATCGGGGCGGTGCTTGGTCCTCTGATCTTCACCACTGTCTTTATTTTCCGGGGCAATTACCGCCAGGGATTTGGCATCCTCTGGATACCGGCCGCCCTTTCAATGCTGTTTCTGGTCCGGGCCGCGATAAAGACGCCCGCCCCCGAAAAACTGGAGCCCGGCGGGGCGGAGACAGGCGGGCGGGGGGATAATATCCTGAAGGAAGAAGAGTTGAAGAAACTGCCGCGCCTGTTCTGGTCTTACGCGCTCTTTACATTCTTCAGCGTGGCCGGGATAATGCATTTCCAGCTGGTTGCGTTTCATTTGAAAGTGCACCGTTTGGCCCCTGACGTGCTCATACCGGTGCTCTACATAATCGAGATGGCCGTGGACGGAGGCGCGGCGCTCGTAATGGGAAGGGCCTATGACAGCGTGGGCATGAGGTTCCTCGTAATCGCCCCGGTCCTGTCCCTGCCCGTGGCCTGGCTTTCGCTTTCAGGCGGGTTCGGCCTCGCGGTGGCGGGCATTGCCTTCCTGGGTGTGGTCATAGGGATACACGAGACCATCATGCGGGCCGCGATCGCCGACCTGACGGCCACCGCCAGACGCGGTGTCGCCTACGGCATCTTCAACACCATCTACGGGCTCGCGTATCTGGTGGGCGGAGTGACGATGGGCCTGCTCTATGAGAAGGTCTCGATTACGGGCGTGGTCGCATTTTCCGCCGCCATGGAGGCCCTGGCCATAGCGGCATTCGTCCTGACCGGCTTTTCGCGCATGAAGACGGCGGCGTAGGCGCCCGCGCCCAGTCAAACCTGCCGCCACTTAATTCCGGGTCCCGCTCTCCGGCCTCCGGATTAGCAGGGGTGCACGCACACGGAGCCGACCACTTTCGGCTTTGCATATTTTACCTTCTTCATCTGTCCGCCTCCTTTCCCATAAAGATGTTGTACCCGTCTTGCCCCTTTCATCAATATCCCGGCACGGTCACATTCACGCCCGTTACCGATGTGTTTACGGTCACGGGGCAGTTGTAATAGAAATAGCTGCCGCAGGCCTCGCATCCCACACCCGTCTGGCATGTGGGGTAGCCGCCGGGATAGCTGGTGTTTGAGAAATTCAGGTTCGGGCTGGCATAGACATAATAGGTGCCGGCGGCGGGAATCGATATGTTGTAGTTGCCGCTGGAGTCGGTGAAGGCCGGATATTTTGCGCTGCCGCACTCGTTGAAGGAATGGGCGTATCCCCAGTTGCCCGATTCGCATGGCGCGGTCGCCGCCTTGACCGGCCATCCGGGCAAAATTTTGCCCGAGGCCCCTTTGACCTGCCCCGAAATTAAGATCGATTGCACGGAAGAATTGTATGGGACGGCGTACACGGTGCCAAGGTTAACGACAGTGTTTAAGTTGAAGTATATGGAACCCTGATTTGTCCAGGTATAATCTGTCGGGCTGGGTGCGCCTAAAAGGCCCCCTCCCTGCGGTTTCCTGATCCGGACATAATACGATTGATAAGCATTAATGTTGCTGACCGTGATATTGCCATTCGCATCGCTGGCCGGGGACTGCCTGCCGCCGGGCCATCCCGGATAACTAAAATATTTGTCCATGGGGAGAGACCCTTGCGTTGTCCGCAAATATACATATGCGCCTTGAAGCGGGTGGGCAACACCGTTTGAATCCCTGTACATGACGGTCACGATGAGCGTATTGCCGCCCTCCGCCACAGGGACGAAAAGCACACCCGTTATCGAAATCATTATGAAAAACATAAGCCATTTTTTCACGGACATCGCCTCTCCCTCCTTTGGTGATTTCGGACCTGGCATATCCCGCAAGTCTTTGCCTGCCCGCGCCTGCTTGCACCCTTCTTCATTCGCGTTTCCCATCCCGTGCCCCTATCAGAAAGTAATATTCACGCCGGTCATTGAATTATTGACCGTTGTCGGGCAGTTGTAGTAGCTGCAAGAGCAGGGGGAACCGATGGCCACACAGACGTAAGCACTGCAGGTGCTGGCCTCCCTGGCCGAGTAAGTATCATAGAAGCCCGGGGCGGCGGCATAGAAATAGTATGTCCCGGCGGATGGAAGTTTTATCGTGTAGTTGCCGTTTGCGTCGGTAGGGGCCAGGGCAGGAACGGCCCCTGCCCGCGGCCCTGCGCCGTTGGGACACCAAATAGCGCTCACCTCGGCATGCACATACCATCCCGAAAGCGGCTGACCCACGCTGTTTTTGACCTGCCCTGAGACCGTAATTGGCGCTGGAGCGGGACCGAATACCGCGGCATACTGGGTGCCAAGACTGACGGTGGAATTTGTGGTGACGGTTATCGCGCCGGTGATATGCAGGCTGTAATCCCCCGTGTTGGGCGGGCCGTATGCCTGCGCCCGGGTGGGCGTTGCCGTAAGCGGCGCCCTGCGCGTGATGCGGACCTTGTAAGCGCCCTCCGGAACGCTCACCGAGATATTGCCGTTTGCATCCGAGGGCCCGAGGACATATTGCGCTTTTCTGAAATATTTTTCCTTGATCGGGAAACCCTGCGGGTAAACATGGAGATATACATAAGCATGGTCAAGCGGATGGGTTATATTATTAGCGTCCTTGTAAAGGAATGTTGCCGTGAGCGTGCCGTTTGCCTCTGCCATACCCGCAAAAAGCGCGGCCCAAAACGCAAAGACCAAAAAAAACGAAACCCATTTTTTCAAAGGCATCACCTTCCCCTCCTTTGGTGATCCTGGAGTCTTTTTCCTTGTCCCCTGCCCTAGCAGGGGTGCACGCACACGACGCCGACCACTCTCGGCCTTGCGTATTTCATCCTCTTCATCCGCTATCTCCTCCTTTCACATGGAAAATTTCATGACATCAAAAGCACGCCTTATTCATTTCCTCATATCCATATATCCATTCTCATAAACAAACAATTTCCATGCCAAGCCTATAAAAATCGATTGCCCTGATACCCCGGATATCAAGGACCGTGAAATATCATAATAAAATATCCCTTTAATTTCAAGTGGTTATATAAACCTTCGGATTTAAAAATTCCGAAGGTTTATTAATCGGATATTTTTTGGGTGAAATACCACGCACATATTTTTTGAAGCCGGGTATTTAACACAGGGGCAAAGGACATTATACACATGGAAGAAAACAAAAAAGCCGGAAGTTCCCGGCTTTTTTGCATACGCTAGCAGAAGAAGATCGGGGCTTTTTTCAGCAGCCCTCTATCATCCTCCTGGGCGCTGCCATCGGTTTTACACCCGTGACCATGCCGTTTGTGACGGTTATCTCGGCCTTGCCGGGCTTCACGCTCTTGATATTCAGGACATGGGCGGCCTTCAGGGTCTGGTCCTTCGTGGAGCCCGCGGGGCAGAACGTGATTGAACCGGTGCTGATGTTTACAGCCTTGATTGTGCCGGACATGGTTTTGGTCGCGGCAGCCGCTACGGCTACGAGAGAAAGCGCAAACACGATGCACACAACAATCGTCAAAGTCTTCTTCATCTCATCCTCCTTTTTTTAGGTTTTAATGAACATGAATTTCTGGACACTAATTTATCATATTTCCATAATTTTTTAAACCCCTGATTTACAGCTATTTTTCAAGGAGTTTCACCTTATGACAAAGGGCGCCTTCAAGAAAATCAAAAAAAGCGGGGCCGGAATTTTCCGGCCCCGCTTCCGCTTGGGTGAAAAATGAAAAAACGGCCTATATGTCGTAGTAGAGGAAGAACTCGTAAGGATGGGGCCTCAGCCTCAGGGCATCCACCTCGTTTGCCCTCTTGTATTCCATCCAGGTCGAAAGCGCGTCCTCGGTGAAGACGCCCCCTTTGAGAAGGAATTTATGGTCCTTCTCCAGGTTGTCGAGCGCCTTGTCCAGCGAGCCCGGCATCTGGGGAATCTTTGCCAGCTCCGCGGCCGGAAGCTCGTAGATGTCCTTGTCGAGCGATGCGCCGGGTTCTATCTTGTTTTCCATGCCGTCCAGCCCGGCCATGAGCATCGCGGAAAATGCAAGATAGGGGTTGCAGGAGGGGTCCGGGAACCTCACCTCCGCCCTCTTTGCCTTGGGCGACTCGGAATACATGGGGATCCTTACCGCGGCCGACCTGTTTCTTGCCGAGTAGGCCAGGTTCACAGGGGCCTCGAAGCCGGGCACCAGCCTCTTGTAGGAGTTCGTGGTGGGGTTGGTGAGGGCCGCCAGTGCCTGGGCATGTTTCAGGATGCCGCCTATGTAATACAGGGCCATCTTGCTCAGCCCAGCGTATTCCTTGCCCGCAAACAGGGGCTTGCCGCCCTTCCAGAGGCTCTGGTGGACGTGCATGCCGGAGCCGTTATCTCCGAAGAGCGGCTTGGGCATGAAGGTGGCAGTCTTCCCGTTCCTGACCGCCACGTTTTTAATTATGTATTTGAAGAGCATGAGATTGTCGGCCATGTTCAGAAGCGGAGAGAACCGCATGTCGATCTCGGCCTGCCCGGCGGTTGCGACCTCGTGGTGCTCGGCCTCCACCTGGATGCCGCATTGCTGCATCATGGCGACCATCTCTGCCCTGAGGTCTTCCTGGCTATCGGTCGGCGGGACCGGGAAATACCCCTCCTTGTGCCTCGGCTTATAGCCAAGGTTGGGGTTCTCGTCCCTGCCGGAATTCCAGATGCCTTCCTTCGAATCGAGGAAGTAATATCCGCTGTGCGCGTTCTGATCGAAGCTGATATCGTCGAAGATGAAAAACTCCGCCTCGGGGCCGAAATAGGCGGTATCGGCAACGCCCGTGGATTTAAGATATTCCTCGGCCTTTTTGGCCACGTACCTGGGGTCCCTGGTATAGGGCTCCTTCGTCACAGGGTCGATGATGTTGCAGATCATGCTCAGTGTCGTGTATTTCCTGAAGGGGTCCAGTATGGCCGTTGCCGGGTCCGGCACCACCAGCATGTCGGAGGCGTTTATCGCCTGCCATCCCCTTATCGAGGACCCGTCAAAACCCAGGCCGTCCACAAAGGTCTTCTCGTCGATTTCGCCCACGGGCACCGCAAAATGCTGCCATATGCCGGGAAAATCGATGAATTTCAGGTCGACCATCGCGACCTTGTTTTTTTTCGCAAACTCCAGTACTTCCTTTGGGGTCATATCTTCCTCCAGATTGGTTTTATATGCCAGGCTTAAAAGTGCCCGTTTTAAATGCGATTGCAATCGGCAATAGGTTGCCGACAAGGTAGTATAGAAAAAGATTTCTCAAGGTGTCAAGCGGAAAAAAATGCCGAAAAATACAAAAAAAGACACCTGCTGCGGATTCCGGCCCGTGAGGGGAAAGGCCGCCATTCGCCCGGCGGCATTGCCCGTTTTTTACTCGTACCTGACCCGGCCCGCGCCCTTCACAGTCCCGCCCATGATAGAGGACTCATAGCCGGCCCTCTTCAGGACAGAGACCGCCTTTTGCGCGTGGGCGGCTTCGGTGACGACCACAAACCCTATGCCCATATTAAACGCCTTTTTCATCTCGAAGTCCGGAACTGCGCCCGCCTCGCGGATCATGCCGAAGATTGCAGGGGCCCTCCACGATCCCTCATCGACAAGGGCGTCTATGCGCCTGGGCAGTATCCGGTTGAGGTTGCCCGGTATGCCGCCGCCCGTTATGTGCGCCATCCCCTTCACGGCCACCCGGTTTTTCCGCAGGGCCTGAAACGCCTTGACATATATCCTGGTCGGCTCGAGCAGCTCCGCGCCCAGGGACCGCCCGGCCAGGACGCGCGGCCTCGAGGCAAGCCTATAGCGGCCGGCCTCCAGAAGCGCCTTCCTGGCAAGCGAATAGCCGTTTGAGTGCAGCCCCGAGGAGGCAAGCCCGATCAGGGCGTCGCCAGGCCGGATGGAAGAGCCGTCTATTATTGCGTCTTTTTCGACCACGCCGACGGCAAAACCCGCCAGGTCGTACTCCCCCTCCCCGTAGAACTCCGGCATCTCGGCCGTCTCGCCGCCCACGAGGGCGCAGCCGGCCTCCTCGCATCCCCTTGCAATGCCCCCGATAACCCGGGCCGCCTTCCTTGCGGCAAGCCTCCCCGTTGCGAAATAATCCAGGAAAAAAAGGGGCTCGGCCCCGCAGGTGAGGATGTCGTTTACGCACATCGCCACAAGGTCGATGCCCACCGTGTCGTGCCTGCCGGTCATGAAGGCTATCTTCAGCTTCGTGCCCACGCCGTCCGTGCCGCTTACGAGGACGGGGCGCCTGTATCTTGCCGCGTCCAGCTCGAAGAGCGCGCCGAAAAGACCGATCCCCTGCAGGACCCCCTTTCTTTTTGTCCTGCCGGCCAGGGGGGCTATCAGCTCCACAAGCCTCTCGCCTTCCCTTATATCGACGCCCGCTTTTTTATATGTCAGACCCATGATATTCAATTAAAGATAAAAAAAGGCTATTCACCCTCTCCTAATCCTCTCCCTTAAGGGAGAGGATTTCACTAAAACCTCTTGGAAATCCATTAATGATACAATTAATCATGAAAAAAATAATACTCGTCACAAACGACGACGGCATACATTCGCCGGGCATCGGGGCCCTGATGAGGGCGATGGAGGCCATCGGGGACGCCTACATGGTGGCTCCGGACAGGGAACGCTCGGCGGTAAGCCACGCCCTTACGCTCCACAGGCCCCTCAAGGTGGAAAAACTGGGGGCCAACGTGTGGAGCGTAAACGGCACGCCCACGGACTGTGTCGCCCTGGGGATAGAAAAACTCCTCCCCGGAAAGCCGGACCTCATAGTATCGGGCATCAACAGGGGGGGCAACCTGGGGGACGACATCACGTATTCCGGGACCGTCTCGGCCGCAATCGAGGGGACGATCTTCGGGATATCGTCCCTCGCTTTCTCCCTTGTGATCGCAGAGCCTCCCGGCGCAAGACCCGATTACGGCGCGGCCGGGCACATGGCCCTGCGGGTCGCCCGGTTCGCGCTTGAAAACGGGCTGCCCTATGATACCCTGCTCAATGTGAACATCCCCAACGCCCCCGAAGAGGAAATAAAAGGGGTCAGGTTCACCAGGCAGTCCAAACGGGTCTATCACGGGGCCATACACGAGACCAAATCCCCCTGGGGCGAGGTGCACTACTGGATCGGGGGCGGCAGGCCCTTCTGGGAGCGCGGAGACGATACGGATATGGACGCCGTAATGGATGGGTATGTGTCGATTACGCCGATACATCTAGATTTCACAAACGCCGGCGCGATAGATTGGCTCAGGAAGAAATGGAACGGGGACGGATTTCCAATTGGATGACTTCCTGGAGCCGCGCCGCAGGATGGTCGAATCCCAGCTCGTAGCGCGGGGCATAACAGATGAAAGGGTGCTTGCGGCCATGGGAAAAGTCCCGAGGCACCGCTTCACGGCCCCGGGGTACAGCGACATGGCCTACAGCGATATGGCCCTGCCCTCATCGGAGGAACAGACGGTCTCGCAGCCCTACATGGTGGCGATAATGACCGAACTGCTGGCGCTCAAAGGGGACGAGAGGGTCCTCGAGGTAGGCACGGGCTCGGGTTACCAGACCGCGGTCCTCGCCGAACTGGCCGGGGAGGTCTATACAATCGAATACCGTCCGAATTTGGCCGCCGAGGCGAAGCGGAGACTTGAGGGGCTTGGCTACGGCAACATCAGGTTCATGACCGGGGACGGCTCCAGGGGATGGCCGGAGCAAGCCCCATACCATGGCATCCTGGTGACCGCCGGCGCCCCCGACGTCCCGCCTCCGCTTGTGGAACAGCTCGATGAGGGCGGCGTCATAGTCATCCCCGTGGGGCAGAGGCAATCCCAGAGACTGCTTAAAATAGGAAAGCGGGGCGGGCGGCTCATCCGGGAGTATCATATCTTCTGTGTCTTCGTCCCCCTTTTGGGAGATTACGGCTGGCCGGACGCGCAAAAGTGAAAGGCCCTGCCCCCCGTTTGACAACCCCCGTTTTTTCATATAGCATTGCCTTGAGAGAAGGTGTATCGAAAAAAGCGGCTTTGTTTTTATTTACGTGATGTTTGCTCATCACGGCAGGGAGGCGCCAGATGACAACTATCGTAGTCGACGAGGAGGAGAAAGGGATTCTCAGGCACGCGCTGGAGATATACCTTTCAGACTTAAGGGAAGAGATTTACAAGACCGAAAGCCACGAGACGAAGCCCCCGCTTAAGAGGGAGGAGATAGTAATCAAGGAGCTATTGAAAAAGATCGAAGCCGTCAAGGCAGGTGTGTAAAAGCCGGGCTTCAGGGATTTGAAAGCTGCATCCTCGAGACGGAAGACGCCCTTCCGTCTTTTTCATTGATCTCCATGAGGAGGGCGGACATGAGAGCCCTGCCCGCGGGGATTTCAAACCTCGTGGGCATCTGCGTGAGGAATTTTTCCACTATCTGCTCCTTTTTTACGCCGATGACCGATTCGGCGGGCCCCGTCATCCCGACGTCCGTGATATATGCGGTGCCTCCGGGCAGTATCTTCTCATCGGCGGTCTGGACATGGGTATGCGTGCCTATGACCGCGCTGACCTTGCCGTCCAGGAAATACCCCAGGGCGGTCTTCTCGGAGGTCGCCTCGGCATGGAAATCCACGATTATATTGTTCGTGCGCTGCCTGATGCGTTTTGTCTCGTCAAGGGCGGTGCGGAAAGGGCAGTCTATGGCCGGCATGAATACGCGTCCCTGAAGATTCATGACGGCCAGGGCCCCCGCCCCGGGCACCTCCGCCACGACGCTTCCAAAACCCGGGACGCCGGGCGGAAAATTCATCGGCCTTAAAAGCCTGTCTTCTTTCGTGAGATAGGGGATCACCTCTTTTTTGTCCCAGATGTGGTTGCCGCTCGTGATGATGTTTATGCCGGTGGCGAAGAGCTCTGAGGCGGCGGACTCCGTTATGCCGAAACCGCCGGCGGCGTTCTCGCCGTTGGCGATGACGAAATCGACTTTATATCTCTCGATTATCCTGGGCAGCAGGACCTTCACCGCGACCCGGCCCGGCCTGCCCACGATGTCTCCGATGAAAAGGACTTTCACGGTCTCGCCGGGCCGAAACTATTTGGCGTAGTCAACGAACCGGTTTTCCCGTATAACGGTCACTTTTATCTGGCCGGGATAAGTCATCTCGGCCTCTATCCGTTTGGCGAGGTCCTTCGAGAGCATCCAGGACGCCTCGTCCGTCACCTCTTCGGGCTTCACAATTATGCGGACCTCGCGGCCGGCCTGGATGGCATAGCACTTTTCCACGCCCTTGTAAGACATGGCCAGGTCTTCGAGCTTCGCCAGTCTCTTCAGGTAATTCTCGATGCTCTCGCTCCTGACCCCGGGCCTTGCAGCCGAGATGGCGTCCGCGGCGGCAACGAGCGCCGCCTCCACGGTCTTCACCTCGCCATCGTGATGGGTGAGGATCGCGTCCACTACCGCCTGGGGCTCACCGTATTTCCTGGCCAGGTTTGCGCCTATTTCAGGGTGCGGGCCCTCGACCTCATGGTCTACGGCCTTGCCCAGGTCGTGCAGCAGTCCCGCTCTCTTGGCGAGTTTCACGTCGACGCCCAGCTCGGAGGCCATGATGCCCGCGAAGTACGCCACCTCCCTGGAGTGCTGGAGCACGTTCTGACCGTACGATGTCCTGTACCTGAGCCTTCCTATGAGTTTTATCACCTCCGGGTTCATGCCGGAGAGCCCAAGCTCGAAGACCGCCTTTTCCCCCTCCTCCCGGATGGTGTTTTCCACTTCCTTTCTGGCCCGCTCGACTATCTCCTCTATCCTCGCTGGATGGATGCGGCCGTCGGCGATGAGCCTCTCCAGGGCCAGCCTGGCGACCTCCCTCCTGACGGGGTTGAACGTGGAGAGGGTTATGAGCTCCGGCGTGTCATCGACAATCAGGTCGACCCCGGTTGCCGCCTCTAGGGCGCGGATGTTCCTGCCCTCGCGTCCGATTATCCTGCCCTTCATGTCGTCGCTGGGCAGGCTGACCGCCGAGACGGTCGCATCGGCCACGTATTCGCCGGAGTACCGCTGGACGGCAAGACCGATTATCTCCTTGGCCTTCTTCTCGGCGCCCTCGCGCGCCTCTTCCTCTATCTGCTTTGCGAGCTTCGCGGACTCAAAGCGCGCCTCTTCCTCCACCCTTCTTAAAAGCTCGGCCCTCGCCTCCTCGGCGCTGAGCCCCGCCAGCCGCTCCAAAAAGCCCTTCTGCTGGCCTATCACCTCATCAAGCTGTTTTTCCTTGCCCTGAAGCCCCCGCTCCCTGGAGGAGAAGTCCTTCTCCTTGCGGGAAAACTCACGCTCCCTGTGCTCCAGATGGTCCAGCTTTTTTTCGAGGGTCTCTTCCCTGCCCCTCAGCCTCTTCTCCTGGTGCAGCAGCTCCCCCTTTTTTTCCTTGAACTCCTTCTCCGCTTCGGTGCGCGCCTGATAAAGTATGCCCTTGGCCTCGTACGAGGCGTCCTTTTTTATCCTTTCAGCAGTGCTTTTGGCTTCAGCGGCGATGGCTTCGGCTTCACGCCTCAGATTCTCCCATTTGTTCCTGAGCGTGAATCTGTAAACAAGACCGATCGCAACGCCCACAGCCGCAGAGATAACGATGTAGAGCGCCTGGTTCATCTGAACTCCCTCCTCTCCTTTATATATATAAGGAGCCGGACGAAGTCTATGGGACGGTTTTCTGCTTCTTCAGCTCAGGCCCGAAGGCCCGGGGATATATCCGAAGGGGATCTATATTTTGCCTTAAAATTCAAATTGTTTCTACCGTTCCCCTTTATGCTGAAGGTGGTCTCACCAGAGCCATAGAATAAAACCCACCCTGCCGTGCAAGCGAAAGCGTTAGATCCACTTTTCCCAAGTGGGCGCCCCAAGGAGGACATTAGGCTTTCTTCAACGAGGAAGACATGCACACCGTACCCCCTTATCCAGCTCCCTAAAGATCTAACTTGGTGGATTAACATCATCCCTTGTCACGAGCAGGGCAGGCTCTAATTTTGTCCAACCCCTATATCCTTTTATAGCAGAAAATAAGGTTTTTTAGCAATCAAAAATGTATCGGTGTCCCGGTTGGCGGCATTGTTTTTAATTGCTTGTTTATGTTAATTTTTCTAAATGGTCAAAAATGATCGCTGGATAAAGGAAATGGCGCTCAAGGGCATGATAGAGCCCTTCGCGGACAGGATGCTCGTGAAGACCGGGATTTCCTTCGGTCTCGGCTCCTACGGCTACGACATGAGGCTGTCGGAGGATTTCAAGCTCTTGAAAACTGTAAGCGACGGGTCCGGCGGGGGGCATCCGCTCATCCTGGACCCTAAAAATTGCGGCCCTGCCGATTTTGAGTCCGTAAAAAGTGAAAGCTGCGTCATCCCCGCCGGTTCTTTCGTCCTTGGCCGTTCGCTCGAATATTTCAGGCTGCCCAGGGACATAATCGTCTTAAGCACAGGGAAATCCACTTATGCCAGGTGCGGGGTAATAGTGAACGTCACCCCGCTTGAGCCCGAGTGGCAGGGACACGTGACCATCTGCATCGCCAACACCGGGCCTTTGCCGGTGAAAATCTACGCGAGAGAGGGGATATCCCAGCTCGTCTTTCTTGGCGCCGGGGAGGTCTGCCAGGTCTCCTACGCGGACAAGGCTGGAAAGTACCAGGCCCAAAAAGAGATCACTCACTCAAGGACATAGGATGCCCGCTAACGGCAGGTCCATCATTGCTTGCCCGGGTGTCAGGTGGCGCACCGGCCGGTCGGCATGATCAGGGAAAGGGTTTCGCTCACCAAAGCAGAGTTCCTGGAGGAGCTCAAAAGGGACGCGGGGGCGGTGCCCCCTCTTTATTTACAAATCCCCTATGCCAGCCCTCATGAACTCTATCCCGCGTTTTCCGGACGGGGCAGCATCCTTTTTGAAAGCGTAAAAGGCCCGGAGACCATAGCGAGGCATTCCTTCATAACCTTCGAACCCTACGCCTGCCTGCTGGTAAAAGACGGGCTTATGGAGATTGAATGGGGCGGAAAACGCGCCATATCCTCGAAAAAAGACCCGCTCCGGAGGTTTTCGGAGATCGTGGGCGCCTACAGGCAAAAACCCGCGCCCGGGCTGCCGCCGTTTCAGGGAGGGGCGGCCGGGCTCTTCTGCTACGATTTCGCCAGATACCTTGAGGCATTCCCGGATGAAAGTTTTTGCCCCCCCGATGAGCTAGGCCTGCCGGAGGCCTGTTTTTTCATGGCCGACCGCATGCTTGCCTTCGACCATGTGCAAAGAGAGGCGTGGGGTGTGGTCTGCCCGGGGGCCAGACGTCCCGCCTTTGCCTTCGGTTACGCGGACCAGGCGGGCCAGTCCGCGGACTGGCCCGCGGAGTACGATGAGGCCCTGGAGGCTCTGGAGCGCATCTTCGAACGGGCGACCGGGGCGAGGCCGGAGGGCGCCGCCGGCCCCCTCATCGGAGGCGAAATAGACATCGAGCACGAGATGACTGAAAGGCAGTACACAGAGATGGTCGGCAGGGCAAAGGAATATATCGCGGCTGGCGATATATTCCAGGCGAACCTTTCGCTGCGGGTGCGAGCGCGGATCGGGCAGGCGGACCCATGGGGCGTATACTGCCTGCTGAGGGGCATAAACCCCTCCCCCTTCGCCGCCTTCATGGATTTCGGGGATTTTCACATTGCCGGCTCCTCTCCGGAAAGGCTGGTAAAGCTGGAAGGCGGCGTGGTCGAGACCAGGCCGATAGCCGGCACAAGGCCGCGGGGCAAAGACGCGCAGGAGGACCTCGCCCTCCGGGCCGAGCTGCTCCTTAACGAGAAGGAGAAGGCCGAGCACATAATGCTCATCGACCTTGAAAGAAACGACATTGGCAGAGTGGCCAGATACGGCAGCGTCGAGGTGAACGAGTTCATGACGACGGAGGATTATTCGCACGTCATGCACATCGTCTCCAACGTCAGGGGGAGGCTTGCCGACGGCAAGGGGATGTTCGATTGCCTGAGGGCCACCTTCCCGGGCGGCACGATAACGGGCGTGCCCAAGGTGCGGTGCATGGAGATAATAAACGAGCTTGAGCCGGCGAGGCGGGGGCCCTACACGGGCTCTGCCGGATATTTCGGTTTCTCCGGCGCAATGGACATGAATATAATAATAAGGACGTTTCTTATCAAGGAGGGCACGGCGTATGTCCAGGCGGGGGCGGGCATAGTGGCCGACTCCGTCGCCGGCAGGGAATACAGGGAGAGCCTGAAGAAAGCGGAGGCCCTGCTGCTGGCGCTCAAACTGGCCGGCCAGAAGAGAAACGGGCGGAAAACGGGCCGCGCTCGCCAATGAACGGGTCATTTTGGATATAATAAACCGATGAAAAGGGCCTTTCTTGCAGGTCTGCTGCTGGTATTGCTGTTTTCGTTGCCGCCCGGCGCGGCCTGGGCCGGCAGCACGGTCGGGGTGATACTGACGCGGGGGACCCCCTCATACGAAATCTCTTATGACGCCCTTGTAAAATATGTTTCCGGCAGGAAAGATGTGAAATTCATCCTCCAGAGGCCCTACCCGGACCCCGTATCCTGGAGCAACTCGGCAAGGAAACTGATGGCCGTGGACGTAAGCGCGATAGTCACCTACGGCGCATCGGCGACCTTCGCGGCGCTGAAGGAAAACCCCGGAGTGCCGGTGATATTCGTCGGCCTCACAAAGACGACGGCCGCAAGGGTAAAGGGGAAAAACGTGGCCGGGGTATACAGTTCGCTCCCCCTTGCCAGCCTCCTTAGATATCTCAAGGAGATACAGGCGACCAGGGTCCTCGGGGTCCTCTACGACAGCAGGGAAGCGGACTCGGCCCATGAGACGGCGGAAATCACCAAGGTCTCGAAAGAGTATGGGATAAGCCCGGTAAAGTTAAACCTCGTCAAGGCCGGCGGGGTCGCCGCCCTGCTTGCAAACGCCAGGATAGACGCCCTTTACGTGACCGAGTGCGCGACGGCCGGCACCGCTTACCAGTCGATCCTTGGCGCCATGTGGGACAGGAAGATCCCCGTTGCCTCGCTTATAGACGACAGCCGGAAGCCGGCGCAGGCCCTGATAACGCTCGCGCCCGACCCCGTGGAGCAGGGGCAGCTGGCGGGGCAGCTTCTGCTTGAAGCCCTTGAGAGGTCCTCGGCGAGCGGCCTCGGGAGAGTTGAAAGCGGGCGTTTCTCGCTCATCTACAACTACAGGCAGTCCGTGGTGATGGGCCTCAGGATCTCTCTTGGCCTGGTCACCGAGGCGACCCGGGTGATTTACTGATGGCAAGAAAAGTCGTCCTGGCGATTATGCTTGTGCTGTCGGCCGCATCGTTCGCGCGGGCGCAGGAAAAGGCAAAGCTCCTCATAGGGCTCGTACCCGAGGAAAACATATTCCGCATGATAGAAAAACACCTCCCCCTTGCGGACTACATAGAAAAGAGGACCGGCATAAAAATCCAGTTCACGATACTCTCCCGCTACGGGGACATCATCGACCGGTTCACGACGAGGAATATGGACGGGGCATTCTTCGGCGCCTTTACCGGCCTGCTGGCCAACCGAAAGCTCGGGGTGCAGCCCCTGGTCCGGCCCGTCGGCCCCGACGGCCTGGTATCGGCGCAGAGCATCGTCTTTGTGCGTAAAGACAGCGGGATAAGGACATTCGCCCAGATGAGGGGCAAGCGGGCCGTCTTCGTCGACAAGGCCACGGCCACCGGTTTCATCTACCTGCTCTACCGCCTGAAACAGATCGGGGTGACCGATTACAGCAGGTTTTTCCGCCAGTACTACTTCACCGGCAACCATGAGGAGTCCATATACGCCGTCCTGGACGGCAGGGCGGACGTCGGGGTCGTCAAGAGCCGCTTCTTCGACAAGCTGTCGCTCAGGGACCCCCTGATCTCCGAGAGGCTCCTCGTCCTGGCGAAGTCAAACAAACTGCCAGACATCATCCTCTGCCTGAGAAGCGACATCCCCGCGGCAATACGAAACGAGCTCAAACGCACCCTTATCAACATGAAGAACGACCCGGAGGGGGCCAGGGTGCTCAGGACCCTGGGATATTCGGGGTTCGAGGAGGCAAAACCTGCCGATTTCGCCCCGGCCGCCGAACTCACGAGGGAGGCGGGCATAAACATAATGACGTATCAGTACACGAGATGAAAAAAAGGCTCATATATTCGCTCTTCCTTCTCTTTACGCTCTTCACGCTCGGCGCCACGCTCACCATCCTCTACATATACCGGACCACGTCCAACCTGCGCACCATCATAGCGCTGCACCGGGTGGAGATAATAAGGCAGAACCTGGTCATCAACGCCCAAACCGTCCAGAGCCATCTCTACACCATAGGGACTGTTTTCGGCCCGGACGTCGACCAGGTAGTCAATAGCGTGCTAAACCTGGACAACTCCGTCCACTCCTGCCTGGGCTGCCACCATACGCCGCAGATGACGGTCCGCCTGCAGGAGATGAACAGGCTCGTGGAAGACTACAAAGAGGCCCTGAGCTATCTCATAACCACGTCGGCGAACCCGGACCGCGTCGAAAGGCTGAGGACCGCCGCCATCGGGATAGGCAACGTCTTTTTGAACAAGTCCCAGGAGATGGCGCTCATCGCAAACGAGCGGCTCAATGAGCAGACCGTGAAGGCCATGCAGCAGATAAACAACTCGAGGTCCATCCTCCTTGTGACGCTCATGCTCTCGTTCTGCATAGCGCTGGTAATCGCCGTCACGATGACCAGGCAGATAACCGGGCCGATAAACGAGCTTGTGGACGCGACAAGGCGCATAAAGGCGGGCAACCTGGGCTATATCACGCCTTACAAGAGCAGGGGGGAGTTCGGCGAGCTGATAAATTCATTCAATGACATGAGCCTTACGCTCAAGGAGTCGAACGAAAAAATCCTGCGCTACCTCCATAACCTCTCGAACCTCTACAGCATTACCATAACGTTCCACAGCGTCACTTCAATGACCGACATCTTCAAGGAGCTGTCGGCCGGCATCGAGGAGCTTACGGGGGCCCGCCAAAGCGGCATACTGCTCATGGACGAAAAAGGGGAGTTCTTCCGGCACATGTACCCGGCCTCCGGCATCCCGCGGGAGGCTGCGGACTCCATAAAGATCGAAGCGTCCTTCATGGACAGCCTTTACCACTCCTGCATGAGAAGGGCGCTTATACTCAACAGGGACATCCAGAGGTCGCCCACCGCCCAGGCGGACGGGCGGCTCGGGGTGAAAAATATCATGTTCATATGGGTCAGGAACAAGGGCGAGCTGATAGGGGCCATCAGGGCGGCCAACAAAAAGACGGGGGATTTCACGGAGGAAGACGCGAGCCTGCTGGCCATCCTCGGCAACAACTTCAGTGTCGCGCTTGAAAACGCGAGGCTCTGGGAGAGCCTGAAACTCCAGATGAAGGAGCTGAAGGACACGCAGGAGCAGCTCGTCCAGGCCGCCAAGTTCGCCGCCATCGGCGAGCTCGCCTCAAACGTGGCCCACGAGATAAACAACCCCCTTACGAGCATCCTGGGCTACGCGGAGCTGATAAGGGAAGAGACGGACATGGACATCATGCAGCGGGACCTGGACATCATAGAGAAAGAGTCCCTGAGGGCAAGGGACATTGTAAACCACCTCCTGGAGTTCTCCAGGAAAAGGCCGCTGAAGATAGGGCCGACCGACATAAATGCGCTGCTGAAGAACGTCATGGAGCTTATCAGCTTCCAGATAAAGGACACCCTGATAAAGATCGTCGCCGATTTCGGCGATATCCCGCCCATAAAGGGCGACCCCGACCAGCTCAAGCAGGTCTTCCTGAACCTGGTCAACAACGCCATCTTCGCGATGGAGAAATCCGGCGCCCTGGGCATCAAGACTTACGTGAAAGGCAATTTCGCATGCGTCCGGATATCGGACACCGGCAAGGGCATCCCAGCCGAGGTGATGGAGCGCATATTCGAACCCTTCTTCACGACGAAGAGCGAGAAGGGCACCGGGCTTGGTCTTTCGATAAGCTACAAGATAGTGCAGAGCCACAGGGGGAATTTCGAGGTGGAAAGCGCCCCCGGCAAGGGCAGTTCGTTTACGGTGAAGCTGCCCCTCGGGGACAAACCGCCGGGGGAGAGACGCCCCGCGGAGGACAAATCCGTGGCGGCAAAGGGGGTAGCGGACTCCGTCGCCGATCCCCCCGCGAAAACACCCACCCTGGAGAACTGATACGGAAAGAAATGTTTTGGAGAGCGGCCTTCCCGCCCGGGCGGAGATGACGGACGCCGCCCGGCGATGATATCTCGAGGCAGCCTCCGGCGGCAGCAGCGCCGGGGCTAGGCCATCTCTATGAGCTTTTCGGCTATCTGGACGGCGTTCAGGGCCGCGCCCTTCCTTAAATTGTCCGAGACCAGCCAGAGGTTGAGGCCGTTTTCAATCGACTCGTCTTCCCTGATCCTGCCCACGAAAGTCTCGTCCTTTCCGGCCGAGTATATGGGCAGCGGATAGATGTTCTTCTCCGGCGCGTCATAGACGATAACGCCCGGCGCAACCGAAAGCACCGCCCTGGCCTCGACGGCCGACAGCTTCTTTTCGGTCTCGATGTTGACGCTCTCGGAATGGCCCCTGAAGACCGGCACCCGCACGGTGGTCGCCGTGATCCTGATGCTCGCGTCCCCCATGATCTTCCTTGTCTCGTTGACCATCTTCATCTCTTCCCTGGTGTAGCCGTTTTCAAGGAACTTGTCTATATGGGGCAGCACGTTGAACGCAATCTGGTGCGGATAGACCTTGCAGGAGACATCCTGGAAGCTAAGCAGGGCCCGCGTCTGCTCAAGCAGCTCATCCATCGCCTTCCTGCCGGTCCCCGAAACCGCCTGGTAGGTGCTGACGACGACCCTTTTTATCCTTGCCGCGTCATGGATGGGTTTCAGGACCACCACCATCTGGATGGTCGAGCAGTTGGGGTTGGCTATTATCCCCTTGTGCCATTTGAGATCCTGCGGGTTCACCTCCGGCACCACGAGGGGCACTTCCGGGTCCATGCGCCACTGGCTTGAGTTGTCCACGACGACGCAGCCGCTTCCGGCGGCGACGGGCGCCCATCTTGCGGACCTCTCCGCGCCCGCGGAAAAAAGCGCTATGTCCAGGCCCTTGAAGGAGTCCTCCTTGAGCGTTTCGACGACGACATCGCCGCCCAGGAAGGAATGACTCTTACCCTCCGAGCGCTCGGAGGCGAAAAGCCGAAGGCTCCGGACGGGGAATTTCCTCTCCTCGAGGACCTCTATCATTTCGTTTCCCACGGCGCCGGTCGCACCGACCACCGCCACATTGTATTTATCTTTCCTTTTAAGCATGCCCGTTTCAAACGCTCCTTGAATATGGATTTCAGATAAAGACCAGGCCCAAATTAATATTAGCCTAATTGGAGGGGTACAGGCAAGAAACAGGGCGGGGAAACCCCGCCCTGTCTTTGTTTTTATCCGGGGGCGCGTGGGCGCAGCCCCCCATATTTCTACCCTTTGACCACCTTGCCCAGCACGCGGCAGAGCTCCGCTATCAGGTAGGGCTTGGCCAGGACGTCCTTGAAACCGTATTCGCTGAACCTGGACATCACCGGGTCATTGTAATAGCCCGACGAGGCGACCGCCCTGACCCTGGGGTCGATCTCCAGGAGCTTGCGGACGGCCTCCTTGCCCCCGGTGCCGCCCGAGACGATGAGGTCCAGGATCACGGCGTCATACGGGTTTCCCGAACTCATGGCGGCCGTGTACATCTCGACCGCCCTGTCCCCATCGCTTGCCAGCTCGACGCTATATCCGCACTGCTCCAGCATGCGGGCGATGACCACCCGGATGCCCTCCTCGTCGTCCATGAGCAATATCTTCCCCCTGCCGTAGACGGCGCCTCCCTTATCATCCTCCTGCCCCGCCTGTTTCCGGTCGACCCGGCCCGTGGAGAATGCCGGCAGGTAAACGTTAAAGACCGTGACCTCATCGCCCTTCGATTCGGCGAATATCTGGCCGCCGTGCTTTTTCACTATCGAATAGGAGATGGCGAGCCCCAGGCCGGCATTCTTCCGGCCGGCGTTGAAGAACGGGTCGAACATCCTGTGCATGTGCTCCGAGGGTATCTGTCCGCCCCGGTCCTCGAAGGAGACCCTTATGTAATCGCCCTTCGAAAGGGGAATCAGCTCCGCCTCCGAAAGATGCACGTTGGCGGCGCTCACCTTTATAACGCCTCCTTCCGGCATCCCCTGCTGCGCGTTTATCAGGAGGTTGTTTATGACCTGGCTTATCTGGCCCTCATCGCAGTGCACCGGCCAGAGGTCCTCGGGGACCGAAATCTCGAATTTCAGCCCCTCGGCCGCGGTCAGCGACACCGCGTCCCTTATGATGTCGCCCACCGAAACGGCCTTCCTGCCGGCCTCCCCGGTCTTCGAGAACGTCAGGAGCTGGTTGGCCAGGTGCCTGCCCTTCAGGGAGGCCTTTTCCGCCTCATCGAGGATGTCCCTCATCTCGCCCGCGACGGGATAGAGTTTCGAGAGGGAGATATTGCCTATTATCATGGTGAGTATGTTATTGAACTCATGGGCTATGCCGCTCGCAAGCGCGCCCAGGGACTCGAGCCGCTGGGTCTTCTGAAGCTCCGCCTCCATCAGTTTCCGCTCGGTCACGTCCCTGACGTTCGTCACCACGCCCATGACCTGGCCGGTCTTGGAATCGATGAGCGGCACACTGTGGACCTCCATCCAGCCGTCGGTCCTGTCGCCCAGGCGGTCGAACTTCATGGTCCTCAGCGAGGGCTGGCCCGACTCGAACACGGCGGCCACGGAGCAGTCGGCGCAGGGCTCGCCGCCGCCGTGGAAGACCTTGTAACACTTCTTGCCCGCCAGCGGGGCCTCCCACTTGTAAAGCTGGTCCATCATCCTGTTTGGGCGCAGGATTGTAAAATCCCTGTCGAGGATGTATATCCCGTACTGGAAGCTTTCAAATACGTTTGTGAGGAACTCCTCTTTGGCCTTTATCGTGTCTTCGTACTGTTTGCGCTGCGTTATGTCGCGCGCGACCCCGAGCACGGAGCATACCGCGCCGTGCTTGTCCCTTACGGGGATGAGGCGCGTGTCAAGCGAGATGCGCCTGCCGAAAAGAGAGATGGTTTCCTCGACGCTGTCGGGCTCGCCGGTCTGGAAGACCCGCTCAAGACGCTGCCCCGGGAACGCGAAAACACGGGGCGGAAAGACCTGCTCCACCGGCTGGCCTGTCAAGTCCTCGGCCGATTTGCCGAAAAACCCCGAGGCGTAGTCGTTGACGAATTTCAGGCGCCGGTCCTCCCCCACGATAAAGACTATGTCCAGGGAGAGTTCGGCAAGGATGCGGTAATGGTTTTCCCTCTCCAGGAGGGACTCGATAATCTTTTTCAGCCTGGCCTCGGACTCCTCGAGCCTGGCCAGCTTCTCCTCATGCGCCGCTTCATCCAGAAATCTATCTTCGTTCATCAAGGTTATCTTCGACCAAAAAACGACACCCGCCGGCGCGCAAAACCATAATGGCAAACACCTATCGCCGATATAATACTTATTCGGCCTTTTGGAAGAAAGACTTTAGCTAAAGCAGCTCTCCCGCCTTCTCGGCGAGGGCGCTTCTGGCGCTCCTTGCCAGGTTCAGGTAGCAAAAGAACTCCTCGTTTATGAACCTGGCCGTCAGGAAGGCCAGTCCGTTGCTGCAGGAATCCAGGTAAGGGGTGTCGATCTGGTCCAGGTCCCCGGTGAAGACCACCTTTGTGCCTTCTCCGGCCCTGGTCAAAATGGTCTTCACGTCCAGGGGCCTGAGATTCTGGGCCTCGTCGATTATCATGTAGCGCCGGGGGAGGCTCCTGCCCCTGATATATGTGAGGGGCTCTATATGGACCGCGTCCGATTCAACCAGGTAATTGGAGCTTTTGTACCTGGGGATATGCCTTTCGTCCTTTCTCTCCTGCGGGGTGCCCACGATGACGTCCAGGTTGTCGAAGATGGGCTGCATCCATGGACGGAGTTTTTCCTCGACATCGCCCGGCAGGTATCCTAAATCCTGCCCCATCGGCACAACGGGCCTGGCCACCAGCACCTGTTCGTAGCGGCCCTTTTCCTTCTCATGCAGCCCGGCGGCCAGGGAGAGAAGCGTCTTGCCCGTGCCGGCGCGCCCCGCCAGCGCCACCACCTGCACATCATCGGCCGTAAGGGCGTCTATCGCGCATTCCTGGTCGGGGTTTTTGGGCATTATCCCGGAGACCGCCCTCTGCCTCTTTATAGGCATCTGGCTGGCCTTCCCCCAGAGCCTGAAAATCCTGTCGCCCGAGCTCTGGTATCTCACCGACAGAAGCATCTGCGCCTTCGGGTCGCCCTCCTTAAGGACCGTCCCGAATTCCTTTGCGGCCGTGGTCTTGTCATGCTTGTAATCCTGGGCCTCCACCCCCTGCGCCTCCGATTTTATCCTCACCGCCGTGTCCTTGGACACGACGACCACGGGCGCCCCGGCCTGCCCCTTCATGTCGACGGCGGTCTTTATTATCCTGTCGTCCCCGGAGAGCTGCCTGCCGGAATGCGTTTGACCGTCACCCAGCACGACCCTCAGGGAGCCGCCGCCCGAAAACGTTATGCCCTCGGCCAGGTTTCCCCCGTTGTCCCTCAGGCCGTCAATTGCCCTAAGCGCCTGCCTCGAGGACCGTGCGACGGCGCCGTGTCCGCGCTTCAGGCCGTCAAGCTCCTCTATCACCGTTATGGGGATTATGAGGTGGTTGTCCTGGAATTTTTCCAGGGCCTCCGGGTCATGGACGAGCACGCTGGTGTCGATTACGTATATCTTCTGCATGAAATGGGTCCCCCCTATCGCTCTTGTTTGAGGAGCTTGTACTCTATGCTGTCCACGAGGGCCTGGTAGGAGGCCTCTATGATGTTTTCGGAGACCCCGACCGTGCCCCATTTCTCCCTGCCGTCGCCGGACTCTATAAGGACCCGCACATTGGCCGCAGTCCCCTTGCCCGCCGCCAGCACCCGGACCTTGTAGTCGAGGAGCCTTACGGCCCTCAGTTCCGGGTAGAATTTCTCCAGCGCCTTCCTGAGCGCGTTATCGAGGGCGTTAACGGGGCCGTCCCCGGTGGCGGCCGTGTGTACGATGTTGCCGCCGACCTTGAGCATTATGGTGGCCTCGTTTATCGGCACTTCCCCTTCCTTTCGTTTCTCGACGATGACCCTAAACCCCATCAGGTCGAAAAACCTCCTGTGCAGCCCCAGGGCCTTCTTCATCAGAAGCTCGAAGGACGCCTCGGCCGCCTCGAACTGATAGCCCTGGTTTTCGAGGTCCTTCAGTTCGCGCACTATATCGGCAACGAGCGGGGAGCGCTCGTTCATGGCTATATTGAACTCCTTCGCCTTTTTGAGGATGCTGCTTTTGCCCGCGAGGTCCGAGACGAGGACGCGCCTGCGGTTGCCCACAAGCTCCGGCCTTATGTGCTCATACGTCTGAGGCTGCTTCATCACGGCGCTGACGTGTATGCCCGCCTTGTGGGCGAAGGCGCTGTCGCCCACGAAGGGCTGGTGCCTGAAATGTCGAAGGTTGGCAAGCTCCGTGACGAAGCGCGATATCTCCCTTAATCTTTCAAGCCCCTCCCCGGCGACGCACTCCACCCCCATCTTCAGCTCCAGGTCCGGTATCACGGAGCAGAGGTTTGCGTTTCCGCAGCGCTCACCGTAGCCGTTTATGGTGCCGTGGACCTGCACAGCCCCGAGCCCGACGGCGATCAGGGAGTTGGCCACGGCGCACTCCGAATCGTTATGGGCGTGGATGCCAAACGGTGTTTTGAGGCGTTTTTTGACTTCCCTTATCGTCTGCGCCAGGGCATCCGGGAGCGTCCCGCCGTTGGTGTCGCAAAGGACAAGGCAGTCCGCGCCGCCCTCATGCGCGGCATCCAGGCATTTTAGCGCGTACTCCGGGTTTGCCTTAAAACCGTCAAAGAAATGCTCGGCGTCGAAAAAGACCTTCTCGACATGGGATTTCAGGAAGGCGACGGAGTCCCGTATAATGTCCAGGTTCTCTTCGAGCGGTATGCGGAAGGCCTCGGTCACGTGGAAATCCCAGGTCTTGCCGAAGATCGTGACCGCGCCCGCCCCGGCCTGCACCAGGTGCCTGAGGTTCTGGTCGTCGGCGGCCTTGTGCCTGGGCCTGTGCGTGCTGCCGAAGGCAACTACCTTCGCCCGCTTCAGCCCGAGGTCCTTCACCTTCTGGAAGTATTCCGAATCCCGGGGGTTGCTGGCCGGCCAGCCGCCCTCGATGTAATCGATCCCCAGCTCGTCCAGTTTCTCCGTTATCCTGAGCTTGTCATCGACGGAAAAGGAGATGTCCTCGGCCTGGGAGCCGTCCCTGAGCGTGGTGTCATAGATGTACACGCGCTTCATACTGAAATAATTTAACACATCCGGGCCGGTGAATTCCCTGCATCGGCCTTGACCAAACCTGCGCCGCTATGGTATTTTTTATGGCTCGCAAGAAAAATTTTTAGAAAATTCCGGAGGTCTTTTCCGATGCTCAAGCGTTATCTGCTGGCCCCGGGACCGACGCCCGTCCCGCCGGAGGTCCTTTTACGGATGGCCATGCCAATCATACATCACAGGGCGCCGGATTTCGTCCCGGTATTCGAGTCGGCCAAAAACCGGCTCAAATGGCTCTTCCAGACCAACAACGACGTCCTTATCCTTACCTCGAGCGGCACCGGGGCGATGACCGCGAGCGTGGACAATTTCCTGTCGCCAGGCGACCACGTGCTCGTAGTCAACGGGGGAAAGTTCGGCGAGCGGTGGACAAAGATCTGCAAGGCCTACGGCCTTCTGGCAGAGGAGATAATGGTCCCATGGGGGCGCTCCGTCAAGCCGGCGGATGTGGCCGGCGCGCTCGAAAGGGACCCGGCAGTCAAGGCCGTCTTCATGCAGGCGGTCGAGACCTCCACGGGCGTCTACCACGATGTGGAGGCCGTGGGGGCCGTGATAAAAGACAGGAAGGACGTGCTCTTCGCGGTGGATGCGATAAGCGCCCTCGTCGCCCACGACCTCAAGAGCGACGCCTGGGGTGTGGACCTGATGATAGGCGGCTCCCAGAAAGGGCTCATGCTTCCGCCGGGGCTTGCCTTCCTGGGCGTCTCCGAAAAGGCATGGCGGATGTCGGAGGGCTCAAAGGCGCCCCGTTTCTATTTCAACCTGAAGAAGGAGAGAGAGGCGCTTAAAAAGAACCAGACCAACTATACCCCCGCCGTCTCGCTCATCATAGGGCTGGAGGCGGCCCTGGAGATGCTCGAACAAGAGGGGCTCCAGGCCGTCTTCGCAAGGCACGCCAGGCTGGCCCTCGCGATGAGGGAGGCGGTCAGGGCCATGGGGCTCGAGACCTTCCCGGAGGAGTCCCCGAGCAATTCGGTGACGGCCATAAAGGCCCCGGAGGGGACCGACGGGCAGGAGATTTACAAGAACCTCAGGGAAAGATACGGTGTCACGGCGGCCGGGGGGCAGGACAAACTCAAGGGCAAGGTCTTCCGCATCGCGCACCTGGGCTATGCCGGGACCTTCGACGTCATCACCGCCGTCTCCGCAATCGAGATGACACTGAAGGGCCTGGGCCATGACGTCAGGCTTGGAAGCGGGGTGGGCGCCGCCGAAGAGATACTTCTGGAAAAAAGGACTCCGTAATGAAAGTACTGATAAGCGACAACATCTCCCCGAAAGGGGTTGAGATACTGAAGAACGCCGGCCTCGAGGTGGACGTGCAGACGGGCATGGGCACGGAGGAGCTGAAGGCCAAAATAGGCCCCTATCACGGGCTGGTCATAAGGAGCGCCACCAAGGTGACGGCCGAGATCATCGAGGCCGCGGAAAACCTCAGGGTCATAGGCAGGGCCGGCTCGGGCCTCGACAACGTGGACAAGGCGGCCGCGACCAAAAAAGGCATCGTCGTGATGAACACGCCCGGCGGCAACACCGTGACGACCGCCGAGCACACCATGGCCATGCTCTTTTGCCTGGCCAGGCTCGTCCCCCAGGCCAGCGGCAGCATGAAGCAGGGCGCCTGGGAGAAAAAGAAGTTCATGGGCGTGGAGCTCTACGGCAAGACCCTGGGCATAGCGGGGATGGGCAATATAGGCGGCCAGGTGGCCAAAAAGGCCAAGGGGCTGGAGATGAACGTCATAGCCTACGACCCGTTTTTAAACGAGGAGAAGGCAAAGAGCCTGGGCGTGGAACCCGTGGGCCTTGCCGACCTCTTCAGGAGGGCGGACTTCATAACCGTCCACACGCCCCTTACGCCCGAGACGAAAAACCTCATCAACGCCGAAACGCTCGCCCTCATGAAAGACGGCGTAAGGATAGTCAACTGCGCCCGGGGCGGGATAGTAAACGAGCATGACCTCCTGGACGCCCTCAACTCGGGCAAGGTGGCCGGCGCCGCCCTGGACGTCTTCGAGAAGGAGCCGCCCGCGGACTACACCCTCTGCAAACATGAAAAAGTGGTCTGCACACCGCACCTGGGCGCGGCCACAAAGGAGGCCCAGGAGAACGTCGCCGTGGCCGTGGCCGAGCAGATCGCGGATTATCTCACCCGCGGCACGATAAGAAACGCCGTGAACTTCCCTTCCATCCCCGTCGAGCAGGTCCCTGTGCTGGCCCCGTACATAAAGCTGGCCGAGCTCATGGGGGGTTTCGCGGCGCAGGTCTTCGAACACGCCGCGCGGGAGCTTACGATCGAATACGGCGGCGAGGCCGCCGGGTTCAATACGGCCCCCGTCACGATGGCGGCCGTGAAAGGGTTTTTAACGCCGGCGCTCGGAGAGACCGTAAATTTCGTTAACGCCCCCCTCATAGCGAAGGAGCGCGGCATAGAGATCAAGGAGACGAGGACCCCCGAGGCAGGCGACTACCGCAGCATGCTCTGCCTGAGGATAAACGGCGAAAGGCAGGGCTACCTCTGCGGCACGCTCTTCAGCAGGAGGGACCCAAGGATAATAGGCCTCGACGGCGCCCCGGTGGAGATAATCCCCGAGGGGACGATGCTCTTCATGTACAATAACGACAGGCCGGGCCTCATAGGGGCCGTCGGCACCTTCCTGGGCAGCCACGGCATAAATATCGCCCGCATGTTTTTCGGCAGGGAGTCCGAGGGCGGCACGGCCATCTCGGTCGTCAGCGTAGACAGCCCGCTTACGGGCGCGCTCCTGCAGGAATTGAAAAAAATACCGAACATCCTGTCCGTAAAACAGGTGGTCCTCTAATGCCCGCCCTGATAGTGGCCGGCGCCCAGTGGGGCGACGAGGGCAAGGGGAAGCTCGTGGACTATCTGGCCAGGCGGGCCCACATAGTGGCGCGCTATCAGGGCGGCCACAACGCGGGCCACACGGTCGTCATAAACAACGAAAAATTCATCCTCCACCTGATCCCCTCCGGCATCCTCCATGAGGGGAAGCTCTGTGTCATAGGAAACGGCGTCGTCATAGACCCCGCCTGTCTCATAGACGAGATGGACGCGCTCATGAGCCGCGGCGTCAGCATAGACGACAACCTGCTCATATCGAAAAACGCGCACCTCATCATGCCCTACCACATGGCGCTCGAATCGGCCAGCGAGTCCCGCATGGGCTCGAAAAAGATAGGCACCACGGGGCGCGGGATAGGACCGGCCTACGTAGACAAGATGGCGCGCCGCGGCATAAGGCTGATGGACATCATGGACCCCCGCCTCTTCAGGGAGAGGCTGAAAGGCAACATCGAGAGGGCAAACCGCCTGCTGGAAGCGCTCTACGGGGTCCCGGGCTTCAGCACGGATGAGGTCTTCGACAGGTACATGGGCTACGCCGAGAGGCTCAAAAAACACGCCGGCAACGCCGGCGAGGTCATAGCCAGCGCGCTAAGGGAGGGCAGGAACGTGCTCATAGAGGGCGCCCAGGGCACGCTGCTCGATATAGACCACGGCACCTATCCTTACGTGACCTCATCGAGCGCATCGGCCGGGGGCGCATGCACCGGACTGGGCATAGGCCCCACGATGATAACAAAGGCGATAGGCGTGATAAAGGCCTATACGACCCGCGTGGGCGGCGGCCCGTTCCCGACGGAACTTGACGATGAACTGGGCGAGGAACTTCGCAAAAAAGGCGGCGAGTACGGGGCCACGACCGGAAGGCCCAGGAGATGCGGCTGGCTCGACATCGTCTCCCTGGTCCATTCCGTGCACGTCAACGGTTTAGGCGGGTTCGCGCTTACAAAACTCGATATCCTTGACGGGCTCGATACGGTAAAGGCCTGCACGGCATACACGCTGGACGGGCAGAGCATCCGCGAATTCCCCGCCGATGCGGCAACGCTTGAGCGCTGCCGGCCCGTTTACGAAGAGCTTCCCGGCTGGAAGCAAAGCACCGCCGGCGTCAGGAAGTGGGAAGACCTGCCTGAAAACGCGAGGAAATACATCCGGTGGATCGAGGAGAAACTAGGCATCGGCGCGGACATGATATCCACCGGCCAGAGACGGGAAGAGCTCATCGTGACGAGAGAGAATTTTTCCCTGTAAGGCCGTGACCTTCTGGAGATCGGCGGCAGACCTGCTGCTGAGGGGTTTCTTCCCGTCGCGCTGCCCGGCCTGCGGCCTGCCCTCCGACGACCCGGCGAGCCTGCCGTTTTGCGCGGCTTGCTGGCGGGGGATTTCACTTTCACTCTATGAGGGGCCGGCCTGCGCCATCTGCGGCGAGCCGCTCCCCTCGGAGCACGCCATTCACTGCGGCCCCTGCCTTGAAGACAGACCCGCGTATACGAAGGCCTTCACGTTCGGGCTCTTCGAGGGCGCACTTAAAGAAGCGATCCATAATTACAAGTTCGCCCCTGCCAGGAGGCTCTCCGCACCGCTGGCCGGGATGCTGTTAGCGAGGGGGCTGCCGCCCGTCCACGCGGTGACGGCCGTGCCGCTGTCAAAAAAAAGGCTGCTTGAACGCGGGTTCAACCAGAGCATGCTCATTGGCAGGCATATCGCCAAAAGCTCCGGGGCCGAACTCCTTCCACATGCGCTCAGGAAGGTGAAGGAGACCCCGCCCCAGGCCGGACTAAACAGGAAGGAGCGCGCGCGCAACCTGCGCGGGGCGTTCCGGGCGAATGACCGCTTCGACGATATGACGATATTGCTCATTGACGACGTGATTACAACCGGCGCCACCGTGAGGGAATGCTCGAAGACGCTCGTCAAGGCCGGGGCAAAAGAGGTCTTCGTGGCCGCCATCGCGCGGACGAAAAAATGAAAAAAGTTTACTTTGCGCCGTATACCGCATCTTCTTTTGTCACTCCATCCCGGAATTTTATTTCATTAAGGATAGAATCGGGCGCGTACGAAAAAATAAATAAAAAAATAAATGAGGTTTACATTTTTCCCATAAATAAATTATCTTTTTAGGATGATTGATTTACACACCCACACTGTCTTGAGCGACGGGGAGTTGCTGCCTTTCGAACTCGTAAGGCGGGCCGTCGCCGCCGGCTACAAGGCAATCGGCATCACGGACCACGTGGACGCATCCAACATGGACCTGGTCATCCCAAGGATCGTAAAGGCCGCGAAAAAACTGAGGGGCCTTGTGCCCATTGAAATCATTCCGGGGGCCGAGATAACGCACGCCCCTCCGGAGCTTATAAAGGACATGGTAAAAGGGGCCAGGGAGCTTGGCGCGTGCCTTGTGATAGTGCATGGCGAAACACTTGCCGAGCCTGTGCTGGAGGGCACAAACCGGGCGGCCATTGAAGCCGGCGCCGACATACTGGCCCATCCGGGGCTCATTAGCATCGAGGACATCCTCTATGCCAATGAAAAGTCCGTTGCGCTGGAGATAACCTCAAGGAAAGGCCACTCGATCTCGAACGGCCACGTCGCCCAGACGGCCGTGAAATTCGGCGCCCAGATGGTCATCAACACGGATTCCCACAGTCCGGAAGACCTCATAACCAGGGCCGGGGCGGAAAGGATACTGATGGGGGCGGGGATCGGGAAGGAGCGCATCTCACTGGTATTCGAGACATCCAAAAACATCATTGAAAAGGCACTGAGGAGGATCTGATGCCCAGACCCATAAAAAAAAGGCCCCAGAAAAAAGCGAAGACCGAAGAGATACCCGTTTACAGCGACCTCAAGCAGACTATCGCGAAGCGCCAGAAGGCCGTGCTCGTGGGCGTCGTTGCGACCGCCATCGCCCTCGCCCTGGCGGCGGGCATATATTTCCACCACACAGGCGCGGTAAACAGGGCCAACAACTATAACGCCAAGGGGTACGCCCTCTTCTACGGGCTCTCCCCGGAGACGCAGCCCGCTTCAAGCCAGCTCAGGTATCAGCAGGCGCTCTCCTGGTTTGAAAAGGCATACGACGTCAGGGAGTCCGCATACTCCCTCTACTATATCGGGGCCTCCCAGTACGAGCTTGGCCAGTATGCCCAGGCCGTACAAACGCTTTCCCGCATTTACAGCCGGTATCCCGATGACGCGCAGTTCGTGCCTCTCTCCCTTTACAAGCTCGCAATGACCGAGTTCAAACTCGGCAAAAACGACGACGCGCTGAAATACCTGAGGATGATGGAAAACTCCCAGTTCGATTCCCTCAAGGACATGGCCTATTACGAAGACGCAAGGCTCCTGGAGTCCATGGGGGAAGAGGACGAGGCCAGGCAGAAATTCGCCGAGCTGATCCAGAAGTTCCCGCAATCGACTTATGCCATGGATATCAGGGCCCAGGAAGCCGCCCAGAAGGGCGCGCCGCAAAAGGGCGCCGCGCAGGGGCCGCGGAAACCGTCTCCCGGCAAATAGGATTACGGCGTTTCCGCTTAAGAGGAAAAAGCCTCTTTTGAAGTTTGAACGGGTAATCCAACCTTTCAAAGTTTCCGGGGGAGGCGGGCAGGATTTTCTGCAATTAATGGGCCGGTAAAAAAGTACCCACATCAATTTCAAGAGAGCCGGAAAAAAGGCGGCTGGGGGGCGGCTGGGGTCAAGTCAAGGGCGGGCGGGGCCTGTTATCTGCTTGCGACTATATAGGAGGAGCGGTATTCCCCGCTTGGGGGAAGCAGTATCTTCTGTCCGGACCTGATCCTTTGCCGCCTGGTCTTGAAATTGTTCAGCTCCTCGATAACGGACACCGGGAGCCTAAACCTCCTTGCGATTCGGGAGAGCGTATCCCGCCGCCGGGCGACATATGATCTAAGCGGGAGTCTCTCCGCCGGGGTCAGCTTGCTCAGGTTTTCGAGGAAGACCATGAGGGTGTTTTTAGGGACCCTCAGGATATAGCTCTTGACGTCAAGAGGCGTGCACCACCTTGTGATCTCGGGGTTCAAGGCCCTGATCTCCCCGACGCCGACCCCCGCGCACCTGGCCGCCACTTCGAGGTCCAGGGGCTGCCAGAGCACGACCTCGTCATAGGAGAAATCGCCTTCGTAGACTATATTGGCGAAGCCGTGGCCTTCGGGGTCGAGGGCTATGGTCCTTGCCGCCAGGAATTTCGGGACATATTGCTTGGTCTCGTTCCTGAGCCCTCTGGTCTGGCAGAGTTCCCAGTAGCTGTCCTCGCCCACCTTTTCGACTGCGCGTTTGACGGCCCCCTCACCGGCGTTGTAGGCCGCCATGGCCAGCCCCCAGGAGCCGAACATGTTGTGCAGGTCCCTCAGATACATGGCCGCCGCCATCGTGGATTTTATGGGGTCTCGCCTCTCGTCTATCCACCAGTTAATCTTGAGGCCGTACCTCTTTGCCGTGGCGGAGACGAACTGCCAGGGGCCGACCGCCCTGGCCCTCGAGTACGCATACGGGTTGAAGCCGCTCTCTATCATCGACAAAAACACGATGTCCTTGGGGATATCGTTTTCAGAGAGGATGTGCTCCATCACCGAGACGTATCTGTTTGAACGGGCAAGCCAGAGGGAGAAAGGCTTTTTGAGGTCGTCCGTAAAGACGTTCAGATATTTCGCCACCGCCTTTTCCGCGAGGGGACTGTCCTCGAGGGCGGATATGAAGCCGTTGTCGTCCGCAGCCCATGCGGCGCGGGCGAAGATAAAAGTGACCAGCATCACAACAAGCAAACACCTTCTCATCGCGTCCCTTCCGGCCCCCCCTTTGCGGCCGCCTTTATTTTCTATCGCATGCAGGCGCCGGTTGTCAAGCAATTTCTGCCGTAATGTCAATTTCCGCCGTTATGTTTACAGGGAAGCGCCCGCAGGGTTATACTACAAGCTTAAAAAAGGAAGGGAGACCCATGGCCGTCAATCTAAAACTGAAACCGAGGCCCGTTGTCTTGGCGTGCCTGTCTCTGCTGCTCCTGTTTACGGCCCTGGGCAGCGCCCGCGCGGCGGAACCCACGGTAATCGGCATCGAGATAAGGGGATTAAAGAGGATAGAGGAAGGCGTGGTGCGGAGGCTGATATCCCAGCAGGTGGGAGAACCGCTGTCGCCGCAGAAGATAACCACCGATATCAAGCACCTCTACCAGACGGGCTACTTCGAGGACGTGAAGGTCGAAGGGGAGCCCTTCGAGGGCGGCCTGAAACTCATTTATGTCGTGAGGGAAAAACCGACCATCCGGAAGATCGATTTCTACGGCAACAAGGAAGTCAAGACCGAGGACATCCAGAAACAGATAAAGATATCGCCGGGCTCGGTCGCCGACACGGTGCTCATAAACGACAACGCGTCCAAGATCACGGCCTATTATGAATCCGAGGGCTACAGCCTCACCCGGGTGGTGCCGGTCGTCAGGACCACGGCCGCAAACCAGGCGGTCCTCACCTACGTGATAAACGAGGGGCCGAGGATAAAGATAAAAGAGATAAGGTTCACCGGCAACAAGGCCCTGAAAAGCGGCGAGATACGCGCCGCGATGAAGAGCAAGCCCCGCCGCTTCTTCTCCTTCCTCTTCAAGAGCGGCTATTACAAGAAAGACGACCTCCTGGCGGACAGTGAACGCATCAAGGACCTCTACTTCGACCACGGCTACATACAGGCCGTGGCCCAGGACCCGAAGACCACCCTGACCCCCGACAAGAAATGGGCGATAATAACCTACGCGATACAGGAGGGCGAGCAGTTCAGGGTCTCGAAGACAAGCTTCGCGGGCAACAAGATAGTCGGCACTGAGGAGCTCCGGCAGCTGCTCGCGACAAAGGTGGGCGAGCCCGTAAGCAGAAAGCTCGTGCGGCAGGACGTCATAGACCTCACTGACAGGTACTCCGAACACGGATACGCCCTGGCGGTCATCAACCCGGAGCTCATTCCGGATGCGAAAAAAAAGACGGTCGCCATCATATACCGCATATCCGAGGGGGACATCTACCACATCGGCAGGATCGAGATATCCGGCAACCAGAAGACGAGGGACTGGGTCATAAGGAGGGAGGTCCTCCTCAATGAAGGCGACATCTTCAACAGCAAACTGCTCCGGAAAAGCTATGAGAGGATAAACAACCTGAACTTCTTCGACAGCGTCACGATGGACCCCCAGCCCGTGCCTCCCAAAAAGGAGGTCAACGTGGACATAAACGTCAAGGAAAGGCCGACGGGCTTTCTCAGCGTCGGCGGCGGGTACAGCTCCGTCAACAAGATAATCGGCATGGTCGACATCACGCAGGGCAACCTGGGCGGCAGGGGACAGGCTATCACATTGAAGGGCGAACTGGGCGGGCTCTCCAGCTATTACGAGTTTTCGTTCAAGGAGCCGTGGCTCTTCGGCCGCCGGCTGTCGCTCACCACTTCCATCTACAAGCAGCGCCAGGACTACCTGGACTACAACAGGGAGGCCACCGGGGGCGAGATAGGCCTGAGCAAGCCCATATCCGAGAACACATGGATAAGCGCGGACTACAGGCTGGAGGACGCAACGATAACGAACATACTCTCCGACGCCTCCCCCATAATACAGGACCAGGCCGGCACAAGGCTCACAAGCAGCATCACGCCGGGGATCGTCAGGGACACGAGGGACAACTACCTGGACCCGCACACGGGCTCCAGAAACAGCCTCTATGTCACCTTCGCGGGCATAGGCGGGGACAATAAATTCCTGAAGGTGGTGGCCGAGTCCGGGTGGTTCCTGCCGGTCACGAGGACGACCACGGTCTCGCTCCACGGGGTCCTGGGATACGGCACGGGGCTCCTCGGCCAGGAACTGCCCCTCTACGAGAGGTTTTATGTCGGCGGTATATATACCGTAAGAGGGCTTGCCTTCGGCGAGGGCGGCCCGCTGGACATTAACGGGCAGCCCATCGGCGGCAAGAACGAGGTGATCGGCAATTTCGATTACATCTACCCCCTCGTAAGCGCCATAAAGCTGAAGGGCGATGTATTCTTCGACACCGGCACGGCTTACGATTCGCTCGTGCCCAGGGATTTCAGGTACACGTCCGGCCTCGGCATAAGATGGATCTCGCCGCTGGGCCCCATAAGGCTGGAGTGGGGCTATAACCTGAATAAGAAACCGGGAGAGCAGACCAGCAGGTTCGAGTTTGCCTTCGGGACGTTCTTTTAGTTTAGAAAAAAAGCGGGTTTTTAGTTTAAATATAGACGGGTTTTTAGTTTAAAGACCGGCCCGAGCGGGCCTTGAAAATCCCGAAGAGGGTAAAAGGAGGAACAATGAAAAAGATAATCCTGATGACGGCGGCATTCCTGATGCTGGCTGCGGCAACGGCTTTCGGGGCCCAGGCAGGCGGCCAGGGCGCAGGCGTGAAGATAGGTTATGTGGACCTTCAGAGGGCCCTGAACGAGTGCAACGCGGGCAAGGCCGCGAAGGCCGATCTCCAGGGCATGATGAAACAACTGCAGTCCACCATAGACCAGAAGGTCAGCGAAACGGAGAAACTGAAGGCCGAACTCGAAAAACAGGCCCTGGTGCTCTCGCCGGAGGCCAGGAAGCAGAAACAAGACGCCATCGAAAAGCTCACCAAGGAGACCCAGGCCCTCATCAGCAACTCCAACTCCGAGATGCAGAAGAAGCAGCGGCTGAAGGAAATCGCCATCCTCAAGAAAATAAAGGCCGTCATAGATGACATCGGCACGAAGGGGGACTATCTCGTCATACTGCCGGCCGACGTCATCCTCTATTCCAGAAACGGGATAGAGGTCACGGACGAGGTCATAAGCCGCGTGAACCAGATGGGCTCAAAGTCCGCCCCCAGGGCGCCGGCAAAAAGCGGCAAGTAAGGCCGAAGGCCCCACAAGGGATGAAGCTGTCGGAGATAGCGGGTCTTCTGGGCGGCGCGCTGCATGGAGACCCGGAGACGGAGATAACCGGGGTGGGCGGGATTGATGATGCGGGCCCCGGGGACATCACTTTTCTGCTGAAGGCCTCGCTGCTGCCGATGGCCGATAAATCGCAGGCGGCCTGCGTGCTTGTAAGCAAGGAGATGGAAGGCCTGCGGAAAAACCAGCTCGTGGTGCCGGACCCGCAGCTCGCCTTCATCCGGCTCCTGGGACATTTTTATCCGCCCGCCCGCAGACCGGCGGGCATCAGCCCCGGGGCCACCGTCTCGAGGGGGGCCGGGATAGATTCGGCCGCGGCGGTCCTGCCGCTGGTCTTTATCGATGAAGAAGCCAGGGTAGGCGCCGGAAGCGTTCTCTATCCGGGCGTCTTCGTGGGCAGGAACTCCGAGATCGGCCGTGACTGCACGCTTTACCCGAATGTGACGGTGCGCGAGGGCGTGACTATTGGCGACAGGGTCACAATCCACGCAGGCAGCGTAATCGGGGCCGACGGCTTCGGCTACGTGATGCGCGAGGGCAAGCACATAAAAATACCGCAGGTGGGCGGGGTCGTCATAGAGGACGACGTGGAGATAGGGGCCTGCGCCACGATAGACCGCGCCACCACCGGCAATACCTTCATCGGCAGAGGCGCAAAGATTGACAACCTTGTGCAGATAGCGCATAACGTGAGGATCGGGCCCGGCTCGATAATCGTGGCCCAGGCCGGGATAGCGGGAAGCTCCGTGCTCGGCCGCTATGTGGTCATAGCCGGGCAGGCGGGCATCGCCGATCACGTGAGCATCGCCGAGGGGGCCATAGTCGGGGCCAATTCCGGCGTAATGCCGGGCACGAGGCTCGAAAAGGGCGCCTATGCGGGCTCACCCGTGCTCCCCCACAGGCAGTGGCTGAGGGCGATGGCGCTGACGGCCAGGCTGCCGGAGCTTGAAAAAAGGCTCCAGGCGCTCGAAAGGAGGTTTTCAAAAGAAGAGGATGATGAACGTCAAAGAGATTGAATCCATTCTGCCCCACAGGTTCCCCTTCCTGCTCGTGGACCGGATAATAGAGATGGTCCCCGGAGAGAAGGCCGTGGGGGTGAAAAACGCAACCATCAACGAGCACTTCTTCTGCGGCCATTTCCCCGGAAACCCCATAATGCCCGGCGTGCTGATAGTGGAGGCCCTGGCGCAGACGGCCGGCGTGCTCGCCTTCAAATCCGGCATGCAGGGCAAGGCGGTATACTTCATGAGCATCGAGAAGGTGAAATTCAGGAAACCGGTCATCCCGGGGGACCAGGTGCGCCTGGAGGTCAAAGTGCTCCAGCAGAGGGGGAAGGTCTGGAAATTCGCGGGGCAGGCGGTCGTCGACGGCAAGGTCGCGTCCGAGGCGGAGTTCACGGCAATGATGAGCGACGGGGAGATCTGAAAAAAAATGAAAATCCACCCTACTGCCATCGTCCATGAGAAGGCCACAATTTCCAGAGACGCCTCGATTGGCCCCTATTGCGTGATCGGGGAGGGGGTCAGGATATCCCAGGGGGTCAAACTGTTCAACAACGTCGTAGTGGAGGGCGACACCGAGATAGGGCCCGGTTCCGTCATATATCCGTTTGCGTACATCGGGGGGCCGCCGCAGGACCTGAAATATGACGGCGAAAAGACAGGCGTCAGGGTCGGCCGGGGCAATACGATAAGGGAATACGTGACCATCCACAGGGGTTCGGTCGGGGGCGACGGCTTCACGACCATCGGCGACAACAATTTCATAATGGCTTACGCCCATATAGCCCACGACTGCCGGATAGGAAGCAGCGTGATAATGGCCAACGCCGTCACCATCGGCGGCCATGTGGAGGTGCAGGACAACGCCAACCTGGGCGGCGTCATCGCCGTCCACCAGTTCACGCGCATAGGCGCGTATTCGATGACCGGCGGGTTCAGCGGCATAGGGCAGGACATCCCTCCCTACACCATCGCCTCGGGCCCCAGGGCGAAGCTCTACGGCCTGAACCTCCTCGGCTTGAAGCGGTACGGCTTTTCAAAGGAGACCATCGAAGACCTCTCGAAGGCGTATAAAATACTCTTCAGGAGCAAGCAGACGCTGAAAGAGGCGATAAAGAAGGCCCAGGAAGAGCTCCCCTGCACGCCGGAGCTCGAGCGCCTCCTTGAATTCGTGAAAACATCCAAACGCGGCGTCTGCAGGCCGACAACCGCAAAGATCCCGTTTTAACGCAAGTGAAGACCATAGGGCTTATAGCGGGAATGGGGAAACTGCCCCGCGTCATCGCAAGGGACGCCAGGGAGCGCGGATACCGCGTGGTGGCCGTGATGCTCGAGCCCGTGGCCGACGACGAGAAGCTTGAAGGCGCGGTGGACATCCTGGAGAGGATAAATGTCGGGAAGCTGGGAAGGATATTCGAGGCGCTCAAAAAAAACGGCGTGACCGAGGCGGTGATGGCGGGCAAGGTCCCGAAGGAGCTTGTCTATAAAAGCCGCGTGACCCCGGACTTAAGGGCGATGAGGCTCTTGTGGTCCCTGAAGGACAGAAGCGACGACACCGTCCTTCTGGCCCTCACGCGCGAGTTGGAAAAAGAGGGCATAAGGCTACTGGACACCACCACGTTTTGCGGCGATATCCTCGTTGCCGCGGGCGCGCTGACGAGGAAGGAGCCGACAAAATCCCAATGGAAGGACATCGAATTCGGCTTCCGGATGTCGAAGGAGCTGGGCAGGCTGGACATCGGGCAGACGGTCGTCGTAAAGGACCTTGCCGTAATGGCGGTGGAGGCGATTGAAGGCACGGACAAGGCCATAAAAAGGGGCGGAAGACTTGCAAACGGCGGCGCGGTGGTTGTGAAGACCGCGAAGCCCAGGCAGGACATGCGCTTCGACGTCCCCGTGGCCGGCCTGAGCACGATACACGCGATGATCGAGGCGGAGGCCTCCGTGCTCGCCCTCGAGGCCGGAAAGACCATCCTCCTCGACGGGCAAAAAGTAAAGGCCGAGGCCGCCGAGGCGGGCATCGCCATCGTCGGTTGCAGTTTCAAGTAAGAAAACCCGGACCCTCCCCTTCAAAAAACCCGCAGGATGTGCTATATGTAATTTGATTGCTTCAGAAATCACCTTGCAAGGAGGAAGATATGCCAGCAAAAAAAGCCGACGCAAAAAAAACAACGGGCGCTGCGAAGCCTGGAAAGACGGCCGCAAAACCTTCGGCGAAAAAGGTGAAGGCGCCTTCGAAGACCAGAAAGCCCGCCGCGAAGACGGCAAAAAGGACCGCCCCCGGGAAAGCGGCCGCCGCAAAGACCCCGCGCTACGGCTGCGAGGTCTGCGGCCTTGTTGTCAGTGTCGATGAATGGGGGGAGATGAACATCGTGAACCTGGTCTGCTGCGGAGAGCAGATGCAGCCGGAATAAAGAGGCCGGACCCCTTTGACTGTAAGCTGCTTTCCGAATTTTTCATGGGAGAGCAGAGAGCGATGTAACCGGCGTAGTGACCGGCATGAAGAGGCGGCCTTGACTGAGGGCGCCCCGGCGCAACTCTTGTCTTCCCGGATCGGTCCGGCTCCGCAGCCGCACGCGGCGGGCCGCCCTCAGAACGGCAGCACCACGTCGTGGATGAGCTTCCTTTTCGCCGGCTCCCTGTCGCTGATCTCGATGCCCGAGAGGAAGACCTCCTCGGCCATTGCAAGGGTTGCGGCCTCGTTCGTGTAGAAGGTAGCAAACGGTTCTTCCGCGCGCACGGCGTCGCCCGGTTTCTTGCCGATGACGATGCCGGCGGCAGGGTCTATCACGTCATCCATCTTCGCCCTCCCCGCCCCCAGCAGCATCGAGGCCTGGCCGACGGCAAAGGCGTCCATCCGCCTTATGTATCCGTTCCAGGGCGACAGCACCGGCTTTATGTGCATGGCCCTGGGAAGGAGGGCCGGATTGAAGGCCGCCTCCGGGTCTCCCTGCTGGGCGTCTATGAACTCGACGAATTTCTTGAAGGCGTCACCGTGCTCTATGTAGTCCCATGCCTCGTCCTTGTACCGCTTGAGGAGGTGCTCCCCCAGTCTCTGCGGGCGGGTCTCCTCGCTAACGCTGTCGGCAAGGTGGAGCATCCAGGCGGCAAGCGTCATCGTGACCTCCAGGAGGTCGGGCGCGAACCTCCCCTTTAAAGCGGATATGCATTCCTTCACCTCGAGGGCGTTGCCCACCGTGCGCCCAAGCGGGGCGTCCATATCGGTAATGACGGCGACGGTCTTGATGCCGGCCTGGTTGCCGATGCCGACCATGAGGCGCGCAAGCTGCCGCGCCTCATCCATGCCGCGCATAAAACCCCCGGAGCCGGTCTTTACGTCCAGGACAAGGGCGTCCAGCCCCTCGGAGAGCTTTTTGCTCATTATGCTTGCCGCGATAAGGGGGGTTGACTCCACGGTGGCAGTCGCGTCCCGCAGGGCGTAGAGCCTCCTGTCGGCGGGGCCTATCTCATCCGTCTGCCCGCAGATTGAAAAACCCACGTTTTTCACGGTCTCCAGGACCTCCCAGGGCGCGATTTCGGTCCTGAGCCCCGGGATGGATGCCAGCTTGTCGATTGTCCCGCCAGTGTGTCCAAGGCCCCTGCCCGCTATCGAGGGCATCTTCAGCCCCATTGCGGCCATAAGCGGGGCCAGTATCAGGTTGGTCTTGTCTCCCACGCCGCCCGTGGAATGCTTGTCTATCTTTATGCCCTGTATGCCGCCAAGCTCCAGGGCCCGGCCGGAGGCAGCCATCGCCTTTGTAAGCGCGATGGTCTCTTCCTCGCTCATGCCCCTGTTATACACGGACATCAGGAACGCGGACATCTGATAATCAGGCACGGCGCCCCTGAGGTGCCCTCCCACCAGAAAGGAAATCTCCTCGCCGGAGAGCGCCCCGCCGTCGCGTTTTTTTCTTATCAGGTCCACCGCCCTCATGGGATAACTAGTTTAGATTAAAAAAGACAAAGGCGTCAATTTCCCCCCTTCAATAGCTGCCCTCCCCTTTTCGGGTCCTGGGCGGTTTCCGGCGCAAATCTGTTAGAATATTGGCGATATGCCAGGGCCGGGTCTCCATCGTCTCGCAGGGTCGGCCCGGCGCGCCGCGCCGGGAGAGGCGCGCTTTTGCCCGCGCGGCCCTGAAGGCCCCCGCCGCTTCCGGTCCTTTTAGGGGAGTCTTAAAACAGCCATGAAAAGACAGCTCGCTTTTTTTATCACGGTCTCCCTGGGGCTCATTGCGCTCTACGTGCTCATTGAGTTTTCGACGCCGGCAAGCCCCTCCAGAGGGGCCGAGGAAGTGCATATCGCCCAGGGCATGACGTTCAGGCAGGCGGCCGCCTTCCTGAAACAAAAGGGCTATATAACCGACACCAGGCTCTTTGTCCTTGCGGCCAGGCTCACGGGGGCCGACAGGCGGCTGAAACCGGGTTTCTATGTCCTGAACGGCTCGATGAGCCCGTGGACAATCTTCGAACTGCTTAAAAACGGCAAGCTGCTCCAAAACGAGGTGACCATAGTGGAGGGCGACAGCCTCCTTGAGATAAGACAAAAACTCGCGGACAAGCGGATAATGAGCGCGGCGGACTTCGACCGCCTGGCCACGGACCGCGACTTCCTCGCCAAGCTGAACATCGATGCGCCCTCCCTGGAGGGCTACCTCTTTCCCGACACCTATATGTTCCCGAAGGGCGAGACCCCGGAGCACGTCTTTCAGACGATGGTGGAACGCCTGATGCAGGAATACGGCGGCCGGCTCAGGGCGAGGACCCAGGCGATGGGCCTCAACTTGAACACGGTCCTCACACTGGCCTCCATCGTGGAGAAAGAGGCGGTGCAGGACAGCGAACGACCGATAATCGCCGCGGTCTTTTACAACAGGCTCAAAAAGTCGATGCCGCTCCAGGCCGACCCCACGGCCGTTTATGGGGTGAAACCCTTTTGCGAGGGCGTGACGAGCGCGGATCTTAAAAGCTGCACCAAATATAATACTTACAGGATAAAGGGCCTGCCGCCAGGGCCCATCGACAGCCCGGGGCTGAAATCCATAAAGGCGGTCCTTTATCCGGCAAAGGTGGACTACCTCTATTTCGTCTCCAACTATGACGGCACGCACACCTTCTCGGAGACCTATGACGAGCACAAGGAGGCCATACTCCACGCGAGGGCTGAGTTGAAGGGAAAGGAAGATGAAGAAGCGAAGGACAACCAGACTCATTAGGATAGGCGGCGTGCCGGTGGGCGGCGGCAGCCCGGTTTCCATACAGTCCATGACAAAGACGGACACCAGGGACTCTCAGGCCACCCTCAGGCAGATAAGGGCGCTGAAGAGGGCCGGCTGCGACATAATCCGTGTGGCTGTGCCCGACATGGAGGCGGCCATGGCTTTAGGGCCGATTAAAAAGGCGTCCCCCATACCCGTCATCGCCGACATACACTTTGACTGGCGCCTGGCGCTTGAGGCCCTGAGGCAGGGCGTCGACGGCCTGAGGATAAACCCCGGCAATATAGGGGCCGACTGGAAGCTCAAGGAGGTGGTGCTCGCGCTGAAGGACAGGGCGATACCCGTCCGCGTGGGGGTAAACGCGGGCTCGCTCGAAAAAGGCATCCTGGCCAGATACGGACACCCATGCGCCCCCGCGCTCGTCGAAAGCGCATTGAGGCAGACCGCCCTGCTGGAGAAATTCGGCCACGACCTGATAAAGGTCTCCCTGAAGGCCTCCAATGTCCCCACTACGGTGGACGCGTACAGGATGTTCTCGGAGAAGTCCGATTATCCCCTGCACATAGGGATCTCGGAGGCGGGCCCCCCCGCCGTGGGGGTCGTCAAGAGCGCCGTCGGCCTGGGCGTGCTCCTCTGGGAAGGAATCGGAGACACGATGCGCGTCTCGCTTACGGGAAACCCCGTGCAGGAAGTCCGAACGGCCAGGCAGATACTCCAGGGCCTGGCGATGGCGAAAGGGCCGGAGATAATATCCTGCCCGACCTGCGGCCGCACGACGATAGATATCCGGAGGCTTGCCAGCCAGGTGGAAAAAAGGCTGCGCGGGATTCAAAAACCGGTAAAGGTCGCGGTCATGGGATGCGTGGTGAACGGGCCTGGAGAGGCCAGCGAGGCCGACTTCGGGGTGACCGGATCGAAAGGGGCCGGCATGCTGTTTAAGAAGGGCAAGGTCTTGAAGACCGTAAGGGAAGAGGACCTCCTGGATGAGCTGATGAAGGAGATCGGCAAGTGGAGACCGTAAGGCTGCCCCGCGTGATGCAGGAGACGGCCCTGATGGGAAAAAGGGCCGGCAAGGCAATCGGGTTTGTCCCCACGATGGGCGCGCTCCATGAAGGCCACCTCTCCCTGGTGAAGGCCGCAAGGTCTGAAAACGACATTGTAGTGGCGAGCATCTTCGTAAACCCGGCCCAGTTTGCCGCGGGCGAGGATTTTGACCGTTACCCGAGGACCGTAAGCGATGACCTGGAAAAACTTTCTTCCTCCGGTCTTGCCGATTTCGTGTTCCTGCCGGAGGCGCAAAACATCTATCCTCCCGGCTTTGCCACCCGCGTGGATGTGGCCGGGCTGTCGGAAAGGATGTGCGGCGCCTTCAGGCCCGGCCATTTTCAGGGGGTTGCCGCCATCGTGCTGAAACTCCTGAACATCGTCCAGCCTGCGAGGGCCTATTTCGGACAGAAGGACTATCAGCAGTCCGTCATAATAAAGAGGCTGGTGAAGGACCTGAACCTGCCGGTGGAAGTGGTTGTCTGCCCGACCATGAGGGAGCCTGACGGCCTGGCGATGAGCTCCAGGAACGCCTATCTTTCGCCCAGGCAGCGGAAGGCGGCCCCCGCGCTCTATCGCGCGCTCCAGGCGGCGGCCTCCGCCATGGCGGAGGGCCGGAGGGACGCCGGCGGGCTCCGGGCGCTCATGCGCCAGGCGCTCCGCGACGAGCCGCTCTTTTCGGCAGTGGACTACATATCCATCTTCGATGCCGAGACCCTTGAAGAGCTCGAAAATGCGGACAGAAACGTCGTGCTCCTTGCCGGCGCGGCCAGGATCGGCGCCACGAGGCTCATAGACAACCTCCTCGTCAATAATTTAAAATAATTACGTATCGTCACAGGCAGAAAGAAGGTTTGATGCTAAACAGGGTGCACATACAGATACTGGACAACCCGACCAACTGGGTCCCCGGCGCGGATGGTTTCGGCGAGCAGGAGCAAAACCAGATGATCGCGGAAGAACTGAGAAACGATCTCAATTACAACTACCCCACGGTGACAAGCGTGGAGTACATAGACCTCTTCAACGACGAGAGCGAGAGCTTTCGGGAGATAAGGGAGCTTCTGAACCAGGGGATTATTTCCGCCCCGGTCGTGCTGATAAACGGCGTGCCGAAGATACACGGGGGGATCCCCTCCATGCTCATCAAGACCGAGGTGGAGAAGATAATATCCTCCGGGCCGGTCCACTGATTGAGAGTCTCCGCGCCGGCATAGCTGAGCCCCTTTGAACGCGGCACCGGGACCGGATATCGCGCGATCATCGTCCCCTGTCGGCTTTTCGTCTGGAATCCGCTATAGCGTGACAGGTTTGTTTTTCAGATAACACGGACATGGCAAAGAGGAAGAAACATACGGCAGGCGGCCTTCGCATCGTCTCCGTGATCGAGGCGGCAAAGGGAATCCTGGTGCTGATTGCCGGTTTCGGCGTGCTCGCATTCATCCACAGCGATCTTCACTCCGTGGCCGAACAGCTCGTCCGGAATTCCCATCTGAACCCCGCAAGCCATTATCCGCGAATTTTCATCGATGCCGTCACACGTTTGAATGACAGGCACCTCTGGATCATAGCCCTTTCGGCCCTGACCTACTCGGTCGTCCGCTTCATCGAGGCCATCGGGCTCTGGCACCAGATGGAGTGGGCCGAATGGTTCGGGGTGCTCACCGGCGGGATATACATCCCCGTCGAGGCCTTCGAGGTCATTGAAAAAAAGACATGGCCGGTAATCACCCTGCTTCTCGTCAATGCGGGCATCGTGCTGTATCTGGGCCGCGTGCTGTACCAATCAAGGAAAAGCGCCCGCCGCGCGAAAAAATGACCGGGGCGGGAAGGCCCCCCCCCCCCCCCCGGTCACATCATGGACCTCTAGCCTTTTACGTCCTCGATGTCCTTCCTTATGTCCTGTTCGGACATGTCCTTCCCGTGGAACTGCTTCACGTGCTTTCTGGTTGCCTCTATAATCTCTTTTTCGTCATGGCTTCTGATCATGAACCCGCATTCGGGCCCGCAGTCTATCTGCTTCAGATGATGTTTTTTTTCTTTCACATGATGTTCCGGCATATCCATCACCTCCTGGTTTAAAGCTAGCATAGCCGGGGGATAAGTCAAATACGGCATCCTACAATTTGGTTATCTTGACCCTCGAAATCTTCCTCTCCTCCATCTCGAGGACGAGGAAGCGCAGGTCCTGGTATCTGATCTGCTCGCCCACGTTCGGGAGCCTCCCGAAGAGCCCGAAGACGAAACCGCCAAGGGTATGGAACTCGGATTTTATCTCCACCCCGACAAGCTCTTTCACCTCGTCCAGGCCGGTCTGGCCGGAGACGATGAACGTCCTTTCGTCGATGATCTCCACCTCGCGCCCGGCCTCTATCTCCTCGAACTCGTCCTGGAGGCCGCCGACGATCTCCTCCATGATGTCCTCAAAGGTGATGAGGCCGTCCGTGCCGCCGTACTCGTCTATGACTATCGCTATCTGGAATTTCTTCTTCTGCATCACGTCGAGGAGCTCGCTGAGCATCTTGTTTTCGGGGACGAAATATGGCTCCCTCATTATCTCCGTCACGGGCGTGTCCTCTTTCGCCCTGCCCTCGGCCATCTTTATCAGGATGTCCTTGACATAGAGGACCCCGGATATGTCGTCTATGTTCTCACCTATCACGGGGAAGCGCGAATACCCCTCTTCCTTCACAAGCTCCATCGCCGCGGCCACGCTGGCGGTGCTGGGGATCGAGACTATCTCCGTCCTTGGCACCATGACCTCGGAGACCATCATGTCGCCGAACTCGAACACCCTGTGCAAAAGCTCCTTCTCTTCCTCCTCGAGCGTGCCCACCTCCTCGCCGATTGTTATGACGGCCTTTATCTCGTCCACGGTCAGGTAGGAGGGCAGCGGCTCGCGCCTTATGCCTATTGCGTGCAGGAACCGGCTGAAGAGCCAGACGAGGGGGGAGATGATCTTCATGTATATCTGGACCGGTCTTGCAAGAGACAGGGCGAACTGGTCGGCGTGGGACAGGGCCAGGGTCTTGGGCGTGAGCTCGCCGAATATGACGGTAAGGAGGGTCATTATGACAGTGGCGACGATCACCCCCTTAGCGCCCATCAGTCTGACGGCCTCGAGGGTCCCAAGAGACGTTGCGAAGATGGTAAGCAGGTTGGCCGACACTATGACCGCGCTGAAGAGCCTGTCGGGCTGATCGAGGATCGTCTTGAGGATCCTGGCGCGCTTGTCGTTTTTCTCTATGAGGCCCCTGATCTTGTAACGGTTGGCGGAGATGAAGGACGCCTCGACGCTTGAGAGCGCGGCTATCGCCAGTATGGAGATGAGGATAAGGATTATGTCAAGTATACTGGGCGGTCCCATCTAGAGGAGTCCAAAGGTATCAGAGGGCCTTCAATTTCTCCATGACGGCAAGAGCCACGCCGGTTGTCGAGGCGGCCGCCGGGTCCTCCGGCGAGGGCAGCATGTCGTAGGTGAGGTGCCTTCCCTCTTCTATCACGCCGGCAATCGCCCTGCGGAGCCTTCCGGCCGCATCGGTTTCTCCAAGGTGGTTTAGCATCATGACCCCTGATAGCATCATAGCAAAGGGGTTCATCTTGTTCAATCCCTTATATTTAGGGGCGCTGCCGTGGGTAGGCTCGAATACCGCGCAACTGCTTCCGACATTTGCGCCCGGGGCAAGCCCCAACCCTCCTATGAGCCCCGCCGCAAGGTCGGAGACGATGTCCCCATAAAGATTGGGAAGAACGAGCACATCATAGAGTTGAGGCTTTTGGACAAGCTGCATGCACATATTGTCTATTATCCGGTCTTCAAAGGCCACATCGGGGTAGTCCGAGGCCACCCGTCTCGCCACCTCCAGGAAAAGCCCGTCAGAAAACTTCATGATGTTTGCCTTGTGGACGGCGGTGACCTTCTTCCTGCCGTTTTCCCTGGCATACTCGAAGGCGTAACGGACGATGCGCTCGGCGCCGAAGACCGAGATGGGCTTTATGCTTATGCCCGAGTCCGTCCTGATTTGCTTGCCGGAGAGGCTTCGCACCGTTTCTATGAGGCGGGCGGCCTCCGGGGAGCCCTCCGAAAATTCTATCCCGGCGTAGAGGTCCTCGGTGTTTTCCCTTACGATGACCAGGTCGATGTCTTTATAAATGGACTTCGAACCCTTGAAACTCACACAGGGGCGCAGGCAGGCATAGAGGTCCAGCGCCTGCCTCAACTGGACGTTGATGCTCCTGAAACCCTTGCCGACGGGCGTGGTGACCGGGCCCTTTATGGCAACGCCGTTACGCCTGATGGATTCGATCACCCTGTCTGGAAGCGGGGTGCCCTCTTTTTCATAAACGGCCTCCCCGGCGTCCTGGAAATCCCATTCGAAACGCACCCCGGTCGCTTCGAGCACCATGCGGGTCGCCTCGGATATCTCCGGCCCCACTCCGTCGCCCGGTATGAACGTGACCTTATGCATCAAGAAAACGTGACCTCCTCAAGAAAACGTGACTCCTCATCAAAAAAACCTGACCTCCTCTAAAGGGAGACCGTAAGGATTTTCCTTGCGATATCGGGGTGACTTGCCACGAACCGCAGTTCGTCGTCTGTAAGGGGTTTCTGCGTATGGAGATTTGCATACTGGACCAGCTCCAGGGTCTGTCTGGCCTCGGCATCGTCTTTAAAACTTATGCCCAGCTTGTCGTAAACGTATCTGAAACCCTTGACGCCGCCGTAGGCGCCGGTCGTAATCACGCGGCCGGTCTCCGTGATCATCGGCTCGCCCCTGCCCACGTCCTCGGGGTCGTAAAGCTCGTAGTTTCTCCTGTCCTTGAGCGCGCCGTCGGCATGGATGCCGGACTCATGCGCGAACGCGTTGGCCCCCACGCCGGGCTGGTTTATGGGTATCGGCAGGCCGAAGGCGTAAGAGGCGTAGCCCGCGATCTTCCATGCCTTGTTCAGATTGGTATGCTCGTCGAGGTGAGCCCTCTCCTTTAACGCCTGTGAAAATTTCAGCGCCAGCACCGTGGAGACCAGATCGCAGTTGCCGCAGCGCTCGCCGTAGCCGTTTATCGTGGTGTTTATGTAGGAGTCCACGCCGCCGTCCACGGCGCCCTGCGCGCCCGCGACCGAGACGGCCTCGGCCATGCCGAGGTCGTTGTGGCAGTGCATCTCGATGTCCATCTTGCCCGCAAGCGCCAGGGTCTTTATCCGGTCGTAGATCGTAATGGGGTCATCGGCCCCCAATGTGTCGCAGTAGCGGAACCTGTCCGCCCCGGCCTCTTTGCCGGCATGAATGAACTCTATCAGCCTCTGGATATCGGTCCTCGAACCGTCCTCGGCGTTTACGCCGACCGTCTCGGCCCCGAGGGCCCTGGCCGCCCGCACCGATTTCTGGAGGGAATCGAGTATGTCGCTCCACTTCCTTCTGCCCTGGAACTTGCCCTGTATCATGATCTCGGAGGTGGAGATGGAGACGTTCAAGTGCTTCAAATCGGGACAGTTCCTGAAGGTCAGCTCCACGTCCTCCGGGACCGCCCGGCACCAGCCCTCCAGGTGGAGCCTCTTTATGACGCCAAGCCTGGCAAGCTCCAGGTTGGCGTTGATATAAGCCACCTCGTGCTTCAGCGTCGGGAAGCCGACCTCGCTCTGGAAGACACCCATCTCGTCCAGATAGATATTCAGCATCGTCTTTGAGAGTTTTGGAAGCAGGATCCTCGATGTCTGGACCCCGTCCCGGTTCGTAACGTCCACCAGATAAACCCTGTGTTCGGCCATTTTCTCCAATCTCCTGAAAAATAATTAAGCTTTATTATACACGTAAAGGCGCATCTCTTTTCAACATGCGATACAGGCAGAAGGCGAATGGGGGCATGGCTCGCATCATTCTTCTGCGCCACACGCTCCGTTCACTCATAACAGCACTGCCTCCGCGCTTGTATGGCGGCGGGGTTTTTGTTTTCGGGGTTTGGGGCGAAGCCCCGATTAAATAAAAAGGGCGGGCGGGATACCTATATGCTAAAATCGGTGATGGCCTTTTTCGACCTCGTCTTCCCCCTGAAACTAAAGCCGCTTACCTACGAGATGGAAGGGGCAAAAACGCTTCTGCCCGGCACGGTGGTGGAGGCGGAGCTTAAAAAGACGATAAGGCGCGCGCTTATCCTGGATGAAAATTTGCCGGGTGAAAACGTATCGGGCGAGGGCAGGGGGCAAGGGGCCGGAAAATTCCCGACAAAGACCATAAAATCGGTCCTGACCGATGGGCCGGCCATAAGCGCGCCCCTCCTTGGCCTCCTTAAATGGATGGCCGGGTATTACATGGTCCCGGAGGGACTGGCGCTGAAGGTGATGTTTGGAGGGGAGCTCTTCGAGAAGGGCAAGCCAAGGAAGGCAAAAAGGCCGGAGAGGGGCGGGACGCGCCCCGCCGGCGCGGAGGCCCCAGCCGCCCTTTTGACCGCGTCCGATGCAGTGGCCGCGCTGACCCGCATCAGGCAGGCGCAGGATTACCGCGCCTTCCTCCTGCACGCGCCAAACGGTCCCTTCGAAGGCGAGCTCGCCCTGGAGGCATCCAGGGACCAAAAAGGCGTTATCGTCATCTGCCCCGAGCGTTCGAGGATGATGGAATACGAGCGCCGCATGAAGCCCGTCTTCGGAGGGCGGCTGTGCGTCCTTCACGGAGGGCTTACATCCGCGAAAAGAAGGTTTGCCTACGAAAAGATACTTGCGGGGGAAACTGACGTGGTGCTGGGCACCAGGGTCGCCGTCTTCGCCCCCCTGAAGAAGGTCTCCCTGATAATACTCACCGGGGAGGAAGACCCGAATTACAAAAACCGGCAGGACGTGAGATACGGGACAAGGGAAGTGGCCGTAATGCGCGCCTGGCTTGAGAAGGCCCGCGTGCTTCTAAGCTCCATCTGCCCGTCGGCCGAATCCTACCTTAACGCCCTGCGCGGAAAATACGAATACCTGCGCTTCCCCGGAGAAAAGCCCGCCGTAAGGGTCCTCCTTGATTCAAAGAAAAAAAGCGGCAGCGGACTTCCCGCCGGGGGAGACATCATGGACAGGGCCATAACCGCCGCTTTTGCCGGGGCCCTGGAGAAAGGCAGAAACGCGCTGCTGGTGGCAAACAGGCCGGGGCATTCCGTGCCCCTCTGCGAGGACTGCGGCCACTTCGAGCGCTGCCCGTCCTGCGGCACAGCTCTGGTTTTGCACAAGACCCTCAAGGCAAAAAAGGCCGGGGCCTCCGCCTCTCTCCTCTGCCACCACTGCGGGTTTGTCAAAGGCGCTCAGGAGACATGCGGCGTCTGCGGCGGCCACGGCCTGAAACCGCTTGGCGCGGGCATTGAAAGACTGAAGGAGGAGGCGGAAAGGCTCCTGACCGGCACGATGGGCATAAAAATTGTCGATCGGGGCAAGAAAACTGAAAAACCGGAAGACGCCCCGGAGGCCCTTTTGCCCCTTCTTTATCTCGGCACAAAGCGGGTCTCGAAAATTGCAGGGGAGGCGGGGGCGGCAAGGCCGAAAATTGCGGCGCTTATCTACCCGGAGTCTGCCTTCTTCAGGCCGGGTTTCAGGTCGAGGGAAAGGGTCTTTGCCGAGATAAACCACCTTGCCGACAGGCTTTCCGCAGACGGGAAGATCATCATCCAGACGAAGACGCCGGAACTCTTTCGGGCCATGAAGGAGCTTGATTATGAGGGGTTCATGAAAGAGGAGCTTGAAGAAAGAAAGGCCCTGGGCTACCCGCCCTTTTCAAAAATCGCTCAAATAACCATTGAAGCGCCCACTAAACCAATGCCCGCGCAAGCGCCCCCTCCGGTAAAGACCCGAAGCGGCGTGGAAATCCCCGACGCCCAGGTATTGGGGCCCATAGAGAAGACGGATGAAAAGGGGAAGAAATTTTTTTTGCTCCTCGTAAAGGCCCCCACGGCCCGGGCCCTCAAGGCGGCTGTCGGCGCCGCGCTAAGGACGATCGCCCCCGGGGCAAAGGTGACGGTCGATATCGACCCGGCGTAGCCCCCGTTTGCCTTCTCCCTCACAATGCCCCATTAATCTATTCGCATTTCCGGGGGGCATTGGGGAGGGGGCAGGGGTGGGTTAAAGGGCGGGAGGGCGGGGATTCATGTTAAAATACAAAGCTGCCGATTTTGCGGGGCAAATGCCCGAACAAGCTTCCTGCCGCTAAAAGAAAGCAAGCAAAAATCGATTCCCGGTATAGAAGGAGAATTCCAAGTGTATAAGAATTTCCATGATTTCGATATCTCGGATAAAGTCCTTGTCTGCCTCTCCGAGATGGGCTTTGAGGAGCCCACGCCCATACAGAAAGCGGCCATCCCGCAGGCGCTCAAGGGAAAGGACATCATCGGCCAGGCCCAGACAGGCACAGGCAAGACGGCCGCCTTCGGCATTCCCCTGCTGGAACAGCGCCCCCCCGAACAAGGGCCGGGCGCCAGCAGATATCCTTACGCCCTCGTACTTACCCCCACGCGCGAACTCGCGGTGCAGGTATGTGAGGAGATGGGCAAGATTGGGGCCCGGACAGGGGTTTGCTGCCTGCCTGTCTACGGCGGCCAGTCCATAGAGCTGCAGATAAGGAGCCTGAAAAAGGGCGCAGGCATAGTGGTGGGGACCCCCGGCCGGATTCTTGATCATATCCGGAGGAAAACACTCGTCCTCAGGGAAATCAGGACCGTCGTCCTCGATGAGGCCGATGAGATGCTGAATATGGGTTTTATCGAAGATATCAAAAAGATTTTGGGTGAAATTCCCGAAGAGCGCCAGACCATGCTGTTTTCGGCCACCATGCCAGGGGAAATCCTGGCGATTGCGAAAAATTACATGAAAAAGCCCGTGCACGTCAGCGTCGATGCCGGCCAGATGGTAGTGGCCAGGATAAAGCAGGTCTTCTACGAGGTGCGCGATGAGGACAAGATAAAGGCGCTCACCCGTCTGCTGGATGTCGAGGGGCCTGCCCTGACGCTTGTCTTTTGCCACACCAAAAAAGAGGTCGACGAGGTGGCGGGCAAGCTCCAGCAGATGGGATACCCGGCCGGTGCGATCCACGGGGATTTCACCCAGGGCCACAGGGACGAGATGATGCGAAAATTCAAAAAAGGTGAGATCGACATACTGGTGGCCACGGACGTCGCGGCCCGCGGCCTGGACGTCCCCGATGTCTCTCATGTCATCAACTTCAGCATACCGCAGGACCCCGAAGGCTACATCCACCGGATCGGCAGGACAGGCAGGGCCGGCAAACCGGGAATTGCCATCACCCTGGTCACGCCCAGGCAGTACCGCCAGCTGAGGCTCATCGAACAATCGGCAAAGACCCTCATCAGGAAAGAGAAACTCCCGGGCAAGGCCGAGGTCGAAAAGGCGCGGCAGGACGACCTGGCCGCCGGCATGGAGGAAATTATCGCCGGCGGCAAACATGCCGCCCTTTATCCGCTCGCGGATAGGCTCTCCGAAAAGCACTCTGCGCGGGACATCGCGGCCGCGGCCATGCATATGGTGCTTGGCGATGTGAATATCGAAGAGATTGAGGAGATCAGGAGCGGCTACGATGAGGGTAAAAAAGACCACATCCGCCTCTTTATGACCATAGGCAGGAAAGACCGGATCAAGGTCGAGGATATCGTCAGGTCCATCGCCGCCGAGGCGAACATCCCTGTCCGCAAGATAGGCAAGATCGCGCTCTACGAGACTTTCAGTTTCGTCGAAGTGCCCGCCGGCCTTGCCGACCGGGTCATTGGAGCAGTCAACGACAGCATCATAAAGGGGAGAAAGGTCAAGATAGGCCCCGCCAGGAAAAAGGCGTGAAATGACCCCCGGGCCAGGATTACCGTCCTGGATTAAATTATACTGACGGCCTCGGCGGCAAGGATTTTTCTCGCCTCCACGACGTCCCCGGCGATGGCCGCCTTCAGGGCATCGGGGGATGGGAATTTCTCCTCGTTCCTGATCCTCTTTATGAAATATATCCTGAGGTTCGCCCCGAGGATATCGCCGCTGAAATCCATTATGTAGACCTCGGATGTGAGCTTGCCCCCGTTGAAGGTCGGGTTTGTCCCGATGTTCAGGACGCCGTCCAGGACTTTGCCGTTCAATCTCGCCCTCACCGCATATACCCCTTCTTTTGGAATCAGCTCATGCGGGGAGAAGATATTGGCGGTCGGAAAACCCAGCAACCTTGCGCCCCGGCCCGCGCCTTTTTCGACGGTCCCCTCTATCATATAAGCCCTGCCCAGGAGCCGGGAGGCATCCAGGACGCGGCCCCTCTCAAGGAGCCCCCGTATCCGGCTGCTGCTGACGACCTGCCCGCCGGCGCGCACATTACGCACCACGGTGAGCTTGAAACCGTATCTCGCCGCCCTCCTCCTGAGAAGGGCGGTCGTGCCCTTTTTGGCCCTGCCGAAGGCGTAATCGTGGCCCACTATTACCCAGGCCGGGCGGAGTTTGTCCACGAGGACGCGCCTTATGAAGTCGTCCGCCTCAAGGCACGCGAACCCCCTGTTGAAGTTTATGAGCAGGAGATGCTCAATCCCCATAAGGCCCATTATTCGAGCCTTCTCCTCGGTCGGGGTCATGAGGCTCGGGGCCCTCTCCGGCGCGAGCACCTTCACCGGATGGGGGTCGAAGCTCATCGCCATGGATACGCCGCCTATCGATTTTGCCGCCTCGACCACCCTGCCCATTATCTTCTGGTGGCCTATATGCAGTCCGTCAAAATTCCCGATGGTGAGGACCAGGTTGGGATATGCGCCCCGCCCGGACCCGAGCCCCTCCAGCCCCCTGATGATCTCTATTTCCTGCCCCCTTTGCCCGCAAGATCCTCGTATATGCGCCTGGCCTGTCTGGCGGTCTCTTCGATGTCCCCCTGGTTATTGATCACGTAATCGGCCCTCTTTATCTTCTGGGCAATCGCCATCTGGACGGCAAGCCTCTGTCTTGCGCTTTCGCGGGACACCCCGCCTTCTTCGAGGCGCGCCAAGGCGGTCTGCTCATCCGCATATACCGCGATCACCTTGTCGAAGGCGCCCTCGTAGCCCTTCTCATAAAGAAGGGGCACCTCAACGAAGGCGACCTCGGCGCCTGATTTCGAAAGCGCCTCCTCTATCCTCCCTATGGCCATGGGATGGATGATGCCTTCCACCGCCGCTCTCGCCGCCCCGTCGGTGAAGATGAGACCGGCGAGCTTATTCTTCGAAAGTCCATCGCCTTCAAATACCCCGTCCCCGGCGGCCTTCCTTATCCTTTCAAGCACGTCCCCGTCTTCAAGGAGTTCAGCCACTATACGGTCGGCGTCGATGCAAAGGGCCCCCAACCGCTTGAATATCGCCAGCACCGTGCTCTTGCCGCTCCCGTAATTGCCGGTCAAGGCCACTTTTACCACAGGATATTATACACCAAGCGCCCGGCCCCCCATGACGTGTCCATCGATATTGATGCTGGCTGGAGGAGGCGGGAGCAGCAATCAGGGGCAAGCGGGTGGGATTGAAAATTGGCCGTCTATACTTTAATCTTAAAGGTAAGAAGAAAGATAAAATACAACCCGAATTCTTTAAAGGAGACCGTTATGGATATAAAAGAGTTCGTGACGGCAAAGGCCAGGGACGCGCGCGCGGGGGCAAGAGACCTCCTGAAAGCCGGCTCCGACAGGAAAAACGTCCTCCTGGTGAAGATGGCCGACGCCCTCCTGGAGCACGCGGGCACCCTGATGGAGGAAAACGCGAAGGACGTCGAATACGCCCGGGGCAAGGGGCTCTCAAAGGCGCTCGTGGACAGGCTCACCCTGGATGAAAAGCGGATAAAGGAGATGGCATGCGGCTTGAGGGAGGTTGCCGCCCTGCCCGACCCCGTGGGAGAGATACTGCATATGAGGCAGAGGCCAAACGGCATGCAAGTGGGCAGGATGCGGGTCCCCATCGGCGTCATCGGCATAATCTACGAGGCGCGGCCGAATGTCACCGCGGACGCCACCGCCCTCTGCCTGAAGGCTGGAAACGCGGTCGTCCTCCGGGGGGGCTCGGAGGCGATAAATTCAAACCGCGCCATAGTTGGCATCCTCCGGGACGAGGCGAGGAAGGAAGGCCTCCACGAGGGGATTATAAACTTCATAGACATCCCGGAGCGACAGGCCGTAATGGAGATGCTGAAGCTGGAGGACATGATCGACCTCATCATCCCGAGGGGCGGAGAGGGGCTCATACGGACGGTGACTGAAAACTCCCGCATCCCGGTCCTGAAACACTACAAGGGGGTCTGCCACGTCTTCGTGGACAGGGACGCGGACCTGATAATGGCCGAGGAGATCTGCCTGAACGCGAAGGTCCAGCGCCCCGGCACCTGCAACGCGATGGAGACGATGCTTGTGGACGAGCCCATCGCAGAGGGATTCCTGCCAAAGGTGCTGAAATCGCTCGAGGACAAGGGTGTGGCCCTGAAAGGCGACCAGAGGACGCGCGAGATATACCCCGGAATCGACGAGGCGGGCAAGGAGGACTATTACAAGGAATACCTGGACCTCATACTGAATGTGCGCGTCGTAGGCGGCATCGACGAGGCGATGGAGCACATAGCCACGTACGGCTCCGCCCATACCGACACGATAGTGACGATGAACTACGAAAAGGCGATGAGGTTCTTACGAGAGGTCGACTCCTCGGCGGTGATGGTAAACGCATCCACCAGGCTCAATGACGGCGGGCAGTTCGGGCTCGGGGCCGAGATCGGCATATCGACGGACAAGATCCACGCGCGCGGGCCGATGGGCCTGGAGGAGCTGACCTGCGCCAAGTTCATCGTCTTTGGGAGCGGCCAGCTAAGACAGTGAAAGAAAAACGGGCGATGAAGAAGACCACACTGGGCGAACGCGAGCTGAAACGCTACAACAGGCAGATGCTCATGGAGGGCTGGGGTGAGGAGACCCAGAAGAAGCTGAAGGACTCCACCGTCTTCATAGCCGGCGCCGGAGGGCTCGGCTCTCCGGTGGCCATCTACCTGGCCGTGGCGGGCATCGGACATCTGAGGATATGCGACTTCGACTCCCCGGACTGGTCTAACCTCAACCGGCAGGTGCTCCACAACCACTCCAGGATAGGCGTAAACAAGGCCGTCTCCGGCAAGATGACCCTCGACGAGCTGAACCCCGACATAAGCGTCACGGCGTTTGCCGAAAAGATAACCGCGGACAGCGTGGAGGCGCTCGTGGGCGAGGCGGACATAATCCTCGACTGCATGGACAATTTCCCGACCAGATACATCCTTAACGAATGCGCCATGCGGAAATCCATCCCGCTTGTCTTCGGCAGCATCCGGGGGATGGAGGGGCGGATGAGTTTTATAAAAACCCCGGATACCCCTTGTTTGAAGTGCATATACCCCGAGGCCCCGCCCCCTGAAATCTTTCCGGTCGTCGGCGCAACACCGGGGGTCATCGGCTCCCTGCAGGTGATCGAGACCCTGAAATACCTGACCGGCATCGGCGAGACCCACAAGGGCAAGCTCCTCGTCTGGGACGGCTACAATACGCAGTTCAAAAGCTACAGGACTTTCAAGGAACCTGAATGCCCCTGCTGCGGCAATCACAAGTCCGCCTGAGAGCCCCTTTTATTGCCATATGAACCTCGACGATAAGGTAAAAAAACTCGAATCCATCGACAAGGCCCACATCTGGCATCCCTTCACGCAGATGAGGGAATGGGCGGAGGGCGCGCCCCTTATAATCACCGAGGGAAGAGACTGCTTCATAAAAGACATCCGGGGCGGATGGTATCTTGACGGCGTCTCGTCCCTCTGGGTGAACATCTTCGGCCACAGGAAAAAAGAGATCGACGAGGCCATCGCCCGGCAATTGGAAAAGGCCGCCCATACGACCCTCCTGGGGCTTGCAAGCGAGGCCTCGATAGAGCTGGCGGGAAGGCTTGCCGGGCTCATGGAAAAGAGTTTTGCCCCGGCTGCGAAAGACAGGCAGTTGACAAGGATATTTTACTCCGACAACGGGTCGACCGCGGTCGAGGTCGCGCTTAAAATGGCGTTTCAATACTGGCAACAAAAAGATGAAAAAAGCAAACGGCTCTTCGTCTCGCTTGAAAACGGATATCACGGGGACACATTGGGGGCCGTTAGCGTCGGGGGGGTGGACATATTCCATTCCGCCTTCAAGCCCCTGCTCTTTGAGACCATCAAGGCGCCTTCGCCCTATTGTTACAGGTGCGCCCTTGGGCTCAATTATTCAATTAATGAATCCAAAAGCGGGCCGGATTGCTCCCTGGCCTGCGCCGACGCGGTGGAGGAGATATTAAAAACCCGCCGCGATGAGATAGCCGGCTTCATAATGGAGCCGCTCGTGCAGGCCGCGGGCGGGATGATAATCCATCCGCCCGGCTATTTGAGCAAGGTAAAAGGGCTTTGCGAGAAATACGGCGTGCTCTTCATTGCCGACGAAGTGGCGACCGGGTTTGGCAGGACGGGCAGGATGTTCGCCTGCGAGCATGAAGGCGTGACGCCCGATATAATATGCCTCTCGAAGGGGATTACGGGCGGCTATCTGCCCCTTGCCGCCACGGTCACGAACGATGAAGTCTATGGGGCTTTCCTTGGCGGCTACGAAGAGCTAAAAACCTTTTTCCACGGGCACTCCTATACCGGAAACCCCCTGGCCTGCGCCGCCGCGTCCGCGGCGCTTGAAATCTTCGAGAGGGAAAAGGTCCTGGCGGACCTGCCGGAAAAGATGGGACTGATCGCCGCGGGACTGAAAGAGCTGGAAACAAACACAGGGGCCGGGGGGCCCGGGATAGGCGAGGCGAAAAACCTCGGGCTCATGGGGCGGATCGAACTGGTGAAGGACAGGGAAAGCCGGCGGCCTTATGCCTGGCAGGAGCGGACCGGCTGGAAGGTGGCGCGGAGGGCCCTCGAACGGGGCCTCTTCATCCGCCCCCTGGGCAGCGTGATAGTCATCATGCCGCCGCTTGCCATAAGCCTTGAAAACCTGAAACGTATGATCGATGTCATCCGTGAGAGCATAGAGGACGTCCTCGGCCGGGCGTGACCGGTCCTGGAGTCGGCGATTTTTTGTTTTTTGCCTGGGCAATTTACCTTATTTTTTGCTATCGTATTAACTGCATAGGGGCAGCGGGGCAACAGGGCAGCGAATACTTCCAAAGGAGGCATGCATGAAACGTTTTAGCGACGTTGTGGAAGCAAATGGCGCTGTAAAACTCAAAGACAGGGCCGCATTCATTGAAAACCTGGACAGCTTCCTTTACGCGGCGGTCTTCGAGCCCGATGCCGCGCGGAAGACGGCGCTCCTGACGGCGATAAAGGAGGCCGCGAAGCAGGAGGGCGTCCTCCCGTGCTCCATCCACGATTTCTATATGGCGATGGGCGGCGATTATGCCGGCATCACCGTGCCCGCGATAAACGTAAGAGGGCTCACATATGACGTGTCGAGGGCGATATTCAGAAAGGCCCTGGAGCACAGGGTGGGCGCCTTCATATTCGAGATAGCCCGCTCGGAGATAGGCTACACGAAACAAAGGCCGCTCGAGTACTCCACCGTGGTGTTGGCCGCCGCCCTGAAGGAAGGCTATAAGGGGCCCGTGTTCATACAGGGGGACCACTTCCAGTTCTCGCTCAAAAACTATCAAAAAGGCAAAGAGGCCGAGACCGAATACATAAGGGGGCTCGTGAAAGAGGCCATAGACGCGGAATTTTACAACATAGACATAGACGCCTCCACCCTGGTGGACCTCTCGAAGCCGGCCGTCAGCGAACAGCAGAGGCCGAATTTCGAGCATACCGCGATGCTGGCCGGTTTCATACGTGAGAACGAACCCAAGGGGATAACGGTCTCAATCGGCGGGGAGATAGGGGAGATCGGAGGCAAAAACAGCACGCCGGATGAGCTTTCGGCCTATCTGGAGGGTTTTAACGCAAGCTTCAAAGGGGAAAAGGGTCTCAGCAAGCTAAGCGTCCAGACGGGCACCTCGCATGGGGGCGTAGTGCTGCCCGACGGGACCCTTGCCAAGGTGAAAATAGATTTTGACACCCTGAAGGTGCTCTCCGATATGGCAAGGAAAAAATACGGCCTGGGGGGCTGCGTCCAGCACGGGGCCTCCACATTGCCCGAAGAGGCCTTCGATATGTTCCCGAAAACCGGCACGGTCGAGGTCCATCTGGCCACCGGCTTTCAGAATATCATCTACGATAGCTCGCACCTGCCAGATGAATTCAGGCGGGAGGCCTACCAGTTCATCAAGACCGAGTACGCAGGCGAAAAGAAGGAGAGCGAGACGGAAGACCAGTTCATCTACAAGACCAGGAAGAAGGGTTTCGGGCCGCTCAAGCAGAAGTGGTGGGACCTGCCGGCCGCAACCAGGGGCGAAATCATGAAGGAGATCGAGCAGAAATTCGAGCTGCTCTTTGAAAAGCTGAAGGTCAAAGACACAAGGGCCCTCGTCGACAGGCACATAAAACCCCTGCCCGTCAAAAAAGAAGTTTACCTCTAGAGCCTCCGTATCTCCAGGCTGGCAAACGGCCCCTCCGAAGAGGGGCCGTTTGGGTTATTTCACTTTTCTTATCAATCTATTCGTTACAGATTATCTTTGACGGTATTATATTTATCTCATAAACTCCCCCGCAATCAACGGTCCCGCTGACAGTAAAACGCGAGAGTTTTTTACATGAGGACGGAGGTTTTCCTTGCCCTTTAATGTTGACGCCCACGAAATCACCTTCACCGCAAGTCAGGTTGGTCGATAAAGAGTAATGGTTGTCATCCGTCAATGTTGTTCCTATTATGGTCCCCTTAAGCGTGACGGACTGGCCGCAATGACAACTGTTGTCCGCATTTGCGATATAAGGACAAGACACAAACAGGACTGCAAAAAAAACAAAAAACGCCACACGATTCATAAACACCCCCTTTGGATTAATTATATAGCATCTCTTGAAATTTGAAATGTGTAATCCAACCTTGTTTCCGGGGGCGGTAAAAAAGTACTCACATGAATTTCAAAAGGGCCATTATTATGACTATTGCCCTACCCTCTGCCAAGGGGCGGGGCGGAATTTCGGGCCGTTGCGCAGGGGCGCCGAGCGTCATCCGCTGCCTATCCAAGCACAACTACGGTGTAGCCGCCGAAGACCGCGCCGCCCTGCGTCCCGGTGACGCGATAAATGTGCGCGCTGCCTTTGCCGGGGGCGCCGTCAGTCGCGTGAAAGCCGACCTGTTGCCCATCGCCGTATACGGCGTGTCTTTCGGCTATCAAACCCGCGCCGGCTGCGTCAGGAACATTCGCCAGATCGGGTAACGGGGTCCCCATGGCGGTAGGCGCAGTCAGCCCGACTGTGCCTGTGGCTGCGGCCGTCTGCGGCAATGCATTCCGGTCCATCGTCACAAGATGGAGCCACGGCATGGCCCCCGTTTCGACCCGCTCGACCCCTACCTGCGCCGCGCCTCCGAAGAGAGGTCCGACCGCAATCGGCAGTGTCGGCATTTGCATAGCCTCCTGGGCCGACATCACATGGATATTGCGCTGGCCGACGTGACGGTTTCGTGAGGCGTCCCAGGCAGGTCCGGACAACGGATCAAGTACGGATTGGCTGACCCGGACTACCAGACACTCGTGCCCGCCGTTGAGAAACTGCGCGCGCCAACTGATCGGACATTTGACCAGCTTGTGGCTGCCGATATTGCCTCGGCCGTTCAAGTCAACCCAGGTCGCGCCGATTAAATTCGCCTTATCGCCGCTAAAACCCAGTGAAGGATTGAACCAGTAGAACTCGACCAGCGTGTCGGGGCATGGCGCCTGTCCCAGATTCCAGACATGGGCATAAATCGTGTTGTCGCGGCCTGCTTCGGCGACTCCCCCGAGATCAGAGGGCACAGCCGGGGCATGGGAAGGGTCTACGCCCGGCAGGACAAGGATGTCGGGACTCTCCCAAAACACCCCCGTCAAAGGCCTGGCGCCGGTATCGCCGGCGTTCGCACGCAGGAACAGCAGCGGAAGAAAGAGCCGGCTGCGGGCGCCCGGCCACACATTCGGCGCCCGCGTGGCGGTGGAGATCAACCCTGAAATTCCCGTTATGCCGACATTCAGGCTCCCATCGCTTGCGCCCGTGACGTGGTTGGGGCGGCCGGCTGTCCCGCTTTCTCCAGCCGGCGTCCCGCCATCATGCTTTCCCCCGGGACAGCAGCAATGCACGTCGATATTAATCACCATGCCCTGGGGATCGAGGCGCTCATGGTGATAACGCCTGCGATGCCGGCGATGGGTCTCGTCCTCGCCGCCGATGCCTTGCTCGATGGCGTCTTCGACCCGGTCCGCGGCCTTCTCGACGCCATCGACTATGCGGCGAACAAATCTACCGATATTACCGCCCGTTTTTTTGTAATGGTCGCTCAATTGGGACCTCCTTCAGGACCAGTCCCCGTGTCGCCGGAACGTCCCGGATAACGCAATTTCAGAGAAGGCAGGTATTCAGGGCCGGGTTCCTGCCCGGCCGGCGCCGGACCGGCCGGCTGCCACTTCGGGGCGCCCGCGCCCTCAGGCCACACCAGCGGGGCGGAATATTGTTGTCCGCGCGGATTTTTTTCCAGGCCATCACCCCGTATCCAGTCCCAGCACAAATAGCCAAACCCGCGGTCCCCGTCGAGATTGAAATTTGCGGAGTACTTCTGATTGTTCGCGATTTGGCCCAGGAGATAGGCCGAATACAGGATCGGACCGCCCAGCGGGTTCGTGCCGGATAACAGTCCGCTTTTATCCGTCTGAGGGTAGCCCTTCGTGAAAGGCTGGTGCCCGATATATTCCGTATTGAGACTATCGGTCTTCCCGGGAGAAGAGGACTGCTCGTAAAGAGACCTCCTGCGGCTATCTGCGGGCAGCGCGTCGACACTAAGGAGCGTCGGCGGCATCGTCCCCAGGGGATATGGCCCGGAAATCGTCAGGGGTGTCTCGATACGGTTGCCGGCCTTCGCGGGGTCGGAACTGTCGGTCCGGTCAGGGAAACCCCATGGACGGCGGAACTCCACCACATATTGACGGGGGTCCCCGACACTATTGGGCGATATGGACTGGACCTGTTTTACGAGCCATGCCTGATAAGCCGCGATGTCGTCGAGGCCGGTCGCGCGTACAGGCAACCAGGGATAATCCGCGCTCTTTGGATTGCGAAGGGTGTCGGCGGTCAGCGCGGGGTCGTGATCGAGATTGCCCAGCACATCCCATGCCGCGGCAAGTGCGGCTGCGAACTGGCCGTCTACGGTGTGCCCGAGCGTGATGACCTCCAGGTCGATCTCCGATGGTTTTTTGAGTTCGCCGTTGTCATCGTAGAGCTGCCCCGACTGGGGCATCAGGTATGCCAGGTGCACCAGGACCTGACGCGCGTTCTCGCAGACCTGCCACGCCGGCAGGACAAGCCAATTATAAATATCCTCACGCGGCGGCAAGGTGGCCCCGGAGGCGATTGACTTGCCGACATCATATGCCGCCTGGCCGGCCTTCTCCAGGGTCTTCCATGTCCAGTCGAGCAAGGCGGCAATTACTTCACAGGCCTGCTCCAGCGGAGGATCGGAGGAGGAGACGCCGGAGAAATCGGGGGGTCCGAAATCAAAATCCGAGGCCGGCGGGGTAAAAAATTCCGGTCGCCTGGGCTTGTCCATGTCAAAAAGCGAAAAAAATGTGCGCTTGTAATAAGAGAGCAAGAACCGGTATGCCGCCTGAATTTCCCAGGGCAGCGGAAACCCCGGCGGGACAGTGACGCCATCCGGGGTGTCCGGCGCCACTGCCTTGAGCAGATCCGAAAACGCCTGCCCACCGTTATCGACACCCAGCTTGCCCAGGTAGCGGCCGAGTATTGCAGCGCCGTCACCCAACCCGTCTTGAAACGGCTGGCCCAGCAGATTGCGCGGCCGCGGCGCCGGCTCTTCCTGCAACTGCTGCAGGCCGCCCTCCTTCGGGTCGGCGTAAACTTCGACGAGCGCCTTCACAATGGCGGCTGCGAGCCACCCGGGCAATGCGCCGTCGGTATCGAGCATTTCATCGCGCTGTTTACTCGATTGCCTGTCATCGCCGTCCGGAAGCGGATGCCGGCGCAGATCGCCCTGCTTCTCTTCGGCTTTCAAACCATCAATCCCCTGCGGGATTTGGACGGCAAAATACAAGGCCGATTTGTTAAGCGAGGGATAGTCCTTCTGCCAGCCTATAAAATCGTCCCCGGGCAACTGGCCATCGCCGGTGCATTGATAATTATAGGCGCATAAATGATTTTCGACTAAATGATGCCTCTGCCAGTGCGTCCTGAAGGGCCCTCCCGTCTGCTGATTGACAAAGGGGTGCGCGACGGTGTCCGTGCCGACATGAGTCACCCAGCCGGATGCGTAGGCCAGCAATTGACTGCCGTGTTCGCGGTCTATGGGTTCCCCGGATTGCAGCAGCGCCCTGGCATGCGCAAAAAGCCGCTGCGGTACGCGGCCGGTGCGCCGGTAGTGAAGCATGTCGCTCCAGAGAAACGACTGCTCATCGCAGCCCTCCCGCATCTTCAGCGAGAACCATGAGAATATGTCGCCCTCGGTAAGGACCTCCTCGGCGCCCACCGCCATGAGATCGTTCTTCAACTCGTTGAATGCGTCGCCAAGCTCCGAAAGCAGTCCCCCGGTAAGATCGTCCGCAACCTGTCCGGCCTTGTCCATTATCGGTCCGACTGTTTCATTCCATTTATCCACGAATTTCTTCCATAGCGTGTCGAGTTTAATGATCAGTCCGAGGATGCCGGCCCAGGTGCTGTTGATCTCACCGAGGATCGCGACCAAACCTTCATAGGGATCATCGAGCCGGCCTTGATCGTCCAAATAATACAAGAGGCTCAAGCCGAGCATTACTTCATCGCATGGGATGTCCGGGCTGGCATAGTCCTGCAGGAAAAAAAACATATCCGGTCCGATAGCGCCCAGGGCGGCGAACTTGGGCCAGTCGGCCATCGCCTTGGCCAATTCGGCGGGGCCGAGCATTCGGCCGTCAGGGTCAAGGACTTGCGGCTCAAGCAGGGCCCCGTCGACCGGACGTATGAAGTCCTTTGTAATATCATTGCCGGCAAGGAGCTTTGCCATCCCCCTTTGGGCATAGATGTGAGTAAAGGCGCCTGGCATATGACCTCCTCAGTGAGAGATTTTACTGTTTGAGTCTTGACCGGGGGAAAATATTGGGGCAGAGTTTCCTGGCGGAGGATAAGGCAAGAATACCGGTTGCAGTATATTTCCCCCTCCCCGCGCTCAAAGGTAATGACCGTAAATGCTAATCTTTTCGCATTTTTTTTGTCAACGGCAAAAAAAAGGCCACGGCAGATGAGTCGCCGTAACTCCTTGCTTTATATGGTCGGGGCGAGCCGATTCGAACGGCCAGTCTAAAATATATGTCCTTGTAAATAAAGCATAAATTTGAGAAAAAAATTGATTACCGAACCGCCACCGAACTCTACTCTTTTTTTCATCCAAATTCGAACCGGATCAAGAAAAGTTTTCAGGTGTGTTTTTGGCAAAATTCTAGAAAAGAAAAATTTAGGAAAAGCTCGCTCTTCCCTCTGGTGGCCGGGCGCAAGATATCCCGTTCCCGCCTAACAAAAGGCACGCACACAGGATAAACATGGTGACAGGAACTTTCTAAGCGCTGGCTGAAAGAGTGCTGTGGACAAGAATCCAAGCCGTCCACCTCGCAACAGTTCCCTTTGAAATTCATTCTGTTTAGAGACAGCAGTCATTCTATATATGTCAACTGCCCTCCTAAGATATGGATTTTTATATAGAATTTCTAATCACTAAAAAAATTTGGCTTTTCGCCAGTTGTCGGATTGCGCATAAGCTGCAATTTGCAGCTTACGTTACGCGCAAAAAAATCGTGTAAGCTATTGATTGTTGGAACGGAAAATTGCAGCTTATGTGCAATCTGCCAATGGCTATTTGCTGGCTCCCCCGCGGGCGCCAGGGCAAGCGCAGCTTTATACACCTAAGTGTTGCAAAAACTTTCGTGTTTTTTCGTCTTTAGCAATCAGGCAGCCTTTTTTAGTCCATCAAGGTAATACAGCAATTCCCTTTTTACAGCCTCATTCCCGCTCATGGTAAGAGTCAGCG
>JAJYJK010000050.1:0-8328 GCA_021789555.1 Nitrospirota bacterium
GCCCCGGCTTTATTGGTTTTTTCCGTCTTTACGGGGACCTTTCCCGCTTTCGCCGCTTTAGCCATCTATCTCCCTCCAAAATGAATTTAGAGTTTTTTGTTTTAGCCCGAAGGTCTATAAGTCTAACCGATAAAGCCCCGATTTTCAAGCCGTAAGGCTATTTAATTTAGTTATAAGTTTTTAAAAAAAATTATAAAATGCGGGGAAATTCCGGCTTCAAATTGGACGGTGGAGGCTGTTATTTGATCTTGGCCCCGGGTTTGATGTCCTTATCGACTGTAAGGACGGAGAGGGTCCCCTCGGAGTCAGTCGCAGCAAGGAGCATCCCCCTTGATTCGAGCCCCATCAGTTTTGCGGGTTTCAGATTGGAGACGATTATGACCGTTTTGCCTTCAAGGTCTTCCGGCCTGTAGTGCTTCCCTATGCCCGCGATCACCTGCCTTGGCGCTTTTTCTCCCTCGCCCAAGTCCACTTCGAGCCGCACAAGCTTGTTTGACCCCTTTACGGCCTCGGCCTTCATTATCCTGCCCGCCTTGAGTTCCGTCTTTGCGAATTCTTCTATGCCGATAAGGTTTTCACCTTCGCTTTTTTCGGCCTCCGCGGCCCCGGCTTCCGCCTCATTCATCTTGATGGCCCCCTTTTGTTCTATCCTTTCGGTTTTTTTTATTTTTTCGCCCGCAATGGCAACTCCGGAAGCTTTTGAATGTGTTGCGGCGGGTTCTGCTATTAAAATCCTCTGGAAAAGCGCGCTTCCTTTTTTCACCTTCCCGCCCGAGATCGGGTATGCTCCCCACATGATAAGTCCGGGGTTTCCCCTGAGCTTTTCCTCTATTTTTCCATCTATCCCCAGTTGGCTCCATATCTCCTGGGCGGAGGACGGCATTACGGGATAGATATATATCGCAATCAGCCTCAGGGATTCGGCAAGGCAATAGAGGATGTTGGACAGGGTGTCTTCGTCCTTTTCTTTCCAGGCGGATGAATAGTCTATATACTTGTTTACATCGTTGATGATCGACCACAAATAGGAAAGCGCCTCTCTGAATTCCAAATGCTCTATTGTGGCTGAAAAGACATTTACAGCAGTCTGATTAAAACGCGACTGGACCCATTTTTCGAAAAATTTGCCGTCCGTGCTTTCGCGGTCTTTGCCGCTTATCGGGTCCGGGATGTTCCCGTCGCGATATTTCTCTATCATTGTAAGGGTCCTGCTGAGGAGGTTTCCCAGGTCGTTTGCCAGATCGGTATTTATCCTCTGGATGAGCGCGGATTTCGAGTAATCCCCGTCGTGGCCGAATGGGATCTTCCGCATAAGGAAATACCTGAACGCGTCGACCGCGCGTTGCACTCCGCAGTCGCCTAATTCACGGCAGACCTGCGCCGGGTCCACGACGTTTCCCACGGATTTTGACATCTTCCCGCCCTCGATGGTCCACCAGCCGTGGGCGAATATCGTCCCCGGAAGCGGCAGTTCGAGGGCCATCAGCATGCACGACCAGTATACGGCGTGGGTCGTGAGGATGTCTTTGCCTATGATGTGCACGTCCGCGGGCCACCATTGGATATCGGGGGGGGCGAGATAAGCCGGAGCCGAATAGTAATTCACGAGGGCGTCGAACCAGACATAGGTGACAAAATCCCCGTCGAAGGGAAGAGGGATACCCCAGGGGAGCCTGCTGCGGGGCCTCGAGATGCAGAGGTCCCCCAGTAGTTGCGAGCGCAGGAACCCGAGCACCTCGTTTCTTCTGGTCTCGGGGAGTATGTATGAAGGATTCTCTTCGATATACCTGAGGAGCGCGCCATGATAACGGGACATGAGAAAGAAATAATTCTGCTCCTCGATCTTCTCCACGTCCCTTCCGCATTCCGGGCATTTGCCTTCTATTAAATCCTTTTCGGTCCAGAACCTTTCATCCGGCGTGCAGTACCAGCCTTCATAGGAGCGTTTCTCGATGAGCTTATTGTCCCAGAGTTTTTGAAGGAGCTCACGGACTACTTTCTTATGTTCGGTATCCGTCGTGCGAATAAAGGCGTCATTAGAGATATTGAGGGTGTTCCAGAGATTTTTAAAATTCCCGACCATCCGGTCGGCGTGCTCCTTGGGTGGAAGCCCCTTTGACTCGGCGGCCTTCTGGACTTTTTGCCCATGCTCGTCCGTGCCCGTGAGGAAGAACACCTGCCGGCCGAGCATCCGGTTATGGCGCGCCAATATGTCGGCGGCGATGGTCGTATACGCGTGTCCGATATGGGGGATGTCGTTGACGTAGTAGATAGGGGTCGTTACATAAAATTTCTTAACCCCATTGTCTTTTCGGGTCATCTCGGGTTTTTAGTTCTCGGAGGCGCCTGAGTTCCGGGAAGACCCGTTTTGCCCCCCGCTGCGCCCCCGTTTTCTCCATCTTCTTTTTCTTTTGCGTTTGTTGGCGGGAGGGGTGGCCTCCGGCCCTGAAATCTGCGGCCCCGGGGGTTCAGGCCCCAGCGTCCGGGATTCCATCGGGGATTCCGGGTTTTGCGGGGGAGCCCCTGCCGGGGCCGGGGGCTCGTGCCCTGCCGTCTTTGCAGGCCCCTCTTCCCGGCCTCTTGGCCTGTTTTGGCCCTTTTCACCATGCCTGCCGTGGCGCGGCCCATGCTCGGAGCGCCTGTTTCCGGGTTGGGCAACGGGGACATTTGTCCGGGTATGCGGCACGGGAACTTCGGGGGGCGCGGCCGTCACGGAAATTTCAGGCGCGGCGGGCGCTTCTTCGGGAACGGTCTCCTCGGTTATGACGTCTTCCGGCTCTTCCATGACATGGCTGGCTTTGCCGCCGTATTCGTAGCTCAGGCAGCACATAAGCCTTCCGCAGATGCCGGAGAGTTTTCCGGTATTCAGGACCAGTTCCTGTTTTTTGGCCATCTTGATTGATATGGGGGCAAAGTCCACGAGGAAGGAGGTGCAGCAGAGCTGCCGGCCGCATAGGCCCAGTCCGCCGGTCATCTTGGCCTCGTCCCTCACCCCGACCTGTCTCATCTCTATCCGGGTGCGGAATTTCTGGGCCAAATCCTTGACCAACTCCCTGAAATCAATCCTTTTTTCGGCGATGAAATAGAATATTATCCTTTTCCTGTCCAGGGTGGCCTCGGTCCGTATGAGCTTCATCTGGAGCCCCCGCGCCATCACGCGCTCCCGGCAGAAGGCGAACGCCTCTTTCTCAAGCTCCGCGTTTGCCTTACTCTCCCGGATGTCTTCCTCGCTGGCCAGCCTCATCACTTTTTTATATTCCTGCGGGGGGTCGGAGGCCCTGGACTTGCAGACCACCTTCCCGATGGAAAGCCCCAGTTCGGACTCCACTACTACGATATCGCCCGGGTTCAGCTCCATGCCCGAGGTCTCGAAATCATAGAGCTTGCCGCACGGCTTGAACCTTATGCCTACAACTTCAGCCATCAGTTTCTGCTTTTTCCCTCCCCATAAGGGTCTCCGGGATTTGCGAGCCTGCCAAGCAAGCCGGCCGTATAATTCCACAATATGGATTTATTGGGATTATAGACCAGGCTGTTTTTGATGCCGGCGATCCCTCGATAACAATCTATTATAACTTCTTCACTTGCGGCCTTGCCAAGGGATTTTACCTTTTCCGGCAGGGCCGGGTTCAGGAGCAATTCCTCTTTGCCCGTCGTCCTTAAGACGAGCATGTCCCGAAGGCATAGCTCAAGGCCGTCCATGAACTCCTCTATCTCCTCCTTGTCCGACCATGAAGGGTTTCCCCTGGAGCCGGCGAGCATCTGGAGGAGGGATTTTACAAACTCCTGTCTTTTTTTCAGGATGTCGCCCCCCTTGCCGCCCTTTTCAATTACCAGGCCCGGCCTGCCCATCGAAAGCCCGATCAGGGCGTGTCTTTTTTCCGGGTCTTTTATCCTGTCTTTTAACAGCGATTCCATCAGGCCGGCGGAGAGGGGCTTGAATGCGAGCGCCAGGCACCTCGACCTTATCGTCACGGGGAGCCTTTCCGGGTTTGAGCTTACAAGCACTATGACGCTTCCCGCGGGCGGCTCCTCAAGGCATTTCAGAAACGCGTTTGCCGCCTTGTCGTTCATGAGATGGGCGTCGTCCACGATTGCGGCCTTGTAGCCCCCCTCATACGAGCAGAGGGAGAGCGTCTCTTCGAGCTTCCGTATCTCTTCTATTTTTATGACGCCCTTTTCGGGCCTGATGATGGCCACATCCGGGTGGATCCCCGCCTCGATGCGCCCGCAGGAGGGGCAGTCGTCGCAGGCGTCCGCCCCGGCCCCGTTTTCCTCTCCGGCGCGAAACCCTTTCCGGGCGGGCCGCCGCGTGCAGTTCAGGGCCTTTGCGAAGTTCAGGGCCGTGAAATATTTGCCGATGCCGGAATATCCCTGGAAGAGATACGCGGAGGCCACTTTATGGTTCAAGATGGCGCTTTCGAGTATCTTTACCGCGCTTTCCTGCCCGATGACGTCTTTTAGAGCCATGAATTAGGATACCACGTAAAGGAGCACGGATTGAAGTTTTTGTCTTTTATTGGAACCCTCTCCCTAACGTGAGAGGGTTTCTTGGGAGAGGGTGTAAAAAAGCCTGTAATTGAATTTAGCGGAGGGCCGCATAAAGTGATTTGACTTTAACCCCCACTGTGCTAATCTGGAAAAAAGATTGACAGAGGGAAGTAAAAAACCCCGTTGCACTTCTGATTTTCCACCGTCAGAGAAGGAGGAACCTACCATGGCAGTGCTTACCAAGGGAGTCCTTTCAAAACAGGAACTCCGGACGATAGACGCTTACTGGCGCGCGGCGAACTACCTCTCCATAGGCCAGATATACCTGTACGACAATCCGCTCCTGAAGGAGACCTTGAAACTCGAACATATAAAACCGAGGCTCCTCGGGCATTGGGGGACCACCCCCGGGCTGAATTTCATTTACGTACACTTGAACCGAGTGATAAAGGCGCATGATCTTAATGTCATCTATATAACGGGCCCCGGCCACGGCGCGCCCGGCATCGTCGCGAACACCTACCTTGAAGGCGTCTACAGCGAGCTCTATCCCGATGTCTCGAGGGACGAGGCCGGGATGAAAAAGCTCTTCAGGCAGTTCTCGTTTCCGGGCGGCATCCCGAGCCACGCCGCGCCCGGGACCCCCGGTTCCATCAACGAGGGCGGGGAGCTTGGCTACAGCGTTGCCCACGCGTTTGGGGCCGCCTTCGACAATCCTGATCTTATCGTCGCCTGCATCGTAGGCGACGGGGAGGCGGAGACCGGCCCGCTTGCGGCCTCCTGGCACTCCAACAAGTTCCTGAACCCGGCCGTCGACGGCTCCGTGCTGCCCATCCTTCATCTGAACGGCTACAAGATAGCCGGCCCCACGTTCCTTTCCCGCATAGAAAACGGAGAGCTTGAGGCGCTCTTCAGGGGGTACGGCTACAGGCCCTGTTTCGTGGAAGGAACGGACCCCGAGGCCATGCACCAGCAGATGGCCGAAACCCTGGACAGGGTGATAGACGAGATAAAGGACATCCAGCGGAAGGCGCAGATGGCTGGGGTGATAAAGCGGCCCCGCTGGCCGATGATCATCCTGCGGACGCCTAAGGGCTGGACCTGCCCGAAGACGGTCGACGGGCTTAAGGTCGAGGGTTTTTGGCGCGCCCATCAGGTGCCGGTAAAGGACCTGGCCCAAAAGCCGGAGCATGTGAAGATACTCGAAGAATGGATGAAAAGCTATAAGCCTGAAGAGCTTTTCGGCGAAACGGGCCGGCTGGCGCCGGAGCTGGAGGAGTTTTCGCCGAAGGGTACGAGGCGGATGGGCGCAAACCCGCACGCAAACGGAGGGCTTTTGCTGAAAGACCTGAAGATGCCGGATTTCAGGGATTACGCCGTGAGCGTTCCCGCGCCGGGCGGGGCGATGGCCGGGGCCACCGGGGTGCTGGGGCTTTTCCTGAGGGACGTGATGAAGGAGAACCTGGAGGCGAGGAATTTCCGGGTGCTGGGGCCGGACGAGACGGCTTCCAACCGTCTGGACGCCCTCTTCGAGGTGACGGGCCGCGCCTGGATGGAACCAATCTTCCCCGAAGACACGGACCTCTCCCCGGAGGGCCGCGTGATGGAAGTCCTTAGCGAGCACATGCTGCAGGGATGGCTTGAAGGGTATCTGCTTACAGGCAGGCATGGTTTTTTCGCCTGCTACGAGGCCTTCATCCACATAGTGGACTCGATGTTCAACCAGCACGCGAAGTGGCTCAAGGTGGCCAATCGCGTCTCCTGGAGGCGGCCGATAGCCTCGCTCAATTACCTGCTTACATCGCACGTATGGCGGCAGGACCATAACGGTTTTTCGCACCAGGACCCCGGGTTCATAGACATAGTCGTCAACAAGAAATCGGACATCGTGCGCGTCTACTTCCCGCCGGACGCAAACACGCTTTTATCGGTTGCGGACCACTGCCTGAGGAGCAAAAACTATATAAACGTAATCGTCGCGGGCAAAAACGAGCAGCCCCAGTGGCTCGACATGCCCTCCGCAATCAAGCACTGCACCTCCGGCATCGGCATCTGGGAGTGGGCCAGCAATGACAGGGGGGCCGACCCGGATGTCGTGCTTGCCTGCTGCGGCGATGTGCCCACGATAGAGACCCTTGCCGCCGCGGAGCTCCTGCGGCAGCAGGCGCCCGACTTGAAGGTCCGGGTCATAAACGTGGTCGACCTGATGACGCTCCAGCCCCCGGAGGAACACCCCCACGGGCTTCCAAACAGGGATTTCGACGAGCTTTTTACGCCCGACAAACCCATAATATTCGCCTATCACGGCTACCCGTGGCTGATCCACCGCCTCACCTACCGGAGGAAAAACCATGCGAACCTCCACGTCAGGGGCTACAAGGAGGAGGGCACGACCACCACTCCCTTCGACATGGCCGTCAGAAACGAGATCGACCGCTTCCACCTGGTTGGCGACGTGATAGACCGGGTCCCCAGGCTCGGGCATATCGCGGCGTACCAGAAACAGGCAATCAGGGACAAGCTGGTGGAGCACCGGCAGTACATAGCCAGATACGGCGAGGACATGCCCGAGATAAGGGACTGGACGTGGAAAGGGGTATAGATACCGGTTTTCGCCGGCATGACAAACCATATCCATTCTATAGGAGATTCCTAATATAATATGGGATGGATACGGTTGAGAAACTGCGGGTCCTCTCCCGGGATTCCAGGTATGATCTGGCATGCGCCTGCGGCGGGAGCCGGCAGGAGCACCGCAGGAGGGGGGCCGATGGCAGGTGGCTCTATCCGGTGGTCCTGCCGGGCGGCGGCTACACCGTCCTCTTGAAAACCCTGCTTTTAAATGCCTGCGCGAATGACTGTAAATATTGCCCGCTTCGCGCGGAGGCCGGCTTCAGGCGCTGCTCACTGGGGCCTGAAGAGGTGGCGCGGTTATTCATGGAATATTTACGGCGGAGAATGGCCTTCGGGGTGTTCTTAAGCTCCGCCGTCACCGGCAACCCGGATTCCACGATGGAGAGGATTAACGGGGCCGCCAGCATTCTAAGAAGGAAGCACGGGTTTAAGGGGTATATCCATTTGAAGCTCATACCGGGCGCCTCCGATGCCGCCATGGAAGAGTCGCTGTCGCTTGCAAGCGCCGTTTCCCTGAATATAGAGACCCCCGGCGAGCGGCATTTCGCCACCCTGTCGGGGAAGAAGGATTTCGCTAAAGACATCATACGCCCGCTCGGACTGATGGGCAGGCTGACTGGAAGAGGGATGCGGTACTCCCGCGTGAAGTGCACCACTCAATTCATAGTCGGCGCGGCCACTGAAACGGACCGGGAGATAATTGATTACGTCTACCGGCTCTACGGGGGGATGAATTTCAAGCGCGTCTACTTCTCGGCCTACCAGAAGGGGGCCGGCGCCCCGGACATACCGGGCGAGAGGCGCGCGGAGACGCTTCCAAATGAGGTCTTCATCCGGGAGCACCGGCTCTATCAGGCGGACTTTCTGGCAAGGCGATACGGTTTTACAAAAGACGAGTTTATATTTGCCCCAGGCGGGAACCTGCGCCTCGACAAGGACCCGAAAGAGGCCTGGGCGGAGGCCCATCCCGAATATTTTCCCGTCAGGCTGAACACCTCGGCCAGGGAGGAGCTTTTAAGGGTGCCTGGGCTGGGGCCCGAGACCGTAAAGTGTATCGTCGCGGCCCGGCAGGGAGGGAAAATCCGCAGCCCGGAGGATTTGGGGCTCAAGGGCAAGAGGCTCCAAAAGGCGATGAAGTATCTGGTTTGCGAATAGTTGGCGTTACTCGACCCGACGAATGTCTAAAGGGGCCGCGTCCGGTGT
>JAJYJK010000050.1:8428-16283 GCA_021789555.1 Nitrospirota bacterium
GAAAATCCGCAGCCCGGAGGATTTGGGGCTCAAGGGCAAGAGGCTCCAAAAGGCGATGAAGTATCTGGTTTGCGAATAGTTGGCGTTACTCGACCCGACGAATGTCTAAAGGGGCCGCGTCCGGTGTACACCGGCGGGCCGGCACTCGTGCCTGTTTGAAACCGTCCTCTCCGGTTTCCGGGCGAGGCTAGTCTTTTTGCACGCAGATGAACAGACAGCTCTTTGATTTCCGGCGTAATTAAGCCGGTAAGCGCGATGGCGCGGGTTGCGGGGAAATCCTTTTTTACGTTAACCAGAAGCTCGAACCCGTTCATCTCCGGCATCTTTAAATCGGTGACCAGAAGGTCTATACTCACGCCGCTCCTGAATATCTCAAGCGCCTTCCTGCCGTTTTCAGCCGTGATTATTTCGAATTGCCCGCCAGAAGCCATCAACCCTTCCGCCAGGCTTAGCAGTAATGACTCTTCGCTTCAGACTCCTCCTTGTTATCCTTTTCCTAAAAAGGAGACGAGGGTTTTATGAGCTTACTTGTAGGCATCGGGGGAAAAATACAAAAGGTCAGAGAAAAGAGAGGGCTCACGCAGGAGCAGTTAGAGGAAAAGACCGGCATCAATGCCAAGTATATAAGCGCGGTTGAAAGCGGCCAGAAAAATGTAACGATCAAAACGCTGGACAAGATCGCCAAGGGCCTTGACATAGAGCTTTACGAAATTTTTCTCTTCCCGTATGAAGTTCAGTCTGAGAAGGCCGTAAGGAAGGCGCTTGATTCCTTACTGAAAGACGCCGACGTAAAGATATTGAAGCTTTGCCTGGACTTTCTGGAAAAAGCATTAAGCTGAACGAACGCGAAGATGAGGTAAGATGGATAAAGTGGACACCAAAATCTTATAACAACATTGAGGTGGAATGGGATGGGAGGACAGGAAGAAAAAACATCCTTCACATGAGCGGCGTTTTTACGAAAGGTTATGCTTGACTGTGGCAGGTCGTTTTATTTGACGATTATGCCCGCGTAGCCCACGACCTGCGAATAATCCCCGCTCGTCTGCCCGCTGGTGGCGTATTCGACCAGCGTGGCCCCTGTTGCCCCAAGCAGTTTCGCCGTGAAGAGCATCAAAGCCACGGCGGCGACGCCGCACATCGATATGCGTTTTTCGGCTACGGTATTAAAGAGCCCCACGGGGTCCAGTTTCAATATATGCTCTATCGCAAGGGCGTCCATCTTCCTTGCCGTCTCATCCGGGACGTAGTGGCTCATATCGGAGCTTGCTATGATGAGGGTGTCTTCCTTTTGCGCCTCCAGGGCCCTGGCCAGGCCCTCGCCCGCTTTTTTGAGATAATCGGGGAGGGCCCGCATCATCGTAATCGGGACGATTGACGCCCCCGGCCTCAAACGGGCGATAAAGGGCAACTGCACCTCCAGGGAATGCTCGAAGGCGTGCGCCTTTGTATCATTGGTGAAGAAGGGCACCTCCCCGAGTATCCTCATGGCAAGCGCCGTATCGACGGGCAGCCTGCCGTTGGGGACTTCCCACTGCCCCTCCGTCATTATGGAAAACTGGGGGCCGGCCCCGGTGTGGTTGGGGCCGATGAGCACGATCTTTCGGGGGATTTCGATGCGTGAATACACGGAGCCCGCCACGCGGCCGGAATAGACGTAGCCCGCGTGCGGGCATACGGCGGCCAGGACCTTTTGCTTCGGGCCGCCCCCTGCAAGCATCCGGTCCAGTTCGGCCGCAAGCTCGGCCGGGGTGTCCGGATAGAACCGGCCTGCCACTGCCGCTTTCCTGATCATGGGACCCCCCTCATCAGCATGAATCCCCCCCTTGTCCTCCTGTTCATCCCCTCCCGCCCCCTCAAAAATCCCCGCCGGCGTAGGGGTAGTCCTCCGGGCTGTAATCCATGAACCTCGTGCATTTCGACAGGAATGCCAGGTGCAGGCCATGGGCCGTGGGGCCGTTTCTCTGCTTGGCGATGTCCAGGTTTATCACCTCGACCTCCCTGCCGGGCTCCGCCTGGGTTTTGGATTTTTCTTTTTCGTCCCTGTAGAGGAAGATTATCACGTCGGCGTCCTGCTCTATCGCGCCCGATTCCCGGAGGTCCGCCATATTGGGGTTTCGCCGCTCCCTCTCGACGGCGCGGTTGAGCTGGCTTAGGGCTATGACGGGCACGTTTATTTCTTTTGCAAGGGCCTTTAGCGAGCGCGAGATCTCGGATATCTCCTGGACGCGCTGATCGTATCTGCCGTTGCCCCTCATGAGCTGAAGGTAGTCGACCACGATGAGGCCGAGCCCGTGCTCGCGCTTGAGCCTCCTTGCCTTTGCCCGCATCTCCAGGGCCGAGATGCCCGAGGTCTCGTCTATGAATACGGGGGCGTCCATCAGCTTGCCCGCCGCGGCGGCGAGCTTGTGGAAGTTGTTCTTGACGTATCCCCGGCGGACGGAGCTTGCGTCCACCATCGCCTCGGAGCAGAGCATCCTCATGATTATCTGGTTCAAGGACATCTCCAGGGAGAAGATGGCCACCGGTTCCCTCTGCTGCAGCCCCGCGTGCTGGGCGATGTTGAGGCCGAAGGCGGTCTTGCCCGCGGAGGGCCGTCCGCCCACGATCACCAGGTCCCCGGGGTGGAACCCGGCCGTGTACTCGTCTAAATCCTTGAACCCGGAGGGGATGCCCGTTATCGCCTCTTTCCTCTCATAGAGGCCCTCGATCATCTTGAAGGTGTCCTTTATGGCCTCCTTGATGGGGGCGAAATTGCCCCGTATGCGCTTGTCGGAGACCTCGAAGACCTTCTTTTCGGCCAGGTCCATCATCTCGTCGGCTTCAAGCTCACCCTGGTATATCTTTTCGGCCACTTCGGTGGCGGCCCTCAGCAGCGCCCTTTGCAGGGATTTATCTTTTACTATCTTCGCGTAATAGACGGCGTTTGCCGCGGTGGGCGTCTGGTTTGCCAGGGTGGAGAGGTACTCGGGGCCCCCTGTTTCCTCCAGGGCCCCGGCTTTTTTCAGCTCCTCCGAGACGGTCACTATGTCTATGGATTCGTTTTTCTCGAAGAGGCCGAGCATCGAGCGGTAAATCTTGCGGTGCGCGGCCCTGTAGAAATCGTCTTCTCCGATGAGCTCGATGACCTTCATGATGGCGTCGCCCTCTATCAGCAGGGCGCCCAGCACGGCCTGTTCGGCCTCAACGCTCTGGGGCGGGAGTTTCTCCATATCCGAGGGTTTCATGATATCCGAAGCTTTCATAGGGACAAAGGCCGATTTCCCCTCCCCCTATCCAAAAAAGGAGCCTGTTTTTTATTCCTCGGGTTCCACGACGACCTTTACCGCCGCGGCAACGTCCTGAAAGAATTTTATCTGGACGCTGTATTCGCCGAGCCTCTTTATCGGCTCATCGAGTGCGATTTTTTTGCGGTCCACCGCAACGCCCTGCGCCTTTATCGCCTCCTCGATGTCCATCGCGGTGACGGCGCCGAAGAGCTTTCCCTCTTCGCCGGCTTTTGCCTTGAAAGTAAGGACTATCGCATTCAGGCGCTCGGCCGCCATCAGGGCGTCTTCCTTCTGCTTTATGGCGCGCAGCGCCAACTGTTTTTTGAGCGCCTCGACCTGCTTGAGGTTATTTTCGCTTGCCTCGACGGCAAGGCTCTTCGGGAGGAGGAAATTTCTTGCATAGCCGGTCTTCACGCTGACGGTGTCCCCCATCCTTCCCAGGTTTTTAACATCCTCCTTGAGGATTACCTTCATAAGATTAAAATCTCCTTTCAGATGATAAGTGGCGCACGTGAAAAATAAAAAACCGACGGCCCCCCGAAGATGATAACAATCCCACGCGTTTTTTAATTTTAGTATATTTTGTCCGCAGAGATTATTTCAACTGCGCCCCATCCACCTGCCCCCTAAAGTTTTCCGCCTCCGGACCCGATTAAGTATATATAAATTTAAGAAATATAAAAAAATATTTTTTTAAAGGTCTCAAAAATAATGAACCCCCTGTAGCAAGCTGCGGGGAATTGCAAGTTAAGGGGTATCGAAGGCTGAGCCAAAAAGGGGAGTGAACGATGTTGCTTGATTCAAGGAATATTTCGTTAAAGTGGAAGACCGCCGTGCCGATAATAATCTTTGTCGCCATTGGCGTGCTCGCCATGGTTTTCGTTACCGGGTACAAGACGAAAAAGATAGTCCTCGAGCAGGAGCGCAACTCCACGCTCCACGGCTACCGGGACACCGTCTTGAATGCGCTTACAACCATGATGCTATCGGGAGATTTTAACCGGCAGGAGGCGAAATTTCTCGATCAGATGAAGAACATCGCGGATCTGAGGGTCGTCCGCGGGCAGAGCCTAAACGGGCAGTTCGGGGCAGGCGACGGAGACTCCTATCATCCCGCCCCGGACAGCCAGGAGGCGGAGGTCCTCAGGACAGGCATGGAGAAGGTCATTATCGAAGGGGATCATATCCGCGGGATATATCCTTACATAGCCAGCTCCAACTACATGGGCAGGGACTGTCTCTCCTGCCATAATGTGAAGCCGGGGGCCGTCCTGGGGGCCGTGAGCATAAGGATGCCCTTGAAGGGGTCCTTCGCCCGGATAGCGTCGCTGCAGCGCCTCTATGCGCTGCTGGGGTTTTTGGGCATCCTGTTTATCGGCTGGATGATAGTCGCAATCGTGGAGCGCACCCACAGGCCGCTTGCGGACCTGATAGAGAATATGGCGGTGGTGACCAAAGAGCACTCCTGCCTGGTGAGGTTCGAGGAGGGCAGCGACGAGATAGCCCGGCTGGCGAAGAATGTAAACGGCATAATCCACTTCTTCAGCGATATGGTAAACAGCGTAATGATTTCCACGAGCAAGCTATTGCCCGTGATAGACGTCCTGAAGGGCATGACCGAGAAGACGACGGGCGGCGCCCGGAGGCAGTCCATGCAGGCCGTCCAGATCGCCACCGCGGCGGAGGAGATGAGCCAGACCATAGCCGAGATCGCAAGGAACACTTCCCATGCCGCCCAGGCCTCCGCCGAGACGATGGATATAGCGATGGGAGGGAAGGAGATCGCAAGCGGCGCGGTCGAGACGGAAAACAATGTCTTCACATCCACAGTCGAGCTTGCCGGCGTGATAGGCAAACTAAACGGCCGCGTGGAGGAGATCGGCGGCATCGTGACAGTCATAAAGGAGATTGCGGACCAGACGAACCTGCTGGCCCTGAACGCCGCCATAGAGGCCGCACGGGCGGGGGACCAGGGCAAGGGGTTTGCCGTGGTGGCCGATGAGGTAAGGAAACTGGCGGAAAAAACGATAAGGGCGACCGCTGAAATCTCAACCAAGATAGAGTCCGTCCAGGCCGAGTCCGGCGAGACGGTGAAATCCATGGAGGGGGCGAAAGCGGACGTCGCCAAGGCGACGAAATTCATAAAACACGTCGGCGAGTCGCTCGAAAGCATCGTCGGCTCGGCCCAAAAGGTGCGCGACCAGGTGGCGAACATATCAACTGCCGTCGAGCAGCAGTCGGCGACCACGGCCGACGTCTCAAAGAACATCGAGCAGACCTCGACCATAGCCCACGAGATAGAAAAGCTCTCGGGCAGCGTCCTCGAAGAGGTCCTGAGGCTTACAAAGATAGCCGATGAGCTCAGGGGCGCCACGTCCCAGGTCAGGACCAAGGGCGGCGCCGCCATCATGATCGAGATCGCCAAGAACGACCACAGGGGTTTTCTGCAAAAGATAGCCAACTGCGTGAGCGGAGAGATGGAGATGAATGTCTCGCAACTGCCCGACCACCACACCTGCCGGTTCGGCAAGTGGTATTACAAGGAAGGCATGGATATCTGCGGCGCTATGGCCGCCTTCAAGCAGATGGAGACCCCCCATGAGTTGATTCACAAACTCTCAAAAGACGTCCTGGCCGCCTCGGGGGCGGGCGAAAAGGACAAGGCGGACCGCATCTTCCGCGAAATGGAGGGCGTCTCCGGGCAGATGCTCGGCCTCCTTGACACTCTCAAGAGCGAATGCGGCTGCTGAGGGCCCCTTCTAATCTGTTTCCTGAAAAAGCGTCTCTGGAATATAATACTGAGGGATATGGATTCTTTTATTACCTCTTACTGGGGGATGTATGCCATTCAAACGGTGCTCCATTCAATCATCGCCTCTGCGCTCATTGACTGCGCGTTTATAGCCTGGGACATAAGGGAGCCGCACATGACGCAGCGGTTTCGTTTCCTGGTCATCTTCCTGCCGGCCTTCTCCTTTCCCCTCTACCAGTTGATTTCGCCCGGCAGGGGCGGCGTCTATTTCAGGCTCCGGAGCCTGCTGGACAGCAACAAATGGTTTTTTTTCGATTTTTGGGGTATCCCGGCGTTCAAGGCGCTGATTGTCTTGTCGGCCGCCATAACGGCGATTGTCTTTATCCTCCAGGAGTTCCTGCCCATGGTGGTGCACCTGCTGGAACAGTTCAGGGGGGCCGAGGAGGACGCCGGGCCGCAGCCGGTTGAAGAAGAGGCCCTTGCACGGAAGATGGCGGACGCCCTGGAAGGGCTGCCAATCGACCCCGGGCGCGTTTCGGTCCTCGATGACGAGGATTTGACGCTCTATTCCAACACCTGGCGGGACCCCCGTATTTTTATCTCCCGCGGCCTGCTCAGGGTCTTGGAGAGGGACCAGCTCCAGGCGGCCTTCGCCCACGAGATCGGCCATATCAGGAGGAGCAGAAAGCCGGTGCTCACCATCGCCTACGTCCTGAGGGTGCTCATGTTCTACAACCCGGTGGCGATGATAGAATTCAGGAAACTGGCCCAGGAGGAGGAGAAGATCTGCGACGACTTCGCCATTGCGCTCACCGGCAAGCCCCAGGCCCTCCGGGAAGCGGTCGAGGTGCTCCGTCCGGAACCCGCAGACGAAACAGGCGGCCGGGACGCCCAGGGCGGGGAGGCCGTCCGCAGGGGGGCCGGCGATATCGCGGCGGCCTTCGATAAATACAGCCTGGATGCGCTGCTGATAAGCAGGCTCCGGAGGATCGGACGGCCCCGGTGGGACGAGTTGCCGTGGGGGGTGCCTTATTTTGTGACCCTTGCCCTGATCGCCGGAATAAACTACTTTGTGGTGTAGATGGGAATGCGGCCAAGCAACATCAGGATAGTCCGGGGCCTGGTCTATATGGCCATAATGGCCGGCGGGGTAGTCGCGTTTCTGGCGGCGTTGAACCGTTTCCCGTCGCTGGTGCAGCCGGACCTGGCGAGGCGGTACGACACCGTAGAAGAGGCCAGGCAGGCCGTCGGATATGACGGCATACTGGTGCCAAAATACTTTCCCGAAGGGCTCTCCTGGCCCCCGGCCTTCATCTTCGCGCAAAAAAGGCCCTTCAAGGCGGTCGTCCTGGAGTTCACCGGGCCAAAAACGCCGCGGACGGCGCTCATAGTGGTCCAGTCCTCCCTGAAGGGCGGCGCAGCCGAAAGCGAAAGACTCCAGAGGGTCAGGTTCACCAGCGTGAAAGAGCAGGCCAGATACCGGCTGAAGGGAAGAGACGCAATGCTCCAGGTGGGCACATGCGAGGGCGGCAGTCCCTGCTCCAGGATAACCTGGCAGGAAGGCGGCTTTTATTCCTCCGTCCTCTATATGTCCTACCCTGTCGAACTGATACGAATAGCCGACAGCATGATCCGCTAGCGCGGCGCCCACTGCTATAGATTAACCCTAACGTTGCAAACAAGGGTTTTTTGTCATTCCGGCCAGAATTTTATTTTATTAAGGATAAAATCGGGCGGAATCCTTCCGAAAAAGAAGGATTCCCGACGCGCGGAGCCCGTCCCGGCTTGTCCAGGATTGCGGGAATGACATCTGTGAGGCATTACCTGTGACCTT
>JAJYJK010000106.1 GCA_021789555.1 Nitrospirota bacterium
TTGAGGGCTACGGGCTGAGGGTGGTCGAAAGGGTGCCCATAGAGATGAAGCCGCACGAGAAGAACATCCTTTATCTACAGGCCAAGAAGAAAAAACTCGGGCACATGCTGGACAACGTTTAGATAAGGGCCAGGTGTCTCTTCAGGGCTTGAAGGGCATCACCTGGAGTCCGTCTGTTTCCCTGAAATGCCTGTGATTTGCGCTTGCGAGCCCGGCCTTGTGAGACAAGGCCGATGCCGCGATGAGCGCATCAATTGTCCCCAGTCCGTCAGAGAGCGCGTGCCATTCCAGCAGTACACCGCCCTACCAGACGGACCTTACACCGCCATCGGGCGTCATGGCGCTTGAGTGGGCCAGGATAGCCGGCAGAAACGATGCCGTGTATCTGAACATCCCGAGCAACCAGCTGTCGAACCGCATAATCATTCCGGAGAGCCCGGCGCCGCTCGTCATCGCCAAGTGGGACAACCAGACGAATTCAGGCATGATAGCCCTTATGCGCATCCGGCAGGTTGGCGCGAATATCCAGGCCATGATTTTGCGCATCAGCCCGAGCAATTTCCAGTATTTTAGGAGCGCGGACCTCTACAATTTTGCATGGCTGGACTGGAATGCGCGTAATTGCGATGCGCAAAAAAACTGCGGCCAAAGCGGAGCGGACTATAACCTTTATGTTGACCCACAGACCGGCCAGACCTGCAATTCGGAATACCCTTCAAAATTCCTGATTTCAACGGACCCGCCCAAAATAAATACGGACCAGATAATCTCAACTTTCCATCAGGACCAGAACGCCAGTTTTGCGGGCGCGTTCGACTACTGGACGCAGGCCAAGATAAACAGGGGCAATTCGTACTGGACAGAGCGGCTCAATACGGACCCGTGCTGGAATCATACCGCCCTCAAGGACTTTACCGTCGGGGCGGGCGACGGTATATTCCACAACATATCCCAAGCCGGATTCTATAAGCTCGTGGCCCTGGCCCAGGGGATTCACAAGGCCCCGGTGGCCTTCATAGCCATACCCGAAATCCGCCAGGTCGTGAGCACGTCCACCTCCAGCAGTTTCATCCGGAAAAAGGTCAAGACCACGGTCTCCTATTACCTGCACCCCAACTGGGTCATATCCACCCCGGCCGTGTCCGGCACCCATACGGATGTGCTCGACCCCGTAACCGGGGGCCTCATAAACCCCACGCAGAATGCCGGCGGGGAGTACGCCATGGTCAATGTCGTGGGGCACCATACCTTCCCGGTGGACGAGACGCTGATTTACCAATGGACGAAGACCCAGAGCGGGTGGACGGGGCTCTTCGTGTTTGTGGCCGCCATTGCGCTTGGGGCAATTACGGGCGGGGTGGGATTTGGTGCATTGGGTATGGGCACATGGCCGGGCGCTCTCGAGGGAGCCGGTTTTGGAGCGGTTGGAGGCTTGGTAGCAACAGGTTTCAGCCCCACCACCTCCACTACAGCCCAGATTACGCCTTTTGCGTATTCAGCCTATCAGCTTAATCCCTCAACCGCCTGGTCTGGAGACCAAAAACAGATAGCGAATAACACTTATAATCGGTGGTTAAGCCCAGATGTTTTCTCCACGCCGCCTATCGGCGGAGGGGTCCAGTTGTTCGCCACGAAGATAGACTTCAGGAAAGCCTTGGCCTGCGGAGGAGCGTCGCAGGCAACGGATGCCTGCACTTCAGCAGCAATAACATCTCTTCCTATGAGTGACGCTCGATATAACTCAGTTTTCGGAGAGATGTTCAACTTTCCTCAGCGGGACTTGCAGAAATACAATTATCCCTATACGCCGAAATAGAATGTGAAGCGAACATACACACGCATAACCCAAAGGGGAGGCTAATTTGCCTCCCCTTTGGTAATTGCGCCATTGCCCTCAAGTGCTTCACGTACCTGTCTCGCAAGAATTGCACAAACTTGCGGATACTGCTTTCGCGCTTCATGATCATTACCCCAGAAAGATTCTGTATTTGTTTTTGCTGTCAAGGAAATATTCTTTTTATTGCTTAGGATCTGATAATCAATTTTCATATAGGCACTCACCGGGAAAACGCCATGTGCTACAACATTGTCTATTTTGATTAAGACGAAAGGCTGCCCAGCTTCGGCCTCTTTAAAAAATATTTTAATATTATTACCGAACGTATCCTTCAGAGCTTTAGCTATACAAAGCTCGACATCGCCGTGATAAACCGGGCTATTAAAACCCGGAGTACCAATCGGAGCTTTCCCCCTCTCGTTCATCGTATACGGCTCGACCACGAAAACATACTCCGGTTTCTCCGGATTTGGCAGGTTAAGGTCCTTTAGACATGCCTCCCTTGTAGCACACGAAGTACCTGTGATAATCGGGTTAAGCTGGAGAGTCCCGCACCCCAGGACAACCAGGCTTGCCGCCGCAACCGCCGCCAGCTTCAAAAATCTTTTCATTTTACCCTCCTGATATTTCATTCTGTATAGTTATACGTTTTGGGCGGGCAAAAGGCAAGGGGGGGAGGAAATGTGTGTCAAGGCATTCTGCATTCCTCTTGTTTTCTGCCCAAAAAGCGGAAATCTGCTACGATTTTGCGACAGTCGATTGATTGTGGCGGTTATTTCACGCCTCATTTATTAGCTTCGGAAATACTGTTTCGACAAATTCTGACGGACCTACTATTTCCAGGCCGTATTCGTTAATGTCTTTTAATCTGACAAAATCCTTCTTATCGCCCGTAATAAGATACTGTGCCCTGCATGCCAAAGCAGAGGCGAGGACGGGGATATCTTTTTCAGCAATGGCCCCTGCCATGCTCATGATTGTCTCTTTGGATGGGAGAGCAACGATTTCAAGTCGGAGCTTAGGTAAATACGTTTGATATACAGGCAGGGCTTGCGGCATTTTTTTCTTCAGGTTCCGTTCAACTTCCATAAGATTGTACTGTCCGGTTGCCCCTTTCAGCATCGGCAGACCAATCGTCAGAAGATCGAGTATGATTCTCGGTGCCCCTTTATCTGAGAAGATGCCAGATAAAAGAACATTGGAATCGAGAAATACTTTATGCCTTCTTTTTAGGGCCATAAGTCTCTTTAAACAGAGCTTCTCTTTCTTCCTTGAGCCCCTCGACGAGTTCCTCTACCGTGAGACCGGAAGCCTTAAGAAGCCTTCTCATCTGTCTGCGTGCCTCATCAAGCTCCAGCCGCTTGGGAGTAATAATCAACGCATCG
>JAJYJK010000051.1 GCA_021789555.1 Nitrospirota bacterium
AATCATCCCCTCACCCTAACCCTCTCCCAATGGGAGAGGGAGGGGCTTCGCCCCCCGAAAATCGGCGTAAAAACTGTTTTATTGCGGATTAATTTTCATGTGAAACCCTCTCCCTTGAGGGAGAGGGTTGGGAGAGGATGTTTCACCCCTAAATATGTTAAAATAAATAGATTTTTTACATCCCTGGGGAGGACTTTTCAATCGATGAAAATGCAGGTCAATATAGAGCAGGAGATGAAGGTCTCCTATCTCGATTACGCGATGAGCGTGATCATCGGCAGGGCGCTGCCGGAGGTGCGTGACGGGCTAAAACCGGTCCAGCGCAGGATACTCTACGCCATGTTCCGCGAGGGCCTGTTGCCGGGGCGGAAGTACTCCAAATGCGCGGGTGTCGTCGGCGAGGTCCTCAAGAAATACCATCCGCACGGCGACACGGCCGTCTACGATGCCCTTGTGAGGCTCGCGCAGGATTTTAACATGCGCGCCCCGCTGGTGGACGGGCAGGGGAATTTCGGCTCGATAGACGGGGACCCCGCCGCCGCCTACCGTTACACGGAGGCGCGCCTTTCGAAGATCGCCGAAGAGCTGTTAAAGGACATAGACAAGGACACTGTCGATTTCATCGCCAATTTCGACGAGACGACCACGGAGCCGGTGGTGCTGCCCACCCGCGTGCCGAACCTGCTCATAAACGGCTCGGCGGGCATTGCCGTCGGCATGGCGACGAACATCCCGCCCCATAACCTGGCGGAGGTCACGGGCGCCCTGGTAATGCTGCTTGAAAGACCGGAGGCCGAGACCGCGGAGCTTATGAGCGCCGTAAAGGGGCCGGACTTCCCCACCGGCGGCGTCATTCACGGCGTCGAGGGGATAAGAAGCGCATATGAAAACGGCAGGGGGCTCATAAAGGTAAGGGCGAGGGCGCGCATCGAGCGCGATCACAAAGGCGGTGAAAGCATCATCGTCACGGAACTGCCCTATCAGGTCAACAAGGCGGCCCTGATAAAGAAAATAGCCGAACTGGTGCGGGAAAAACGCATCGAGGGCATCTCCGACCTCCGGGACGAGTCCGACCGCGACGGCATCCGCATCCTGGTGGAGCTGAAGCGGACAGAGGCCGCGGAGGTCGCACTGAACAATCTCTACAAGCACACGCAGATGGAATCGACCTTCGGCATCAATATGCTTGCTTTGGTAGGCGGCCAGCCGAGGGTGCTGGGCTTGAAGCGCATGCTCGGGCATTTCCTCCAGCACAGAAGGGACGTCATCATAAGAAGGACGCGCTTCGACCTTAAAAAGGCCGAGGAGCGGGCGCACGTGCTTGAGGGCCTGAAAATTGCCATCGAGCACATGGATGAGGTCATCGCCCTGATACGGGCCGCCGAGAGCCCCGATGCCGCAAGGCAGGGGCTCATGGACGGCTACGGCATGACCATGGTCCAGGCCCAGGCGATCCTCGACATGAAGCTGCAGCGCCTCACCGGGCTCGAAAGGAAAAAGATCATCGAGGAGCATGAGCAGACACTCCGGGAAATAGCCGACCTGAAGGAAATCCTGGCAAACGAGACGCGCCAGCGGGAGATCATAAAGACGGAATTGCTGGAGATAAAGGAGAAATACGCGGATGCGCGCCGCACGGACATCATAGAGGCCCAGAAGGAAATCACCATGGAGGACCTCATCACCGAGGAGGAGACGGTCATAACAGTCTCCCATAACGGCTACATCAAGCGAAACCCCATCTCGGCCTACCGGAGCCAGCACAGGGGCGGCAAGGGACTCATAGGCATGGAGACCCGCGAGGAGGACTACGTAGAGCAGCTCTTCATCGGCTCCACGCACGACTACATGCTTTTCTTCACCAACCTGGGCAGGCTCTACTGGCTGAAAATCTATCAGCTGCCGGAGGCCGGCAGGGCCGCCAAGGGCAAGGCTTTGGTCAACCTCCTTGCCCTGGGCGAAGGCGAAAGGGTGAGCACGGCGCTTCCGGTGCGGCTCTTCAAGGAGGGCTATCTCGTCTTTTTCACGAAAAAAGGCATTGTCAAAAAGACGGCCCTTGAGGAGTATTCAAACCCGCGCGGCAGGGGGATTATCGCCGTCGCCCTCGAAGAGGGCGATGAACTGATAGCGGTAAGGCGCACCGCGGGCTCAAACGACCTCATCATTGGGACGAGGAAGGGGTTCGCCATGCGGTTCAACGAAGAGGACGTCCGCCCGATGGGCAGGAACGCAAAGGGCGTAATCGGAATCCGCCTTACGAAAGGGGATGAAGTGGTCTCTGCGGACATGGTCGAGGAGAGAAACCTGCTTCTTACCGTGACGGAGAAGGGGTTGGGAAAGCGCTCGCGGATAGAGGATTACCCCGTTCATCGCAGGGGCGGCAAGGGAGTGTTCTCCATCAAGGTCACCGACAGGGGGGGACAGGCCGTGGGTCTCATGAAGGTGCGCGATGAAGATGAGCTGATGCTGATCACACAGTCGGGCAAGACAATCCGGATGCCGGCGGAAGGCATATCCATAATAGGTAGAAATACCCAGGGCGTGAAACTCATGGACCTGGAGGAAAACGACAGGATAGTGGGTCTGGGCAAGGTCGCCGAGAAGGATTAAGGGGAGAGGGGTCAGGGGTGAGGGCGTCATTTCGGGTTTGTCATGGCCCCGATATCTCCAGTCCGCCGAAATAAGATACGGATTTTCCGCAGGTATGCTGCGAGCTGTCCATTATCGCGAGGACTGCCATATGGGGCGGGTCCTTGCCGAATGCCGCCCTGTAGTCTTCAAGTATGTTCACCTGCTCCTGCCGCCATTCATCCAGGTGTTTGACGCCCGCCTCAAGGATTATATTTTTGGACCGGCCCCAGGCGGGGCTCGTGAGCACCCTCTTATTGTACGGCCTGTTCGCCCACACGTAGCAGAGACTGCTTTGGGGCGGGTACATCCCGTATATTTTTTTCGCCAGGGAATATTTCAGTTTCGTAAAAAAGCCCGCCTTCTGCGGATTGTATTTGAAGAGGATGTAGAGCCTGGCCGGCGCGTCGTTTAAGTTTTTCTTCTCGATATCGCCGTTTGGATAGAGGGCGGTTATCTTCCACTTCCACCTGATGACCGGGAATTGGTAGACATCGAACTCCTTGTCGAGGGCCAGGGCGGAGACGGAGCAGTCGCTTTCCGCCTTGACGCATTTTTGGCCGTCTTCAACGGCGCACGTGTAGAGCGTGCATTTCCTGCCTTTGAAGAGGGGGAAAGGCACCCAGTTGTCGAGACTGCTGAAATCCTCCGATATGAAGACCCTCTCCGGCGCCGCTTTTGTCAGGTCCGCTTTCAGGAAACCATCGTTGCCGGCGGGCGATGCGGCGCCTGCAAAAAGGATGAGGATGGGAAACACGAAAATCAGACGGCGAACAGCCACGCCTTATTATAATATCTTTCCCGCCTTGAGACAATTTTGAATTTTATTTTTATTGCCCTGCTATGCTATTTTTAGGGTAGAAAATTTAAACCCCTTCTGTGGGGGTGTTAAACACCCTCACGCCCCCATGGTTTTTTGGTGAGACCCTCTCCCTTATAAGGGAGAGGGTCTCACCGGAGAGGGTGTGTCCTTGGTGAAAAACATAAGGAAGGCCTGTAAGAAAAGCGCGCGGGAACGCTTGAGGTTCCCGGAAGATGAGGCCCGCCTGAAATGGCTGCCGCTTCTGCTGGAGGCATATTCGATAATCGATGCCGGGGTGCAGCACGCGATAAATGAAGTCGAAAAAGAAAAAACCCAAAAGCGGAAACTTGCCTGCGGAAAGGGATGCGGGAACTGCTGCAGCACGCACACCGACATCCCCCTCTATCCCCTCGAGCTTGCCGGCATCTACTGGTTCTGCACGGAAAAGATGGGGCCCCCGGTCCGTGAGGCCCTCAAAGAAAGGCTCCGGCTGAATTTAAAGGCCGCCCGGGAAAACCAAAAATCCTGCGTCTTTCTGGAAATTCAAAACGGCGGGGGCTCCTGCTCTATTCATCCGATACGGCCGGTATCGTGCAGGCAATTCAATGTATTCGGAAAACGCTGCGGGCCCGGCGAAGACCCCTTCTTTACGAGAAGGGGCGATGTCCTTACCCCCATCAGGCAATACACGGACCGGGCATTTCTCGTCATGCTGCCTTTTTACGGCATTAAGGACGAGGCCCAAAAGGCCAAGGCCGTGAAAGACGGGCTCATCCATACACAGGTCATGAACCTTCCGTCCCATGACTGGGCAGGGCTCCTCAAGGTGATGGAAGAGTTCGATTCAAGATAGGCAGCTTGCTGAACGCCGGGCGATGAGGCCGCCCGGCGGGTCTTTTTCGGAGGATAGTATTTCCCCTGGGGTTTGGGGCGGAGCCCCCAATACCGATAGGGCGGGTGGGCGGGTTAAGAAAGTTTCCATTTTTGATAAAAAAATCCCCGTTGTGCTAATCTTGAGGAAGTTTTTTAGGGGGGGGATAATGAAAAGGGTATTTCTCGTCTCCTTGGCTCTTCTGATGTTTGCCGGCGCGGCTTTTTCCCAGACTGGAGGAGTTAAGCGGAGGCCCCTGCCGTGGGAATACGGCAGGGTCGTCATCAACAACTATTCGCAGGAGGCCGGGCTCCCGCCTGTCGTCTTTGACCACTGGCTGCACAGGGCGAAATACACATGCAGGCTCTGCCACGTGGACCTGGGCTTTGCCATGAAGGCCGGAGGGACAGGTATAAAGGCGGAGGACAATATGCAGGGCTATTACTGCGGGGCCTGCCACAACGGCAAGAGCGTCCTGGACGGCAGGATAATCTTCGAGGCCTGCGGGAAGGTCAAAACCGGCGATTGCCTGCGGTGCCACTCGCTGGGCCAACAAGTGAAGCAGGATTATGATTTCCAGAGGTTCACTGCGGGACTGCCGAGGGGCCGGTTTGGAAACGGCATAGACTGGGAGAAGGCCGAGCTGCAGGGGCTTATAAAACCCATCGACTACATAGAAGGCGTCTCCATAAAGAGGGGCGCCCTGCCCATTCCAAAAGACACGCAATTGCAGACGAATATGGCCGGGATGCCGGACATCATCTTCTCCCACAAGAAGCACGCCGCCTGGAGCGGATGCGAGCTGTGCCATCCGGAGATATTCGGCGTGAAAAAAGGGGCAAGCTACAGCATGGACGAGATATTCGGCGGAAAATACTGCGGCACCTGCCATGGACTGGTTGCCTTCCCGTCTCTGGATTGCCAGAGGTGCCATGCGAAACCGGTTTACTGACCGGGGGCCCGCGGGGGCATAAACGCCGGATACCGGATGGGATAGATTTTTGGGTAATCCAGCCGAATGGGGCACTTGCTGTCAAAAACAAAAACCGCGGGGTGGACCGGCATGAGGGGGAAAATCTTTTGGTTGGGCGCGGTCTTCGGCCTGGGCCTGATTTTCTTTTCGGCCGGAATAGACCTGCCGCCTGCGCGCTGCCTGCCTCTTTTTAAAGCCCGCGCTGCCTTTGCCCAGGACAACTGGAAGGAGGAATTCGACGACATCTGCTCAAGGACCGAGGACGCGACGGCCCTGGACGCGGGCGAACTGAGTGCGCTCATCGGCCGGTGCGGCAAGCTGGCGCCCCGGATCGGCAAGCTCGGGGAGTCCGGCAGGAAGGTTTACATGAAAAGGTTATCCATGTGCAGGGCGCTTTTTGTTTTTGTGCTGGAACAGAAAAAAGCAAAGGCAGCAAAACAGGAAAAAATAAAATAAGAAAGATCAGAGTAAAGAGTTTCACTCTTTTTCTCCTCCTGTGCCTTGTCCTTGTGACGGGCACAAAGCGCTCCGAGTGCCCGGCGATGGACATGCCCGCGCCCGATGAATTGGGCAGGGTCGTCATCGGCAACTATTCAAAAGCGGCCGGGCTTCCGCCTGTCGTTTTCGACCACTGGCTGCACAGGGCCATGTACACCTGCAGGCTCTGCCACGTGGACCTGGGCTTTGCAATGCAGGCCGGGGGTACAGGGATAAGGGCGGCGGACAACATGCGGGGCTTTTACTGCGGGGCCTGCCATGACGGCAAGAGGACTTATGGCGGCAAAACCATATTCGCCGCCTGCTCGGATTCCGCCGCGGGGGCCGGCGGCGGCAGGTGTGTCCGCTGCCACTCAAGAGGAAGGCAGGCGCCGAGGGAATACCGCTTCAATGAATTCACGAAAAAATTGCCGGGGGAAAACGGGATGATAGACTGGGAGAAGGCGGAAGAGGAGGGGTTGGTCAGCCCGTCGGACTATCTGGAGGGGGTCTCGATAAAAAGGCCGAAACTCAGGGCGCCGAAGGATTTTTCGCTTGAGGCGCGCTGCCGCTGGATGCCGGGCATAATCTTCTCGCACAAGAAACACGCGGTCTGGAACGGATGCGAGGTCTGCCACCCGGATATATTCCCCGTCAAGCTGGGCGGCGCGAAGTTTTCCATGCTGGATATAGTGGACGGCGAGTACTGCGGGGCGTGCCACGGCAAGGTCGCATTCCCGGTTGCATTCTGCAACAAGTGCCATTCGAAGTAAACGGTGCATCGGCCGGGAGGATTCCCATGGACCTGCATATCCTGTCCGGCATCGCACTTACGCCTTTTTCAGCGCGGGGGCGCCGCCTTTGAGCGCCTGTCGGCACCTGCCCTGACGCCGAGGAGTTTCACTTTCATTTCCTCAAGCCTGGCGGCGGCAAGGGAGATGGCCTCCACTCTTCGCGCGACCTCATCCTCTCCCTTCGAGCGCCGGGCCACGCCCTTCTCGAGGGCCGCTGAAATCCCCTCAATCGTTGCCTCTATCCTCTGGAGCATCTCCCACCTGAAATCCAGTTTGCTCTTGTCGAGCCTCTCCGAAAAATCATGCCCGGCCCTTCCGGACTGGATGTCGATGACCTGGCAGAGGTATTCCCTCATCTTTCTGAGTATGATCTTTTCCCCGATGAATCCGGGCAGCGCCAGGGTGAGCGTTGATGCGACCAGCTCAAGCCCGACCGGATCGTCCTTGAATTTATAATAGAACCCGGATTTCGCCGTCCAGAGGGCCTCGGTCCTGATTGCGTCAAACGGGATTTCGAAGAGGTCGGACGAGAATTTCAGCAGGCCGTCCACCGTTTCGTCTATCCTTGAGACAAACCGCCCGCAAACGGCCTCAAACGCCTTCGAAAGCCTCTCGTCTTCAAACGCGCGCCACACGTTGAACGCCTGTTTCACATGGGATATGACCGACTGTTCAAGCGAGCCTTTCAGGTCTTTTGAAGAAAGTGTTTTTGCTTTCATCTGAGCGAACTGTTCCTCGAGGCGGGCCTGCTCATCGGCGGTCAGGTCTTTTCTGAACCGCCCCAGGTCCTCGTCCAGGACGTTCTTGATGATCCTCTTTGTTTCGCCGTTCAGGAGGATGTCAAAATCCTGTTTTTCCATCAGCACTTCCTGTTTCTTCGCTGCAAAGGCCTTTATCTTTTTCTGCAGTTCGTCGAGGGGTGATGAAAGGGATTTCATCTCCAGGTCCAGTTCGAACCCGGCTTGCGAGATCATCCTGAGGAGGCTGTTTGCCGCGGAGGTTACGAGGACATTTCCTTTTTCCTCCATCAGGAAGGTGTTCAGCGCCGAAGCGAACCCTGGAAGCAGGCTCTTTTGGAGCGTCTCCGGGGAATTGCCGAGTCTGCCCTCCAGGGCCAGCCTCGCGGAGACCGGGTATATCCGCACGTTGGGGCCCAGCGTCTCCCTCAGGACGTTTATCGAAAAATCGATGGATTCCCTGAGATCGCCTTCATCCAGGTAATCGGCCTTGTTCAGAAGGAAGAATATCTTGCTTGAATACTCCTTCACGTCCGCGAGGAAATCCAGCTCCGCCTTGCCCATCGGCTGGTCGACGGACAGAAGGAAGAGCGCAGCGTCGGACTTGGGCAGATACCTGTAGGCGACATCCGTGTTGTGCTGGTATATGGAGCCGACCCCCGGCGTGTCTATGAGCCTGACGCCCTCTTTCAGCCAGGGGGATGGATATGTGATGACGACCTCGTTTACGTCCTTGATGTTCTTCGGGTTGCCCCTTTCGGTCACGTATTCGGAGAGGCTTTCGGGTTTTACCTCGGCCACCCTGCCGTCATTGAAGAAGACCTTTACCCTCAATGCCTCCCCGAAGGTCATTATAGTCGCTATGGACGTTAGGGGGACGACCGCGACGGGCAGAATCTCCGCGCCCAGAAGGGCATTGATGACACTCGTCTTTCCCCTCTTGAACTGCCCCACCACGGCGATGTTGAAGGTGTTGGCCTCTATCTTCTCCCTTAGCTCCTCGCACGGGCAGCCCCGGACGCCCTCCATTGCGAGCATTTCGTCGAGGCATCTTAAAAGCCCGTCTTTCAGGAGCGAGTATGAAGAAGGTGAGTCCTTCCCGCCGTCCTCCATCTCCGCCATCACCTCCTTACAGTTAATAAAAAACCCCTGCCAAAGTATTTTTCTTCAGCAGGAGTCATCAGTCCTTCCCGGACGGTTTCTTTATTAAAAAGGCGAACTCCATCGCCCGCTAAAATTATAGCTTAAGGCTTCGCATTTTTAAAACGCAGGTCTTCACTTTCAGGGCAATCCGGCCTCCGCGTCCCTGTGGGTATACTTTATTACGTTGACGTCCGAGAGCACGACGATCCCCTCGGCCACCAGCTCGTCCAGGACGGGCAGTAGCTTGTTGATGTTTTCCTCCTTGTCCAGGACGGTTATCAATATGGGCAGTTCCCCGTGGGCGGCGAGCGTCTTTTTCTTGTGGTAACACTTGTGCGGGCCGTAGCCCGCAATGGCCTTGTAGACGGTGGCCCCCGCGATGTCCTGCATGATGAACCTTTTCACCAGGACCTCATAGAGGGGCTCGCCTTCCCATTTGTCGTCCTCGCTTATTACGATACGGAGCATCTTCGCCTTGCCTTCGAGCTTCATCCTCTCACCCTCTTTTTTTTCTTCCGCCGCGCGCCGGCAGCATTTCACGACGTTGGTGTCGCTTACCTCGACGAGGCCCTTTTCGGCCACCTGGTAGACGTCCGGCAGGACCTTGTTTATCATCTCCTCGGAATCCACGGCCTCTATCTTTACGGGCATGTCCGTGGAGAGCATCAGGATTTTGGATGTGTGCAGCACACCGTTCGTCCCGTAGCCGGCCACGCCCCTGAAGACGCTCACGCCGGCCAGCTTCTTTTTATACAGGATGTCCAGGAGCACCTCGTAGACGGGCTTGCCGCCGAACCTGTCGGTCTCATCGACATAGATGGAGAGTTTTTTCGCGGGCCCCCTCGTTACCATTTATTCAATACCATCTATTCAATCTCCCTTTCATCATATTGGTTGCGGCCATTCTATATGCTCCTTGCAATTATCTCCCCCAGCTTCAGGGCCGCAAACCCTACAAGCACGCTCAGTATCACGTTTGCCGAGGCCAGCAGCCATTCGCGGTCGGTAACGAGCCTGCCGGTCTCGTATTCGAAGCTCGAAAAGGTGGTGTAGGCCCCGAGGAAGCCGACCACCAGCAGGAGCCTCCAGCGCGCATCCGCCATAAATTTCTCCGCAAGCAGGGTCATCAGCAGCCCTATCAGGAAGCTTCCGCTTATATTAATACAAAACGTCCCGAGGGGGAAGCTCCTGCCCCATCTCTGCCCGACCCACAGGCCCACCGCATATCTGGCAATCGCACCGAGGAACCCCCCGGCGCCGATTATGAGGAAGTCCATCTGCCGCTCTTTTTATTGAAGGGCTCCCCGCAACGTAAGACCACGGGCGATACGCTCCAGTTAAAATTAAAATTAAAAAACTTTCCGGGCATAAAAATGAAAAACTCCTCCCCTGATGGACTTAAAGGGTAGGAGTCATCAGCCTTTCAAAGAAAGGCGCGTTCGCTTTTTCACTTAAAGGCGGGGCGAACCCCATCGCCCGCTGCTAAATAGTTAAGCAAAATTATAATTATAAAGTCAACAGGGTTGGGGTGAGGGGAGGGGATTTAGGGGCGGGCAGGAAAAAATTTCAATACACGGTCCACTGCCTGGGCATGAAGAGTTTTTCGTAGGTGGCCAGCGCGAAGCGGTCCGTCATGCCCGCGATGAAATCGCATACCGCCTGGTGCGGCTGTTCCCCTTTGAGCGCGGGGTTTCCCTTGAAAAACTCATCCGCGTGCTCCAGGTAGTATTGGTAGAGGTCGCCAAGGATTTTTTTCGCCTTCTTGAACTCCCCCTTCGTGATATCATTTTCATAGACGCGCAGATAGAGAAAGCGCCGCAGGGCCTCAATCGAGCCGATGAGTTTTTGGCTCATCCTCAGGCCCGGAAGACTTTCATCCCTGAGCGTCTCATGGATGACGTCCTTTACCATGGTGTCGATCCTTGCCGAGTAGCTCTCCCCGAGCACCCTGGTCGCCTCCGGCGGTATCTCGGATTTTTTTATGACCTGCGCCCTCAGGGCGTCATCGAGGTCATGGTTGAGGTAGGCGATGCTGTCGGAGACCCGCACGACCTGTCCTTCAAGCGTGCAGGCCGTCTCATCCGGCCCCTTGGGGATGATGTTTTTTTTGCCCTTGGAGTGTTTTACGATGCCGTCTTTCACCTCGAATGTGAGGTTGAGACCCTTTCCGTCCCTCTCCAGCACATCGACGACCCGCAGGCTCTGCTCGAAATGCTCGAACCCGCCGGGGTGTATCTCCCGGAGCACCGCCTCGCCCGCGTGTCCGAACGGGGTATGGCCCAGGTCGTGGGCGAGGGCTATCGCCTCGGTCAGGTCCTCATTCAGCCGTAGGGCGCGCGAGATGGTGCGCGCTATCTGGCTTACCTCCAGCACGTGTGTGAGGCGGGTGCGGTAGTGGTCCCCCTTCGGGGCTAGGAATACCTGGGTTTTGTGCTTCAGCCTGCGGAAGGACTTTGAGTGGATTATCCGGTCCCTGTCCCGCTGGAAGCAGGTCCGTATCTCGCCTTCCTTCTCCGGGCGGGTCCTGCCCCTGCTTTCGGAGCTTCTGGCGGCCCCTGGGTGCAGTATCTGCCTTTCAATCTCCTCGGTCTGCGCCCTGATACCCAGTTTCATGACAGCTTTTTCATCCTCCCCTAATCCCCTCCCCTCTGGGAGGGGATTTCACTAAAAGCTGATGATTTCGTCTGGTCTGTAGTGAAACCCTCTCCCTGCAAGGGAGAGGGTTGGGAGAGGGTGTTAATTCTCATGCCTCGGCGAAACGCATCGAGATGACCTTGGAGATGCCCGGCTCCTGCATCGTGACGCCGTAGATATAGTCCGCCGCCTCCATCGTCACCCTGTTGTGGGTGATCACTATGAACTGGGTTGCCGCAGAGAGGGTTTTAAGCATCTGGGCGAACTTCACGGTGTTGGCTTCGTCGAGGGCCGCATCCGCCTCATCGAGGATGCAAAGCGGTGTGGGCTTTATCAGGAAGCTCGCAAACAGCAGCGAAAGCGCCGTCACCGACTTTTCGCCTCCCGACAGGAGGTTTATGTTCTGGAGTTTTTTGCCCGGCGGCTGGGCGATTATCTCTATGCCGGTCTCCAGGATGTTGGCTTCATCGGTCAGGGCCAGTTCGGCCCGGCCCCCGCCGAAGAACTCCACAAAGACCTCCGAGAATTTCACCTTGAGGGCGTCATAGGCCTCGCGGAGCATCCGCCTCGTGGACGTGTTTATCTTCTTTATCGCTTCTTCCAGCTCCGCAATGGATTTTTCGAGGTCTTCCCTCTGGGTGTTCATGAATTCAAACCTGCTTTTAAGCTCCTCGTACTCCTCGATAGTGGCCAGGCTGACCGGGCCAAGCTCCGCCAGCTTCTTTTTAAGCTCCTCGATCTGCGCGGCCTCCCCTTCGGCCGGGGGTTCTGTCTCATGCGTCTCTATATCCACGCCGTAGGCGGTTCTCACGCCAGAGGCGAGATTTTCCATCTTCATCGCGGTCTGCGTTTTTTTTACCTCGTCTTCGGCTATCAGTCGCCCGAGGGAATCTATCCCGGCCCTGGCGGATTTCATGGATTTCTCAAGCTCCACGAGCCCCTCCGCCAGTTCGGCCAGTTCATGTCTTTTTTCAAATAACTCCGCTTTCACCTGGTCGGCCTTTTTCACGGTCTCGCGCAGGGCCGCGAGAAGCTCCTCAGTCCGCGCCTGCTTTTCCTGCACGGCGCGTTCGTTTTGAAGCCTTTCGGAGGCGGCCTTCGAGAGCCCACGGGCCGTCTCGGCCTTCAGGGCTTCCAGCCGGGTTATCTCTTTTTTCAGGTTTTCAAGCGCCTGCTTCATGCTGTTTAGTTCGAGTTTCTGCTCCACGAGCCCGGCCCTTTCTTCCTCGAATGCCTCCCTCGCCCGGCCCAGTTTCTCCTGCAGCGCGCTTATCTGCTGCTCTTTTGCGGCCTTTTTTTGATTCTGCCCCTCTTTTGCGCCAAGGAGTTTTGCGAGCGTCTCTTCCATGCGGACAAGCTCGCCTTTCAGCGCCTCGCCTTCGAGTTTCAGATAGGAGGATTTCTTCTGGAGCCGTTCGATTTCGAGTCTGCCGCTTTCGAGGGAATGGGAGAGAATGGATGTCTCTGTTTCAAGCTCGTGCAGCCGCTGCCCGACGCCCGCCAGCAGTCTTTCCTTTTCCTCTGTCCGGGCGTTGTTTCCGGCCAGTTCGTCCTCCATGGCGGCCGCCTGGGATTTCAATCTCCCGGCCTCGCCTTCAAGCTCCCGGAGTTCTCTTTTTTTGGCCAGAAGCCCCCTGGTCCTCCCGCCTGAAAGCGTGCCCTTTGGTTCGAGCACCTCTCCGGAGAGGCTCACGTACATGTGCTTCCCGTTGGAAGCCGCCCCGGATATCTCTTCAAGCTCCCGCACGATAAGGACATCACCGAGCAGGCATTTTACAACCCCCTCATAGCCCGGCAGCGCCTTCACGAAATCCGCCGCCCTGCCGATGACCCCCTGCGGAAGCGGGCCGTCTTCACTGTCGCCACCGGGGTTTGGGTCAAGGCGGGCGGCAATAGAAAGCGGGATAAAGGAGGTCCGCTCGATATCTTTGTCCCGCAGGGTTTTTAGCGCCAGGACCGCGTCTTTGCTGTCCGGGACAATGAAACCCCCTGCCATAAATTCCTTAAGCGCGGCCTCGATTGCCCTTTCGTATTCGGGCGCGGCCTCTATGACGTCGGCAAGACTGTTTTTTATATTCACTCCGGGCAGTTCTTTTGAGGCGGGGGGGAGTAAAATCTCCCGCAAGGAGTCCGCCCTCGATGTGGCGTAGGCCAGGGCCTCTCTTTTCCCGGCGATCTCGGCAGCCAGGTTTTGTGTCTTCTGCCGGAGGGCCGAAAGCTCGCCTGCAAGCGCCTCTTTCTCCTGTTTTGCAAGCTCCAGGGCGTTTGCGTTTTCAATTATGCCGGTTTCAACTTTTGAGAGGGCCGCCTCATGTTGAACAAGCATTTTTTCGAGCGATTCCGTCTCTTCTGCAAGCGCGAGTTCCCGTTTTTTAAGCCCCGCAATCGCCTGCTCTACCTTCCCGATCTCCCCCAGATGCCGGCTAAACTCCTCCGAAACCCGGAAGAGGTCCCTTCTTGCAAGCTCGACAGCCGCCTCGATCTCCTCGATGTCCCCTTTCGAGATGTCAAGCCCGCTGCTCGTCTGCCTAAGCCGTTCATCGAAGGATAAAATTCCGGCGGAGAGCGTTTCCGCCTCGGCACCCAGTTCGGAGACCTTTTGGCCCGACTGGGCGATCTTCCCGGTGAACTCTTCTTCCGCCTTTAAAAGGCGGGCAATATTTTGGCCGAGACCTTCCTTTTCCGTATCGAGGACGGCGGTCTCCCGCTCCTTGGCCGCTATATCGCGCTCCAGGGCGTGGAGTTCCTCCTGGAGGGCGCCCGCGGCCTTCTCCTTCTCCGAAAGCACGATGCGTCTTTGGGCGTGCCTGTCCTCGAGTTCCGAAAGTCCGGCCCGAAGTGCGGCGTCTTTTTCCTTAAGGTCCGAAAGCTCCGCCTCCACTTCGCCAAGCGCCCGGGAGCCCTCGAGATAATCATATCTTGCCCGTCTCAGTTCGAGCACTTTCAGCTCTTCCATCAGACGCTTGTAGCGTTCGGCCTTTTTGGCCTGCCTGTCCAGGGAGTTTATCTGCCTTTTTACCTCCCCGATTATGTCCCAGAGCCTCTGGAGGTTCAGACGGGAGGATTCGAGTTTGGCTTCCGCCTCGCCCCGTCTCACCTTGTATTTGACGACCCCGGCCACCTCCTCTATGAGGAAGCGCCTTTCTTCGGGTTTGGAGTTGATTATCCTTGAGATATTGTCCTGCTCGAATATCGCGTAGCTTTTGAGTTCGAGCCCCGTATCGAGGAACATGTCTTTTACGTCCTTCAGCCGGCACGGGTTGCGGTTGATCATGTAATCGCTTTCGCCTGAGCGGTAGAGCCTCCTTGTGACCTGGGTGGGGCTGCCGCCGTTAAACCCGTTTACCACGAGGCTTACCTCGGCCATGCCCTTCGGCTTCTTGTTCTGGGAGCCGCCGAAGACGACCTCCATCATCTTGTCTCCCCTGAGGCTCTTGGCGCTCTGCTCGCCCAGGACCCACTTGAAGGAGTCGACGACATTGCTTTTTCCGCAGCCGTTAGGCCCCACGATGCAGGTTATGCCGGGATGGAGGTCCAGGACGGTTTTTTCGGCGAATGATTTGAACCCTACAAGCTCTATCTTTTCGACGCGCATTTTATTGCTTTTTGCTCTTGCTCGCTCTTTCTTAAACTAAACTCTTCCAGAAGGGTGGTAGTAGTATACCCGTTCACAGAGGCCAAAAACAAGGCAATGGATGCCCGCCCACCCGCCCTGTCAAGCATATGGGGGCAAGCCCCCCATGCCCCCTAACTACACAAAATAAAAGGAAAAAGACCGGGCGCGCAAGCCGCGCCCCTCCAAGCTATTATGCAAATGGGTCTTGTGCCGGGGTGCAGGGGCGAAGCCCATGCAGGGGGTCTTTTGTTTTTTCGGGGTTTTGGGCGATAATAGGCGCACATGGGCGAAAACTTTAAATATCTCTCCGCAAAGGATATCCCGGCTGAAGAGCGGCTGATATTTGCGCTCGATGTCCCCTCCGCCGCTGAAGCGAGGCGGCTTGTGACCGCCCTCGGCGATGCGGTGGTGTTTTACAAGCTGGGCCTCGAGCTTTTCATGGCGGGGGGGTATTTCGAGTTGGTTGAATGGCTTCAGGGGCGGGGCAAAAAAATATTTGTGGACCTGAAATTTTTCGATGTCCCCGAAACGGTAAGATCGGCCGTCAGACAGCTCAGGGGCCGGGGCGTGACTTTCACTACGGTCCATGGCAACGACGGGATGCTAAAGGCGGCCGCCGGAGAAAAAGACGGCCTGAAAATACTGGCCGTCACGGCCTTAACGAGCCTTGACCAGAAAGACATTGAAACTCTTGGGTTTGCGGTCAATGTAAAAGACCTTGTGCTTTCGAGGGCAAAACGGGCCCTGGAGCTTGGCTGCGACGGGGTTGTTTCCTCCGGCCTGGAAGCACCCGAGCTCAGGAAGAGTTTTGGGGAAAAATTCATCATAGTCACCCCCGGCATAAGGCCCGTCGCCAATATTGACGACCAGAAAAGGACCGTTGACGTAAAAACGGCGTTTCTAAACGGGGCCGACTACATCGTCGTTGGCAGGCCGATAAGAAACGCCCCGGACCCCGAAGGGACGGCCCGGGCCATTCAGCAAGAGATAGCCTCCCTCTTCCGAGGGTGATTTCCCCCGGCCCTGCAGGCCGCTCCCTGATACTGCTCCGCTCCCAAACCGCAGCATTTTTTTAGTGCCCTGTCCTTGATAATTTTCTCTCGGTGATCTCCTCGACTTCCAGGACGCCTTTTTCCATTTCTTCGGCCTGCTCGCCGTCGAAGAGCATGAGCATGGAGTGGAACTCCCCCATA
>JAJYJK010000052.1 GCA_021789555.1 Nitrospirota bacterium
GGCATCCGGGCGCAGGCATAGGGCTTGCAACCTGCAAAAAGATAATCGAGCGCCTGGGCGGCCGCATATGGGTGGAATCGGAGGCCGGCAAGGGGTCTGTCTTCCACTTCGAGCTGCCCGCCTGAGAAAAAAAGTAATCTACCGCCCTCAGCCACAGCCCCCCTCCCGCCCTGTGAGGCTTTCTTGATAGGGCAGCAGAAAATACCACATGAATTTCAAAAGAGCCAAAAAATTTTGCTTGCAACATCCAAATTAAGACTGTAAAACTTAACTAAAGGGCAACAACCCCGCCAGAGTTTTTTTAAGAGTCCGGGCCGTACTACCAAAGCACAAGCCAGGCAGCAGTCTACTACCAAGCACAGGGCAGGCAGTGAAGCGGAGGATTTCAAAATTTACCGCAGGCACTGACAAAGCACAGGCCGGGCAGTTTTAGGTGAAACCCCTCAAAGCGCCGGGAGCCCCTTATGGAAGAAAAAAGAAGTTACCCGAGGAATTGCATCGCCATCCCGATAAAGTGCCTCTGCCGTTTCAAGGAGGACGAGAACCTCAGCCTGTCGCTGGATGGCGTGACAGCCGACATAAGCGAAACGGGTATCTGCTTTTATACGGAGAGAAACCTCGCGGACTGCTCCAAGATAGAGATGCGTTCGTCCAACTGGAGCAAACCCAGAAAGGGAAAGATAATGTGGCAGATGACGATGCCGGATATGGGCATCTACAAGGTGGGCGTTTCGCTCCAGCACGAGGACCTGCAATACGCAACCCGCGAGGAGCCGGTAAAGACCTTTTAGACTGTCAAAACAAAAAACCCTTATGTGGGGGTGTTCGACACCCCCACGCCCCCCCGTTTTTTAGTTAAACCTTCTCCCTGTCAGGGAGAGGGTTGGGAGAGGGTGTAGCCAATCAGAAACTCCGTATCAGGTATACCAGCAGTAAAAACCCTATGCCCAGGACAAACACGGTAAGTGTCACGTTAAGGGCCGAAGAGGGACGGTAAGTGTCTTCATCTATCTGCTTTTTTACGCTCCTGAACCTTATGAAGGCGAAGAGGGCCATCAGCATTCCGAAGGCGACAAGCGCCAGGCCCAGGACGGCCGAATAGCCGGGCTTTGGGGGGGGCCAGATCCCCTTGATGGGCGGACCGTGCCGGCCGGGCACCTCCATGTGCTCGGAATAATAGACGATCTGTTTCAGGAAAAAGGCGAACCTCTCGACGACGAAACCGAAGGCCATTACGCCGATGCTCGTCCTTATCCAGGCCAGAAACGTGCGCTCGTTTGCCATGTGGACCCGCCGGTTTTCCACCTTTTTCCCTTTCTCTTTTCCCTCCGCCCCGTCCGTATCCATAGGTTTCACCCCTCGTTCATAGTCTATCAGATTTTCTTATCGTTTCCGTCCGGAGCGGCCAAGCAGAAAATCCAGCAGCCCGGAGAAATAGGCCTTTAGATTAAGGGGTTTGTGTCTGAGCATTCTTACAATCGTATGTTTTGCCAGGTAGGCAAACGGCACGAGGGGCAGCAGCCAGGGATAAAACTTTTTCGTGAAGTAAAGCCCGTTTCTGACCCAGTAATAATCGGATGTCTCGCTCATCGCACCCGATGTGGCCCCTTCCCTGTGCAGCACCCTGCCTGCCGGGCAGAAGAGGAGCTTGAAACCCGCGCGCCTCGCCCTCATGCTCCAGTCGGCGTCCTCCCAGTACAGAAAGTATTTCGCTTCGAGCAATCCCACCGCTTCAAGGACCTCCCTTTTTACCAGGAGGCTTGCCCCGCATACCGAGTCCAGCTCGAAGGGGGTGTCCCACTTGCCGTCGTCGCTGCGCCCTCCCGCAACCACGGAGGCGTTTCCCGTAAGCGGCGAGATTTTGCAGCCGCCCGCCGTCTGCAGGACGCCGGGTCGCCCGGCATAGAGCAGTTTCGGGCCCGCCATGCCGACCCCCTTTTCAGTGCAGCATGCCACTAAAGCCTTTAGCGCGCCAGCCTCCGGCAGGGTGTCATTGTTCAGGAGCCATGCATAACGCATGTCGCCCCTTGCGAGGGCGAATTCGAGCCCCGCGTTGTTCCCCCCGGCATAGCCCAGGTTCTCACCGTTCTGGATGAATACGAGGCAGGTCTTAAGCGAAACCTCCTCCGGGCGTCCACCCTCCGTTGCCTCCCGCCTGCCGTATCTGATAATTTGGAATCCCTTGCCTGAGACCCACTGCCTTATTTTTTCTTCCGAGCCGTCCGTTGAGCCGTTGTCCAGGAGGACGACCTGATAGTCCGGGTAATCGGTCTTGAAGACGGCATCGAGACACTCTATTGTTTCTTTGGCGTTGTTCCAGTTCAGGATGAGGATGTAGACTTTCTGTTTTTGCCTTTCGGCCATTTTTGCCTTTTGCCTAAGGGCCGCCGGGGGTGGCGAGCTCCGCGATGAAATCCTTCAGCGCCTCTTCCCAGCGGCGGAGCTTTATGCCCTTCGTGCTTTCAAGCGGAGACCAGAGTGGCCTTCTGGCCCGCGTCTTGTAATCTGTGTGGGAGACGGGCTCGACATTGACCGGCAGGCCCGCGCGCCTTACGATGCTCACCGCGAACTCATACCAACTGCAGACCCCGCTGTTGGCCGCATGATAGAGCCCGGAGGGTTTCACTTTTTCCGTTATTAAACTCCAGATTTCCCTTGCCGCGTCGGCCGCGCTGGTGGGGGACATATAGATGTCGTCGACTACTCTTAGCGGCTCTCCGCGCCTTGCCTTGCCGAGGACGGTGTAGACGAAATTCCCCCCCTTGCCGCTTGCCCCGGCCTTTCCGTACAGGCTGGCGAGCCGCAGTATGTAATGCCTGCCGGCGAAATTCCTGACAAAAAGCTCCCCGGCGTACTTCGATATCCCGTAGGTGTTCAGCGGATTGGGCGCGTCATTCTCATTATAAGGGACAGGTTTCTTGCCGCCGTCAAAAACATAGTCCGTGCTTATATGTACGAGGGTCGCGCCTGTTTTCTCCGAGGCCAGGGCGAGATTTCTTGCGCCCAGGGCATTTACACGGAAAACCTTCTGCGCCTCATCCTCGGCGTCGTCCACCCGCACATAGGCGGCCGTGTTTATGATGTAGTCCGGGCGGAGCCCCGTTATGACCGATTCGGCCTGTTCGGTATTGGTGACGTCCAGCGCGTCTCTGGCAAGCGGGACCAGCTCCGCTTCCGGCGGGGCGTAGCGGCGGATTTCCGAGCCCAGTTGGCCGTTGGGGCCGGTGAGGGCGACCTTCAACACCCTCACCCTCCGCTTCGCTCCTTCCTCTCCCGGTGGGAGAGGGTTGGGGTGAGGGAGGCCATCTCTTCGAAGCGCCGTTTGAGCCCGTCCGTAAAGACGCGGGCCTCTTCGGCCTTCCTGAAGAGCCAGTCGCTATGGTCGCTATACCAGCGGACGGTCCTCTCAATGCCCTCCTCGAAGGATGTGCGGGCCCTCCAGCCGGTCTCTTTTTCTATCTTCGCCGTGTCTACGGCGTATCTGAAATCGTGTCCCGGCCTGTCCGGCACGTTTTTCACCAGCTTTTCGTCCTTCCCCAGATGTTTTAAGATCGTGCTTATCACGTCCCGGTTCATCTTCTCTTCGGAGCTTCCGATGTTATAGGTCTCACCGGCCCGGCCCGCCTCGAACACCCGCATGACGGCCTCCGCGCAGTCTTCCACGAAGAGCCATGTCCTGATGTTCTCGCCCTTGCCGTAAAGCGGTATGCTCTCGCCCCGCATGGCCTTCTCGATGCAAAGCGGGATGAGTTTCTCCGGATATTGCCACGGGCCGTAATTGTTGGATGGCCTGACCGTGATTACCGGGAAATCATAGGTCTTCCGGAAAGCCCGCACGAACATGTCCGCGGATGCCTTACTGGCTGAATAGGGTGAGTTGGGAAGGAGACAATCCGTCTCCCGGAATTTCGCATCTCCGGCAGGCAGGTCCCCGTATACCTCGTCCGTCGAGATGTGGACGAATTTTTTTATCCCGTGCCGGAGGGCCAGCTCCAGGAGATTTTCAGTGCCGATGATGTTTGCTGTTATGAAAATGCCGGGATCGAGGATGCTTCGGTCCACGTGGGTCTCGGCCGCGAAATGGACGATGGCCTGCGGCCCCTCGGCTTTGATTATCTCCCCGACGGCCCCTTTGTCCGCGATATCCGCTTTATGAAAGCGAATCTTGTCCGCAGCGGATTTCAACCTCTCCAAATCGCCCGCGTAGCTCAACTTATCGACGCATACAGGGGTAAAACCTTTCGAGACGGCAAGACAGGCAAACGCGCTCCCGATGAAGCCGGCCGCGCCGGTTATCATTATTTTCATTTTTCCTCTATTCCTCCTTCTCCCCCTCTTTCCATTTCTCCCCCAGCGTATATAAAATCGTTCCGAGTCTCTCTTAACAAGGGCAGCCGGGCGTCCCTGTCCGAAACCTCAGGATTCCCGTTTTTAATTTCGGCCGGCCATTTTATGGCGATCTCCGGGTCGTTCCAGGCTATTCCGCTTTCGTGCTCCGGGGAGTACTCATCGGTCGTGGAGTAAAGGACGTCCGTGTCGTCCTCGAGGGTCAAAAAGCCGTGGGCGAAGCCGGGCGGCACCCAGAGCATGAGCCTGTTTTCCCCGGAAAGGACGGCCCCTGCCCATCTGCCAAACCAGGGCGAGCCCTTCCTTATGTCGACGGCGACATCGAATACGGCCCCGCATACGACCCTTACGAGCTTGCCCTGCGCCCTTGGCGCAAGCTGGAAGTGGAGCCCTCTGAGGACCCCCTTTTTGCTCCTTGAGTGGTTGCCCTGGACGAAATCGGAGCGGATACCGGCCCCGCTGAACTCCGAGCGCTTGTAGGTCTCCAGGAAAAAACCCCTCTCGTCCCCGAAGACCCGGGGCCCGATAAGGACAACGTCCGGTATATCGAGCCTTTTAAAGGTGAATGGCATGCCGTTTGATTATAAAACAACGCAGGAGAAGGAATCATCCTCCCCTAATCCCCTCCCCTCTGGGAGGGGATTTTGCTAAGGCACGAAGTGTTTCAATTTATCCTTTTGTGAAACCCTCTCCCTTGGGAGAGGGTTGGGTGAGGGTGTTTGTTTAGTCTTTGACGTGCGGGGCCTCGTCCCCTTTGGCCGCTCTCAGGAGGTATTTCCCGTAGTCGGTCTTTTTAAGGGTCTCAGCGATTTCGAGGAGGGCCTCTCTTGTAATCCATCGCTTCGCGTAGGCGATCTCCTCTATGCAGCCGACCATGAAGCCGGTACGGGTCTCTATGGTGGCTATGAACTTGCTTGCCTCGAGGAAGCTGTCATGGGTGCCGGCGTCAAACCAGGCAAACCCTCTGCCGATGGGTTTCACATGGAGCGCGCCTTTTGCCAGGTACTTGGCGTTGACGCTGGTGATCTCCAGTTCGCCGCGCCCGGAGGGTTTTATCGACCGGGCGATATCCGGGCAGCCCTTGTCAAAAAAGTAAAGACCCGTTAGGGCCCAGTTGGATTTCGGTTTTTTGGGTTTCTCCTCGATAGATACCGCCACTCCCCGGTGATCGAACTCCACGATGCCGTATCTCTCCGGGTCCTGGACGTTGGAGGTGAAGACGTAGGCCCCGCCCTGTTTTTTCATTGCGCGCACGGTTTCCTTGAGGAGGGCCGGCAGGCCGTGGCCGAAGAAGATGTTGTCGCCCAGTATCAGGCAAACGCTGTCGCCTTTTATGAAATCGGAACCTATTATAAGGGCCTCGGCAAGTCCGTTTGGTTTCGGTTGGACGGCGTAGGAAAATCTTAGCCCCAGGCGCTCCCCGGTATGAAAGATATTCTTGAAACCCTCGATGTCCCTCGGGCTCGATATGAGGAGGATGTCCCTGATGCCCGCGAGCATGAGGATGGAGAGGGGGTAGTAGATCATCGGTTTGTTGTAGATAGGCAGGAGGTGCTTGTTGAGGCATATGGTGGCCGGGTAAAGCCTTGTCGCGCTCCCCCCCGCCAGTATAATCCCTTTCATAGGGGATATTTTACTTTTACGGGCAGGATATTTTCAATCAGACTTGATACCCGTTCGGCCGATTCCCCGTCTATCTTATATGCGGCGTACTCGATGAATTTTTTCCGGGCGGCTATGATCTCCGCGCGCCGCGAGGCATTAAAAAGAAGCGCCGTCATTGCCTCGGCCATCTCTTGCCGGTCTCTGGCCCCCAATGCGGCCCCCATGCTCACATACGGAATGTATTCAATATGGCCGGAGCGGTCAAACACGATGGAAGGCGTTTGAAAAAACATGGCCTCAAGGATACAAGTGGAATAGGCGCTGACGCAAAGGTCGGCGCAAAAGAGGAGTTCTTCCAGATGGCCCTCTATCAAGGAGACGTTTTCGTATTTTCCCTTCTCGATGAGCCGCCTCATCTGCCTGATATCTCCCGAGGGGTGTGGCTTTATGACCAGATGGCATTTATCGCCCAGCGTGCCTGCGGCGTCAATGGCTGTCTCTACCATATGAATGTCCCGCATTCCGCTGGCGGACACCGTAAAATCCTGCACCCATTCGGTGAGGACGAGGATGAGTTTTTTCCCCGCTGGCAGTCCGAGCGCTCTAAATATCTCCTGCCGGTCCCGGCTGCCCGCCTGGGCGTATTGGTCATATCTCGGGGCCCCTGTGACGCGGACCTTTTCAGCCGCGCCAGGCGGCCCGCATTTTTTGAACCAGTCAACTGTTCTCTGTCCCCAGCCGGCATAGAAATCGGCGTCGATGGCCCGGTGCCCGTTTATCCCGCCTTGCATCCCGTGCTGGATAACCATGCTTTTTACGCCTGTCTGCCTTGCCGCAAGGACGAGAGCCCTGTAATAGGGCGGCTGGTCGGCCCCGACTATGAGCAGGCCGCGGGGGTTTTTACTAAAAGCCCTTCCCGCTATTTCGCAGTTCAAAAAGTGCCTGGGCATGGATATGAGCACATGATATTTCACAAGCCGCCGGACCCGCGGCCAGAAATTTACCTCTTTGAATTCGAATCTGCCCCTGAAGGATTTATCCGCGCTGCGGCCGAACCAGACGCCGAGAAAATGCAGGAAGGCCGCGCAAGCGGAAGGCGCCATCCGGAGGCGGAAGCTGCCCTCCAGTGGGCTCACTTCTTTTAGCCGGGTTTTTCTCATGCGCAAAAAGGGGCCGCACTTCATAAACCCCCATCCGGGTCTGCCGGCCATTTTTTCATAGATGTCAACTGTATGCTGCTCGGCGGAGAAAAAGAGCCATTTCTTCGCATCCTTTTTTGGGGCTGGTTTTCTTTCGAAAAGGACGAGCAGGTTCTGCAGGGATTCGAATATCAGCTCTCTGGCCGGCATAGCCTGCCAAAGATTTTTTCTGCCGGCCAAAAACCGCCTGATTACATAGAAGAGTCGTTCCGGTTTTCCTCCTGACCAGGATTCGAAGGCAATCCCGCGCTGGCGGAAGGCCGCCCTTGCGGCCCTGGAAAAATCCTCCGGGCCCGCCACGATGATGCGGTCGTGCTCGAAATGCTCCGCCGTCTTCAGGGCCAGAAGCATGTCCCGGTAGACGCGCATGAATATGGGGATCAGGTAATGCTCTATTACATACCCCATGCGGACGCCTTTGTATAAAAAGGGGTCTTTTTCTATTTCGTCCGGATAGAATGTCGACTTAATGAAATCAAGACATTCTTTGTCGGCACACTCTGCATCTTCATTACTTAAGAGTTCGGGCAGGAAAAAAACCGGATACGGAGTCTCCCTGAAAGCCAAGTATGCGTCTTCGTCCCGGCAAAGGACCAGGAGGGACCCTTCGCCAAGCCCCAACGACTCTATCTTTTTTTGGAGCCGTCTGGAGTTTCCGTCCAGAAAGACAAGGGTCTTTTCCATGCTCAATGCCTGAGATGTCCAGCGCCTTCATATTTTCTCGCGAATACATAACCGTAGTTTCCCTTTAAAAAGCCGATATGCTCCAAAGAGTGCAGGACAATGGTAATTAATGAAACGGGAAAATACAGCGAGACGATTGCGGCTTTGCTTTTCACGTAAACCTGCCTGTGGGTGAAAGGGACGCCAAGAAGTTTTTTAATAAATTCGAGCGCGCTCAGATCAACCCAGGTATGCTGAAAAGATATGTCCGTAAATCCATTTCGTTTCAATAACGAAGTTATGGAAAGCCTGCTGAACATTGATATGTGTCCGACCTGGCTCATGCAGTTGCGCTCGCCCAGAAAACGGAAAACGAAAGAATCCGAAACCGGGAAAGAAAGAAATAAAAGGCCCCCGGGAGACAACCAGTTGTAAAATTTCCTGATATACATGCCCGGATTTAATATGTGTTCCAGGCTCTGGTTGGAATGTACAATATCGAACATTCCGTTTAATTCGCCCTCATCATAATTGTTCCCGTTGAGGACTTTGTCAGGCTCGCCGATCAGGCGCGCCGCCCTGGCGATTGCGTTTTCGTCTATATCTATCCCGTAAACATCGTAACCGAAGCGCTTTTTTGCGAGGTTCATCACCCATCCGGTCCCGCAGCCGAAATCCAGGAATTTTCCGCTCTTTTGCCTCATGTTGATTAATTCAAGAGGCTTATAGGACGTAATCAGGGCATCGTTTATCCTGTGGTTTTCCTTAATGTCTCTTGCTTTTTTTTCGATGCCTTCAAATGACGACTTGTAAAGCTCAGTGTATGTGTTTTCATCAACAAAGGGGCTTTCGAACACTAAGTCGCAGGAATTGCATTTTGTGTAAGCCCGCAAGGGGATGTCCTTTTTACGAAACAGCCTTTCAAGGTTTTTGCTGCTGCCGCAAAGGGGGCAGGGCCTCTCTTTGAGAAGTTTTTTTTCTTCCCATTCCAAATATCTGTTTCGCAGCATCCCGGTCATCGCCCTGCTGTTTTCAATGAGCTGGACGTATGCACTGTAATCCGCGTAACTCCGCATTGAGCGCATCACTTCCTTATGCAGTTCCTTGAACTTGGGAAGCTGTTTAAGTTTCACCATTTTGTCTGTCCTGAAAGGCCGTGTCTCTTTTCAAGTTTCAGCTTTTTTCCTGTACGACCCAGACAAACGGGGCCGCCAAGTCATTGGCCTTAATCGCCGGATAGTTTTCCCTTGCAAGCCTGAAAGCCCTGGCTGACAGAAGCTCCAGGTGCGCCCTTTCAGCCCAGGGGAGGATGGCAAGGGTTTTCAATCCGGCTCCATCACTCTGCCTTTCGAGGTCCCCGAGCGTCATCCGGTTCAGGCCCTCGCGGTAAAAACCCAGGGCCCCCTTTGCCTCCTCCGGCCTGAACCGGGTTACATATCTCTCAAAATCCTTATCGCGAAGAAGCACATGCCCCCATAGAAAATCCAGCGTGCACCAGCTATGCCCTCCGTTTATGGAGAAAAACGGATTATACTCATGAAACGCAATCCCCCCGGGCCTTAAAAGCCTCCCTATCTGGGCAAATAACCGGGCAGGCTCCCGGACGTGCTCAAGCACTTCCCAGGAGCATATGAAATCGAAGCTCGAGGAAGGAAGACCGGATTCAGTAATGTCGTCTTCCACAAACCTGACCCTCCCGGCCGCAGAATCATCGTAAGCCGCCCCGATCACATTTCGGAGTTCCTCAAGATAATTCAACTTCTTCTGCGCGGAATCGGGGGCGTCCTCAACCCCATGCACATAATATCCAGCGATATCCGAGCCCGTGACATGGGCCGCGCCCTGAGCGGCAAGCGAAAAGGATTTGGAGCCGTCGTCGCAGCCTATTTCGAGCGCCGTTTTCCCCTCTATCCGGAAGCCGAAACACTCGAGAAAAGAAAGCGCCTTTTTAACTGAGTCTTCGGCCGCCAGGCTTCTGGCATGAACTTTTTTACTATTTGGCAATTCCTCTTTGTCGGGCTGCAAAACCCATTGCCAGCCAGGCTTTATTGCGTCCCTGAGCCCTTCTATTAGCTTGAACTCGTTGCCTTTTTCATCCATGAAATTGGCGAAGCTCCTGCCAGAAACGACAGAGGATAATGGAAGCGTCCCCTCCAGAAGCACGGATTTAAGGAATGGTTTTACTCCCGAAAAAAGGTCGCTTTCCTGGGCCAGCATCACCGCGCGCCTCAGCGCCCGGTTTACCATGGGTTTCATCCAACCATGTCCCAATCAATGGGGGTGCCTTTTTCTATGTCCCTGGCGGCCTTTTTCCCCAATATCTTTTTAATGTATTTTGGGGGAAGACCCTGCCCCGGCCTTATGGACCGCACGTTGTCTTCGGTAAATATTTCGCCCCGTTTAATGTCCTTTACGGCAAATAGCGAGCGGCGGAAGCTCCTGCCTTGCTCCTCGGCGGCAGTGAGCCCGTAATGGACTTTTCCGATTGCCTTTTCCGCCGTCCTTATGGCCTCCGCCATCGCCTTGAACTCCGCGGGCTCCAGCGAGAAGGCCGCGTCCGGCCCCCCTCTGGCCCGGGATAGCGTGAAATGCTTCTCTATGATTTTCGCCCCGAGCGAAACGGAGGCCACCGGCACGGCTATGCCCGTCGTGTGGTCCGAAAGCCCGGCGACCACATCGAACGCGCGCGCCAGATGCGGTATCGTCTTTAAATTAATCTCCTGCGGCGGGGCCGGATATGCGCTGGTGCATTTTAAAAGGGCTATTTGTTCCGCCCCAGCGTTTCTAGCGGCGTTTACCGCCTCCTCTATCTCCCCTAAGGTGGCCATGCCCACAGACATGATGACGGGTTTCCCTTTCGTCGCTATGTATTCTATAAGGGGAAGGTCCACAAGCTCGAAAGAGGCCACTTTATAGGCGGGAACGTTCATTTCCTCAAGAAAGTCCACGGCCGTTTTGTCGAATGGGGTGGAAAAGAGGATTATGCCAAGCTCATCGGCGATCTTCTTAAGTTTTGGCTGCCACTCCCACGGGGTATATGCCTTCTTGTAGAGATTGTAGAGGTTCTCCCCGTCCCAGAGCCCGCCTTTAATCCTGAAGTATTGCTTGTCGGAGTCGATGGTAATGGTGTCCGGCGTGTAGGTCTGGAGTTTTACGGCGTCCGCGCCGGCCTCCTTCGCGGCCCTGATAATCGCCACCGCGTCCTCGAAGCTCTGGTTGTGGTTTGCGGACATCTCGGCGATGAGGAAGACGGGGCTGTCTTTGCCGATTACGCTATTGCCAATCCGGATTTCTCTCATTTTGCAGTCTCCCGGTTTCCAAAAATTTTCCTCAACAGGGGCAATGTCAAATCGCGCAGTGAATCTATCTGAAAATCAGCCTCAAACTCATCCGTTTTCCTTATTTCATGGAACTGGCCTTTTCTAACCCTGAGCGTTTTGAACCCATGAGGTTTAATGCCTACAAAATCCTTGTTTGGATTGTCCGCGATATAAATCACGCCTGTCGGCTCAACCCGCTCTCTTTCGCAAACTTTAAAAAAACAATACGGAGAGGGTTTTGCCCTTTTCAAGCCATAGCGGTATGTCAAATAGCAGTAGTCGACCCTGCCGCCAAGCCGCAAGGCATCAAGCTTGTTTTGCTGGACCAGTTTATTCCCGTCGGTAACTATGTATTTTGGCAAGTCTTTGAAGCTTTTTAAAAACCGGTCGGCCTCAGGATAAAGCCGTATATCCGGTTTATGCCCTCGATATATAGATACGCACTTTTGGACGTTCCTTCTGGTAAAAATCCCGAATTCCCTCAACGTATCGTCAAATATGAACTGCCTTTTAATTTTCAACCGGCAGAGCATGAATGAAAAAAGCTTTTCGCCTGGAAGACGATAGTTTTCCGCCAAATAACCGGCGACGGCCTTAAAACCGCTTCTGACAAAGCTCAACTCATCATAAAGGGTATCATCGAGATCGAAAACTAGCACCATTCAAATAACCAGGTCTTCCGCATGGCGGACAAGCTTTTTTTCTTTTTTCGGTCGCAAAAAAGGATATTTTTTTAAATCTTCGCCCCGTGATTCAAGTAAAAACCAGTAAAAGGAATCCAGACCGGCTTCGACACTGAGAGTGGATGCGCCGCCAAATCTGGTATTGGCCTCTATGATATGGAAATCGTTTTTTCCATCAATAATTATCTGTAATACGATATGCCCGTAAAATTTCAGCCGCTCCCCAAAATCCTCACACATTTTTTCGAGACGGGCGTCCCTGAACGTCAGTGTGATTTGCGATTCTCCATTAACAACCAGCTCTCTATACCGGCAGACTACGCCTTTGGTCCTGTTGTTAAGGTCTACATAAAGGTCGGCGCTTATTTCCTTTCCAAAAATCATGGGTTGAAAGATCGGATTTTCAAGTTTTTGCGCATAGTCCATCGCCTGGGCCCTGGATAGATTCAGGCCCATGTTGCTGGAACCCGCTCCGAACCTCTCTTTAACGACGCAGGAATCGCAACTTACCTCTTCCAGGTTTTTTGCGGTAGCAATAACGGGAAAACCAAGCTTGCCGGCGGTTTCATAAAAGAGGAGCTTGTCCAGGCAGGCATGGGCGGCCTCATAATCGGAGATCATTACATGTATGCCTTCCCGTAGGAGTCTTTCTTTATGCCTTGCAAAATAGAGAAGTTCTCCGTCGCGGGTGGGTATGATATATGAAATTTTGTTTCTCTCGCAGAAGCTTATGAACCGCTCCGCGCTAAGCGCGTTTATGGGGGGCATCTGCCAGAAGGAATCGACAAAATATCGGCCTATGCAGCCAGGGTCGGCGTCGGCGCCAAAGAGCCTCGCACGGTCTGTGATTCTTTGGCATGCCTTCCCGAGTGATTTTAGCAGGGGGACCTTCCTCGATATACTAGTGACCAGGACGTTAAGCTCCGGGTTTGAGGTTTTTCTTCCTCGCATCAATGACTTTTAAGCTTTGCGAACATCAGGCAGGAACGCCCAGCTTTGGCTTCAGCCAAGGCGCGATAGATCCGCCGTCTGACATCGCCGGATATTGCCATTTCAAAGTTTACCCTTTTTTGATGACACGCGCCGCCAAGCTCCGGGTCTCCGATATAATCGTCCCCCATCAATAAAAAAAGCTCCATCGGGAAATCGCTCTGGCTGTAAATGGTCTGAAATCCCATCTGATCAAGAAAGGAGCCCAGCGTATCAAAGGAGAAATAATTGATATGATCGGGTATGGCTATCCACCATGGGTCCTTTTTATTAATTCCCCGCGCGCTAAGCTGAAGCTCGTTAAAATCATTGGGAACATTAATCACCAGTATGCCGGAATTCGCCAACAATTTTTTTGCCGAAATTAGCAGTTCAACGGGGCTGGGGACATGTTCAAGCACGTTCAATAAAGTTACCGCGCTGAAAGAAGAAACGCATTCAGGTTTTTTCGATAAAAATTCCTCAATGCCGAGGTTGTAAACTCTCAAGCCCTTTTCCCTGGCGATCTCCGCGCTGTCGATAGCCAGTTCCAAGCCGATTGACTCCCAGCCGCTCCGGTTCATGAGATCAATCAGATCGCCGGTCCCGCAGCCGACATCTATTAATTGTTTGGGGGCCAATTCCTGCCGTTCCAGGACTGCCAGTATGTCGGCATATAAAGTGGAGCAAAGCCACTGGCGTTCTTTTGCCGCCACCGTCCCGCCGGACATCAGTTTCCTTAAGAGGGGCGCACGTCCCCCCTTCTGAATCAAGGCATAATATCTGTTTTGATAAAAATCTGAAATGTAGGATTCGTCAGGAATAGGATCAAGCCTTTTATAGCCATGAACGGGGTCTTTAATAACCTTGAATTTCTTTTTATCCATAAAATACCGATTTAATAAAGTAAATTATTAATATCTTACTAATTCCTGTAAGTTTTTCTCAAGAAATCACCGATCCCTTCGGCCCGCTTTCGTAATCAGCTATCAGCTTAATACCTGTTTCCAGGTGAACGGCCGGTTTCCAGCCTGTAAACTCAACCAGTCTCGATAAATCGGCGCAACTGGATTCAAACCTTTGCCTGCTTCCCGTGTCCAGGACTTCAAATTTATTTCCGGGCAACACCCGGTTTATGATGCTGATTACCTCTTCCACCGCCCTTGCCCGCCCTGAGGCCAGATTCACGGCGCCCTCCGCTTTTTGGGACTCGCAGAGATTTACCAGCCCCTCAGCTACTTCGCCCGCGAAAATGTAATCGAATTTGTTTTGTTTGTTGTAAAGTTCTATCTTCCACCCCGATAGGGCCGCCCGCACCCACCTGGAGATAACGTCTTTTGAGCCCCGGCCATATACCCTATATATGCGCGCATTTACGACGCGGACGGATGGCTTCAAATAAGTCTTTAGAAACTGCAATTCCGATTCCGTATAGAACTTGGCAGCCCCGCAAAGGTTCCGCGGCGCTTTCGGGTCGCTCTCCTTTAAAAGACGGATTTGCCCGTATTCGGATGAAAGGTAAAGGTCCGGGGCATATACGAGATAACTGGAAGCAAAGATAAAGGACTCAAGGTTCGGCAGTTTCGAGGCAAGCTCGACCATCCTGTGGCTAAGGAGGATATTGTCGTGCCAATTGACGGGCCAGAAATCCGGGGTTTCCTCGGACCTCTCAAAGGCGGCCGCCAAGTGGAAGATTATCTGGGGGTCAAAATCAGCCAACTCTTTTAAATTGTGGTCCGCCAGGTCCATCTGCAAACTGGCCGCCCCTTCAATCGCGAAGGGCAGCGGCAGCCTGTCTGCCGAGAGTACCCTGGCGCCTTTTGAGGCAAGACGTTGTAAAAGCTCCCGTCCTATGACCCCCGATCCCCCAGTGACCAGAACTCTTTTGCCTTCCAGTGTTCCCATCAGCTCTCCTTAAAAATAGTTTTCAGTATTCTTTCGCAGCCAAAACCGTCGACCAGGGATCTTGCTTTAAGGCTCATCTCGTTGCGGGCCATCCCGTCATTCATAACGGACAAGAGAACCGGAACAAGCCTCTCCGGCGCAAACCAGCCGGCAGTCCAGAAAAGGCCCTTTTTTTGAAGTCCCGACACAAGGTATTCCTCTATGGGCGCCGTCGTTATGACTATGCTCGGTACGCCCATGAAAGCAAGTTCCCATACAGTCGTGCCTCCCGAAGTGATTGCCATATCGGCCCATCCCATGAGCTCGGGCACGTTTGGCGCGTCTTGAATTAGCCGGGCATTCATATTTCTTTCGCCGATTATGGCCTTAATCTCTTCAATATAAGTGTTGGCCGCGCCCGCAACGACGGTAAAATTTAAACCGGATATTTCAGAGTTTGATAAAGCGGAAAGGATGCGCCCTGTGATATTTTCCGGGTCGCTTCCCCCCATCATGACAAGTATTCTTTCTGCTTTGTCGAATATCTGCTTTGGGATTCCTCTGAAACAGAGGAATTGCCGCCTCAGTATAACGTAATCCGTGCCTGCAAGGACCCGTGTATAGGGTTCGCAGGAATAGGACATATCTTCTCCGTGCAGGTTTTGATTAATTATTATATCCGCCCAGTAATGGGGCAGCCTTGCCATATCGTCTATGGAAATTATGTTGCACCCGGCCTCTTTAAGACTTTTTTGATAAAGGGAATCAAAAAAAGGGCTATCCAGGGCTACCCAGGAACCGGGATGCGAATGAACAAGTTTTCCGGTGAACTCTATATCCGCTTCGGACGTCAGGGGTTCAAAATAATGGAGATTAAAATCTTCCTGGTTGATCTTTTCGAGCAAGCCCTGATTGCTGCACTTCGTGATCACGGACACCTCCCCGCCCCTGTCCTTCCATGCCTGGCCGAGCGCAAGACACCGCATGAGGTGCCCGGTGCCCATTTGGGCGGTGGCGTCAGCCCGAATCACAAGCCTCATGGCGCTGTGCGCCCCTCATTGAAATCCGCGATGCGCTCCCGAATGAAATCCCGCGCCCTTTTAAGGTCCTGCAGGTCGAGAATTTTCACCGTCTCCTCAAGCTCCTCTGTGAG
>JAJYJK010000053.1 GCA_021789555.1 Nitrospirota bacterium
CAACTGCCGGTAAAGCTCTTTGTCCTGCATCCGCCATCCCTCCAAAAAATCGTTTGAAGGATAGATTGACGGATATCAGATCCTCATTTCAACCCCTTTGTACCCACACAGAACCCTGAAGAGCCAAATTTTTTACCTTTTGCCTTTTTTTACATCATGGGCATTCCGCCGCCCGGGATGCCGTTATTCATCGGGGTGCCCATTGCGCCCATACCGGACAGGCTCTCCGCCTGGGCGGCCGTAAACGAGTTTACCCCGGTCTGGGATATAAGCTTTACAATGGCCAATCCGCCGTTTTCCAGCGCGCCGTCCACCTGAGCGGCGGGAACGCTGACATTTATTGTGCCGTTCTTGAACGCAAGCGCAAATGTTGAATTGGCGCCCGATGAGCCAAGGTTGGAAACCGTCCCGCTGACTGTAGCCATCACCTGGGTGGACTGGCAACTGCCCGCGCCAAAGTCAAAACCCGCGCAGTTGGCCAGCGCCGGGAAGCCGTTTGTCTTTGCAAACTGCATGAACCCGGAAAAGCCGGCCCCTCCTGCCGTGGCGTTTATTATGAAAGACCTCGTCCCCGTGTTTATCGTCACGGTGTTATCGACGGCGCTGGAGATCATTCCGCTCACGCCGGAGAAGAAACCTGTCTTCTGGTCCATTTGAGAAGCGTTAAGCGGGCTTACCCTCATCGTCGCAGAACAGCTGGGCGTATTGAACCCGGTCACAGTGAAGTTCTTGAGGACAAAATCGAGACCTACCCTGTTGTCCTGGTTGGCAAGCACGTTTACCGCGCCGTTTACCTCCATGGTGCAGTTGTCCCCGCTGCAGGAAAGAGTGTCCGGCGCGGGCTGCCCCTGGCTGAAACCCGTAAATGCGCATCCGGCGCTGGTGCCGCTCGAATCGGTAAGCCCCACCGCATTGCTGAACACGACTTTCACCCTGTTGAAGGATTCGGCTGGGCAGAGTTGCCCGTGCCTATAAGCGCCACTACGTTTGAGAGATTTGAAAGGTCCATGGTGGCAGGGCCGGAGTTCGCCGAATTAGGAAAGACGGTGCATGAGTCTCCGTTGCCGGTGTTGAGGAAAGTCACAGAATTTATTATCGCGATCACGCTCTTATAGGAAGATGCGTCATCGGTCATGAACAGGCCTACGGAGCCCGTTGAGGCCGATGAAGACGACCCGCCTCCCCCGCAGCTGGTCAGCCAGAACCCTGCGGCAAGAACTGCAAAAAGAATCCCTAAAGACATGATTTTCCCCGATTTCATAGATGTCCCCCTTTGCGACGAAATTTCTTTTTCGATTATCCTCACATTTTAGAAGTTTGCAAATACCTTGTCAGTGACAGCAATCACCCGCCCCTTTGCAGATTCTATTTTCAAACAACGGCAAAGTCAAAATCGTATATACTTGTTTCAAGCGGCCCGGTTTTAAGGCTTGGATTTTCTATAAACAAAAAATGGAGAATGAAAAATCATGAAAATGAACAATCGGACGATCGGCGGGCGGATGCGTGAGCGGGCTTCGGTCCTGGCTTTGTGCCTGTGCTTGACCTGCATGTTTTCCATTTTATCGGGCACGTCATACGCGAAGACCAAAGGGGAGATAGATGCCAGCGCCAGGGCGGCTATGGGCCGTTTCAAAAAGACGGTAAAGGGAGGCACGGCGTATCTGAAAGGCGCCAAGGGAGTGCTCGTCATGCCGGGCATCGTCAAAGCCGCTTTTGTTTTCGGGGGCCAATACGGCCAGGGGGCGTTGATGGTAGGCGGCAAGATAGCCGGCTACTACAGCATCGCCGGAGGTTCCGTGGGATGGCAGCTCGGGGCCCAGAAGTACGACATGGTCATCCTGTTCATGACGGACGATGTGCTCAACAAGTTCATGCACAGTGAGAATTGGGAGGCGGGGGTTGATGCGGAGATAACCGTTATCAACAAAGGCGCGGAAGCCTCCGTTGAGACGCTGCGGAGCCAGCACCCTATTGCCGGTTTCATCTTCGGCCAGCAGGGATTAATGGGGGGCGTGTCCATCAAGGGGACCAAATTCACAAAGATACACCCTGATCAATAACAGCGGGCAGATCAATAGAGGCGGGCGGATTGATAAAGACGGCCCATTAATGACGGGAGGTTGACGCGGGCAGGCTGATGTCCTGGCCGGCAGCAAAGGCGGTATTCAATTCAGTATATTCGGGTACAGCCTTGTTGCCGCTGCCACAAGCGCTGCCAGAACTGCCAGCATAACGCAAAAAACGGGGCCGGTCCCGAATGCGCTCCGGCCGCCCATTATCATGGCGCTCCTTATCGCTTCTATCTGGCAAGTAAGAGGGTTCATCCAGGATATATTTTTCCGGACCGGGCGAACACCATGGCTTAATCCCCGCACATCTTCCCGATCAAAACAGGGCATTTTGAATGCGAAAGTATATTTCTTGATACGCTGCCCATCATCCCCGTTAGCCCGGTCAATCCGCGGCATCCGGCAGCTATCAGGCCGGCCTTCAGATTATCGGATTCCTCCAGAATCCGGGCAGCCGGGGTCCCCTCCTCAGACAAAACGCGTATATTAACAAATTTCCTGCTCAGATAATCCCGTGCCTGCTCAACAATCCTGCCGGACCTCAGGCGTCCGGATTTGTTGACCTCATCCATGATTCTGATAAACCTGTCGTTGATTTCAGGATCGACAGTAGCGGGTATATACATATCCATAAAGGCCGGCTCTATTACGTTCAGTATGGTAACTTCCGAATTGCCGGGGAATGGGATCGAAGACAAAAGTTCCTGGGTGGAAATTGAAAACTCCGAGCCGTCAGTGGCAAATAGTATTTTCATTTTTTCCTCCCCGCATGACGCCGCCGGCTTTGTGACGAGGACCGGCACCATTGATTTGGCAGCGACGGCCCTGGTGACGCTCCCAAGCAGGAGCGATTCAATGCCGGTCGTTCCCCTTGCGCCCATGACTATCAGGTCCATTCCGGCCTCCGCCGCTTTTTCAATAATTGCCTGCCTGGCCGGGCCCTCTACCATCGCCGTGCTGATCTTTGCCCTGACGGGTTTGAGAATGTTCAATATGGCATCAATGATGCGGGGAGCAAACAATTTCTTAAGCTCTTTTATGGCTTGCCGGTAGGAGTTTTCATTGTAGAGGAAATGGCTCCAGTGCAAGGCATGAAAAACGGTTATTTCGTCATCGGGGCCCAGATCTAAAAGGGTCAAAAACCTGGCCGCGTCTTCCGAATGTTCAGAACCGTCCACCGCTAGCAGGATTTTCATTTCGCCACTTTCCGTCTCCGTGAACGTGCATACGGACGGCCCCCTTTGCGTTCATCTGATGAACCATCCATGATTGCTGCGGAGATTTAAATAATTCGTGGCGCCCTGAACCGCAAAAAAAGAGTCCGGGGAAAAAGTTTATTGGCCAAGCTCCCTCCATAAAAAATCTACTCTTACCCATCGTGGTTGTCAATGAAACGAGCGCAGGAGCAGGGAACAGGGCGCTTTCGGAAGCGGCTTTCTCAGGCCATCCCGGATTTCGTTGACCGGAGGGGCACCCGGACCGGCGGGGAACCTGCCCTCTTTCCGAACACAAAAAGCCATTTTCTCTTGACAATAAATCAAAAAAAGTTTATATACAATTAAAGTCCATTAATTTATTAAGTCATATTTTTAAATGTCAAAAATTTTTAATAAAATAAGTTTTATAGATAGAAACGGAGGGCGGCAGGCTTTTTTTTGAAAAACGGCCCGGAAAATTCCCTGGCTCCCCATGTTTCATAAATTGCCAAAAGGAGGTCTTGAGATGAAGGAATTCAGAGAATATTATGATATGGCGCTGCAGTTCCATGGGCACAAATGCCCCGCCATGCCGATGGGGCTTAGGGCCGGGCTCGCGGCGATGCGCATCCTTGGCGTGGAGAGGTCAAAGGACAAGGAACTGTTGGTTGAAGCCGAAACGGGCAAAGGACATGCCGCGGGATGTTTTGTTGACGGCATCATGGCCGCCACCGGGTGCACTTACGGCAAAGCCAATATTCGAAAACTTTATTACCACAAGATGGCGTTCACTTTGATCGACGTACAATCTGGCCGCGCGGTGAGGGTTTCTCTGAAGCCGGATTTTTTCGAAAAGGCGCTCAGTTCTCCCTTTGTTCAGGAAAGAAAGAAAGGCGTGCCGCCGCAGGACATCCCGCCGGAGATAACCGGCCCTTTGGTGGAGAGGGTGCTTGCCATACCGGAGGAGGAGTTTCTGGACGCAGGCGAAATCAGGATGGCGGACGTCAGGCAGAAAAAAGGCATATTCGACGCAAGACGGTGCGAGGACTGCGGCGAACTGGCATTCGTCGATAAACTGAGGATCACCGCAGGCGGCAAACTGGTCTGCATCCCCTGCTCGGGATATGCGGGTTAACCGGAGGTTTCTTATTATCGTGACAAATAAAGAGACCTTATTTCCGCCAAGGCCTTTCCCTTAAAGGGAAGCGAAATGATAATTGCCTTTGCTTCAGGCATGATCCTCATCCTGGCCTTTATCTTCTCAATGCTCGGTTTGGGCGGATCGATGCTGTATGTGCCGTTGTTTCATATGCTGGGCTTTGATTTCAAAACGGTAGCGATCCCCACCGGCCTTCTTCTCAATATGATCTCCACGATATCGGCGGCCTCGGTTTACCTGAGGTCTAAAATGGTGGATGTAAGAGGGGCAGTCCCGCTTATTGTTTCTTCGTTTCTCGGTGCACCCGTGGGCGCCTATCTCACAGAGATGGTCCCCACCAGGGTGCTGCTTCTTCTTTTTGCGATCGCCATGATTTTTGTTGGGGGGAGGATGCTCTTTACGGCAGACAGCACGGAACAGCCCGTAAGGATGGAGGCCAGGGGCCGTTTTCTGCTGATAGGGTCAGGCGGTTTTTTTATCGGAATGATAGCCGGCCTCCTGGGCGTAGGCGGCGGATTCCTGTTCATGCCCCTGATGCTCGCGATGGGATATCCCACAAAAAAAGCCGCGGCCACGAGTTCTTTTGTCGTGATCTTTTCGTCATTTGCGGGGCTTACAGGCCATCTGGCACAGGGCCATTTCAACTGGCCCCTGATGTTTTTCTCGGCGATAGCAGTACTAATCGGGTCCCAGGCCGGCGCAAAAGTGATGAAAGAGAAGATGAAGGCAAAATGGATAAAGCAGATGTTCGCCGTGATCCTGCTGGCAGTAGCTGTGAAATTGCTGCTTAAACTGTATGCGTGATGAACGGTCTCTATCCCGCCGCATACCCGCGAAAGAACCATGCATAGAGCACCAGGTAGGCCATCTGCAGGGCGGCAGCTATGAAAAAAGGCGTTCTCAGCATCCCCTCATGCAGCATTAACCCGGAGACCAACGGCCCCACTGCGCGGGGAATCTGGATCGATACATTCTGCAAGCTGGCCGCCAACCCCCGCCGGTCGCGGGTAAGACCCACCACAAGCGCCTGGCGCACGCCCGACGTCCCCTGGTTAAACCCTGTCCGCAGCGCATATAAAGCCGCCGAGATGCCGAATGCCGGCACGAGCGGGACCATAGTCAGCAGGACCAGTCCCATGCCTCGCATTACGATCACGGGCCGGATCAACCCGTACCGCGATGCCACCCGGGCAACGGCAACCGAACCTATCGCGCCCAAAACAAAGCTTGCCGCAAGCGCCGGGCCGATGGTCCCCGGACCATGCTGAAAGCGAAGCGCGAACCAATAGGCGATGAGCGGAGCGATCATGCCAATGCCCAGCCCATTAAGGGTGTTGGCGATCACCAGGCGCGCCAGCATGCGGTTTTCGCCGAGCCTTTCCGGACTTGCCGGGCGGACGGATGATTGCCGCGCCGAAGGCGGCTCATGCAGGCCGGCGATGAGCACGAAGGCCGAGACCGAACCGGCCAGGGAAAGCAGGAACAGCGGACGGTAAGCGAGCACTGGACCCAAAGGTCCGATGAGAAGCTGAACGCCCCCCGCAAGCAGCGCCCCGAGGGCCATGCCAATAAAACCGATGGCGGCATTGACACTGAAAATTGTCCCGCGCTTTTCCGCAGGCAGCGCCTGCGCAACCCAGGCCTGCTCTAGCGGGGCAAACGGCCCGGCGCTGCCGTTTGCCCCACGGCCGAACCCGCCGGCGATAGCGGCAAGAACAAGCGCCGTCGGCCAGGCGGTAATCAAGGCCAATAGGGCCGCACCGGCCTGAAGGGCCTCATATATGAGCAGGAAGCGCCTTCGGCCTCGCCGGTCACTCAATGGGCCCACGGCCATTGTGAGCACTGCGCCGGCAAGCAGGGCCGCGGAAAGCGTGGCGCCGATTTCAGGGGCCGTCCACCCGAGGGCATGAAGGTAAAGGGTGAAGGCAGCAACCAGTGCGCCCTGCCCCAGGCTGCGCGCCCCGCGCGCAGTCATCAAGCGGCTGACAACAAGCGGCAAGGTGTTATCGTTCCTCACTGCGGGGTGCGGCCTGTTTTCCGAACAGGCCAGGAAAGACATTTGCCGGAAGAGGACGGCTTCCCATTTGACGCAACATTTCCTAAATTTTCTGCCGAGGCATAAGGGCATTGCGCATTCCTGTTTCCGCCGTTTTTTGGCCCTTATTTACGCTGTTCAGGGCCGGAGGGATAATTTTCTCCTCCCTCGATGTCTTTTGTATCTGACCGGCATGGCCTATCCTGCTCTTCCTTAATGGTCCCCGGCAAAGCGGCAAAACCAATTGATTTATAAGATGGTGCGAGGGGGGGGATTTGAACCCCCACGGGTTGCCCCACTGGATCCTAAGTTATCCCGCAATTTCCAAGGCCGATTTATTTTATCACGCAACCCAATGATTTTCCATAATAAAAACCCTATTACGGAAAGGCCGGAAATGTAGCTATTATTGCGTATGGTTGCGGGAAATTGTCCGGAATTGGGTATCAGGGTTACAAAACAGTTACAAAGAAAAGCTTGCAAACAGAGATAGGGATTGAGGCCGGGGCCTGGGGCAACTCAGGCCCTATTTACTTTCAATGCTTTCAAGTCCAGTTAGCAAACCCTTTAAAACGGAAAAGAAGATGATCTGTTTTGATTTTGGCAATTTCCGTACAAGCATTGCCATTTCAGCGATCTGAGCTTCCGTTTTTTTGTCTATTTTACCGGCGGGCATTTTTATAAGCTCGGAAAGGGGTATATCCAATGCCTTTGCTACATGATAATAAGTAAGGATTCCGGCATTGCTTTTTCCGCGCTCGATATCTGAAATGAAAGTGGGATGGAGCCCCGATAATTCGGCAAGCTTCTCTTGTGAAATCTTCCCGGTTTTCCGCATACGCCTTAATCTTTCCCCGATTAACAATAAAAAATCGTTTGTTTTCATGAGGAAAGCATAAGGAAAACGGGGCAGAGAAATTAATAGCCTATTGTCTATGAAATTTATTGAAGCATAGCCTATAATAGACCCAATTTTTCGAAAGGGATGGTCTTCCTTTTTACGGAAATGCTATTATGAACGCGAAAAGGAGGGGAAAGAAAATGAAAAAGAGCAAGAATTCCGGGCTTTCCCATATTTTTAAGGCATTAATTTTAATTCTTCTTTTTGGGATTGTCTCTTGCGGGGGCAACGGCGGATCGTCAACTTCGAATGTAAGCTCACAATCTGCCCAGCAACCGGCGGGTTATACCACTCCATCAACCAGAAACGCTGTGAACGTGGCCGACACGTTCGCAACGCTTACGGGAAATTTTACAAATCCATCCGGCTATACGACAGAAGTCTATTTTGAATACGGGCCGGATACTAATTATGGCTCTACCACAAGCGCAAATTTTTTTGAAGATTTGGGATACGTGAATGTTTCCTTGAGCATTTCCTCCGGATTAATGCCCGGAACGACTTACCATTTTCGCTTTGTAACAAAGAATTCCGATGGTACATGGTACGGAAGTGATAACACATTTAAGACGCACGCCGCATATACAGATAATACTCCTCTCGCATCTTCTCTTTACGCCCCCCAGCAAGTTGCAGTAGATGAGAATAATTTTTATTGGACGGAGCTTACAAATTCAACGGGCGTGGACGGACGCTTAAAAATGATGCCCAAAGCGGGAGGGACGCCGATAACGCTTGCAACCGGCCTGAAAAATCCTTTCGGAATAGCAGTTGATTCCAATTATGTATATTTCACTGAAGAAAACGGATACGACCTCAAAAAAGTTATGATTGCTCCCCCTTACACGGTAACGACTCTAGCATCGAACCTAAATAGTCCTCCGGAGTATGTAGCCGTCGATTCGTCGAACGTCTATTTCACGGAGTTGGGAACGTGGAACAACAACACCGGGGAGCGAAATAGCGACGGGACGATTGATGAAATTTCTAAAAATGCAATCAATGGAACCCCCACAGTGCTTGCGGCAGGGCTCGACGGTCCGCAAACAATCGCTGTCGATTCAAAGAATGTCTATTGGACGGAAGAGGCGAATTTCATTGGCGGCGCGGGCGCAATAAAAAGCGTCCCTATAGCGGGGGGAACGGTGACAACGCTTGTTTCCGGTTTGAGCGATTCGCAAAATATCGCTTTGGACACAACCAATGGATATATCTATTATTGGAGCGCATGGGGCACGCTTGACAAGATTCCGACATCCGGTGGCACTCCTATTGAACTTGTAACAGACATGAACGGTACTCAACCCCTTGCCACAGATGGCGTGAATATCTACTGGACTGAGACAGCAGATGGCGGGACCTTGAAAAAGATTCCGGTTGGTGGCGGGAATACCTCGATTATCGCTATCCGTTTGGACAACCCTGGCAACCCTGGGGCAATAGCTTTGGATAATACTTCCGCATACTGGGTACAGGGGAGCATTTTCAACTCTACCACAAGCGATTGGAATTCAGACGGAGCAATTATGAATGCCGCAAAATAGCCGTTTGAAAAAAATATATTTTTTCAGGGGCTAGGGTAGCTCCCGAAAAGGCCGCACTCCACGGCCCGGCCCCTGAGAACCTTGGAGAGCCGAAGGATACGGCATGGTAAAGAAAAAGCGCATTCCCGATGAAGCATTCGATAAAGCATGGTCCCTTTTCCCTCCGACATGGAGTAGCCCCGTTAAGAAAGCAGATGAAAAACTCAAGCTTATAGAGAGAACCGCCGCTTACCGCAGACTTGCAGAACGGTTTATAGAAACAGAAAGGAAACGTCTAGGCATAACCAAAAAACAGATCAGGGCGCAAGAGCTAAATCTTATGGGACGGTTTAAATGGGGAATGAGAGACATATTGACCCATTACTACACTCTTCGGAAAAAGCCTTCGGTCAATCCAGACTGTCCAAGGCCGGATTCCAATAAGGAGATGCGCGAAATAAGGAAGCATTTGGATTCCTTGAAGACAAAAGGGCTGATAAGTGAAGAAGACATACAGCATGTGACAGATATTCTCTCAACGGCCGTAAGCAAAAGCCCTTACATGCTTGCTTGGCATATTTATGATCGGAAACAGGAAAAGCCTTCCCATAGACCCAGGGATAACGCATTTGAAAATCTTGTATGGAATCTTGCCCTCTCTCATGTACCCCGCTTTGAAGAGCTTACTTTTCGGTCCTTAGAGGACAATGAAATACTCCGGAGGGCTAGCGGTAGCAAAATCACTTGGGCTAGCATCGAGCAGATCGTTAGAGAGATTGAACCAGGTAAACATGTAAATAAAGAGAATCTAAAAAAAAGATACGATACCTATAAAAAATTTGTTCTCGAAAAAGGGGAGATCGATCCGCTCGCGTAACCCACACTGAAAATCAGGGAGAAAACTCCCCGTGAAACCCACCTAAAAAACCTGTACTTATCTCCCTCCTAAGCCCCCTGTTATTTGTTTATGCTTTCCCATGGGCGCATGAAGCCCAGAGAAAGGAAATGAAACAAATTGGAGAAACGAAAGGCGTTAGAAAGACGTATATATTCAGACCCCGCAATACCCGCCTTCTTTGAAGCGCGCGGCAAGCCCTTTAAGATCAGTCCGCAAAGAAATCCAGAGACCGGGCAGGTTGAATTTCTGGCCGAGGGGAAAGACCTCGATCAGGCCCTACAGGAGCTTTACAGTAATCCTCAAGTAGGCGTGCTCGATTTTCTCCGGGCGCTTAAAGGCTATCGGGCGGCCATCTTCGCTTTGAAATCCGGGGGCCGGAATGGATAAGCAGGACATTCTTTCGCGTCTCGATATCCGGGCTTATTACGCCGGGGAGCTTTCAACGCTCAAGGCAAACGGGAATAACCAAGCTCAGGCCCTATGCCCTTTCCATGAGGATAAGAATCCTTCCCTTTCAATAAACCTTGAGACTGGGGATTTTCACTGTTTCGGCTGCGATAAAAAAGGCAGCGTCTTTGATTTCTATATGGTCCGGCATGAGGTGGATTTCAAAGCGGCTCTTGAGGCCCTGGCACGAGAGGAACGGCTTGCATCCGAATCAAAAGCAATCAAAGCCGAATACGATTACAAGGATGAGGCCGAAAACCTTCTTTTCCAGACTGTCCGCTATGAGCCTAAGGACTTCAAACAGAGGCGGCCCGATGGCAAAGGCGGCTGGATTTGGAGCATTAAAGAAGGTGTCCGGATTGTGCCCTTCAATCTACCGGAAGTTCTCAAGGCAAAATCCGTCATAATCTGTGAGGGAGAGAAGGACTGCCTGAACCTCAAGGCCCTTGGTCTTACCGCAACTTGTAACCCGATGGGCGCGGGCAAATGGCGGCCTGAATATAATGAGCATTTCAATGGCAAGCGGGTTGCCATCCTGCCGGATAATGACGAACCGGGTCGGAAACACGCGCACCAGGTAGCCCAAGCCCTCAACGGCATTGCTGAAAGCATAAAGGTGGTGGAACTCCCCGGCCTGCCGGTCAAGGGCGATGTATCGGACTGGATAGCCCAGGGCGGTACTAAAGCGGCCCTGGCCGACCTTATCAAGCAAGCCTCAGCATGGGAATCGGGCAAAGAGGATATGCCCGGCCTGGTCTTTCTAAATACCGTTAAACCCGAACCAGTCAAATGGCTTTGGCCGGCGCGTATCGCTCTTGGAAAAATTACGATTATAGATGGGGACCCTGGATTAGGAAAGTCCTCTATCGGGCTTGACCTCATAGCGCGGATTACGACCGGGCGGCCCATGCCTGACGGTACGCCTTGTCCTCAGGGCGGGGCCGTCCTGATTGCGCTTGAGGACGGTTTAGCAGATACGCTGAGGCCGAGACTTGAGGCCCTCGGCGCGGACCTTAGCAAGGTCGCTTCTCTCCAAACCGTGCCGGATGATGAGGCCAAGCCCCGGTTTCCCACTGTCGAAGATATTGATGAAATACGGGCTGCCTGTGTGAGAGCGCAAGCCCGGATTTTACTGATAGACCCGCTAATGGCACATCTGGACGGCAAGACCAATTCTTACCGGGACCAGGATATCAGACGTGCCTTGACCCCTTTAGCGAAGCTTGCAGAAGAACTTGAAATGGCGGTAATCGTTATCCGCCACTTCACTAAGGGCGAAGGTGGCAAAGCCGTTCACAAGGGCGGCGGCTCGATTGGGATAATAGGGCAGGCCCGATCTGCTTTTCTTGTGGCGAAAGACCCGGGAGATGAAAGCCTAAGGATATTTGCTTGCATCAAGAATAACCTGGCAGCGGAACCCGCCGCCCTTTCCTACTGGCTGAAAGAGGTTGTAATCAATTCCGAGGGCCGGGACATTGTAACTTCAAAAATCGAATGGGGAGGGACTTCAACTCATACTGCGGATACCCTTCTGGCAATCCCTGCGGACCCTGAAGAAAAGTCCGCTCTTGATGAAGCCAAGGACTTTTTGACGGAGACCTTGACCGGGGGGCCTATGGCTTATCAGGACATCCAAAAACAGGCCCGAAAAGCAGGAATAGCAGACGCGACACTTAGACGGGCAAAAAAGGCGCTTGAGGTTGCGGTAATTAAGCAAGGCTATCAGGGCGCATGGGCCTGGTCTCTTTCCAAAGATGCTCAAGAAAACCCAAAGGTACTCATAAAGAAAGATGAGCATCTTTCTGAAAGTTTGAACACCTTTGACCGAGAGAACCCCGAAACCGGGGCCGGTGAGCATGGCGAAACCGAAGTCATAGACCTTACGCACGCGGAGTCTATCGAATGAAATATCTTGTAATGGTCCCGCTAAAGGTAAAAGGCGCTCAAGGGGAAACCGATATACCCGTCGGGCAGGTGGTCAATCTTTCCAAAGAGGCTGCTATCAAGCTTTTGAATGAAGGCAAGATCGAATCCCTCAAAGCAGCCGTAAAAATCTATTCCCGTATTCTTGACGCTTACCTTTGGGTTGTCCAAGACGAAGCCGACCGGGAAGCTCTGGAAGGCGTTTCAGAACCCGTCTATACGGCGGGAGAGATACACAAGCTCCATGCTCAAAAGCCTGCCCCTGAGGACCTCAGGCGCGTTCAGGAGGTTAAGCAGACATTCCCCGGCGCAATAGTCCGGGAAGTCAATCCAAAGACACCTGAGGCCCGGCAGGAACGGGCTGAAAAAGCAATAGCAGGTGAAAACCCGGAGAGAGCGGCATTACCAGCAAGGGGGCTGTTTTCATGATTTGTCCGTTTGTAGACCAGATCTGCCCGAAAAAAAGAAGCATGACTTCCCCGCGCCGTCTCACTTCCGGCTTGGGAATCTCACTCCGGGGGATAAGTCATGTTTAGCGGCGAGTTTATCGAGAAGGTCCGGTATCTCAACAAGACCCTGAAACCGAAAATGACACTTAAGGAGCTTGCAAAGTCCCTGGGTATCGGCTCCTGGCATACCTTGCGGAAATACCTGGAAACAGGCAGTATCCCTCAGAAAGTGCTTGACCGGGCCGAAATAGTCCTGCCTGATCTGATAGAAGAGAGGCAGCCTAAGCCGGAACCGTCCGCGCCGAAGGCCCTGGGGCCTATAACAGCGCGTCTCAGGGAACTTGGGGAAAAGAAGAAGGCCGAAACCGGCTTTCACCTGGAACATGGCCGCCGGATTGCATTCCGGCTGAGAAGTGTAGAAAAGGCCGATTCACAGGGGGAAGCCTCAGGCCCTCGCACATTGAAACCGCGATTTGGCAAGCGGGGCCAGGAACCGCATGAAGACTGAGCTTGAATCTCAGGACATCGAGGCAATAGCTCTGAGGGTTGCCGAAATCTTCAAGCCAATGCCTGCCCGGAGTAGCAGGCCCGCCGATGACACGATCTTTGATGTCCAGGGGCTTGTCTTTCATGACAACAAGCAGAGGATAGAGAATCCAGCGCGGGCTCTTAAGTTGCGGATTTTTAAAGACAATTAAGGTATGTGTAACTGAACTGTAACCGTGAAAACACAATCGGCAAAAATCCAGAAAAGGCTTTACAGCGTGGAAGAAGCGGCCTTATACCTTGTCCGTTCTCCCTGGACTATTGCCGAAATGACGCGGACCGGGGCAATCCCTTTTATTCAGCATGGCAAGAGGAAATTTCTAGACCTTCACGATCTGGACAGGTGGATTGAGAACAACAAGAAAAGCAATCTCTATTGACTCATGCGGAATCCCATTGACAGACTTTATCTACCAATGGTAGATTACATCATGAAATCCTCAGACCTTATCAAATGGAGACAAGACAAGGGCTACTCTCAAGTTGATCTTGCGAAAGCCCTTGGAGTAGCACCCAATACCGTTTACAGATGGGAAAAGGATATGAGGGACATACCGCCATTCCTGCACCTTGCCCTTGAGTGCCTGGAGAAAAAGAAAGGGGACGATTCAAAACCAAAGGGCATGAAAACGAAAATGGAAACGAAAACGGAAAGGAAGGTGAAGAAGTAATGGGAATGATTTACAAGCGCGGCAAGATATTTTGGGTTAAATATTATCGCAATGGAAAACCCTTCTATGAAAGCGCGAAATCCGATAAGGAAACGGACGCCAAGAAGCTGCTTAAACTCAGGGAAGGACAGATAGAAGAAGGCACGTTTTCCGGGCTTAGAATTGAGAAGATACAATATGATGAGCTTGCCAAAGACCTGCTTAACGATTACAAGCTAAACGGCAGGAAATCCATTGAAAGAGTGGGCTACAGCCTCGATCACCTTAACACCTGCTTTTCAGGTTACAAGGTGGTCAATATAACCTCAAGCCTGATTCAAAGATATATCATCGGCAGGCAAGAGGCCGAGGCAAGCAACGCCACTATAAACCGCGAAATGGCCGCACTCAAGCGCATGTTCACCCTGGGGGCGCGGCAGACCCCGCCCAAGGTCATCAGGATGCCCTATATCCCAAAGCTCAAGGAAAACAACGTAAGGACGGGCTACTTTGAGCATGCCAATTATTTGAGGCTTAAAGAGGCCCTGCCGGAGTCTTTAAAGCCGGTCCTTACTATGGGCTATCATACCGGCATGAGGAAAGAAGAAATCCTTTCCTTGCAGTGGAACCAGGTGGACCTTATCGAGGGCAAGATCATGCTTGAGGCCGGGACCACAAAGAATGACGAGGCCCGTATTATCTACCTGGCCGGTGAACTCTATCAAGTCATTCTCAAGCAAAAGAATCTCCGGGACAGCCTTTTCCCTGAATGCCCTCATGTGTTCTTCCGGGCGGGCCACAAGATTATAGACTTCCGGCAGGCATGGGAAACTGCTTGCACGGCAACCGGGAACGATGGCCGCTTGTTTCACGACCTCCGGCGGACGGCTGTAAGGAACATGGTCCGGGCCGGAGTGCCGGAAAGAGTGGCTATGAAGATATCCGGCCATAAGACCCGCGCCGTATTCGACCGCTATAACATCGTGAATGAAGCGGACCTGAAACAAGCCTCTGAAAAGGTCCTCAATCTCCTAAGTGAAATCGAGGCCAGGCAGTTACAGACGGTTACAAATACGGTTACAAGGAAAGAAAGCGGAGACAACTGAGAAATCATGAAAGCTTGCAAGTACTTGATTTTCAAGGTGGTGCGAGAGAGGGGATTTGAACCCCTACAGGTTGCCCCACTGGATCCTAAGTCCAGCGCGTCTGCCAGTTCCGCCACTCTCGCTCTCTGATTTTAAAGGATTTTTTGCCATTGGGTCAAACACTCTGTCCCCCAACCGCCGTAGAATTGTAGTACT
>JAJYJK010000107.1 GCA_021789555.1 Nitrospirota bacterium
CTTCTGCCTCATCGTGATAATGTCCCTTTCCGCCATCCCGCCTCCTTCTTAAAAGGGGCAGTATAGCACTGCGGAAACCGGACATTTCTACTTTGCTCATACCGGACATTATCATTTTGCTGTTACACACGCATCGAGCCTGTCTGTCATCGAGCGTGTCAACAATCCAGATCGCACAATCTCAATTTAAAAAATCTTTACACCAGGCTCCCTTTTAAATTAAAATTTTAACAGGATTCAAGCCAATAATTCCCCGGGGATTTTGCCATGAGAAAAAATGAATTCTTTTATTCATTGAAACTTGGACTTGGACTGTCCTTGATAATCCTGGCGGCGGCGCCCCCTGTCCTGGCCACGCTTGGCGGACCTTCCGATTCCATCAAAAGCGATGCCTCGGCTTTTCAGGGCGCCAGGCGGACGGTAAGGGCACGGAGAAACTACACCGTCCATCAGATAACCTCGGCTGCCATCACAATCCGGGAATACGTTTCACCCGAGGGTGTGGTCTTCGGCGTTGCCTGGAACGGGGTTTTAGGCCCTGATCTTACCAAGCTCCTTGGTGGTTATGCGGGAGAGTACCGGGAGGCGAGGCGTCAGATGCCGCGTATGCATGGCAGAAGACCGCTCCGGGTCAAGACTGACAATATAGTCGTCGAAAAATGGGGGCACATGAGAGACATCCACGGGCGGGCCTATGTGCCGGCCCTGTTGCCCGCAGGCGTGAGCGCCAGTGAGATCAGGTAGTGTTAAGGCATATAGCAAGGCGCTCTTGATTTGTTTGAATATTATTGTCATCGCCGGCTGCGGTGGAGGAGGGGGAGGAGGAAGCAGCGCCCTGGCCCCAAGCGGGGGCGGAGGGGGTGGAACAAATAATGTGGTCGCCGTTAGCGTTAATGGCCCGCTCTGCTTGCAGAGCGGCTCATATGTTAACGAGCCGTGCGTAAGCGTAACGGTCTGCGCCCCGGGCGCCTCCAACTGCCAGACCATAGACGGCATACTCCTCGATACCGCCAGCTTCGGCCTGAGGATTTTCAAGTCAGCCTTAAACGGCCTTTCCCTGACCCCTGAGCAAAGCGGCCAGGGGGGCGAGCTTGCCGAATGTCAGCCGTTTCTGGACGGTTCTTCGGACTGGGGGCCGGTCGAAACGGGCCAGGTGATTCTTGGTGGCGAGCCCGCCGTAACCGTCCCCATCCAGGTAATAGATTCGACTTTCCCGGGCATACCGTCCAGTTGTACGAACCCCGATCTGAACCCATCAGAGGCGGGCTTTAACGGCATTCTGGGCGTCGGCCCTTTTGTGCAGGACTGCGGGCCGGCTTGCGAAGATAAAGGAAATATTAATCAGTTTACCGTCTGGCCGTACTGGTCCTGCAATGCGGGTACTTGTACGCAAACAGCGGTGGCCCTTCAAAACCAGATCCAGAACCCGGTGGCGTCTCTGCCGGAGGACAATAACGGCGTATTGATGGAGCTCCCCTCCGTCGCGCCCGGTGGCACGCCATCCATTAGCGGCAGTCTCATCCTCGGGATAGGCACGAAATCAAACAATACGCCGGGTGCGGTCAAGACCTTCCCGCTTGATTCATTTGGTGATTTCATCACGGTTTTTAACGGCGTTTCCTTAACAAGCAGTTTTGCCGATACCGGCTCCAACGGGCTTTTCTTCCCGGACAAGGCAATTGTGGTCTGCTCCGACACTCAATCATGGTACTGCCCTCCTTCCACAAAAATTTTCTCAGCCACTCAGGAAGGATTCACGAACACACCAACAAACATCGTTAGCTTCCAGATAGGCAACTTCGATAACCTCACCAAAAACACATCCAATGCGGTCTTTTTGGAGATAGGCGGTCCATCGCCGGATCCCAGCGCGTTTGACTGGGGGCTTCCGTTTTATTTCGGTCGTAGCGTCTTTATGGGGATAGAGGGGACGGATTCCCCGCTTGGCGCAGGCCCTTATCTCGCCTATTAACTGCCCTTTGCTTTTTTAAACTGATTTTCTAAACACTTTCAGCGGACTTGTCCCTGCCCCTGCTTTTAAACTCCATGCATGTTGTATGGAGTTTTACATATTGCTTCCCTTCACTCCCTCCCCACGGATGCGGGCTTTTTGATATCGGCTCCGCGCCGCCAAGTCACCCCCGTTTCTTCCCTCCAGATGGGCCGGGCGCTCAGGGTAGCTGAGTGCCCGGCCTCCTTTCTTCAAGGCGGCGGACTGAAAGGGGTGTGGATCAGATAATGCGTGATATTAACGGTCTGGCGCCGGTCGTCCGGGAGAAATTTTTGCAGCTTCAGGCGGCGGCAAGGGAAAAAGGGATCGAGTTCATGATCACATGCACCCTCCGTACGGAGGCCGAGCAGCTTGCGTTATTCGCCCAGGGGCGAAAAACGGTTGGCGAGGTGAACAGGCTGCGCCGCGATGCCGGGTTGTCGCCAATCACCGAGGCGGAAAACAAGATCGTCACCAGGGTCCTTACGTCCATCCATCAATTCGGCTGCGCCTTTGATGTGGCCCTTTTAAGGCGCGGCACGCAGACGCCCACCTGGGACAGGAAAGCGGATTTCAACAAAAACGGAATCCCGGATTACTTCGAATTAGGCAAGCTCGGTGAGGCGCTGGGCCTCCGCTGGGGCGGGGCCTTCAGATTCGGCGACTTCTGCCATTTCGAATACACGAATGGGCTGACGCTGGCGGAGCTGAAAGAAGGCAAGAGGCCGGCGGCATGAAGCATGCGGTTTTAGACGTCATTCCCGCATGTAGTAAGCGGGAATCCAGGTTGCCGTCAAAGCCTGCCTCCGCGGAGGCGGGGGTGGATGCCCGATTACTGTCCCCGGGCATGACGGAAAAAGAAACAAAAGAGACGGGCAACTAAAAAAGGAGTCAACTATAAAGAATTCTCCTTAGGCTGGAATTTAGATTTATGAGAAAGCATAGAGAAAATAATCCTGATAAGTTTGTGGGCTGTAGCCATGACAGCCTTCCTATAAGGCAGTCCGCC